>NZ_VFWW01000005.1:0-486429 GCF_006442955.1 Mesorhizobium sp. B1-1-1
TTGCGGGAGACAGAGATGGTCGATTGGATTGAAGCGTGTGCGGTGGTCGACGACATTGTCGGCCAGCCCGATATGCTGCAGCAGGCCGGTGGTCACCATGTGCCAGGTGCCGTAGAGGCGCGGCAACCCAATCAGCACCACCGGTATCCATGACCTGAGGACGACCGCGACAGCGATCGTCGCAATGTACACGGCAACATGCCACCGCGCGGCCGTCACGGCCTTTGCCCATTCCATTTCCGGAACATAGCTCTTTTCCTCGTCGGACAGCTTGCCGAACGCCTGGCGCACGAGCGTCGGCAGCGAGTAGCGGAAATCGAGGATGCCGGTGAAGGCCAGCGCCGCCTTCAACAGGTCCGGCGGCCGCATGACGGCGATCTCGGCATCGCGGCCGACGATGATGGTGTCGGTGTGGTGGCGGGCATGGCTCCAGCGCCACTGCACTGGATTGCGCATCAGCATGAAGGAGGCGATGTGGTACACGACATCGTTCATCCAGCGCGTGCGGAAGGCCGTGCCATGGCCGCATTCGTGCCAGCGCGAGTCGCTAGACGAGCCGTAGAGCACGCCGTAGATGAATAGGAACGGCACCACCCACCATGAGCCCCAGAACCATATGATGCCGGCGGCCGAGGCCAGGATCGCAACAATCCAGATGATGGTGTCGCGGATCGCCGGCCCGTCGGAACGCTGCATCAGCTCCTTCATCACCTTGCGGGGGACATCGGTGTGGTACCATTCGGCGGAGGCCAGGCCGGTCTCGATCGCGGCTCTGGTGCTTTCACCGACCAGGCTGTAATCCCGCTTTTTTGCCATCGTCTTCACACGGGCCTCCAAACTTCTCGCACCGCTCGCAATCCGGTCCGCCGGCCGGAGGGCTTGCTTTGAATACATGTCGCGCTCATGCCGGGCCCGCCAGTCTCCGGAAATTGCCGGAAGGCCGAGGATAATCCTGTTCGGGCTGGCGGGCGATCGCCGCAATCCTGGCTTCGGCGCCGGCGATCGCTTCCCTGCCGTCCAGGACCCGGAACACGGCATCGTAGGCGCGGCCTTCGTCATGCTCCAGCCAGATCATCTCGCCGCGTTCGCGCGCGGCGAGATCGCCGAGCACATGATGCGTCGATGGCTCGATGCCCAGCGCATAGTGTCCGGCCTGGAAATTCTGCCATTGATAGGCGCAAGGCAGCTGGTCTTTCCGCGTCACCATTTCGAAGCCGAGGCCGAGCCGGTCGTTGACCACCGCCACTGGTACCTCGCCCTTTCCATCGGCGTCCATTTCATGCTGCCAGACCTGTTCGCTGAACCCCATTCGCGGTTCCGGCACGGTGCGGTAGCCGACCTTCTGCGCCTCATAGCGCTCGCCGGCATGGCCGGCCCACACCACGTCGCGGATTGGCGCGAGGTAGCGTGAGCCCTCGTCAAGCAGGGGATGACTGACATTCACATGGTAGAAATACATATGCGGCGTGCGATTGAAGCCATGGTTCACGACGCGGTCGGACAGCCGGATCTCGTTGCCGCCGACATCCGCCTCGATCCGCCGGATCAGATGCAGATCCTCGCCGAATACCGCCGATTGCTGGACGATGCCTTCGGCCCACAGCACGCAGCGGTCGCCGTCCCACGCCTCACCGTAGCCGGTCAGCCGCGCCGGGATGGTGCCGACACGGCCATGCAGCGAATGGATCACGGTCTTCTTGCCGGGATAGTTGTAGTTCTCGGCCGGCACCTCTTCCCGACCCAGTATATGGTCGAGGCCGCAGGTGACCAGCAAACCGGAAAAGGAGCGCGCCCAGGCCAGCCCCCCTTCCCCCTCATAGTCGTGAAGACCGGGGTTGCGAAAACCGCCCGGCGAGTGCCAGCCGATCGCCTGGCCCTTGAAGTCGCAATCGGCGATGTCGAGCGCGCGGTCGACGAGTGCGGTGAAGCGCAGGCCGGAGCCGGTGCGGAACTCCAGCATGCGGACACCGCGCTCCACCCCGTCGCCGAGCGTCATCAGCCGCACGCCGGCGAACTGCGACAGCATGCCGGAGCGTTCCGAGACCTGCCGGCGCGAGAGCGTCTTGCCGTAAAGCTCTACCATGCCGTCACTGCGCCCTCTTCATCAGAGCCGACAGGTCGGCGCCGGTGATGATGCTTTCCACGGTCAGCAGATCGGTATCGGCGACCGTCTGCTCGGCAACGATCTCGCCGCGGCGCATGACGATGATGCGGTCGGCAACCTCGAACACGTGATGGATGTTGTGGGTGATGAGCAGCACCGAATGGCCGGCCTGACGCATCTCCTTGACGAAGCGCAGCACGCCATGGGTTTCCTCGACGCCGAGATTGTTGGTCGGCTCGTCGAGGATGATCACCTTGGCGGCGAACTGCATGGCCCGCGAAATGGCGATCGACTGGCGCTCGCCGCCCGACAGCGTTGAGACCAGCGCGTCGGCGTCGAGTTTCTTCGAGATGCCGACGCGCTTCAGCAGGGAGGAGGCAGCATCGCGCAGCTTGGCGAGATCGAGCGGCGCAAACACGCCCAACCATTTGAAATTGACCGGTTCGCGGCCGAGGAAGAGGTTGCGCGCGATACTGAGATCCGGCGCCAGCGACGTATCCTGGTGGATGGTCTCGATGCCGAGATCCATCGCGTCGCGCGTCGAGCGGATCGAAACCTTCTGCCCGCGCACATAGATGTCACCGCGATCGACCGGGAAGACGCCGGAGATCGCCTTGATCAGCGTCGATTTGCCGGCGCCATTGTCGCCGAGCAGGGCCACTATCTCGCCTTCTCTCAGCGTCAGCGAGGCATTCTTCAGCGCGCGCACGCTGCCGAAGGATTTTTGCAGGTTCTGCAGCCGAAGCACTTCTTGCATCATAGTCAGCTCCTTGCCGCGTTTTTCTGCAGCAAAGCATGCAGGATGAGCATGGCGAGGATGATCACGCCGACGAAGATGTTGTAGGCGAGGCCGGGCACGCCGACGAGCACGATGCCGTTACGGATGGCGCGCAGCATCAGCGCGCCGACGATGGTGCCCAGGATGGTGCCGCGTCCGCCGGTCAGCGCCGTGCCGCCAACCACCACCATGGCGATCACTTCGAGCTCATAGCCTGTGCCGGCCACCGGCGAAGCGGCCGAAATACGAAAGGCGCTGATCATGCCGGCAAGCCCGGCCAGCACCGAGGTGGCGATGAACAGCCATATCTTGACGGCGTCCGCCGGCACGCCGCGGGCCACTGCCGCGTTGCGGTTGGAACCGATGGCGCTGATCCAGTTGCCGAGCTTGGCATAGCGCAGGACGTAGATTGCCAGCAACGACAGGCCGACGAACCACCACAGCGAGGTGTAGAAGCGGAACGAGCCGATATTGAAGCTGCCGGCAAGCAGCGTCACGAAGAAGCCAGGCTGGTCCCACGACTTCAGCGGGAAACCCTGCGTGATGTAGAGGGCCGCGCCGCGCACGATCAGCAGCATGGACAGGGTCACCAGGAATGACGAGATGCCGATCTTGGTGACGATCACCCCATTGATCGCCCCAATCGCGATGCACAGTAAAAGTCCAGCCAGAAGGGCGACGCCGATATCCACCCCGCCGTTCTGCACCAGAAGCATCACGACCACTGGCGCCAGGCCGAATACGGCACCGACCGACAGGTCGAACTCGCCGGCCGTCAGAAGCAGCGTCATGCCGAGCGCGATGATGCCGAGCTCGGGCAGGAACGCCATCATGTTGGAGATGTTGAGCGGCGACAGGAAATTGCCGTCCGCGATCGCGAATACCACGAGAAGGACGACGAGGATGATGAACGAGGAAAATTGCGGCGAGCGCATCAGCCTCGACCTGCTCCTGGCGCTTGCTGCGCCCTCTTCCGCGGTGACTGCCATGACGTTCTGAACCATGCTGTTTGCAGGCGCCCGCCGCCGGCGCGGCGGGCGTCCATTTTCACTTCTTGTCGTAGAGTTTGAGGATCGGCTCGACGCTCGACGCGTCGTAGAGACCGAAAGTGTGGATGTCGTAGCCGATTGGCTCGCCCGAGGCGGCAAGCCCGAGCAGTGCTACCGGCATGAAGCCCTGCGCCGATGGGTACTGCCAGGCCGCAGCGTTGACGAAACCGTCCTGGACGGCTTGCGCCGTCTCCTTCGAATTGCCCCAGCCGACGACCGGGATTTTGCCTGCCGGCACGCCGGCGCCGTCGAAGACCCGCTTGACGCTGGCCGCCACGGAATCGCCGAGCGCGATGATCGCCGGCGGATTGTTGGCAACCATATAGTCGGTCATCTTGGCGATGATGCCGGCCGGATCGGTGCCGCAATCGACCACGTCATATTTGATGCCGAGCGGATCGAAGACGCTGGCGATGCCTTCGGTCTCGAGCTGCTGGTAGCTTGCGCCGGGGACTTCGACCGGCAGAAAGACCTTGTCACCCTGCTTCACCATTTTGTGGTCGACAAGATACTTTGCCCAGATCGTGCCGGCCTCCTTCAGGTCGGCGCCGACATAGGCCTGCCGCCCCGTCGCCGGATCGTCGGTGTTGAAGAACACGATCGGGATGCCGGCGGCCTTCGCCGCCTTGACCTCCTCGGTCCACAGGCCAGGCTGCGCCGAGGTGGTGGCGATGCCATCGGGCTTGGCGGCAAGCGCGGAATTGAAGGCTTCCTTCTGCGCCGCCATGTCGCCGCCGCTGAAGGAGATCTTGCAGGTCACCTTGAGCTGGTCGCAGGCCTTTGTGGCGCCGGCGTTCCAGTCGATCCAGAAAGCGTCCGACGGGCCGCCATGCGACAGTAGATAAAAGGTCTTCTGGCCGTCCTGTGCCTGCGCGGCCGACCCGAACGCGATGCCGGCAAGCACAGTCGCGGCAGCCGCCAATTTCAATGCAAATTTCAACATTGCTTTCCTCCTTGTTTGGAGCCGTGCCGCCATGCACAGGCGGCGCGGCCGGCCATCACAGGCCGTTGGCGCGGAACTTCTCGTCGAGGAATGTCTTGGCGCGCGGCACGTCGTCTTCCGACAGGTGCTCGATGATGACCGGAATGTTCGGGTGCTTCTCGGCAAGCCGCTGAAGATAAAGGTCGTAGTTGAGCGAGCCGAGGCCGGGCGCCGGCAGTTCGATCTCGCCGACGCCGCGGAAGGTGTGGCTTTCCATGGCATCCTCATCGCCGATGTCGGCGTGCTTTTCCGACTTGTCGCTGCCCGAGCGCTTGACGTCCTTGGCATGCGCTATCCTGATCTTGTCCGTCAACGTGTCGAACACCTGGTTCAGGATCTGGTCCATCCGGTCGATGTTGTGCGTCTCGAAATAGTTGGTCGGGTCCATCAGCAGGCCAAGGCCCGGGTGATCGACCTGCGCGAACATCTTGACCGTCTCCTCGACCGAGCCGACGACGTTGTTGACATAGGTTTCGAGCAGGAAGACCGCGCCATGGTCATAGGCCGTCTGGGCAAGATCTGATATCACCTTGCGGCATTCCTCGAACCCCTCCTCGGTCTTGTTCTTGGGGTGGTGCACCCAGTCGGATTCGGTGTTGTAGGTGCCGGTTTCCGAGATCACGTAGGGCGAGCCGAAATGGCGGGCGTTGCGGATGATCTCCTTGAGGTAGCCGACGCGCTTGTCGCGCTCTGCCTTGTCGGGATGGATGATGTTGGTGTAGCCCGACACGCAGCAGACCGGCAGGTTGTGGTCGCGGAAGACATCGCGCACGGTCTTGGCCTTGTCCTTGGTGATCTGCCCGGCGGACAGGTCGATATCCCTGAAATGCAGGTCGAGCTGCACCGTGTTGAAACCGAGCCCGCGGATCTTCTTCGCCGTCTCTTCGAGGCCGTACGGGAAATAGCCCGTGAAAATACCTGCCTGCATCATGGTGTGAATTCCTCCCTGTAAGCGATTCAGTTACCAGTGATTTCAATTGATCGGGTTTGTCGAGATTTCGGAAAGCTTGACCGTGCGGCCCGAAGCGATCGAGCGATAGCCCGCCTCTACCAGCGCCATGGTCTTGACGTTGTCGGCGACGGAAAGCGCCGGTGGCGTGCCTGTCTTCACGGCGTGCTGGAGTTGTTCCATCACGCCGATGAAAGCATGCGGGAACCACATCGTGTCCCAGCTTGGGCTGACCCACTCGCCATCCGTTGTCTCGGCCGAGGCATAGGTGAGCGTCGAGGCCGCACCGGTCGGCCAGCCGATCGTGCCCTTGGCGACGCCCTTGGTGCCGTCGACGCGCCAGTTGATGTGCTGGTCGTCCTTGTAGCCTTCTTGCCGCGGACCGGACCAGACATCCTCCAGCGACACGGCGAGCACGCCGGACGGGAAACGCAGCGTCGAGACGGTGATGCCGTCGGTGTGTTCGAAAGTCGTGCGCGGATCCTTGCGCGTCAGCGTGGTGATCTCATCGGGATCGCCGAACAGGAAACGCAGCACGTCGAGATGATGCACGCTCATGTTGGCAAGCGTCAGCCGGTCGTACTCCTCGAGGAAGCCTTGCCAGTGCGGGATCGCATGCATGTCGATCTGCGCGAAGACGACGTCGCCGAGCGCGCCGCTGTCGATGATCTGCTTCAGCACGCGCATCGACTGGTCGTAGCGCATGTTCTGGTTGACCGAGAGGATCTTGCCCGCCTTCGCCGCCTCGTCGCGCAGCTTCACCGCTTCCTCGACCGACAGCGCCAGCGGCTTCTGCGCCAGGATCGCCTTGATGTGCTTCTGCTTCAGCGCGTGGCGGATCAGCGCCGGCTGCTGGTCCGGTGGGAAAGCCAGGTCGATGATCTCGACTTGCGGATCCTCGATCAGTCGTTCCGGCGTGTCGTGGACGGTCGGAATGCCCCAGCGCGTGGCGACCTTCTGCGCATTCGCCCTTGTACGCGAAGCGATCGCCACGACAGGAAAGCCTGCTTCCTTATAGGCCGCGAGATGGCATTCAGCCATGATCATGCCGGCGCCGACGCAGCCGATCTTGAATTCGCTGGTGCGAACCTTCACGTCCGGCTCGAAGCCTTTGCCTGCCATGTCTTCCTCCCAGAATTCTCTCTTCGCGGCCGTCGTCATCTCGCCAACGCGCCTCCAGATGCTGGCAACCGGAGCCGCGGCATGCGGATCGGATCAGGCATTGGAATTCCCTCCCTCGGGGCCAATGTTTCCTCCACGAGCCCATGAGGGATATTGACGGCAGTCACGGAAGGCTGTCAACATCATGAATAATCAAAACACCTCACAATCTAGCAGAAAGGCGAAGGAATGCGTCATACCGGAATCCATACACCGCTCCTGATGCCTCGATTTGATGGGAAATCTATCTTCCCACGGCGATGCGATCCTGCCGGGCGATCTGATTTAGCCCGGCGGCTTGCGCATCGGCCAAGGCCGGATACATCATTTCCCATCAGAATCGCGGATGGCGAAGAGCAGTCGCCACCCGGCCGGCGGTCGGCATTGCGTGATCCTGATGCATTGAGGAGATGAAAGACGGTGCGTTCCACCCTGACTGACATAGCCCGGGAAGCCGGCGTTTCCGCCGCCACCGTCGACCGTGTTCTCAACAACCGTCCGGGGGTGCGGGCGCGCACGCGCGAAATCGTGCTCGAAATGGCGCAGCGTCTTGGCTACATCGCCGAAGGCGCGAACGGGGCACCTCTCAAGCCCTTGTCCGGCGATGTCATCCGGCTCGACTTCGCGCTGCCGGCCGGCACCAATTCCTTCATCAAGATGCTGCATCGCCACATCGAAGCCCAAGCCTTGGCGCGGCCGGATCTCGATGTCCATATCGCCACCATTGAGGGTTTCAATCCCGACCGGCTCGCACGCCTTTTGCAGGATCTGCGCGGCCAGACGCAGGGCGTTGGGGTCATCGCGCTCGACCATCCAACGGTGCGCGAGGCCATCCGCTCGCTGTCGGCCAACGACGTCAAGGTGGTGACAATCGCCTCCGACATCCTGCATGTGCCAAGGGTCGCGTATATCGGCATCGACAACCGCGCCGCCGGGCGGCTGGCCGGCTACCTGCTCAACCGTTTCATGGGCTCGGAACGTCCTGGCAAGGTGGCGCTGTTCGCCGGCTCGCTCTCCTATCGCGGCCATGAGGAACGCGAGATGGGATTCCGGCACATATTGGCCGAGGAATCGCCCAATCTGGAGATCGTCGAAATGCGCGAGATGCTTGACGACCGCGAAAAGGCCTATTCGGAGGCATCAGCCCTTCTGGAGCGGCACCCCGACCTGGCCGCGATCTACAATGTCGGCGCGGGCAACACCGGCATTGCCCGCGCGCTCAAGGAGCGCGGCCGTGCGATATCGATGGTTTTCCTCGGCCATGAGGTAACCGAAGGCACCAAGGAGCTTCTGCTCGACGGCACGCTCGACGCGGTCATCGACCAGAACCCGCGCGTCGAAGCGCGCGAAGCGCTCAACACCTTGACCCATGCGGTCCGGAGACTGCCTTACGAATTGCACCAGCCGAGGCTCCAGGTGATCTTCAAGGAGAACATCCCGGAGATCTGACACTCTCTGAAATGGAGCGGCGCCGGAACCCCTGCCCGTTCAGCACGCCCGCTACTGGACGGCCGCGACTTCCGCGCCGGCCGCGTCGACAAAGCTCTTGTCGATCCATTTGCCGTAGTCGATCGAGCCCTTCAAAAGCCCGGCACCGGCCATGAATTTCTCTTCGCCCTTGAGCGCCTCGATCGCATCGTCGGTCAGCCTCGGATCCTGGTGGAAAACGCCGTCCGCATAGGTCTTGCGTACCGATTTCTCCGACGACTTGGTCGCCTCGACGAATGTCTTGATCGTCTCGTCGGGATGGGCATCGGCCCAGCGCGAAATCTCGATGTCGACCTTCAGCAGCCGCTTGACCAGGTCGGGATATTTCGCCGCGAAGGCACCGTTGACCGAAATAACGTTCGGCACGTTCCATTCCGGATGGGTGCTGGTGTCGAAGAGCACCCGTGCCTCGCCGGTGTCGACCAGCTTGGCCGCGGTCGAATCCGTTTCGACGAGGGCGTCGATGTCGCCGCGCAGCAGTGCCGGGCCGGATGCCTCGAAAGGCAGGTTCAATCCCTCGACATCACCGGTCGTCAGGCCGACGCTGTTCAGCGCCTTGCTGAGATTCGAGTGCCGCACCGTACCGGTGAGATAGGCGACCTTCTTGCCTTTGAGGTCCTGCAGCGTCTTCAGTGGAGAGTCGGATTTGACCACGATATACGAGCCGCCCGACCGCACATAGCTCGACAGGCCAATCAGCTTGACATCGGCGCCGGAGGCGGCGACGCGCAACGCGGGATTGTTGCCGGTATAGGTGAATTCGATGGCGCCTGTCGCAAGCGCCGTCGTCGCCTCGGAGCCGCCATTGAAGGTGACAAGTTCGACCTTGATGCCGTCCTTGGCGAACTCCTTTTCCCACCAGCCGTCGTTCTGTGCGAGGACGAATTTGAGGTGCCCCGGCGCGGTGCTGCCGATGCGGATGAATTCGGGCTTGTCCTGCGCGAAGGCGGGCATGCCGCCAAGGCCGATGACGACGGCAATGGCGCCCTTCAGGAACAGCCGGCGAAATCCGTCGAATGCAATGTTGGACATGAGGAAAATCCTTGCTGATTGGAATGAGTGAACGGCTCAGATGAGCGAGGACTCGGACTGGCCTTTCCAGGCGGTCGCCCAGCGCTCGAACCAGACGAGCAAATAGTTGACGGTGAGCCCGATGACGGTCAGCGTCAGGATGCCGGCATACATGTCCGCCGTTTCCATCATCAACTGCGAGTTCTGAATAAGGAAACCGAGGCCGGATTTGGCCGCCAGCATCTCGGCGCCGATCACCGCGAACAGCGACGACTTCACCGCCAGCCTTGCGCCGGCGACAACAGAGGGGATGCTGGCCGGCAGGATAACCTTCCGGAACAGGTCGAAGTCGGACGTACCCATCGAGCGCGCCGCCTTGATCAGCAGCGGATCGACCGACTTGACGCCGCTGATCGTGTTGACCAGCAGAAAGAAGACCGAGGAGTAGAAGGTGATCGCCACCTTCGATTCCTCGCCGATGCCGAGCAAAAGGATGAACACCGGAAGCAGCGCGAATTGCGAGGTGTTGCGCAGCGTCTGCACAAGCAGGTCAGAGACCTTCTCGAACAGCGAGTAGCGCCCCATCAGCAGGCCGAGCGGAATGGCCACCACCACGCCGAAAGCGAAGCCGATCGCAGCGCGCTGCAGGCTGATGCCGATATGTTCGACCAGAACGCCCGAGGCGAGCAGGTTCCACCAAGCGACCAGCACCTCGCTCAGCGGCGGAAAGAAGATGCGGTTCAGCCAGCCGAGCCGTGGCGCGATTTCCCACACGAGAAAGAACAGGCCGAGCAGCGGCAAGCCGTAAAGGAAAGTCCCGTGGCTCGTCCCTTTGCGCCGGACCTTGGCACTGTGGGCGGTGATGGCCGGGACTCTTGCGGCGGCCGCCGTCTCGCCGGCGCCGGCAAACAGATGAAGAGCGCCGGCAGGGCCGAACTTTTCGGTAAGATAAGCCATGGCTCTACCTCCTCAATGACTGAAGGCTGGCGACAGCGTCCAGTCCTTTTGCGCCTTGTTGACCTCATCGCGCAGCGCGTCCCAGACGCGGCCGCGATATCCGTTGAATCCGGCGCTGGCGCGGATGTCCCCGTCGCGCGGCCGTGGCAGGTCGATGTCTATGATCTCCTTCACCGCGCCCGGCCGCGCCGTCATCACCACCACGCGGTCAGCGAGGAAGATTGCCTCGTCGATCGAATGGGTAACGAAGATCACTGTTGTCTTGATCTTGCCCCAGATCCGCAGCAACTCGCCCTGCAGGAGCTCGCGCGTCTGCTGGTCGAGTGCGGCGAAGGGTTCATCCATCAAAAGCACTTCCGGGTTGCTCGCCAAGGCGCGGGCGATCGCCACGCGCTGCTGCATGCCCCCGGAGAGCTGGTTGGGGAAACGGTCCTCGAAACCGGCAAGACCGAACAACGACAACAAATGGCGCGCCGTCACCGTGCGCTCGGCCTTGGCGACGCCACGCACCTCCAGCGCGTATTCGATGTTGGCCAGCGCCGTGCGCCAGGGAAACAGCGCATATTGTTGGAAGACATAGCCGGTCTTAGGATCCGGCCTGGTGATGCGCCGGCCGTCGAGCTGGACATCGCCGCCGCTCGCCTGCGTCAGCCCGCCGATGATGTCGAGCAGCACAGATTTGCCCGAGCCGCTCGGGCCGACCAAAGTGATGAACTCGCCTTTGCTGATCGAAAGATCGACGCCGTCGAGCACGGTGACGCGGTCGGTCTCCTCGCCGTCGACGGTGACGAACTGCCCCGGCTTGAGCAGAAAGGTCTTCTTGATATCGCTGACGACGATGCGGTCCATGTCCTGTCGCTTCCTATTGCGCCACGCGGATGCGGTGCGTCGGGTCGAATTCAGAGCCGCCGGCCTTGCCGCGCTTCCAGCCGAGCGCGCGGGCGTAGCCGCCGAACAGTTGACGTGCCTCGACCTGCGCTTCCGTGATGCCGGTCGGCCCCTCGGCGAACTCGGCCACGTAAAGCGCGTCGGTCGGGCAGTAGATTTCACAGAGAAAGCAGGTCTGGCAGTCGTCCTGACGGGCGATCACAGGCGCGCCGTCCTTGGTAGCGTCGAACACATTGGTCGGGCACACCTTGACGCAGATGTCGCATTCGACGCAGCGCGCGGCCGAGACGATCTCGATCATGACGCCAGCTCCGCCAGGCGCTCCGGCGCCCCGGCAATGCGGAAGTCGTCGACGCCGGTGATGACCAGCCGATGCGCGAGGGCCGGGTCCTTGCCCTGCAGATCGGTGCGCCGATGCATGCCGCGGCTTTCTGTCCGATGCAGCGCGGCCGCCACCGACCAGCGCCCCGCGGCGGCGATCGACGCCGCCTCGCGCGCGCGGACCCGGTCCACCCCTTCGCCCCGCAGATGGTCGCGCACGTCGCGCCAGACACTCTCCAGCCGCCCCCGGCTTTTCTCCAAGCTCTCGCCGTTGCGGAAGAAATTTTTGTCGAGCGGCGTCACCTCGTTGCGCACAGCCTCGATGACCTCGGCTGCCGCGATGTCGGCGCGCGCCGCTGCCGCCGGGCGCAGGCCGGCCTGGCCGAGCGGTTCCGCGGTGCCGCGGAATGCCTTGCCGCCGCGACGCCTTGCATGGGCTGAGGCGCCCTTGCCCGCCCACCAGCCGCTGGCCAGCGCCCAGGAGGAGTTGACGGCGCCGCCGCCCGATACCGCTCCGGTCATGATCTCGCGGCTGGCGGCGTCGCCTGCGACATAGAGGCCGGACACGCCGGTGGCGCAGTCGTCGGAGACGATGTCGATGCCGCCGGTGCCGCGCACCGTGCCTTCGGCGCGAAGGGTGATGCGGAACAGCTCGGTGAATGGATCGACACCGGCGCGGTCATAAGGCACGAAGCAGTTCGGCTGCCCTTGGCGCAACCAGCCTTGCAGCGCTGGTTCCGCTTGATCGAGGCGCGCATAGACCGGTCCCCCGATCAATGCGCGCGCCACCTCGTCCTCGCGGTCGCCGATGCCGTTGCGCAGCGGCTCACCGGCAGGGCCCAGGATCGGCGATCCATCCTCGCGATGGAACGAGGCCCAGCGGAACGGCAGCCCCTTGTTCAGCGAAGATCCAAAGGGCGCCAACGTGTATTTGCCGGTAAACTCCATGCCCGACAGGCTGGCGCCGGCCTCCGCCGCCATCAGATAGCCGTCGCCGGTCAGTCCAGTCCCGCCGAGGATGCGCTCACGGAAAGCGCAGCCGCCGGTCGCCAGCACCACTGCGTTGGCGTCGACGCGCCAGTCCTGGCCGGCCTGCCGGCCGATACCGGCCGCGCCTACGACGGCATCGCCATCCGACAGGAGTTCCAGCGCCGGATGATGGTCGAGCACGGTAACGCCAGCCAGAAGCACACGGCGGCGCATGAAGCGCATGTAGTCGGGCCCGCGCAGATTGGCGATGTAGAGCCGGCCGTCATCCTCGCTCGGGAACGGATAGCCCCACTCGGAAAGCCTGAGCAGGTTGCGATAGGCCGTGTCTACGCAGCGCAGCATCCAGCGCTGGTCCGCAAGCTCGCCGGTGCGCTGCCAGCGTCGCTCGACCACCGCATGCCTGTTGTCGCCCGGCGGTACGCACCAGGTACCCGTATTGGACGGCGCGGTGGCGCCGCTGGTGCCGAGATAGCCCTTGTCGGCCAGCACCACCTGCGCGCCGCTTTCGGCAGCGGCGACCGCCGCCCAGGCTGCGGACGGGCCTCCGCCCAGCACGAGCACGTCGGTCTGGAGTTGCAGCCTGTCGGACGCGGATTTTTGAGGCATGGACATGGATGCTCTGCGAAGGAGTGCGAGGCGCTAAGCAGCGCGTGCAGCGCCCGAGAACCACGCCGGCTCATTGCCGGCGCTCCATTTGATGTTGCAGCCGATCGACGGCACCTGGCCGGCGGCGGGCCTGCCGCCCTCCAGCACCGCGTCGACCGCCGCGCGCAGGTCGTTACCCGTCACCGCCTTGCCATTGCCCGGCCGCGCATCGTCGAACTGGCCATGATAGGCAAGCCGCCGGCCGGCGCCGAACAGGAAGAAGTCGGGTGTACAGGCCGCGCCATAGGCTTTCGCCGTCTGCTGCGAGGCATCCTTGAGATAGGGGAAGGAATAGCCGAATTTCTCCACTTCCTCGCCGATGCGGGCCAGCGTCTCTTCGGGATGCGCCTCATGGTCGTTGGCATTGATGGCCACCACTTGCAGCCCCTTGCCCGCATATTCCCTGGCGAAAGCGGCAAGCTGCTCGCGGATCAGCACGACGAAAGGGCAGCGGTTGGAGATAAAGGCGACGAGCAAGGCGGGCTTTGCATCGAAATCGCCGAGCCGGTGCAGCACGCCTTGTGCGTCGGGCAGCAGGAAATCGGCCGCTTTGGTGCCAAGCTCGATCGAGTTGGATTCTGTCTTCGGCATCAATGCGCTCCCTTCTTGCTGCCGCTCAGACGGACCATGCCGTGCAGCGCCGGACGAAGTTAGTCTATGAATTTAGTAGAATTATAGGCTAGACAACCCGCCTCCGGTCAACCGCGCCGCTTGGAATATCGTGCCAATGTTTCGGGCCGGGCGAAAAGTTTGTTCGAACGGAAGGCCGTTTTGAAAGAAATGAGATTTGGCGGGGAGCGAAGCCGCAACTGCCTTCGTCGTCCGCGTCGAGCTTGGTCAGGAAACGGTTTCCTTGCGGACAATTGCCCTGTCATCCCCGCCGACATCGATCGCGATCCGCTCGCCGGAAACAATGCCGTCAATCTCGCAGACCACCAGCGGCATGCTGATCCCGTAGAGAAATTCCGCGACGATGGCGCCCACTGCCAGGATCGGGTCAGGCCGTTCCAGGAGGATGCCGGCCGGAGCCGTGCCCCTGCGGATTGCCTCGGCCAGCACCGAGGATGAGGACGAGGAGCCGCGCCCGCTCGGCATGATCAGGATTTTCCCGGCGACGTTCTGGCCGAGGCCAGGATGCGAGTGATCCGTTATGTCGCCTGTCGTGGCATCAACGCCGCCCCAGAAGCTCAGCGGTTGCGAGAATACCAACGCCCGGCCCTCGGCACTCCCGGCCAGTTGGAAGGTGCCGGATCGCTGGACGACGCCCGGTTCCACCGGCGCGGTCATGACGCGCCCCGCACGACATGCCCCACCGCGGCGGAGCGGATGCAATCCGCCATATCCGCGAACGCAACCGTCACGCCAATATTGCCCGGAGCGTAATGCGCCCATTTGCCGGAATTGGTCATCACCACGCCGTCGAGCCGTTCCAGAATCGCAGTGACATAGGTGCAGGTGTCGGCGACGGGGATCAGGCCGAACGCCTGTGTGCCATCAAGCGCGCCCTCCTCCTGCAATCGCGTCAGCGTCGCGCGACCGGTGTTGACATAGATCGGGATGCCCCTGCCCGGCGCGATGGCACGCAGCAAGGGCAGCAGGCGCATCCATTCCGCATGCGAGAAATGCGGAGTGCCCAGCGACACGGCCGCCAGCGGCGCCCCGTCGGGTACGCGCGACAGCTTGGCCAGTGCATGATCGATATCGGCGCGCGTGATGCGGATCGTCTCTTCCGGCGCTTGACCATGGAACGCCTCGTCGAGCGTTCCCGCTTCGGGCGTGATGCCGACCGCATGGAACAGCGCCACGGCGCCGGTAGTCGCTGCTGCCGCGCCCAGCGCCTTCAGCTGGTCCTCGTCGCGCGGCCGTGGCAGACCTGTGACAACCGGAACGCGATCGCCGCTGGGTTGCCCGATGATCAGTCCGACGCCGACGAACAGGGCGTCGCTCGGCTCTGGCTCAGCAAAGTCCAGCTCGAACAGGATGCGGCCGCGCCGGTTCTCGCTCAGATGCAGGCCCCAGGCCGGCGCGCGGCCCGTCATGGCGCAGCACAGGTCGATGAAATCGCCATAGCGGTTGGTGCGCGCGCCGATCACCGAATTTGCAAACACGATGGCGTTGGATTCGCCCCAGGCGATCTGCTGCCCGAAATCTGGCCGGAACCGCGTCTGGTAGGGCGCGCAGGTGAAGGTCGCCTGGCAGCCGAGCTCGATATGCGCCTTCATCAGCCGCCGCGCCGGCGCTTCCTCCGCCGCGGGCATCTTCACCATGCCGGGATGGATGAGATCGAATGAGCCGACATTGAGCGTCGTCGGCACCTGCACGCGGCCGCCGCCCTCGACCAGCCGTTCGACGAAATCGAGCCCTGCCGTGCCATGGTAGAGGCAGCCATCGATATGGGCGCCGGCAATGTCGAGGAGGCTGTCCGCTCCGACGGCTTTGGAAAAGGCGACGAGGATCTTCATGGCCGCGGCCGCCGACGGCCCTTGCTCGCCGTCGAGCATGGATTGGTCCTCGGCAGTCAATTCCAACGTCATTGCCGCTCTGGCCCCTACTCGATCTTATGGCGCGAAGGAACGCCAGCAGTTCAGTGAACTACCCCGCAGGGATCAACACCGTGCTCTGCGGGGACCAGCGTAGTACGACATGCTGACCTTCCGCCAGCCTGTCAGCGCCGGTGTTCTGGACGATGACCTTCAGCGTCTGGCCGGCACGCTCGACAAAGTAGGTGCTGTTGTTGCCGGCGAAGATGCGTTTGCAAACCTGGCCCTTCAGTATGTTGGCATCGCCGCCCGAAGTTCCGGCATCCAGGGCAATCCGAATACGCTCCGGACGCACGGCGCAGCTTGCCTTTGCGCCGGCGGCAAGCCTGGCGCCGGCCCCGGCGGCGATCGTCGTGCCGTCCGCCAAGCGGATGCCGTTGCCGGTGGTATCGCCGCGAAAGATGTTGGCATCCCCGAGGAAGATGGCGGCGAATTCGCTTTTCGGCTTGTCGTAGATCTCCTCCGGCGGCCCTTCCTGCACCAGCCGGCCATCGCGCAAGATACCGATGCAGTCGCTCATCGTCAGCGCCTCTTCCTGGTCGTGGGTGACGAAAATGGTTGTGATGCCGATCTCGCGCTGGATGCGCTTGAGCTCGATTTGCATGTCGACGCGCAGCGCCTTGTCGAGCGCGCCGAGCGGCTCGTCGAGCAAAAGCACGCGTGGCTTGGTGACGATGGCGCGCGCCAGCGCGACCCGCTGGCGCTGGCCGCCGGAGAGCTGATGCGGCTTGCGACCGCCGAGCGAGCCGAGCTGAACGAGGTCGAGCGCGCGTTGCACCTCGGTGGCAATCACCGCCTTGGCCTCGCCGCGCACCGACAGGCCGAAGGCGACATTGTCGGCGACGCTCATATTGGGGAACAGCGCGTAGTTCTGGAACACCATGCCGATGCGCCGCTTCTCGACCGGTACCCGCTCGACGCTCTCGCCGCCGATGGCGATGCGGCCGCTGTCGGGAAAATCGAAGCCGGCGATTTGCCTGAGCAGCGTGGTCTTGCCGCTGCCTGATGGCCCAAGCAGCGCGTAGAAGCCGCCATCGACGAAATCGATCGAGACGTCGTCCAACGCCTTGTGCGCGCCGAAGCTGCGCGAGACGTTTGATACCTGAACGCCCGCCATTATTTCTCTCCGCCGAATTTGAAGAAGCGCGCTGTGAGCAGCATCAGCGCCATCGACACCACGATTATGATGGTGGAGACCGCGTTGATCTCGGGCGTGAAACCCTTGCGGATCGCGGCGTAGATCTCGACCGGCAGCGTCGTCTGCCCCGGCGTCGCCAGGAAGTAGGACACCACGAACTGGTCGAACGACACGGCGAACGCAAACAAGCCGCCCGCGATCACACCCGGCATGATCCACGGCAGCGTAACCCGGTTCGTTACCTGCCACTGATTGGCCCCCAGCGAGCGCGCCGCCTCTTCCAGCTCCGGTGCGAAAGTTTGCAGCCGGGCCGAGACGACGACGATGACATAGGGCAATGCCAGCGCGACATGGCCGAGCAGGATGGCGAACAGGCCGCGTCCAATGCCGATGCCGAAGAAGAAGATCAGCATCGCCGTGCCGGTGATCAGCCAGGGAATGGCGATCGGTGGGAACAACAGCGCCTGCAGGAATTTCTTGCCGCGGAATTCATTGCGGTAGAGCGCCAGGGACGCGGCCGAGCCGAGCACGGTCGAGATGACCGTGGTGATGACGGCGATCTCGATGCTGTTCCAGGTGGCGGCGATGAGCTGGTCGTTCTGCCACAGCGAGGCGTACCATTCCGTCGTCCACTCGAACGGCAGCTGGTAGAATGGCGAGACGTTGAACGACATCAGCGCCATGATAATGATGGGCAAATACAGGAAGGCGAGCAGCACCGCGATATAGAGGCGGCCGAGCCACTCCAGGATACGCGTCGTCGCCATCACGCCACCCTCCGCAGCACCGGTGCGGCCAGCGCCAGAATGATCAGCACGACGGCCAGCAGAATGAAGGAGAGTGCGGCCCCCAGCGGCCAGTTGAACACGGCGACGAACTGGTCCTCGATCACCGTGCCGTAAAAGGTACCGCTGCGGCCGCCGAGGATCCGCGGCTCCATGAAGGAGCCGACGACGGGCACAAATATGAGGGCCGCGCCCGCCACCAGGCCCGGCATCGATAGCGGGACAATGACCCGCTTCAGCACCTGCAGCCGCGAGGCGCCGAGCGAGCGTCCGGCCTCGAGCAATGAATCGTCGATCGCCTGCAAAGTGAGATAGCAGGTCAGCACCATGTAGGGCACATAGGAGTGCACCAGTCCGATGATGATCGCCGGATAGGAATACATGAGGTCGATGTTGATCTTGAACGGCAGCACAGCGTTGAGCGCGGTGTCGAGAATGCCGCCTTCGCGCAAAACCATCGCCCAGGAGAAGATGCGCACCAGCCCGTTCGACCAGAACGGCAGGATGACGAGCAGGAAGATCGCCTCGCGGCTGCGCCCCTTCAGCACCTTGGCCAGTACATAAGCCGCGGGATAGCCGATGACGATGCACCACAAGGTCACCTCGAGGCCGAGGCGCAGCGAGGCAAGCAGCAGTGTCAGGTACAGGCTTTGCGAGAAGAAGGCGGCGTAGTTGCCAAGCGTGAACGCCCACGGCTTTCCCGTCAGCGGCAGGTCGGTCATGAACGAGAAGAACACCATGGCCGACAACGGCAGGAAGATCGCCACCGTCAGCCAGAGATAGGCGGGCGCCAGCAGCGGCAGTGCCGACCTCAGCCCGCCGCGCACTGCGACCGCACCCTCTGCTGCCATGCTATCCTCCTCCCCGGATTGGAAGGACCAACCGGCGCGAACGCCGGCTGGCCCTGGCGCGGGTTTTACTTCACGTCGACCTTGAGCTGCTGCCAGAGCGTAAGATAAGCTTCGCGCTGCGCATCGGTGATCGGAGCCTGGAACTGGATGCGCTTGGCGACTGTGGGATCACCCATCACCTTGCGGTTGAACGAATCCTCGGGCAACGCTTCCACCGCCTTGGTGTTGGCCGACACCGGTGCACCGACCTTGGTGACCCATTCGACATAGAATTTCGGATCGATCATGTAATTGATGAAGGCTTCGGCGCCCGCGACATTCTTGGAGCCGACCGGGATGGAGAAGGCGTCCAGCCAGGCGACGGCGCCTTCCTGCGGGATCACGAGCGAGACCGGCAGCTTGAAATGCGTCTTGGCGCGGTCGGCCGAACCGCTCCAATAGGTGCCGATGTCGATCTGGTTGGAAGCCACCATCTGGTTCCAGTCGTTCTCCGAGCTCCAGAAGGTCTTGATCTGCGGCATCAGCGAGGTGAGCTTCGTCTTGACCGCGTCCATATCCTTGATGTCGTTGATGTTCTGGCCCGTCGCGATGGCGCCGAACTGCACCGCCTCGACGGCGTCGTCGCGGATGACGACGCGGCCCTTGTGGGCGGGATTCCACATTTCGGCGATCGACGTCGGCGGCTTGTCGAAGGACTTTTCGTTGATGGCAAGGGCGGTCAGGCCCCACACCCACGGCACGCCATAGACCTTGCCGTCATGGTCGAGCATCGGCGAGTTCGCCTTGTCCTTGCTGATATCGGCATAGTTGGGCAGCTTGGAGGTGTCGATCGGCTGGATCAGCTTTTCAGCCATCGCCTGGTCGTTGAAGGCGGCGTTGATCATGACGACGTCATAGAGGCCGGGATTGGTGCGGATCTTGGTCAGCATTTCCTGTTCGGAATTGAAGAAGTCGTTGACCACCTTATGGCCGGTCGCCTTCTCGAAGGCGGCGATCGCCCATGGCTCGTCGGCGCCGTAGCCCTTCCAGTTGAGCACGTGCACTTCATCGGCCTTGGCGGCAAAAGTAAGTGCGGAGGTGAAGACGGCCGTCGCCGTCAGCAGGGCAGTAAAGTCAGGCATGCGCATGTTCGTTCCTCTCTTTTGTTTGCCCGCTTCCCGGGCTTAATCAGGCTGTCTGATGGGCCTTCCGGTTCTGGCCTCGCGCGCCGGTCGAGCCACCGTCGGCATGGCTCAGGAAAGTCCGGATCTCCGCGTCTGTGGGCGCGGATGAACCGCCATGGCGAGTGACCGAAATGGCCGCCGCCGCATTGGCGTAGCGCGCCGCCTCGAAAGGCAGCATGCCGCGCGCGAGCGCACTTACGAAGGCGCCAATATGAGTGTCGCCGGCGCCGTTGGTATCGACCGCCGCCACCTTGAAACCGGGAATGGTCCCGGCGGAACCGTCCGCCAGTCGGATATGGCAGCCCCTGGCGCCGCAGCGGATGACGACGCCGTCGGCCTTGGGACAATGATCGGCAAGCAATCGCGCCGCAAGGGCGTCGGCATCGCCCGGGCCGGCAATGTCGGCGGCTTCCGTCGTATTGCAGCTCAGCCAGGTCGTGCGGGCGAGCACCCGCGACAGGGTGGCGCGCGAAATGTCCGAAACGACCGGCGTCGGGTCGAAGACAAGTGGAATGTCCGCCGGCAGCGTCTCGATCCAGTCGGTGAGCGCGTCGCGGCTGCCGGGATAGCTCAGCGTATAGCCTGACGTGAACACCCAATCCTCGGTCGAGACCAGCACCGGAGCCATCATGTCGAGGCTGAGCACGCTCTCCGCCCCCGGCCACGACACGAAGGTGCGTTCGGCATCGCTGGAGATCATGGCGACGCAGTTGCCGCTATCCATCAGAGGCGAAGGCTGCGTCAGAATGTTGATATCTTCGACGGCGAAGGCGGCGCGCAGGAAGTCGCCATTGGGTCCGCTGCCGAGTTGGCCTGCGAATACCACCTTCATCCCGGTGCGGATTGCCGCGACCATCATGTTGAAACCGCCACCGGCGACCTGCGCATAGCTCGAAGCCGTCTTCTCCGTGCCCGGCGCCGGCAAGGCATCGATACGGTAGACATAGTCGACCACCGCGCTGCCGATATGGACGAGACGCGCGCTCATGCCGCCGCGTCCTTGCCGGGGCCGGCCTGCTCCAGGCGACTGTGCGAGGTCCGCGCCGCGACGAGATCGGCGGCGAGCGCACGAACGCCCGCCATGTCAAAGCCTTTGAGGCGGGCGATGCGGTCCTGCGGCAATCGTGAAAGGCCGGTGCAGGCGCCGGCCATGCCTGCGGCGATGGCGCCGATCGTGTCGGTGTCGCCGCCGAGATTGGCGCTGATGACCGCCGCTTGCCAAGCATCGCCGCCGGCGACCTCCAGCACAGCAAAAGCGGCCGGAACGGACTCCTGGCTGGCAACGCCGGTGCCGACCAGATCGGTGATCAGCCGGACCGCGTCTCGTGGCGCCTTGCCGCGGATCAGATCCTGCGCCCAGGCGACGCGCGCGGCGATGTCGCCGCCGGTCACCCAGTGGCCGTGTGTCGCCCCCCGCCTCGCCGCCGCGACGGCGCTGTCGGACGCGGCGCGCCAGTCGCCGCCGGCGATGCCGCGGCTGACGGCGGCCGCGACCGCCGCGGCGGAGGCAATGGCGATCGAGGTGTTGTGTGTCGCCCGGCAGGTTTCGGCCACCTTGTCGACGAGCGCATCCAGCGGCTCCGGCTGCATCATGATGCCGAGCGGCGCGATGCGCATGGCCGCGCCATTGGTGTCGCCGCCGCGCCCAGCCTCCTCGGCTGGCACGCCCTTGTTGATGGCGTCGATGGCGCGCTTGGTCGACGGTCCCAAAAGGTCGTAGCTGCCGCGCGCCTTGACCTCGCGCTCCCAGTCGAGCAGCGCGTTGACCCAGCGCGCATGGTCGAAGCGGTCGCCTGAGGCAACCAGGATGCGGCCGAGCAGCAGCGCCTGCTCGGTATCGTCGGTGATAGTCCCGGCCGGCAGCCCTTTCGACACCGGATGATCGGCAAAGGGCGAGACGAAATCCTCGACATGGCCGTAGAGTTCGGCGATGCGCTGAGGCGACAGAAGCTGCGTCGGCATGCCGAGCGCGTCGCCCAGCGCCCCGCCGACGAGCGCACCCATGGCGCGGTCCATCTCAAGCTCGTTCTCCGGCATCGCTCAGAACCTCATATGCAGCGCGAAATGGGCGGGATTGAGCAGGCTGGTGACATATTCGACCGGCCGCTCATCGGCCGCACGCGTCAGGCGACGGCCGCGCAGGAAGGGTGTGCCTTGCGGGCACCCGAGGATAGCGGCGTCATGGGCGTTCAACATCTCGATGTCGACCCACTCCTCGCCATGGTCGGGTACAAGCCCCGCTTCGCGTAGCGTCTGGTGCAGCGAGCCTTCGCGCAAGCCCCGCAGAGGCACGTCCTCCAGCTCTGGCGACAGCGGCAGGCGGCTGCGTTCGATGGAGATGGCATGGCCGTCGCTGGCATTGGTGCGGACCCGGTCGACGGCGATGAAGAGCGGACTTTCGACGCCTAACAGCACGGCAAGGTCGTGGTCTTCGATCACCTCCAGCCGCAGCGTCCGCGTTTCGGCGTTGGCGCCGGCATTGGCCAGCGCGCGCGACCAGCCGATCGCATCATCGACCGGCTTGCCGTCAAAGGTGACGAAGGAGCCGATACCGACCTTTGTGGTGATCAATCCGCGGCTGGAAAGTTCCTCCAAGCCTTTGCGCACCGTGTTGCGGCTGACGGAGAAACGCTGCACGAGTTCGTTTTCGCTTTGCAGACGGTCGCCGAAACCCAGCACGCCGGAGCGGATCTCGTATTCCAGAACGGTGGCGATCTGCTCGGGCTTGCCCGTGCCGGGAGACAGTTTGATCGCGCTCCGCTTCATATTCGTACCTGTATAGTGAACCTGTCTAGTCCTGTTTAATCTCTCCTCGTATAGCGGACTTGTCAATGGGACGGGTCATGTGCCCCGATGCACTGCTTTCGACGATCCGCCGGCCGCAGGCGGCAACGAAGAAGGAATTTCCCCAGTGCTGGACGCGTCGCACCGTGTCGCGATCCTGCTGCGGTGACCCTACCGGCAGAAGAACGAAAGCCCGCTCCGGGAACCGGGGCGGGCCTTGGAGGAGGACAAGGGGTGGGACCTCTCCTCTTGCTTTCCACGGGGGGTGTGGACCGAAATCACCTTACGGGAGTTTCGCCAGAGGCCCGATCACAAGCCTGTTTGCCCGCATCACGATCCGGTGCGCACCGGCATCGACATTGGTCACGGGATCGCGATCAGCGACCAATGCATGTCGCCCAAACAATGCATGTCGCCCAAAAGCGGCTCTCGCCTTGTGAGAACGACGTGCACGACGCGCTTTAGATGCGTCCGAGCACGACCAGAATAATGACGATCAGCAACACAAGCCCCAGCCCGCCGCCACCATAATAACCGGTTCCGTAGAACGGACCGCCGCCGAGGCCACTGAAGCCGCCGAGCAGGGCGAGGATAAGGATGATGATAAGGATGGTTCCAAGACTCATGGCTTCCACTCCCGCAGGCACTTGCGCGCCGGTTCGGCACTTCTGGGTTGAGAATGTTGCTCACAGACAACGCTTTGAACGCGTTCGCGTTCCACCTAATGCATGACGTCGAGAAGGCGACGGCGCAATTCGTGCAGCAGTCCTGCCGCAATGGCGGGGCTTTCCGACCGGCCGACGCGCAGGATACGATAAAGCTGAAGGAACGTGACTACGGCGTAAACGGCGAGATTGTAGAAGGATAAAGCCGACAGCAAAAACAGGCGGTTGAGCGTCAAGATCGGATCCGCTTCGACTTATCTCGATCTTGCATCGTCAGATCTGTGAGAGCGGATTTGCAATTCATGCTTGCATTTCTGGAACAAATAAGGAACAGTAGGGAACCTAGCTGCCAAGGCGGATTAAAGTTTTGGGGGGACCAGCGATATGATGAGGTGGAAGGATGCGGGGCTCCTCGCCGCCGCGATCGCGCTGACAAGCCTTGCGCCCGACCGGTGGCCCTCAGCCGGGCTTGGCGCCGCTCTCGCCCGGAACACGCCTGCGCTCGCAGCCGAGAAGGATTATGCAACCTGCTTCGGCGAGGACATCGAGTCGGACAAGCGCATTGTTGCCTGCTCCGCGATTGCGGAGGACGCCGCAGAGCCAGCGCGCAGCCGCGCCACAGCCTATTTCCAAAGGGGCGTCGCTCTCGGCGACCAGAAGCAATACGACCGATCGATCGCCGACTACAGCGAGGCGATCGCGCTCGATCCGAACGACGCTTCCGCGTATCTCAACCGCGGCGCCGACTGGTTCAGCAATGGAGACGACGACCGTGCGATCGCGGACTTCAACATCGCCATCAGCCTGGAGCCGTCCTCCAGCGATGCCTACAGCAACCGTGGCCTCGCCTTCCTGCACAAGGGCAAGACCGACGCGGCCATCATCGATTTCCAACAGGCAATCGAGGCGGACCCTCAGAATGGCAAGGCGCATGCGGGCCTGGGCATCGCCTGGGACAGGATGGGCGACCCGAAACAGGCCCTGGCCGAGTATGACGAGGCGGTCCGTATCGATCCCAACAACATATTGGCCAATGTCAAACGCGGTATCGCCCGCGCCGCCGAGAGTGAGTTCGATCCCACTGTCACCGATGACGATGCTGAACAGGCGCCCGGCGAGAACTTATCCGCCGCCAAGGATACGACCAGCAATCGCGCAGCCGCAAAGACCTTGACCGAGCGTGCGGGGATGCGGCTGTCGAAGTATGGCCTCGAGGGCGCGCTTCTCGATTTCGACAAGGCGATCAGCCTCGATCCCGACAATGCGGACGCCTATCTCGGGCGCAGCCGCGCAAGGACACTCAAGGGAGACAGCGCCGGAGCGGCGGCGGATTGCCTGCGCGCCATCGAGCTTGATCCGACGCGGGCAGGAAGCTGCGGCGCTCAGCTTGCCGCCGACCAAAGCAAGCCGGCACCGTTGCCGGACACCCAACAGCAAAAGCAGCGAGCCGTCGTTCCGGATATCACTGCCACCCAAGACACGCTGGCCGCAAGGGTTCTGGAGGCGACCGATCCGCGCGCCCTCGAAGCGATCCTTGGCGGCGATGCCTTCCTGGACATGGGCAAGTACGATCAGGCGATCGGCGCCTACAACAAAGCGATTGCGCTCGATCCGAACAACCGGTTCGCCTATTACGGCCGCGGCAAGGCCCAGGCCGCCAAACGCGTTTACGAGCAAGCGATCGCCGATTACGACACGGTCATCCAGCTCGCCCCCAATTTTGCTGCGGCTCATTCTCGCCGGGGCCTCGCCAAGATCACGTCAGGCGATGCCGAAAGCGCTCTTGCCGATTGCAGCCGGGCTTCAACACTCGATCCAAAGGCGCGCGACGCCTACTTCTGCATCGGCATGGCCTGGCACGCCAAGGGCGACGCGGGGCGCGCGATTGCCGCCTATTCGATAGCCATCGAGATCGATCCGAAAGACGACGCCAGCTATTATGGGCGCGGCATGGCGCGTGCTGACATGAAGGACTATGACGAGGCAATCGCCGACTTCGGCCAGGCGATCAAGCTCGATCCCGACAATCGCGATTACGCGGTCGCCCGCAAGGCGGCTGTGGCTGCGAAGGGACAGGGCGATATGGCGGCCGCCACGCTCGGCGCCGTCAGCTCGGCGGCGGCCACCGCCAGTTCAGCCGCCGGTTCGGCCGCACCGAGCGATACTGATTCGGCCGCCAAGGCGCTTTTCGCCAAGGGTCGGAGGCTGTATGAGAAAAATGACTATGACGGCGCCATAGCCCTGTATGGCAAGGCGATCGCACTGGTCCCGGCATTTCATGACGCCTATCTGGCCCGGGCCATGGCTTGGGAGGCGAAGAACGATTATGCTCATGCTGTTGCCGATTACACGCAGGCGATCGCGATCAATCCGAAGATAGCCGAGACCTACTACAGTCGCGGCCAGAACCTCAGTTTCCAGGAAAACTACGACGGGGCGTTTGCCGACTTCGAAAAGGCCATCAATCTCAACCCCGCGGACGCAAGGGTCTATGCCGATCGAGGCCTCCTATGGATGGGAGGGCACGAGGACGTCGCCGCGCTGCGCGATTTCGAAAAGGCCATCAGCCTCGATCACAAGAACCCCTTTGGCTATTTCGGTCGAGGCGTGATCCGAACCAGCAGAGCGGACTATGAAGGGGCCATCGCGGATTTCAGCCAGGCGATAAGGCTCAAGCCGGATTTCGCAACCGCCTACGAGGCGCGGAGCCGGGCGTGGGAAGCCAAGGGCAACCGCAAGCGTGCTCAGGCCGATCGCAAGAAGGCACTGAGCCTCGGGGTAGATTAGACGGGCTTTTCGGGAGGGCGCGGATTTTGCGTTGGAGTGGTTTGGGCGTAATGGCAGTCGCCGCTCTGTGCTTTATTGCCTTAAAGGTTGGCCTTGGGCGCAGCTCTGACGAGACTGACGAAAGGCAATCAGCTTGAGCAGCGCTGGCGCCCGATGCGGTTTGATCCCTACCCCAGATAGAAGTTACTGAAATAGTTGCCAAAATCCGGTTGCCGGGCAACGGGCTCGCCGTCCCCGTTCCGGAGGATGCCGGCGGCGAAGAGATAGGAACCGATCGCTTCCATCTTGGCCGGGTCCATGCTGCCTATGGCGCCGTTTTGCCGGCGCAGATAGTGCCCGTCGATCAGCGTCTTCAGCGAGGCGTGGATCAATGCCGGATTGGTCAGGGCGTCCTTGTTGGCGGCGATCAGCAGTGTGGCCGCTTCTTCGGGATGATCGACGGTGAACTGGTAGCCGCGCCGCGTTGCCCGTATGAAGCCCGACGCCAATTCCGGATTTGCACGCAGATACGCATCGCTAGAGGAGATCAGCGTGGTGTGCTCGTCGGGCACGCCGTAGTCGGCATAGACGAAGCTTCGCTGTTTGACGCCTTTCAGTTCTGCCTCGACGCCTTCCCAGGTCGAGACCTCCAACGTGAAGTCGACCGAACCGTTGGCCAGCGCCTCATAGGCGGACGTGCCGAGCGTCACCGTTTCGAAAGCCCCCTTGCCGCCATCGTGACGGATGATGGTCGAGATCAGCGCGTTTTCCCAGGCACTGCCGAAACCGCCATAGGTCAGGCCGTCAAGATCCCTGGGGGTTTTGATCTCGTCACGCGCTGCATTGAACACCAGCCGTCCGGTTTCGCACTGCACCACGGCATAGACCGCCTTGAGATCGGCGCCGGCGGTTTTCTGGGTGAAGAGGCCGATGGAGCCGTTGATGCCGAAATCGGCAACGCGGTTGGCAACCAGCGTGCCTGCACCGGTATCGCTGTAGGGCAGGATGTCGACCTCGAGGCCGGCCTCGCTGTAAAACCCTTTGTCGCGAGCGACGAACAGGCCGATATGGTTGGTGTTGACCGTCCAGTCCAGCGCCACCGTTACTTTCCGGGCGGCCGCCTGGGCAAGAGATCGGCCTGGCCGGGCTACAAGGGGAAGGCCGGCAGCGGCAGTGAGCAGCAAGGCTTGCCGGCGCGTCAGGTCAGTCATGGTCCGTGTCCTTCTGGTGGCTCGGGTTGAGGAGGATGTCGAGGATCTCGGCTTCGAGGGTGCCGGCCTGCCGTGCAGCGCCGCCGGCCAGTTCGCGTGGACGCGGCAGCGGCACGGTGATCTCAGCGACGACGCGCGCCGGCCGCGCCGAAAGCACATAGATGCGGTCGGACAGGAACACAGCTTCGCGCACGTCGTGGGTGATCAGCAGCGCCGTCCAGCAGTGGCGCCGCCACATCTGTTCCAACCAGCGTTGCATGGCGGCGCGGGTCAGCGCATCGAGTGCGCCGAACGGCTCGTCGAGCAGCAGCATATCGCGTTCCTGCACCACGGTGCGCAGCAAGGCCGCGCGCTGGCGCATGCCGCCGGAAAGCTGCGCCGGAAAATGCCGTTCGAAACCGGCAAGCCCGAATTCCTCGAACAGCGGAGCAACGCGAGCGCGGGCAGCCTTGCGCCTGACACCTTGCACCTCAAGCCCGAGCGTGGCGTTGTCAAGAATGCGCCGCCAAGGCATCAACGCGTCGCGCTGCGGCATGAAAGCGAAATGCCGGCCGTGGTCATCGAGCGGCTTGCCGTCGAAGAATATCTCGCCCTCGCCGTGAAGCGCGCCGGTCAGAAGCTGGAACAGCGTCGACTTGCCGGCGCCGGAGGGGCCCAGAATGGAGACGAATTCGCCGGCGCCGACGCTGAGCGAAATGTCGGCAAGCACGTCGAGTCCTTCGAAGGCCTTGCGCACATGTCGCAGTTCGAGCCGGTTCATCGCCACGGCCCCTTTCCTGCGGCCCGCCCGCCGGCGGTCCGTTCCCATGGCATGGCAAGGCGCTGGACCAGCATCGTCAGCCCGAACAGGACGAGCGTCAGCACGGCGCTGACGGCGACGGCGGCCAGCACCAGGTCCGGGCGGAAGTTGTTCTTGGCGTTGAGCATGTAGATGCCGAGGCCCTTCGCCGCGCCCGCATATTCGGCGAAGATGGCGCCCACGACAGCATAGGTGATCGAGATCCTGACACCGGCGAAGAAGTAGGGCAGCGCCGAGGGCAGCCGCGCCAGGACGAAGACACGCCAGCGCCCTGCCCCCATGGCGCGCAGCATTTGGCCGATCTCAGCCTCCGTCGCCTCATATCCTTCGGCCAAAGCCACCAACATCGGAAAGAAGGTGACCAGCGCCACCAGCATGATCTTGGGCATCAGCCCAAAGCCGAACCACAGCACCACCAGCGGTGCAATCGCCACCAGCGGCAAGGTCTGGCTGACCACGAAGACCGGAAAAAGGGCGCGCCGCAATGGCTGGGAGAAGTCGATCAATATCGACATCGCAAAGGCACCGCCGAGCGAACAGGCAAAGCCTGCGAGCGTGGCACGGAGGGTTGGCACGGCGTTATCGGCCAGCGCGTGCCGGTTGAGCATTGCCTGAGCGAAGACGCGCGATGGCGCCGGGAGGATTGTCGGCTTGATGCCACCAAAGCGCGCATAGAGTTCCCACGCGGCTAGCAGCAGCCCCACCGAAAGCATCGCCGGAGCGGTTCTGGCGATGAGGTCCACGATCGGACGCGAAGGGGCGGACGGGGAGGACACGCAGGTACCCGGAGCGGATGGCGCGGGGCGCGCCGTCAGACGGCGGTGGGGCTGTTGGCCGAGACGGTGACGTCGAGCGTTACGTGACCGGCACCCGGCCCGAAGCGGCAAAAGGCCTCGTTGAGTGCGGTAAAAATGGCGCCTGCGTCGCCGCGCAACTTTGTGCAGAAATGCTTGGAGCGCTCATATACGCCCGACTGCTTCAGGAAGTCGATGCAGCCATAGATCTCGTCCATGTGGTCGTCGGTGCCCATGACGTAAAGCGAGAACTGCGCCGCCGCCGGCTGGCCGGTGACGGCCACGCCGCGCACGGCGGCGATAGCCGCTTCCTTGCGCGGGCCGAGCGGCCCGGCAGGTCCGCCAAACGCGTCGGAGCGGCAGATCGGATCGTCCGGCTCGCCCGGGCAGCCGCGCGAGATGGCGGCCGAAAGCACGCAATGCTTGCCGCTGCGCGCTGCCGCCACGAACAGGTCGCGCATGGCAGGAAACAGCACCTCGGGCGGCCCGACAAGCAAGGTCGAGATATCGTCGGTCTCGATCCGCAGTCGATCACGATAGGGGTCCAGTGCCCCGAGCGCGCCAAGGATGACGCCGACAAAATCGCCGGACATGGGATATAGGGAAATCTGTGCGCCTGAAAACATCGCCCGCCTCGCTCCGCTGGTATTACCCAGATCAGCTTCTAGGGTCTGTGGGCTTGCCGCCCCCGTCTCAGCCCCGACCGTACGGAGCACCCCTGTGGATGGACGCGTTAAAGCACCAATCGGGCGGCTATGAAAGCTGTTTTTTCAGGACCATCGCCGGAAATGCATTGCGCCAGGCCTGATTTATGGGCGGTTCCGTCGGGCCCGGTCTTGAGGGAAATTTGTCCGGAACCTTAGCCACGACGAGTGGTTGTCCCTATAGTCGCAAACGCGACGAACTTCGTGGAAACGAGCGAAGACTTCACAGAAATGGAGACAAACCATGTTCATGAAAATCCTCGCAGCTTCGGCTCTTACCATTGGTCTCGCGACTTCGGCGATGGCGCAAAGTGCTGGCGGAAACGGCGCCAATAATGGGCCCGGCAGCGGCCAGTCGGTCACGGTCGACCCGAACACGCCGGCATCGCCGAACACGGTGGATCCTGGCACGACCGGCAGCACGACCGTCATGCCCGACGGCATGAATTCGAACGCGGACCGGAACTGTCCGGCCAGCCCACAAGGTGCTCAGCCGGATGCCAGCCACACCGCTCCGGGCACGGCTTCGCCGACTGTCAACGACAAGCATTGCGGCAAGTAGCCACTCGCCGAAACTGCTGGAGAATGCCACGGGGCGTCTGTTCCGTGGCGTTTCCGTCTCTTTATGTTTCACCCTCGCCGAACAGGCAGGCGCCTGAGACGTAAACCGCCATCGGCCTTCGTCTCGGTTCGGGCGCCGTCTACGAAACAGCCTTTTCGCGAACCGGCAGCTTCCAGCCCGGCCTGACGAAATGACAGGTGTAGCCGTTCGGGTATTTCTGCAGATAGTCCTGATGCTCGGGTTCGGCTTCCCAGAACGCGCCGGCCGGAGCCACCTCGGTGACCACCTTGCCGGGCCACAGGCCCGAGGCGTCGACGTCGGCGATAGTGTCTTCGGCGACGCGCTTCTGCTCATCGGTGGTGTAGTAGATCGCCGAACGGTAGCTCATCCCCACATCGTTGCCCTGGCGGTTGCGTGTCGTCGGATCATGAATCTGGAAGAAGAACTCCAGCAGCGTACGGTAGCTCACCCTGGCGGGATCGAAATTGATCTCGATGGCTTCGGCATGGGTGCCATGGTTTCGGTAGGTGGCATCAGGCACGTCGCCGCCGCTGTAGCCGACGCGCGTGGACAGGACGCCCGGGATGCGTCGGATCAGATCCTGCATGCCCCAAAAACAGCCGCCGGCAAGCACCGCGCGTTCGCTTGAAGTCGCCATATCAAATCTCCCCAAAGCAACTCCGGGGAAAGGTTGTAGCCGTTTCCGTCCGGAATTGCGCACGATAAAACTGGAGGCCCGGCGCTATGACAGCCGCTCCAGGATTTCCCATAGATGGGCATTGTCGTCGGCTTCGTCCAGTCGACGGGCGCGTCCTGCTGCCGATCACCACGGACGCGCGGCGTCACTCCCCAGGCCTGAACCTGCGCACCACGACCTCGAATACGATATCCGATATCCACATCGCGCAGACGCCGATGAGGAATGCGGCCGCCAGGGTCGTGGTGTCGTCATTGGCCATCGGCAGGCCCATGGCGCGGGAATACTGGACCACGGGCAGCGTCAGATAGGCGGCGGCTAGCGCGCCGCAGATCGGCGAGGCCACCATCTCGCGCGGCTTGTAGCGGTGGCGCGACAGCGCGCGCAATATGCCGCCGGACAGGCCGGCGACCACCACCGGCACCTTGATGCCGAGCAGGTCGAAAATATCATGCATCATTTCATTGTCTCGCGATCAGGGAACAGAATGACCGATCCGGCACCGAAGATGAGCAGTCCCCCAGCAGCGGGGCCCGAATCGAGCGGCAACACGATCGTCATGGTTTCCACCCGCACAGTTTCTCGCCCTTGCGGTTGTGCGCCAGCAGCGTCCGGACTTCCACATCCGACAGCGCTGCGACGGCGGATGCGGACAAGCGCAGCGGGCTCGAGACCGCGCAAAATCCGCCGGTGACGGTGGTGCAGCCGGCTACCGCGACAAGTGCTGCGGCCGCTGCGGCAATCAATTCCTTGCCCATGACCTGAGCTCCTTTCGGGCAGTGGCGGCGGGCAGCGCGCCGATATCGTTGTCAACCTGATCGGCGACGTCGCGCGCCGCCGCCTCGGCCGCGGCCTGCCGGCTGCGTTCGGCGCGCTCGCCGGCAAGCCGCTGGCGAACACCCCAGCCAAACGCGGCGACGATGGCTGCGCCGATGCCGAGAACGGTCGAATTGCTGAGCAGGAAGGAGAGGAGCGCGCTCATTGGTTTGGCGCGTCCTTGACGAGATAGCCGACGGCAAACACGGCAAGCGGCAGCAGTGTGGCCCATGTCTCGGCATCGTACCAGGATGGCCAGACATTGCGCACGAAGACGCCGGAAATCGAAACGGCGGCGGCGGCGATGGTCGCGGCCGTCAGTTTGTTGGTCGGGCGGATGGTCGGCTGGGTTGTGGTGGCCATGATCAGAACATTCCTTGCAAGGCGGCGGCGATGTGGTGCCAGGCGGCGTAGGCGACGAGCAGGCACGCGACAATGATCCCGCCCGCCTTGGTGGCAGCTGGGATGTTGGCGCCGGCAGGCGCCGCCGCGACCGGTTCGACGGCATCTACGGCAGCAGCGCCGCCCGGCGCCGCCGCAGCAGCGGCCGGTGCAGGATATGGCCGCGTGGCCGATGCCTCGCCTGCCCCGACAGCCGTCAGCAGCAGCGCCTGTGCGCGGACGGATCCGACCCGGCTCGACCAGCCTTTGCCGAAAGTCGACCAGGTCGGAAGCCGCTTCAGGAAAGCCAGGCGGGCATCGCAGAGATTGTCGATGACGACGGCGGCCGGTCTGGAACTGACGGCAGCGAGCGTCTCGGGCCCGATGCGGCCGTCCGGGGCGGCGCCGACCACTGCTTGAAGATATTTCGCCGCCCTGCCCGGCCCGCTGTTCACGGCAAAATCGAACACTGCGTAGTCCACGCCATCGGGCAACTCGGCGCCAGCCACCGCATCCCAGTAGAAGCGGCGGTACACCGTGGCGAGTTGGGCATCGCTGATCTTCCTGAGATCCGCCTTGGCGGCATCCGCCTTCACGTAGCGGCGGAAATTGGCGAGAGTGACGCCCTTCATGGTGGCGCCGCCCGGATCGGCCGGATTGTCCGACCAGCCGCCTTCGGATTTGAGGATGAGCGCAAGCGCCCGCGTAAAATTGCGGTCCATGATATCCCTTTCGATTTCTTGGTGGATGAGGTGAGTGGGTGATCGCCGGCAGCACAGGGGTGCGGATAGTCGCCGTTGCGCGCGCCTCGGTGCCTACTTGCAGTGCGTCAAAACCGGAGGTCGCCTTGCGCGCCGGCCGGCGCATGGTTAGAAAAAATACAATTTTGGGACGAACAGGTCTGGGATGAGAGACTTTGTTGGCGCCGCGCGGCGCCTGGCCTTCAACAGGCTGTCGGCCGCCATCGATCGCCGCTGGAACGTCGACCCGCTGGGCTCGGCGCCGCGTGCCTCGAAAAAGGAATATCTGAGGCTGTTCGAAGCCACCCGGCGCGTCTCATTCGCTGAGATCGACAGGCTCGAGGCCGAAACCGGCTTTGCCGTCGATCGCGACTGGCTCGACGAACTGGCCCTCCACACCCAGATCGCCATCAAGACCAGCGCGCTCGCCTACCCGCACGGGCGGGTGCTCTACAGTCTTCTTCGCCGCCAGCTGGCCGACAGCCCAAGGCCGTTCACCACCGTCGTCGAGACCGGCACCGCGCGTGGTTTCTCCGCGATCTGCATGGCCAAGGCACTCGCCGATGCCGGCGCCTGCGGGCATGTCGTCACGCTCGACGTCCTGCCGCACCATCATCGCTTCTACTGGAATTGCATCGACGACCATGACGGCAGGAAGTCGCGCGCCGAACTGCTTCGGCCTTGGCAGCCGCTGGCCGACCGGATCATTTTCCTGCAAGGCGATTCACTCCTTCAATTGCCCAGGGTCGGCGTGAACCGGATCCACTTCGCCTTCATCGACGCGCAGCACACCAGGAAGAACGTGCTGGCCGAGCATCGCTGCGTTTCGGGCGTTCAGCGCGAGGGCGACATGGTCGTATTCGACGACGTCACGCCAGGGTCCTTCGATGGCGTGGTCGAAGCGGTCGCCGAGATCGAGCGGCAGGGCCGGTACGAGGTGCGCCGTCTGAACGCGTCCAAGCAAAGAACCTATGCCTGGGGCATCAGGCGGTGACGAGACGACAGCCCGGATAAACCATCGGAGGCGAGACCTTGCTCAGAAATATCGCCCGCAGGCTTTATCTCGGCATGCGCCGGAACATCGACACCCCGCCCCATGGCGGCCGATGACTACCTGAAGGTGCGGTACTTCCCGATGGCGACGAAGCATTGCTGATCCTGCAAGAAACCGAACTAGCGCACCACCCAGCGATTGAGCCTGACCGCGCGGCCGGCAGCGGCTGCTGCCGGCAAGGCATTGGTCAGTGTCACCGTGTTAGCCGAAGGTGCGCCGTTCACAGTTGTGTGGTGCCATTGGAGCTCTGCTCCGGTAATCACAGTGTCAAGTTCGATTCCAATACGGTCGCCAGCCGTGATTCCCGCGACGCTTGCTAAGCCAATCGTGGTGGCACCGGAAATGGCGGCGGTGGAGACGGTGGTCTTCAGTAGGAATGTATTTCGATATCCACCAAATTGTGCCCGCTCGATGGTCGCTCCAACGGGAAGATAGCTTTCCATAAGGAAGCTATAGCAAAGCCGGCTGATGTCGGTCTCTTGATCACGCAATCGCAGTATGGGCGCGGCGAAGCCTTGTTCAAAATCGATACTTTCAATGATCGTTGCGCCAATCCATCCGGACGCCCCAACGAAGAATGAGGCAACAGATGGGTGTATCCACAGCCAGTTGGTCGAAAATTCATAAACCGATGCACCGGTTCGAGCGATTGACTGGCCGTTGCTACCTTTTGCATAGTACGGGGCATTGCCTGACAACACGGTGCCAGAGGCGTCGAAACAGATGACCGTAATGGCGCGCGAACCGTTAAGGAAGTTGAGGAACGCGTGCTGTGTGGTGTTGGCTTTTTTGTAGATGTGGCCGACAGCCTGGCCCGAGCTTGACACCACAAGTTGGCCGTCGCCGTTGGCCCGCGACGTGCGCGCCGTGACACCGTTGGTCAGGAAGGGCGATGGAGCTGTATAACCGCCGGTCGCGCTGTCGTACAAAACGACGCCGGGTACCGTGATGCGGCCCTCGGCCTGCACCGGAAAGAACCGCTCGCCCTGAAAGCGCCTCACCAAGTTGGCCCCTCCAGTCGGCCTATTCGACATATCTCGCAGCGAGACAAACAGGCGCTTCAGATCAGGCGAAAGGATGTTCGCGTCATCGATGCCTGACGCGCTCAAAAGATCAATGTTGAAGGAGGCGAAGCCAGTCGCGGATGGCACGTTGACGAGAGCAAGTGTGTTGGTGAAGGCGCTGTAAGTTTCGATGCGCGCATTCTTGAAAAACACGGTGGTCAGGTTGCTGGTGCTGCCTAGCGCGGCGTAGATGAAAGCTGCATGGCTAACGCCGGCCGAGCCACCATCAATGCCGATTTGGGGGCTGTCGATCAACACCTCTTCAACGGCAGCGGTCCCGGCGAGAGTCAGCTTGAAGGTCCCGCGACCCGCCGCCTTCTGGTTGGTGCCGATGTACCAGGTTCCACCGCGGAACTGGTTGTTTACGAAATAGCTCGCGCCAGCCAGATCGCAATGCACATGGGAGCCGTTGTTGTAGAGAGTGATGATGTTGAATTCGTTGCTTACCCAATTTGTATTTGCCGTCAGGCCGTCGAAATAGAGCCCTTCGTCGTAACCACGGGCAGCAAGCCAGAGCTTGCTCTCGGCCATGCCGCCGAAGTGAATGCCTCGCGTGTTGGCGACAACAGATTTGTCTGGTGTATTCTGGACTTCCAACCAGATCTTTGCGCCGCGCAAAACATTCGTTCCGGTCCCACCGATGCGGACCGCCGAAAGGCCGTCGAAAGCACCGCGTATCAGCGCCCCCTTGCCATTGATCTCGCTGATGTCGCGCCAGTCGATAGAAGAGCCAACCGCGTAGTATGTTGCTACGGCAGGCAGGACGAGCACGGCCTTGGTAATCCGGCAATAGGAGCCGAGCGCGTTTAACGCAAGCGCGTTGTCGGCAAGCCCTTCACGGGCGCCAAACATCGTGGCGGTGGCGACGCTTTCATTCAATACCCAAAAGCCGCCATTGACCGCATCGGTCGTGCCGTCCGGCATGAAACGGTCGGCGGAGCGGAAATAGGCCAGCGCCGGGTAGCCGCCGGCGGTGATCGCCGCGCGCGACATGCGGGCATAGTTGGCGCCGCCCACCAGGGTTGCCGGGGTCGTGAAGACCGGGGCGTAGAACTGGGTCCTGATGCTCTTGACGCCGGCAGCGATCGTCGAGCCCGATGCCGTCGCCACGGAAGCGTAGATCGGCACGTTGACGCCCGAAACCTGCGCGGCGTCGGCGGCGTATTGCTGGGCCAGGTCGCGCGCGAGTTCCGCGATGTGGATGACTGCCGCCAGCGCCCCGCCGATATCCCCGAGCGGATCATCCGACAGATAGTAGGAGATCACGATGTCGCTCGTGCCGATCACAGGATTGAGGGTCTGGAAAGCGTAGACCAAGCCACCCGAAGCAACCCCCTCCTGCACGTGAACGGTCGTTCCCTTCTGCATCGTGCGCGCGGTGCGGGCGTCGGCCGCGCGGTACCAGTAGCCCTCGCTCGCCGTATAGATGCCGTTCAGCCGGGCGTCCGACTGGTTCTTGACCAGCACCCGGTCGCCGACGGCGGTCAAAACCCCGTCGATCGTCTTCAGGCCGAGGATCCAGGCAACGCCGTCGACGATGACCGTCTCCAGGTTTGCCGTCGTCGCCAGGCGCACGGGTTCGCGCTCGCCCGTCAGCAGGCGAACGGCGGCAGTTGCGGGTCGGGCCATGAGGCTTGCTCCATAAAAAAGCCCCGCGAAAGCGAGGCTTGGAATTCGGGTTGGTTGGCGGCGTGGCGACGGGTTCGGATGGGATAAGCGCTGGCCCGTGCGGCCACGGCGCCACGGTCATTCAGGTTCTTCCTTGAGAAGTTTGGTCACGATCGCTCGGCTAGGCGAGAGACAATTCAGCGGTCGGTTTTCTGTCCTTGGGCACGCACTTCCTGAACAAGCAGCAATGCCGGCTTGCTCCCGGACTGGCTGCCGTGTTAACACCCGCGCACTGCGGTGGCTTGCGCTATGGGAGCGTCAATGTCGCAGCGCTTCCACAAGGTGTGATTTCCGATGAAAAAATCCGCGATTGTCGTCGCTGCAAACGACAACCGCACGGCAGAAGAAAGGCCGTTCGCTTCCCGGTACAAATCCGTTGGAGCGGTGACGGCGCCGGCGGATTCACAGGCAGGAGGCGAAGAGCCGACCGAGGCCCGCGCCCTGACGGCTTTGCAGATGTTCTGTCGCGTGGCGGGCGTCTAGATCGCCTTTGAGGCTTCATCCAGACGGCAAGGACAGGCTCTAAAGTCCCGACCCGCTGTATCTGGTGGCCTCCTTCCACAAGGCGAGCGCAAGGGCGGGTGTCCGCCCCTTCACCGCATAGTCGCGGTCCCGGTAGCTTCCCGCCGCGATCCACACCGTTTTCGAGCGTTGATAGATCGTAATGCCCCGCGCGCTCGCCCGCGCGAACAGTTCTGTGTCATTTCGATACATCGGTTCCAACCCCTGTGGCCCCCTCAAGGGGTAAGGTGCAACGAACATGCCAAAGTTTACGCCTAGCTAATATTACACATCGCAGAGCTGCCAGCTGCGCCATCGAAGTGCACTGGCAGCCCTAATGCCAAGGTGTTCCGTGGGTGTTTCCGCTGTATTGCACCTGAACTGCCGCCAGGTAACAGAATAGACCAATCCGGAAACATTTGCTTAAAATTGTATTCTTCGGCCATCGGGCGCCGACTGGCCAGAAATTCACCCCACCAGGAATTTGGATGACGGAACTAGCTCTCCTTCAGTTCCGGAAATTCGTCGGGCATTTTGCTCCGCCTCCATGGTGAGGTCTTTGTATCGCGCCGAGCATGCCAACCCACTGGCAAATCTGCCAATTGTGCAACCGTATTATCAAGCTCTACCACTTCGGCCAAACCCACCAAATTAGGTCGCCTTGATCAACTTCAGCTTCATCTCCGTAGAATTGCCACGACTCATCATCGGCATCATGTGAGGCGTAGGCAACCCAGCCGCCACCACCAAATATTTTTCGGGTCGATATGACGGCCAAATTTTCTGGACCTTCGAACTTCCATTTATCCCTATCTTAGGCTCTTCTGCTTGCCGAGACATCATTCTTGAAGCAGCGGCAGAATCTTTTCGTCGAGGAATTTAAGCCGTCCACTCAACATCTCGGCGTTGGCGGGATTCGCCGGGACATTAACGGGAATGAGCTTCGCCACGGACTTCCCTTGCCGCGCAGCTTCAACCCACTCATCCATTGCACCGATATATCCGTCCAGCGCCTCGTACGGGGTCTCCAAATCGTCACCGGGCATGTACGCTGGGGGTACATCACCGACGAGCACCCATATCCATCGTGGCACATCTGGTTTCCCGGGTGAAATCTCGAAGAGAAAAATGTATATTATCCCTTCGGCACCATATCCGAAATACTCGCCTTCGATTCTCCTTACCCAGTCGTATGATTTGATATATTCACGAGCTTCCAGAAGGGCGCTGTCAAGGTCATCATCTGCACCTGGGTCGTCTGCTGGTAGAGGAAGACGGCTTACTTTACCGAGATCCGGGGTAATTTTGCTCACAGTTTCTCTCCACTACTTATCTTAGTCCGCAGCCATCGTCTCCTAGCCCAGCGCTGAAAATCGCCGGCTTCCATGTGGAGCCTTATGTGCTCTTCCCTGGTACGAGGCTTAATATTTGATACGTGATCTAGCCCACCATTGGCGACGATAAGATCTTTTCGTCGAGCCCGGCTGACATTAAACCGAAGGCAGATGTGTGACGCTGCTCAAAATTGGATTTGGCATTGATCGTCATGATTAACTCGACACTTATCCGAGGCGCTTTAACGTTCGTCGGCAACGACGCGGGCGACCCCACTACTTATTGCCGACGTCGAACCGTTGGATGGATGCGGAAGGAAGTCCCAGTTCATCAAGCACATCGAAGGCGCGCTCCGATATCACGAGGTTCAGTTTCTGATTGACGCCGAAGTCGTCGTGACCTGCTCTACCGTCCACCTTGAGCCAAACAAACGGAGGGAGCTCGACATCGGGCTGCAGCTCCAGAAAATTTTCGGATTTGGTCACTTCGGCAGGAGCGAATGTAGCGCCGGAGATGCCAATATCGAGCAATCCGCGCTTGGCTTCTTCCGTCACCAGGAAACAAGGAAAAGTGGTGACAAGCGCGTCGCCGAACCATCCCTCAACCTGATAGTGGAGCTTGCTCACGGCAGGCGGATGGACGCTGGTGTCCATAACAGTGTTCTCACCCAGCCCACCAGCCACGTCAGGCCTAACTTCATAATATCGCATTATTCACCTATCGGTGGGTCGAACAGATGCCCATATTTCTTGTCTAACTCAGTTGCGTAGTCAAGCACTTGCTGCCGGGTTGCCGTGATGTGCGTCTTATAGAATTCATCCCACTCGGCTCGAATCACTTTTAAATGCAAATTTACGTCGAATTCCTTTCGGACACCACGGAGATTTTCGAGTGAATGTATCTCTTCACTTGCAAAAAGCCCTGGGTATCTATCAAGAACGTTTTGCTCGACACTATGATGAACAACATAATCTCCCTCGTTGAGTGCGGGATTCGCTTTAAAGAACGTTTTTCGGTAGTTTTTTGATTTCGTCCACCCAACCTTTGCACCGGCATATTTAATCATGGAGGCGTCCCTAGAAAGCAGAGAAGCCAGCATTGCAGCTTCAAAAGCACTTTCGGATATCTCACCGGATCGCGTTCTACGGCGTCGAGACTGCCGAGAGACCGACCGAGCAATGGCTTGTTGGGATCGAAGGGTTTCGGCGTCGACGCCACGAACAAGTATCTCGCCGCCTTTGGCAAGTTCAGCCGATCGCTTCGAAAATACGGAAGAGCTCTCGACCCAGGGCTTGGCAATACTTTTGGCGCCCTGGAAAACCTCACCCACCAACTTTTCGCCGGGAAAGGTACCTAAGGCGTCGAGCACTGCATCGCTGTAGTTTCCATCCAGGGCGGCATTCAGGGCTTCGTCGAGCGCCAACGAAGCTCCCACGACAGGTGTGAAGTCGGCTACCGAAATACCGTCATTGCCGAGGCCCTCAGAGCCTACAAGCTTTTGCGCGGCGAACCGCCACAGACTTCCCGGTTCACTATCGCCAGCTATTAGGTTCCCTAACCGCTCTCGAGCCGTCAGGTACCGGTTGGTTGCGTACCCAGTTGGTACCGACCATCCCGACTGGACGGTGTTCTGCAAATCGAGCACGCCCATCGGGTCGACGCCTGCTGCCCGAAGCGAGCTGTTCGCGGCATCGTTGTCTGCTTGCGACGCACTGGCCTGCAAAAGATGGCCAAGCACCGCTTCAAGCGCCTCTTGATTCGGCAGAGCGGCAAGCACATTGCGCAGCTCTGTCTGCTGAGATTTGGGCGGGTGAGCTTCGTCTTTAAATTTCCCTACAACGCCTTTTGCCACAGAATTCGGCAACGGCTGGACGGGGTTGAGGCCCAACTGCTGTTGGGCGGCAATCGAGCCAACGATCGCGGTCTGATAGTCCTCCGGCTTCGAAAGATTATTCCAAGCTGCGTCGAGGGCCGCGAATGTCTTGCGTACATAACCGCCCGGATCGCCTCGCCTCGCTTGAAATGTCAGGTCCGCCGCGGCGGCTATTGCATCATAACGCGCCCGATCCTCTTCTGGCGTCGCACTATCGGCCTTGGGCGCAGACTCTTTGACCATGGCCTGCACGGCGTCATTGGACATTGTGCGCATGCCGTGGAACTGGCGACTGACATCAAGCGCTTGATGGAGAGCCTGAAAACGCCTGAACCCTTCCGTCGCCCCATAGAGCCCCACGAACTGTTCTGGCGTGAAGGTCGGGCCCGAATAGCTGCCAGTGTCCCTGATCGCCCTAGGTGCGTTCTGTTCGGCGAGGCCAATACGGGTGCGCATCTCAACTTGCTGAGAAGCGTGAGCCGCCTGCGCCTGTTGGAGCAGCGCCGACCGGTCGTCTTGTGGAATGTCTTCCCCAAATGCTTGTGCCACAATTTCATCCGGCGCGAGCTTGCCAACACGATTGCCTTTCGCTGCCGCCGTATCTGAACTGCCGGCAAGACGGATCCAGCTAACGTCGGAGGCATCGCTGCTGGAAGAGTCTGCCGGCGCCCCGCCCAACATCTCGGCGGCCCGCTTCGGATCCTGGGCGATCATCGCCTGAACCAGTGCCTTGGCCGTGTTGCTGCGCCAGGCCACTTCCGCCGCTTGCCTGATAACCGGGTTTCCGATCTTGGCGATCAGATCGGACCCGTTCTGCCGGATCGCCTCGAAAGCTCCGATGTCGTTCGGGTCGCCTTTTGCGATGGAGCTGGTGGACATGGTGTCGACCTTCGCCCACTCCGCCAGCTCATACTCATCGCGCTGCTCTTGCTGCCGCTGTGCCACGCGCGGCGAGCCGGCCGCGCGCATCGGCTCCTTCTGCCTGGCGAAAGCGGCGCGCTGGCTCTCCGGTATGTCAGGCAGAGCCTCATCGAACAGCCTGTCGAACAGGCCGGGCTTGACCACCTGCCCGCTGCGCGGGTCGACCTCGCCATACATCGCATCGTGCAGGCCGCCGCCGTCGGCCGGCGCATTCGCCGCCACCTCGTCTTCCGCCTGCGCGATGCGCTCGGCGAACCGGCGGCGCGCCAGCTCCGCGTCGAACGCCTCCTGCCGCTCCTTCATCTGCCGGTAGCGCTCGGCGACGGCCGAGAGCTCGTCGCCAAGATCCTGCATCGCCCTGCCGGCCGGCGACCCCTCGGGATAGGAAACGCCATTGCCGGCCTCGAGCCGGCGCTGGGCAAGCTGGAGAGGAATCGTCGCCATCAGTAGAGCCCTCCCGTGAAGGCGCCGCCCGGCGCCGGCGGGAAGGCGCCCTTGCCGAAGGTCACGGCTTTGGTCGGGTCGTAGAGGCGGGAGAGACCGGACACGAGGCTGCCGCCGGCCTTGAAGATCGACGCCGCCGCCGCCTGCCTGCCGGAGAAGCGCGAGAGCGCCGCCTGGCTATCGAGAGTGTTGCGGCGCAGCGCCGAGCCGTACTGGATCGCCTTCAGGTCGAGCTGGCCCTGCCTGGCATTGGCCGCCAGCACCTCGGCCGGCGAGCCCGATAGGCCGACGCCGGAGGCGCCCGCCCGGGCTCGCGCCTGCGAAAGCAGGAGATCCTGCCTGTGGCGCTCCTGGCTCTGTTCGAAGGCGGCACTTTGCGCATCGGCCTGCGCCTGCTGCCCGTAGGCCTTGGCCTGGTAGCCGGCCATCTGGCTCTGCTGCCGGCCTTCGATCAATGCGCCACCCACCGAGATGGCCGTGCCGAGAAGGGCTAATGTGCACATGGTCAGCCTCGCTGGGATGCGGCAATGGGAGTTTTCCTGGCCGCCCGCGCGCCGAGCGCCGGTCGCGGGTCGAGCGCGCCGCCGGGGTTGGTGAACGACAGAAGCAGCCTGTCGGCCTGGATTGCCGGGCGGCTGAGGCGCGCCGGCGCCGCCGCGCGCGGCCCGGCCATGGCGGCGCGGCGGGCAACGGCCAGGTTCACCTTCAGGTCGGGCATGCCGGCGGCGTCGAAGAGGCCGTTGGCGGTGGCGAGCGCGCGGGCGAGCGCATCGGCCTCGAACAGGTCCTGGCGCAACAGCTCGACCAGGCGGCGCACGGCGCGCCAGCGCTCGGTCAGCACCTCCGCCTTGGTTTTCGCTTGCCCGCCCAGCGCCTCGACGGCCGCGCGCGCCTCTGCCGCGGCGGCCGCGGCACGGCATTTGTCCGCGGCAGCGATAATCTTCTCCAGCAGCGCGACGACGTCGTTGCAGTCGTCCAGCGCGATGCGCGCGGCGGAAAGATCGCCGTCGCCGAAAACGGCGCGGTCCTCGGCCTGTTCGCAGCCGCGCCGGCGGGCGATCGCATCATTGAGGTCGGCATCGAGCAAGGCGATGACGGCAGCATATTCGGCAGCCGTCCGCGCCCTGCCGAGCTGTTCGGCATGGGGGGATGTGGTCACGGGATGGGTTCCTTGTGGTGGGCTGGAGGCGGTGGAGCGCCGATCTCCCCCCTTGTGGGGGAGATTGGCAGGGCAGAGGGAGGCGCGAAGGATCGCGGCGTTGATTCAGCCTGGGTTCCTCGCCCCCCAAGTGGGGAGAGGTGGCTCGGCGAAGCCGAGACGGAGAGGGGATGGCGCCGACCTGTGCCGGACTCTCCGGCAGAAGCGCCTGCGCCTTACGAAGCCCCTCTCCGACCGCTTCGCGGCCACCTCTCCCCCGCTCGCGGGGGCGAGGAACGCCAGCTCGCCCTAAGGCTCGGCGTCGAACACCGGCGTGAACGCCCTTATCGTGCAGGGCGTCGGGTTGACGTGGCGGATCCGCACCCGGCCCTGCCCTTCCCAGCTGTCGTCGATGGGCACCTCGACATTGCCGGTGAACAGGCTCGCCTTGCCGTCGGGCGCGACGATGGAGGGCATGCGCACGCTTTCCCAGCGGCCGCGGATCAGCGACTGCACCTGAAGCCCTGTCGTGTCGGTCTCGAGCAGCGACAGGATGACACCCGCCACCTTCTTGCGCCGCCCGAGGATCGAGCCGTCCCGGCCGGCGACGTCGAGCTCCAGCGTGTCGGCCTGCGACTGGAACGCAAGCCCGGCCTGCCATTTGGCCGCGACGGCGCCGCCGGGCAGCGTCACCTGGCCGGAGGCGACCGGCAGCCCGCGATAGACCTTGCCGCCGGCCAGCACGTCGACCTTTTCGCCGTTGAGATGGCCAAGCCCGGACACGGTGTTGACGGCGGCGCCCGAATAGGTCAGGCCGCAATCGACCTGGAAGGCATCCTCCAACGCCCCATACTCGAACGGCGCCATCATGATCTCGATATAGCGCCTGGTCACGCCGCCGATGGTCCGCCTGACGATCAACCAGATGTCGTCGACGCCATCCTGGCCGGGCGTCACGACAGCGCTTTCGACGGCCGCCCAGCCGGAACCGGCGACGGTACCGCCGAGGCGGTGGCGGTGCATGCCGCGCACCTCCTGCGAGGGCTGGTGGGTGTAGCCGCCGAGCTCGCCATTATCGAGCGGAAACCACAGCATCGGGTCGGGGTCGGTCTGGAACGCCAGCTCGACCACGCCACGCTTGGCGATATGTTCGGAGATCTGGCCGATATCGTCGGAGGTGAAGCGGCCGGTCGAAGCCTGCGTCAGCTCGGCGATCGAGCGGCGCGAGCGCGTGACATAGAGGAACGACTGGCCGGCATCGACGGGGCGGATGCGGGCACAGCCCGACGTGCGCGAGCGCCGGTTCTTGAACGAGGAGGGCGTCAATGCCTCGTCGATGCCGGAGCCGGAGAGTGCGCGGATGCCGCCGAGCGTCCCGATCAGCAGCGCGCCGTCCGATTCCGCGATCCACGTGATGTCGTTCGCCTGGCCGCCGCCGGCCTGGAGGAATTCCAGCGCGTCGTCATCCTTCTCGCCCAATGCGAAATTGTTGAAATCCCCCGTTGCCGAGGCGTAGACGGAAAACTTGCGGCTGAAGGCCAGGCGCTCCTCGTAGAGCGATCCGCTTTCGACATATTTCCCCGGCACGAGCGTGCCCAGGCGCCAGCGGGATATCGGGCTGAGGTCCGGCAGGGCAAATCCATGCAGTTGGACTTTCACCGCCGTGGCGCTGGTGCGGCTGGTGATCTTGGCCCAGCGCCAGCGGCCATCGGACGCTAGCAGGCGAATGGCCCGGCCGACGTCAGAAGCCTGGAAGCCGGCGCCGCCATTGATGCCGGCGGTCGATGACGCCGTGAGGTCGAACGGGGTCTGGCTGGCCGCCGCCCGGTTGAGGTTCAGTTCGGAAAACGCGCTGTCCGAAGCGCCGTTGATCGCCTTCCACGTAAAGCGGTGATACTCGAACGCCAGCTTGTTCAGGAATTCATAGTAGCGGGTTTCGCCGCCCGACCAGCCGGTCTCGCCGGTGCGGCTGTCGAGCGTCACCCATGTCGCGCCGTCATTCGATCCTTCAAGCACCCAGATTGTCGGCGTGCGGTCGACCGTTCCGCCGGTGCGTGCGGTCAGATAGTAGTTTTCGACGATGGCCTGCGCGCCACCGGCAAGCTGGTAGGTGACCGAGCCGTTGGTGGCACCGGCGATGCCGCTGTCCGTCTCTGTCGCCTTGTCGAAAAGCTGGAAGGCGTCCCCTGCCCCGCCCATGCCTGAGACCGTGCCGGAAGGCGCGGTGTTCGACGTCATCTTCGGCGTCAGCGCCCCATAGTCCGCAGGCGTCAGCGTGGTCGGCGTATCGTTGATGTCGTCATAGGGCCCGTCGTCGATCGCGTAGTCGTCGAGCGTCCATGCCGTATGGGCGGTGCGCGTCAGCACCTTGAGCGGATAGTCCCTGTGGGAAATCCACATCTGGTCCGCCGACTGCACATAGTCGAGATCGAACAGGTCGGCTTCAAGATAGGGCGAGGCCACTTCGACCGTGCCGACACGCGCGCCATAGGCGTAGACGCGGATGTAAAGATTGCCGAACTCCAGCATGTAGGCCTGGTCGGCCGAGAAGATGAACGGGATCGCCCGCGTCGCCTTGGCGGACGTCTTGACTTCGCCGACGAAACAGGTGCCGCCGCGCTTGCGGATGCCGCCATGCGGCAGGGTGACGAAGTTTTCGCATTTCGACAGCGCCGCGCGGTAGAGATCAAGCGAGGCGCGCGCGTGCAGGCGTGGCGAGATCTCGCCGCGGGTGAAGACGTCCTGGACCGGATAGAGCGTCGCCATCAGCGCATGGCCCCCGCATAAAACCGGCTGTCGCCGCGCTGCCGCGCCCAACTCGATGTCGAAAGCCGTCCGCCGCGCTGGATGGCCTGCGCGGTGAAGGCGGCGTCCAGCGCGCGGTCGTAGGCCGAACGGGCAATGTCGATCATGCCGGCCTTGTGCGTCAGCGGATGCGCGATCTTGATGGCGAGTGCCGCCACCAGCACTTCGGTGAACGGCGCGTCCCAGTCGTTGGGGTCGGTGAGGTTCGCGACATAGCGGATGGTGAGCGGTCCCGCCCGGTCGCTGTAGACCAGCCCCGCCTCCTGCCGCCACGAGATCGCGATGCCGTCCGGCTCGCCATTGTGGGTCAGCGGCAGCGGGCGAAGGCAATCGACGGGGAGTTCATAGACCCAGTTCAGCGTGCAATCGCCGGAACCGGTATCGCTGCCGGCCAGGGATGCCGAAAGGATGGCGAACACCCAGGCGTATTTCGTCAACTCGGCCTCGCGGGTCAGGTCGAAATGCATGTTGAGCAAGCGCGCGGCCTTAATGTCCTCGTCAAGGCTGTCGATCGGCGCCTCGTCAAGGACTGCCAGCGCCATATTGGCGATGTCGGTCGGGGTTATGGCCATGGGTAAGGCCTCCGTGGGTTGTGATTGGGGGAAGTGCGTCTTTCTCCCCGTTCACGGGGAGAAATGCCCGGCAGGGCAATGAGGGGCAGCGCCGGCATCGACGGTTGGCGTCAATGTTCAAGCGCCAGCGCTCGCAGGAAGGAGGTGGGCCTGGCCCACCTCCCGGGAGACGAAACCCTATGCCTCGGTCGTCTTCAGAGCGATGAACGTCATGGTCTTGACGCTCGACGCGGTGCGGTCCCAGTTCGCCGCCAGCGCCAGCTCCGCGTCGGTGGCGAATTCGCCGGCGGTGGAGGCGTCGAGGAAGCGGGTGCCCGGCACATGCGGCACGAAATGCCGGCGGCCGACCATTTCCGTCACCCCGCCGCCATGGCCCTGGCGCGGCTTGCGGTCGAACTCGAGCGGCCCGCCTTCGGTGTTCACGGGCAGCTCGTTCCACAGGATCGCCTTGTCTTTGAACATGAACGCGGTGTAGACGCCCGCCGCCTGCGGGATGTCATCGTCGACCACGCAGCGCAGCCCCATGTAATAGGGGATGAGCGGCCCGCCCTGCTGCGAGGACGGCACATAGTCGATGAGGTCGGCGAGCTTCAGCGCTTTCATCTGCTTGGAATGAATCCAGAGGGTGCGGAACTTGTCGGCGCGGTCGCCCATCAGGTAGGCCGCCTCGATGATGTCGGTGTCGACGATGGAGGTGCCGGTGGCGCGCACCAGGTCGCCGCCGTCATTGGCCAGATTGTCGGCGACGACACCTTTGAGCATGCCGATCAAGGTCAGCTTGTTGGCGCGCTGCCAGTACTCGGTCTGCCGCTTGACGATCAGCTTCTGCGGATCGTCGCCCGCCAGGATGGAGGTCAGGTCGGGAACGCCCCACGCCTGGGCGCGGACATTGCGGGCGGCGACCTCGCGGCGCGAGCCGATCTTCTTCATCTCGATGGAATCGGCCGGATCGTCATTGACCGGCTCGGACGGATCGTTGCCGAGGTCCTTCCAGCCGGGCATGTCGACGGAACGGCCGCCCATCGACAGTTTCGAGGAGATGGCCGGATCGGAAAACAGGATGCCGGCCTGGTAGATTTCGAGCGACTGGACGTGCTCCTCGAAAGCGTATTGGGCATAAACGGACGGAACGATCGCGTCCGCGATACGGGTATAGGCGTCTGCCATTTTGTCTTTCCTTTGAGAGATTGATCGGCGGCTGATGCGTCGGGATCAGAGCGGGTTGTTCGGCATCCAGAGATCCGGGTTTTCGCCCGCTTCCCTGGCCAGCCGCCGGGCGCGTTGAGGGTCGCTTTTGACAAGGGCTGAAATGGCCGAAACGTTGCGCTCGCCGGCGGCGTTGCGCCGGAACGGGTTTTGCCCCCGCGGCGCCGCGTCGGCGTCGATCGTGTCTTCGCGGAACATCGCCTCGCCGATCGCCTGGAAGGCCCTGGCGATCTGCGGATCGGTCAGGGCGCCGTCGGGCAGAAGGATGCCTTTCTGCTTGTAGGCATCGACCAGGCCGAGCTTCTTCATCGCCCGGTTGGCCACCTCCAACTTCTGGCGAAAGCCATCGCTGTCGGTAGGCCCCCAATCCTTGACGAGGTCGTCATGGGTGGCTTCGACCGAGCGGGCGAGCGCTGCCTGCTGGGCCGCCGCCTGCTCGGCCATGTAGCCGACGAACCTGTCATGATAGGCCTGGGCGATCTTCGGCGTGGCGCCGGCTTCGACCGCCCAGGCCTTGGACGCCTGGGCGAGTTCGTCCGAATAGGCGAAGGTTTCCGGCAGGCCGTCGGGCCGCCGGTATTCGACCTTTTCGGGCGATGTCAGCGGACGCATCGCCTCGGGCAGCCGGGCATGGAATTTGTCCCAGTCTTCCTTAGGCGCGTCCCTGGCTGGAACGCGCAGGCTTTCGCCCTGCCGCCGCTCCAGCTCCGCATAGGATGTGAAAACCCGATCGAGGCTTTCAGGCTTGGTCCAGCCCTTGGCTTCAGCAAGCTTGCGGTTGCCTTCGGAAAGACCGTCAAACCAACTTTTGCCGGCAAGCACGGCGGACCCGTTATCCGCGCCTGCCGGAGGCCGTTCCGGGTTGCCCGCCGGCTGCGACGAGGCAGCCACGGACCCGGCATCTGCCAGATCTGTCATGTGATGTTCCTTTTGAGGGTTAGGTTGGAAGTGAACTGGTGGCGCCGCCAATCGTCCTTGTGTGAGGGAGAGGAGCGGTCTACGCGGCAGGAAGGGCGGCCAGACACGGCCGGGACCGCTCAGGCTGAATCATTTTGACAGGCATCGGCGCTAGCGCCTTGTTCGAAAGAGGTGTTTCGCCTCCCGGTTCATCAACGCCCGAGAAACCATGTCTTATATCGTGACAGCCTGTGCCGCCGTTCCGCCGCAATGCGGCCGCACGGGACGATCGATAGGGATTTCAAATCTTTAAGGGAGACGTCACATGAACCTTCACAAAACAACTGCCGCCGTTTTGATGATCGCCGCGCTGGCGGGCTGCGCGCAGACGGAAGGCCAGCAGCGGGCCGGAACCGGTGCGCTGATCGGCGGCGCCGGCGGCGCCCTCGTCGGCCAGGCCATCGGCGGCAACACCAAGAGCACGGTGATCGGTGCGGCCAGCGGCGCGCTGCTCGGCGCCGTCGTCGGCTCAGCCACCACCCCGCAGCGCCGCGGCGACCAGCTCTGCCGCTACCAGGACCGCTACGGCCGCATCTACACCGCGCCTTGCGACGACCGGTACTACAACGGCAATTATTGAATCACCGGCGGCCAGACCGCCGATCTCCCCCCTTGTGGGGGAGATGTCCGGCAGGACAGAGGGGGGCGCCGTAGAGCGCCGACCTCGGTCGCCGCCGAACTTTGAACATGGCCATATGTTTGTCGTCTAGGGCCCGGCTTGAGCGACCGCTCGTGATTTGATCGCCGTGCGATGAACACGGCAAGGCCGGCGGGACAGCGCCCCCCTCTGCCCTGCCGGGCATCTCCCCCACGAGGGGGGAGATCGGCGCTTCAGCGCCTCACCTCTCCTCCTCCCGTGCCGCCTTTTCCAGCGCCACGAGCTGCGCCTCGTCCAGCGTCAGGAACCCCATAATGTGCTGCACCACTTCGGCGCGCGCGTTGCTGAGCGCGCTGTGCAGCTCGAAGCCATTGGGGGTTTTGGTCCGCGCCATCCACTCGCCGTATGACGGGCGCCTGAAATAGCCGACCGTCGCCGCGAGATCGGCCAGCACCATTTCGCCGTCCTCGCCGGAAAACACGCGCATATACGCCTTGGCCAGCGCCTCGCGTGCTTTGGCGGGGCCGCCGTTTTGCGACGCGTGGGCGAAGCGTTTGCGGCTCATGCGCGCTGTCCGGCCGGCATCGCGCCCTGGGCGCCGGCATCAGGTGCCGGCCCATCGGCGGTGCCGCCCTGCAGCATGCCTTGCAGGCCTTCGAGCAGGCCGCTGTCGCGCGCCTGCACGGCCGCCGGCACGGCATCCTTGGCCACCTTGCCGGCGGTGGCGATCGCCGCCATGCCGGCCTGCGCCTGGCTGGCCTTGGCCCTCGCGTCGCGCAGGCCCGCCACCTCATCCTTGCGGCGGAAGATGCGCTGCGGGCTGCGGCCGGCGCTCTGCACGATCTTGAGCGCCTCGTCGCTGTCGATATTGTCCATCACATCAGGGTCGAACTGCGCCATCTGCATGGCCGTGGTCACCAGCTGGATGGTGTCGCGCGCTTCCGCCGAGCGGCGCAAGACATCGAGCGGACCGGTGAAGGTCGGCCGCACCGCCTTGCCCGCCAGGCTCGCCGGCGGCAGGAAGCGGCTGTCCTCGTCATAGAGACCCTTGTCCTCCAATATGCCGAGCTCGCGGTCGAGATTGGTGGCAAAGCCCGCCTGGATGATCGAGCCCGACGGTCCGAGCAGCGCGCCCTTCTCCTCCTGGCGGATCAGCGCCTCGGTGGCGGTCATCTGCGGGTTCTGCACCAGGGTTTGGAACAGGTTGACGAACATCATGTCGCGGATTTCCTCAGCCCGGCTCGCCGCATAGTCGAAGGCGTAGCTCGGGTTCTGCCCGGTGGTGATCGGCGCGATCAGCGGCCTGCCATCGTCGTCGATGAGGCCCGGATAATTCTCGCCCGGATCGAGCACCGGCACGTAGTCGAGCCTGGCCTTCGACGCCGTCGGCGGATCGGTGATCTGCTGGAGCGCGCGCAGGCCCGAGCGGCGGACCGCGTTTTCCTCGCGCACGGTCGTCAAGGCTTCAATGGTCGGCGAGATGCCATAGGCGTCGCCCTCGTAACGGCGCCAGTTGAAGGCCGATACCGGGAAGGTGCGAAACCCGCTCTCGCGCACGATCTCCTCCTCGTCCTCGATGACATGGTAGGAGGCAAAGGCGGCGTCGAGATAGCGGTAGCTTCCGCCCGAGCGGTACATGCGGCGCTCGTCACGCGGCTGGATGCACTGGATGAGCGCGATCTTCTCCTCGCATTTGGCGGGGTCGTCGACCAGCGTCCTGATGCGCGCCGGCAGTTTTTCGTAGCCGAGCAGCTGCGCCGCCTGGCGCGCGGTGCGTTCGTAGCGGCGGTGGAAGATGTCGACCTGGCCCCAGCGGTTGCGCGAGAGATAGCCTTCCACCACCGGGATCGAGGCGTAGCGGATCAGCGTCGAACCGAACCCTTCCTCGGCATAGAGATAGGCCGGACCGTAGCGCACGACATTGCGCAGGCAGGCTTGCGTCGCCGGCACGAAATTGGAATTGGCGGAGTAGCGCAGCGAAAACAGGAAGTCGCGCAGGTTTTCCGCCCATTCCTTTTCCTCGTCGGTCTCCTCGTCGTCCATCTCGGCGGTGGTCAGCCCGTGCCATTTCTCCGACTGCGGGATGATCAGGCTTTCGAGCCCCGCGGCCAGCCGGTTGGCGGCCGAGTTTATGGTGTTGGCATAGACGCGGGCGCCGCGCCGCTCCTGCCGCTCGGCCTGGCTGTCGCCGCGGCGGGCGCCGCGCCCGGACAGGATATCGGGCGCATCGGGATCGCAGAACTCCGCCACCGCCTCCCACACGGGCTCGTAGGCGGCGCGCTCGCTCTCGAGCTCGGACTGGCGGGAAAGAATATCGCGGGCACGGGAATCGCTGGTCATGGGGGCCTCGTTAAAACTGGGGGATCTCCCCCCTTGAGGGGGAGATGGCCGCAAAGCGGCCAGAGGGGGTCGGATCGACCGGGTTCGGCCTTCTGCAACAGAAGGAGGTTAGCGCTTCATGCGAGGCGACCCCCTCTGCCCTGCCGGGCATCTCCCCCTCAAGGGGGGAGATCGGCAGCTTCAGCCGACGATGTCATCCTTTTGCGCGGTTCTTGGTCTAGGAACGCCTCGCGGCGGGGTTTTGCAGGAGGTCGATGTGACGACGACAAGGCTTGCCGCCCTGAAGAACCAGAGCAAACGTACCGTCAAACGGCTCATCGGCTACGATTCCCGCAACTGGCTGCGCATCCGCCAGATCGAAGCCTTCACCACTTTCCTGACGGCTGCCAACCGCAAATCGCGCGACGTGATCGAGATCTCGCCCGGCTGGAACCGCTACTGGAAGGCGATGTGCCCCAACTATCGCTCGGTCGACTTCCCCGATTTCGACATCTGCAAGGATCGCACCGACGAGCAATATTCCATCGTCATCGCCGACCAGGTGCTGGAACATGTGCAGCGGCCGCAGGCGGCGGCGCGGAACATCCACGCCATGACCCGCGAGGGCGGCTGGGCGATGGTGGCGACGCCCTTCCTGTTTCGCGTACACGCCAGGCCGCACGACTACAACAGGTGGACGCCGGCCGGCCTGAAGCAGTTGATGGTCGATGGCGGCTTCGCCGAGGACAACGTCCAGGCGTTCGGCTGGGGCAACAAGGCCTGCGCCCGCGCCCACATAGGCGGCCCGGTCCGCGCCTACGGCCTGTGGCGGGACCTCAGCAACGACGAGGAATACCCGATGATGGTCTGGGCGTTCGCGAAGAAGGGGTGAGCGGTGGAAGCTGCCAATCTCCCTCCTCGTGGGGGAGATTGGCAGCGTTCACCCGCCACGCCTTTTCACCAACCTTGCATGCCGTCTCCAATACCACCAGTCCAGCACGCGCCGGCGAAACTGCGCTTCATCGCGGTCATGGTTACACCCCCAGGAGCACGCGGCGCTGGCCGGCGAGGCTGCCGGGCGCCAGATCGGTCTTGATGGTGCTGGCCGTGCCCTGGCGCTGTTGGAGCTCAGCCCGAAGCGCTGCTTCGCGCGCCTGCACGTCCTTGTCCTGCGCCGTCGGCACTGCCGGCAGCGGCTTCAGTTCCGGTGGTTTTTGAAACAGACACATGGTTCCAGCCTTCTCTTGTCCAGTCGTAGAGGAAAAAATCTTCGCCGTTCCGGCCATATCCGGGCAGCAGGCAGCGTTGCGTGGCGCCCAGCCGCGCAAGCCAGCGCAGCGCCAGTTCATTGCCGGCCAGCGCCCGCGCCTCGACCCGCCAGGCGCCGCGGGCGGAAACTTGCGGCCCGAGCGCCGCGTGGAAAAATCCGGTGATCCCAGGCACGCAGCGCCTCATGCGGCGCGTGCCCCAGCTCCAGGCGATCCAAAGCCCGCTCCGCTGCTCGGCCGCACCGAACCCCGCCTCCGGATTGCCGTCGAGCTCTGCCACATAGGCAAACCCTTGCAGCGCCATCAGCGCCAGCAGCGCCGGCGACCAGTGGTCGAGCTGGCAGTCGATCTCGGCGCGATCCTCGGGGCGCAAATTGGCGGCGATATAGGAGAGATCGCGCAGGGTCGCGGGGATGATGCGGAGGGTCATGCGGATGCCAGAGCCCGGGGGATAAGGTTCATCTGTGTGAGTGCCGCGTGAAAAATTCACGCCCTTGACCGGTCTCCTCGCCGGTGACCTACTTCGACCATCGAATGCGGGAGCAAAGACATCGGTCATCCAATTGAAGGGAGACGGGCGAATGGACATTCGATCGACGCTGACGCAGCTATGCGAGGCCTTCAACGCGCACGATCTCGATCGGATCATGGCGTTCTTTTCCGACGACTGCATTCTGGAGATGCCGAGGGGAGGCAAGCCCTGGGGTTCTCGTTTCGAGGGCAAGGCAAACGTACGGAAAGCACTGGCGACACGCTTTGAAGGCTTGCCCGATGTCCACTACGGCAACGCCGAACATTTTGTGGATTCGACCGCCGATACCGGCATCTCGAAATGGACGCTCACCGGCACCACACGCGAGGGGGAGAAAAAGGAGGTCCGGGGTTGCGACTTCTACACGTTTCGCGACGGCAAGGTGATCCGCAAGGATTCATATTGGAAAATCCTGGAGTAGGCGCAGGGACATCGCAGCGAGGGTCATGGGCCGGCGCCGGAGCGCCCGTTTCCTCCAGCGGGAATTGCGCTGCCGCGACGCTCCGAAGAGCCCTCCGCCCTCACCTGAACGCCCCCAGCGGATCGCTCTGCCCCTTCGCCCGCCTCGCCGCCCTGAACTCCGCCGGATCCACCATCGCCTCGCGCAGCATCATCACGCCATAACGCGTCGCCGCCATCAGGTCGTCGCGCAGTTTCACCACCTGGCCGTCCTTGCGATGGTAGAGCCGGAACTCCTCGAACCAGGGGACAAGCGTCGAAAACACCTTGAAGCGGCCGGATTGCATGCGGTCGAGCATCTCCATCAGCCCGGCCTCGACCGAGACCGAACCGTCCGCAAATTGCGCGTGGCGCGACAGCATGTTCAGCCCGTGCGCGGCATATTGCTTGGCAAGCGCGGTGCCCGCCCCTTCCAGCGTTTCGCGGCGGCCGTCGCGCGGCCACGCCCAGGGCAGCCATTCGCCCCAGGGTTTCAGGGTCAGCGCCTGCATGGCGGGCGTCTGCTGCGAGGCCCGCGCTGCCTTGGCGACATAGACGACGTCGGCCTCCGTATCCCAGGCGAGCTCGACCGCGGCGGAAGGGTGGTCCCAGCCGAAATCGAGCGCCCCGATGCGCGGCCAGTAGCGCGGCAGCCGGAACGGCGCGCAGGCAATCAGCTCCTCCGCCACCGGGAAGATGCGGCCGGAGCCCAGCACCGGAATGCCCCGGGCGCGCGCCTCGCGCTCATGCGCGGGATAGGCGGCAACGATCGCCGCGCGCTCGTCGGCCGAATAATGCTCGGCGTCGTCGATGGTCATGAAGGTGACGTGACGGGACATGGGGGGATCCTGAATCACTTTCGAGATAATCGATGTAGCGTCTTGTGAAGGCTAGGTTTTTCGGACCGACGTCGCGCCGCCCCTCACCTGCCTGCCGGCATCCTCTCCCCGTATAGTGACGGGGAGAGAGGTGCTGTTGTCGACGGTTTCGCCAATCGCGAACGTTCAAGAATCGGCGCCGAGATTGCGGCCAGCTCCCTTCTCCCCGTCATTACGGGGAGAAGGTGGCGGCAGCCGGATGAGGGGCAGCGCCGACGAAGGCGAGCAAGCGCCAAGTGCGATGCCGCTCGTCCCCAATCAGTTTCTTCTCCATCACCCCTTCGCCATTCCCTCCACCTCCGCCGCGCTCAAAAACAGCAGCACCACATCGCTCATGCCGAGCAGCGGCGTGAAGGTGACGATGGTGATGCCGCCGGTGGCGTTGGTGCGGGTGAGGCCCTCGGAATAGATGTCGAGCGGCGGTTCCTCGTCGAACCAGACGCCGTGCAGCGTTTCGCCCTGCCATTTCTCGCGGCCTTTCTCGAAACTCTTGAACGACAGCACGCTCTCGCCGGCCTGAACATCGCCGCCGCCGCCATGGCGCACCACGACGCTGTCCAGCGCGCCCGGCGCGCCACGGCCCATCATGGTGTCGACGATGGCATCGGCCGGGATCATGCCGGTGCCCCATTGCGCCTGCTGCTGCGGCGGGCCGACCAGCACGCGCTGCGGATTGTCGCGCGTGCCCTCGCCGGTAACGCCGGCGGCCCACAGCCGCACCGGCGCATCGAAAACCTTGCCTTGCCACCACGCGGGATAGCGGCCCGTCAGGTGCATGGCCCATTCGGCGCCGCCGGCGCGGGTCTTGCCGAGCTGGTTGCCGGCCATGAACAGCCGCTCGCGGTTGGCGGCGCCTGCCGCGTGAAACGCCGCCTGCCTGGCATAGGGCCGGTAGGCGGCAAGCTGGTTGGTACGACGCCTGCGGTCAAGCTCCGCCAGCAGCGCCAGATATTCCGTCCTCGCCGCCACCGGCGATGTCTTCGAGGAACGGTTTGACCGCGGCTTCGAGCGCGCGGATGCGGCTGCGGATCTCTTCATCGCTCAGGGCATCCAGATGGTTGACGGCGACATCGAAATCCTTGGGCAGCACCGAAAGCACGATCTTCAGATACTGGTCAGGCTTGTCGGCCCGCACTTCGGCGATGACGCCGGCGCCATGGGCGCGGAAATCGGCGCGCACGGCGGCGAGAAAGTCGTCGCCCAGCGTTTTCTTCGGGCGTTTGCGGCGGGTCTCCGGCGCGGTTTCCGGGCTTGCGCTCCGGCTGGCGGCCGGCTTGCGCCCTTTGCCGCGCGCCGGCACTGCGGCGGTTTCGTCAGCCATGGCCCGTCACCGCCTCGGCATCGCCGGCCTTGGCCTTCGACGGCACGGACTTGACCGACCGGACCCGCTTCTTCTTCGAGCGGGTGGATTTCCTCCTGACGTTCCTGGCGCCCTTCGGCTGCCGGGCAGGTTTTGCGACGCCCGGCAGATCCTTCAGGCCCGCCATGGCGAGGCCGATGGCGCCGCTATGAATTGTCGCCTGCGGGAAAGCGAAGCCGCCGGCCGCGTCCCGAACCATGCCGATCAGCACGCCGGTTGCGACCTGCTCGATCCGGCCGAGCCGCGTCTGCGGTGCCGCACCCTCGAATTCGCCAATGGCGCTGACGACCTCAAGGCCGTCATCCCCGGTGATGATGGTGGCATAGCGTGGCATGGGATTTCTCGCGGATAATCGTCAGGTTCGAAACGTCGCATTCCTTCGCGTCCCCCTCTGTCCTGCCGGACATCTCCCCCACGAGGGGGGAGATCGGCTGTCGCTATCGCTTTCGCCAATCTCTTGAGTTGCAGGCGGCGCGCTGAAGCTGCCAATCTCCCCACTTGAGGGGGAGATGTCCGGCAGGACAGAGGGGGGCGCCGTAGAGCGCCATCGTTCGAGGAGAAAGCAAAACCAAAAACACAAAACCCGCCTCGGAGCGGGTCATCGGCGCAACTCAGCACCATAGATAAAAACATAGCATAGTTGCCTTCACCCCGTCAACAGCTTTTAGGAAAAAATTCCTCAAAAACTTTCAGCACTGCCCTGCGCAGCGAACGCCGCCGTCACGGCAATGGGCAGACAGGATCAGCCGAACTTACGAACCGGAGCCTCGCTGTGGAAATCGCGAAGCGCGTTGGCAGAGAATTGATCAGAAGACAGGCCTGGAGCACAGCACCCGCCAGAATCAAAAACCCGCCTCGGGGGCGGGTCATCGGCGCAACTCAGCACCATAGATAAAAACATAGCATAGTTGCCTTCACCCCGTCAACAGTCTTTAAGAAAAAAATCCTATCTTGCCCGTCCCAGCGTGATCCTCCCCCGGCCTATCCGCTTTGTCAGTTGGGTGCTGGAGCATTGACCGCGAATTGCGCGGCGAACGCCCTGCCATAGGCGGGCCGGGCTTCGCCGCGGGCCACATAGGCAGCCAGGTTTTGATATTCGTCCAGAATGCCCGACATTCTGAGCCGCAGCAGCACAGATACCATCAACAGATCGCCCGCGCTGAACGCGCCGTCGAGCCAGTCGGCGCCGCCCAGATGGGCCGAGAGCCTGTCCAGCCGGGCGCGAACGCGGTCCTTCACCAATGGCAGGCGCTCCTCGCTCCAGGGCTTGTCGGCCTCGAATATTTTTGCCGTCGTCAGTTCGAGGATCGGCAGCTCGACGGTGTTGAGCGCGGCAAACATCCAGGTGATGGCGCGGGCGCGGGCATCGCGATCCTCCGGCAGCAGCCCCGGATACCGCTCGGCAAGGTGGAAGACGATCGAGCCGGTCTCGAACAGGCAGAGCGAACCGTCCTCGTAGGTGGGGATCTGGCCGAAGGGCTGAATGGCCAGATGGTCGGGCGCCTTCATCTCGGCATGGGAAACAAGACGAACCTCATAGGGCTGGCCCACTTCCTCGAGCGCCCAGCGAACGCGCGTGTCGCGCGCCAGTCCCTTGCCGCCGTCGGGCGACCGTTTGAATGCCGTAATGGTGATTGTCATTGCATCCGCTTCCTTGCCTGTTTCCTGGGCTTCCTGGCGATGACGAACAAGCCTGCGCTGCAGCCCGACATCGGTCTTGAACTATTTTCCTTGCCGGGCGCGGATCGCGAATGGATGTCCGCGCGTTCTGAACGCCTATGCACGCCGCCTCAAAGTGACCTCGGTTTTGGGCGACATGCGTAGGCCGATACCTGCAAGTGCGTCGCACGGGCCCTGTTCAGCGTGACGCGCCTCACCGATGGGAGCAACCGCCATGAACGTCGCCAACCTGCAACTCGAGGGCCTGCTGATGGCCGTCGCATCGATCAACCACGTCCTGGTCAGGAAGGGCGTGCTGACATCAGAGGAGATCGACATCGCCCTGCGCAAGGCCGAAGCCGGCGAAACCAGCGAGGAGCGGTCCGAGGGCATGTCGGCGTCGAGCCGCGACGCCGTCAATTTCCCGATCCGGCTGCTGGAGCTCGCCAACCAGTGCCAGCCCGAAGCTGACATGCCGTCCTTTTCGAAACTGGCGCGCATGGTCGGCCAGATGAAGGAACCCTACAACGACCAGATGTAGCTACGCCCTGCCCGGCCATCCCGGATTGAGCGAAAGCACGCGGCCCGGCCCGTGCACGGCGGCGAACAGCAGCCCGGCCAGGAAGGAAAAATGGTCGACGAAGAAGCCGAATTCCGCCTGGTTGCCGGCCCAGTGGCTCGGTCCGTGGAAGGCGAAGCCGAGGAACAGCACGTAGACCGCCGCGACCAGCGCGGCCGGCGTGAAGAAGGCGCCGGTGAGGAAAGCGATCACCAGCAGCACCTCCAGTATCGCCGCGCACCAGGCCAGGAACAGCGGAAACGGAAAGCCGGCGGCGGCGATATAGCCGGCGGTGGCGCCCATGCCCATGAACTTGAACGTCACCGCCATCAGGAAGACGGCCGCGAAGATCAGGCGGGCGATGAGCAAGGCGGCGGTCTGCCACGGCGATTGGACGGTTGGCGACGGCATGGTTGTTCTCCCGTTTCGTTTGCTTGTCTTACCCAATTCCGGATGGAAACCGAACTTTCCTGGAATTGCTCCTAGGACGCGCCACGCACCGCGCATCCGACATATCCGCCGAAGTTTTTTCCGGATGTCGCGATCGGCGCAACATGATCGGGCCGCTGTCGCAAAAACCGGAGTCCGCTTTGCCGGATCCTTGATCCTTGATAAAGTGGGCCACATCGGCCCTGACGTATCTCTCCGCCATACGCCTGGAGCCGGCCTGAGGCAGCGGACCCGATATTCCGGTCCGTGATCGCCAAAGCGCGCAAAAGCCGCTATGGAACCAGCGGCGTCAAATGCTGTTATGTATGACCGCAGGGTCGCGCCGCGACGGCGGCGCGCCGGGGGTGGAAAGTGAGGCTCGGCATGGCGGACGACAAATCGAAGATCAAGCAGGATCGCAAGCTGGTTTCGAGCGAGGAAACCTATGAGGTTGCCGCTTTCGCCCGCAAATACGGCATCCCGCAGAGCGAGGCCCAGACCATCATCAAGCGCTACGGGCCCTCGAGGAAGAAGCTCGACAACCACATGGCCGCGCGCGGATAGCTCGGCGCGACCGGCTTTGGAAGCGTTGCCCGGGGCAGGACCCGGGCGCATTGCGGCACCGAATGGTTGGAGGCCACGGCCATGCCCGACACCGCGCGCAGAACCGGCAGTTGCCTTTGCGGCGGCGTGCAGTTCACCGTCAGCGGTCCGCCCCTGCGGGTGGGTCTCTGCCATTGCAAGGATTGCCGCAAGACCAGCGGCTCCGCCTTTGCCGCCTTCGCCATCTGGCCGCGCCAGGCGTTCGAGACATCGGGCATTCTCGGCACCTATGCCGGCCGCGGCTTCTGCCCGACCTGCGGCAGCCGTGTCGCCTCGCTCAGCGACGACGAAGCCGAGGTGATGATCGGCAGCCTGGACGTGGCGCCGACCGATCTCATGCCGGAGTACGAATTGTGGATCGGCCGGCGCGAATCCTGGCTGCATGCCTTGCCCGATACGCGGCAGTTCGAGCACGACCGGCCCGCCGCGCAGGCTCCCGGCCCGCCGCCGCCGAGGCCGCTGTCGGACGCAGCTCCCGGCGGCTGAAAATTAGTCGAAAAGTTTAGCGGCTGCGACGGAACCCCGGAACGGCGGCCGGCGTTATCGGGCGCCTCAGTTTCAATGGAGATCGCCGTGAACGACAAGTTCTTTCCCCGTCCGGTCAGGCTGAAGGTCGGACCGGCCCGCGAGCGCGTGGTGCGCAGCGCCTGGGAAGGCCTGGAATGCCTGCGCGACTGGCCCGGCAAGCACGGCCGGCGCTACCGCGCCGCATGGCGCAGCTGCCGCGATGCCCTCGATGGCTGGACCCCAGCCGAGAAGGCGATGCGGGCCATGATCGATGCCGGGCGCGAGGCGGAATTTCTGCCCGGCAACGGCAAATCCTGAAAGCCTGCCGCCTCAAGGGGCGGTTCGGAACCCGATAGCTGCATCGCGGCAAGCCGCCGGCTACTGTTTCGGCGGCTGCGGCGGCACTTCACCCGGTTTGATCACCGGCGTCTTGCCTTCGTTGGGCGCCGGCGCGGCCATGCCCTGGTCGCCTGTCGGCGGCGGCTTCAGCACGCCGCCGCAATCGTTCAGCGTCTCGGTCAGCGTGTTGTCGGTCGGCTGCTGGTTGCCGTCGGGCTTGGCCCGGCATTTTTCGCTGGGCGCCTGCTTGTCGGGGTTCTGCTGCTCGGCCTGTGCCAGCGCCGCGGCGGGCGCGGCGAGCATCAGGCTGACGGACATGATGGCGAGAAGTCTCATCTCGGCCTCCTTTCCGGGTTGGGCCGCCCTCACCGGCCGCCCAATAGTCGATGGCGTGCCTTCGATGGCTTGCCTCAATAACCGCCGACGATCGGCAGGATTTCGCCGGTGATGTAGCTGGAGCATTGCGGCGAGGCCAGGAACACATAGGCCGGCGCGATTTCCTCCGGCTGGGCGGGCCGCTTCATCGGCGTCTTGGCGCCGAACTGCGATACGTCCTGCGCCTCCTTCTCCGACGGATTGAGCGGCGTCCACACCGGCCCCGGCGCCACCGCGTTGACACGGATGCCCTTGCCGACGAGGTTGCCCGACAGCGCCCGGGTGAAGGCATGGATGCCGCCCTTGGTCATGGAGTAGTCGACCAGGTCCTTCGATCCCTCGATGCCGGTGACCGAACCGGTGTTGATGATGGCCGAACCCGGCTTCATATGCGCCACCGCCTCCTGCGCCATATGGAAGTAGCCGTAGAGGTTGGTCTTCAGCGTGGTGTCGAAATGCTCCTCGGTCAGGTCGGCGAAATCGGTGGAATGGATCTGGAAGGCGGCATTGTTGACCAGCACGTCGAGCCGCCCCAGTTCCTTGACGACCCTTGCCACGGCCTTGGCGCAGAAGGCGCGATTGCCGACATCGCCGCGCAAGGCGAGGCAGCGGCGGCCCTCCGCTTCGACCGCTTGCTTGGTCGCCTCCGCGTCACGGTCCTCGCTGAGATAGACGATGGCGATATCGGCACCCTCGCGCGCGAACAGCACGGCCACCGCACGGCCGATCCCAGAATCGCCGCCGGTGATCAACGCCGCCTTGCCTTCCAGCTTTCCCGAACCGCGCCAGAACGGCGCGTCATAGAGCGGCGCCGGCTCGATGGCCCATTCCTCGCCGGGTTTGGGATGATGCTGGGCGGGAAAAGGCGGCGCGGGATATTTTCGCGCGCCGGCCTGCATGGCGCCGTCGCCTTTGGGCTTGGCCTTGGCGCGGTCCTTGGCGTCGACCTTGCGCTGGATGCTGCGCTGCTTGCTGGTTGCTTTCGAACTGTCGCTCTGGGTGCTGGTCGGCATGGTCGTCTCCTCTGTGTTCGGACCGGAGACATCCCGAACCTCCTCGCGCAACGCGCGGAACTGTTCGCGATGTCTTCGGTCCAAACGTTTTGCTCGCAGGGACAACGCATGTCGGCGGAAAAAGTTGGCGGCTTTCGCAGGCGCACATTGCAACCCTCGCATCCTGCCGCCGTTTCGCCTGCCGGAGGCAATCATGTTCGAAGATTTTCAGACCCTCAAGGTCGACTGCGGGGATGCCCGCATCTTCGCCCGGCGCGCCGGCGACGGGCCCGCCGTTCTTCTGCTGCACGGCTTTCCGCAGACGCATCTGATGTGGCGCGACGTGGCGCCACGCCTAGCGGACCGGTTCACCGTCATATGCGCCGACCTGCGCGGCTACGGCGCCAGCTCATGCCCGGCGTCGAGCGCCGATCACGCCCCTTACGCCAAGCGCGCCATGGCCCGCGACATGGTGGCGCTGATGGCCGAGCTCGGCTTTTCCAGCTTTATGGTCGCCGGCCATGATCGCGGCGGACGTGTCGCCTACCGCCTCGCGCTCGACCATCCCGACCGCGTCGAAAGGCTTGCCGTGCTCGACATCGTGCCCACCGCCGACGCCTGGGACCGGGCCGACGCCAGGCTGGCGCTCGGCTATTGGCCGTGGTCGTTGCTGGCGCAGCCGGAGCCGCTGCCGGAAAAGCTCCTGGCGGGCGCGGCCGACGCGATCGTCGATGACGCCCTGGGCGGCTGGGGCTCGTCGCCAAAGGCGTTTTCCGCCGGCGTGCGCCAGGCCTATGTCGAGGCCCTGCGCGATCCCGCCCATGCCCATGCGATCTGCGAGGAGTACCGGGCGGCCGCGAGGCTCGACCGCAAGCACGACCATGCCGACAGCGCCGCCGGCCGGCGCATCGCCTGCGCGGTGCTGGCGCTGTGGAGCGGGCAAGGCGCGCTCGCCGAATGGTATGCCGGCGAAGGCGGACCACTGGCCTTGTGGCGCGGCTGGGCCGGCGATCTGCGCGGCCATGCGGTCCAGGGCGGGCATTTCTTTCCCGAAGAAGCACCCGCGCAAACGGCCGCCGAATTGAGCGCTTTCTTCGCCGGCTCCGAGACCGCAGCCCGTCCGGCGAATGCCCAGAAGAGTACGTAGGGCTTTCCCGGGAAAGGGACGTGGCGCTTTCCCTGGGGAATCGCGTCGAATTCACGCCTGGAGCGGTTCAGCGGGAACCTTCGCAGCCGGCCGCGACCAGGGGAATTGGAACCACATCCTTGGCTGCGCAGATGCAGGGGCATCGGATGAACCCGGGAGCAGAGCCATGCCACGTGGAGAAAAATCGAAATACACCGACAAGCAGGAGCGCAAGGCAGACCACATCGCCGAGGGCTACGAGCATCGCGGCGTGTCCGAGAAGGAAGCCGAGCGCCGCGCCTGGGCCACCGTCAACAAGGATGATGGCGGCGGCAAGAAGGAGGGCGGCTCCGGCCGCGGCAAGCACACCGGCCATCCCGCCGCGCATAAGGGCGGCGAAAAGGGCGGCAAGGCTTCCGCCTCGCGTTCGGCCGCCAGCCGGTCGGCATCGGCCAGGAAGGCAGCCGCGACCCGCAAGCGCAACGAAGCGCACGCCCATTGATGCGCGGGCGACCGGGTCACGAAGTTCCTATGCGCCTTGCCTGCCCTCGCCCGAGCTGCTCTTGATCAGATCGTCGCCCGGCGGATCATCGAAGTTGGGCTCGGCCGGATTGTCGGACGGCGGCCTTTGCGGACAGTCCTCGTAGCCGTGGTCGCGGCCGCCGCAGAACGAACAGCACATGGCCTCGCGATCCCTGTTCCCGGGCGGCCATCGCGGGGTTTGGTAAGGCTTCCTGCCGAGCATGCCCAGCAATGCGCGAGGCGCGATTTGGTTGCGCGCCCGCGCCGTCCCTCGCAAGAGAAGACGCCGGCTGTTGCGCAACCGCCAGACAAAGTGCGAATCTCCCCGGCATGCCGCAACCAAGCTTGATCGCCCGGCGTTGCGGATCATGCCTTGGAGAGACCGCCATGTCCGTTCGAATCCTGTTGCCGACCGTGGCTGCCATGCTTGCCGCCACCGGCCTGGCCGAAGCCCGGCCCGACAGCCGCGCCATGAGCTGCGCGCAGATCCGCGCCATGATCCACAGCCACCGCGCCGTCGTGCTGACCACCGGCCCCAATACCTATGACCGCTATGTCAGGCAGTTCGGCAATGAATGCGATTGGCCCGAAGTGCCGATGTCGGCCTATATCCCGGCCCGCGACGGGCACTGTCCGGTCTACCGCTGCGAGGAGCCGGTCAACAATTTCCCGAATTGACCGGTCGGCCAGGCGCCGGCATCGACGTTCGGGGATTGCCGCATCCCTGCCTGAAACCATTCCGAGGGGGCCGCGTTGACGCGTGGGGTGGCCGCCACAGGAGATGCCCATGACCGTCAACTGCCGCGTATCCATCGACAACCGGCCTCAATCGATCGAGGCCGTTTTCCAGGCCGTGCCCCGGATCGGCGAGAGCGTTTCGCTGTCCGTCGACGGAAACGCCCAGGACCTGCGCGTTTCGCGTGTCGTGCATGTGCCCGACGGCTCGCTCGAAGGAGCTGCGATCATCGTCGAGGTGACGGCCAACATCCTCTAGCCCCCTGAATCCGCAAATGCGGCGCGCCTTGGCCACGGCGGCGGCTTTCAGATGCCTAAGCCGATCGTCTGGCCGGCGTCTTCCATAGGGTGCTGCGGCACGATGATCGACGCCAGCGGCGCGTTCAGCGTCCATCTGAAATAGCCGGGCGAGCGCTCGATCACGGCGGACCCGCCGAGCGACTGCGGCGCCACCCTTTGCAGGACAACGGTGCCGAACCCCTTGCGCGTGGTGTCGTCGCGCTCGTCGCCGCCGCTATAGGGGGGCGACCGCTCCTCCCAGACAAGTTGGAATTCGCGTTCGGCCAGAGCGTCGTCGCTCATGCTCCAGGTCACCTCGACCCGGCCGGAATCGCTGGCGAGCGCTCCATACTTGGACGAATTGGTGCCGAGCTCGTGGAAAGCCATGCCGAGATTCTGCACCGCATTCGACTGCAAGGTCAGCAGCGGTCCCGAAAGCAGTATCTGCTCCTCGCGGCCGAACGGTTTGAGATGTTCCTGGACCAGGTCGAACAGGCTGGCTCCCGCCCAGTTCGAGGTGACCAGCAGATCGTGCGAGCGTGACAGCGCCATGATGCGGGCGCGGATCATCTCCTCGAACTCGCGCGGGTCCTGCGAGCGCTTGCTGGTTTCCCTGACCATCGACAGGATCACCGCAAACTGGTTCTTGACGCGATGGTTGACCTCGCGCATCAGCATCTTGATCCGGCGCTCGTTCTCCCTGCTGGCGCTGATGTCGCGGGCGATCTTCGAGGCGCCGACGATCTCGCCGCTGGCGTTCCTGATCGGCGACACCGTCAGCGAAACGGCAATGAAGGTGCCGTCCTTGCGCTTTCGCGTCGTCTCGTAGCTCGCGAGGCGTTCGCCGCGGCGGACCTTGGCGATGATCTCGGTTTCCTCGTTCTTGAGGTGGTCGGGGATGAGCATCAGGATCGACTGCCCCAACGCTTCCTCCGCGCTGTAGCCGAACATGCGTTCGGCCGCCTGGTTCCAGCTTTTGATGATGCTGTTCAGGTCCTTGCTGATGATGGCGTCGAAGGAGGAATCGACGATCGCCGCCAGCTGCGCATCGGCCGTTGCGTCCTGTTTTTCACCGCTTGCTATGTCAGCCATTGCCCCGCCAGGTGTCAGCCTATAGCCACTAGATAACGCGTGCGCCGGACAAGGCAATCACCTTGAAACAGCCTGCTGCTTCAACTTCATCGAAATCGCCTCGCCGGCTGGAGTGATCGAGGGGAACGTCGTTCCGCAGATCAGGGCGGCCGGCATCGGAGACGCCAGCGACCATACAAATGGTTTTCGAGCACCAGGACAGAGCGGACATTCAAGTCGATGGGCACCGGAAGCGCGGAACCCGTCCTTGCGGGCCGGCATCACCTGAATGTCACCGCGCCTCAGTCAGAATGGCCGTCGCCCACATTGCCGTTGCCGCCCGGGGTGGACAGCAGTCCGAAGTCCTGGGACTTGACGCCCTGCTCCGCCGCCAGGAATCCGTCCGAGGCGAGGCCACGCCGCAAGAGCTCCCTGACCGCGGCCGAGCGGCTCGGCATGCGCTTGTCGAAGCGCCAGTTCTCCAATGCCGCCAGTTCATCGGCGGTCAGCATGACCTGCAAGCGTTCAGGACGTTCCAGTTCAGTCACGGCACTTCCTCGCAAAACCCAATACGCGAATGAGTATCTGTCTCATTCCACTAATAATTAGGATAGCAATCCTAACACGTCAAGGTCGGCAAATACGCGACCTCCCCATCCTGCTCATGATGACTATAAAGCGTCGGGTGCGCCTTTGCGTAACCATGCTAACTAACTGATATATATCGACTATTTTCATATTTTCGCTTGCCAGACGCCGATGCGAGGCGCATGCTACAAAGGCAAAACCAGTCCAGGAGGTTTCGATGCGGTATGACTACTCGACGCGGTTGCGCGATGACGTTCAATCCGCGGTCGCGACGGCTTTCAGGACGTACGGCATCGTCAACATCACCGCGGTGGCCGAACGGATCAGGCTCAGGAACCTCGACGAAAACGTTGCTCTCGAGGACGTCGAGCACCTGGTCCTGGCGGCGGCCCAACTGCTTGGCGCCGCCATCGAATTCGAGGGCCTGACCATGATCGACCGCTTGCCGGACGCTCATGTCAACGGCCGCCCCGGCGGACCGGCCCCTGCCCTGAAGCGCCTCGTCTGAACGGATTTGAGGCGACGCGCTAAGTCATTTCGGGCGACCTGCATCAGGGCTCCGGTGGCCGGGCGAGCCCGCTGGACGCGGTCCACCTGTGGAAATTGAGCGCGCGCGCTATATGGTGTTTGAATCCCCCTCCGGAGAACACGCCATGACGCTCGACACACGCAAGCTCGGCAGCCAGGGGCTGCGGGTCCCAGCCATCGGCCTCGGCTGCATGGGCATGAGCCAGTCCTACGGCCCGGCCGACGAAGCCGAATCCATCGCCACGCTGCACCGCGCCATCGAACTCGGCTGCACCTTCCTCGACACCGCCGAGGTGTATGGCCCTTACGCCAATGAGGCGCTGCTCGGCCGCGCCTTGAAGGGCAAGCGCGACCAGGTGACCATCGCCACCAAATTCGGCTTTCGCATCGAAAATGGCCGGCAGGTCGGCACCGAACGCGACAGCAGGCCGCAAACCATCAGGGCGGCGGTTGAAGGGTCGTTGAAGCGGCTCGCCACCGACCATATCGACCTTCTCTACCAGCACCGTGTCGATCCAGCCGTGCCGGCCGAGGATGTCGCCGGCACGGTCGGCGAACTGGTCAAACAGGGCAAGGTCCGCTTCTTCGGCCTGTCGGAGGCGGGAGCCGCGAACATCCAGCGGGCGCACGCCGTGTTTCCGGTCTCGGCGCTGCAGAGCGAGTACTCGCTGTGGGAGCGCAATCTCGAGCCGGAAATCATTCCCCTGCTGCGGCAAACCGGCATCGGCCTGGTGCCGTTCTCACCGCTCGGCCGCGGCTTCCTGACCGGCGGCGCCAAGCGCGCCGAGGACTATCCGGAAGGCGATTACCGCCGCGGCGACCCGCGCTACCAGGGTGCGAACTATGACGCCAATGTCGAGGCCGCCGCAAAGGTCCGCGACATCGCCGCCGCCAAAGGCGTCAAGCCAGGGCAGATCGCGCTGGCCTGGCTCCTGGAGAAGGGCAACGTCTTCGGTGTCGACATCGTGCCGATCCCCGGCACCAAGCGGATCAAATATCTGGAAGAAAATGTCGCCGCTGCGTCGCTGAAACTGGAGGCCGCCGAGATGGCGGCGCTCGACGACGCGCTGGCCCCGGGGAAGGTCTCCGGCCCGCGCTACGGCGACCGCACCATGATGATGATCGACCGATAGGCTGCCGGTTCGGGCAGGTCCGTCCTGCCAGCAGCGTCAAACCTCGGTTCGCACGTCGCCGGTGAATCGGGCCTATTCCACCGGTGCCGGCTTTTGCCGAGGATCAGGCCGCAACCGCTGGTGCAGCTCCCTGCCGGCGTGCAGGGTCCGGTCCGCCAGCGCGGCGAGTGTTCCGCGCAAGGTCCTTGTTCCCAGCACCGAATCCAGCGTCACCGACTGGGTCGCGAAGCGCCGCTTGAAGTCCTCGCCGCCGCACAGGAAGTCGACCATCGTCAGCCCTCTGTCGATCGACCACTGGATGTAGTCCATCATCAGCACCATGCCGGGAGACGCCCGTTCGACATCCGGATCGTAGGTCGTGACGAAGGCCATCATCGTGTTGCGCTGGACGAAATTGATCGAGACCGCCACCACCATCCCGGCGCATTCCAGCACGAAGACATGCAGGAGCCCTTCCCTGGCCAGCACGGCGACCAGCGCGGCCAGGGCCGGCGACCCCTCATCGAACAGGTTGGATTCGTGTCCGCGCGCGGCGAGCCATTTGCGCTTGAACTCGGCGAGCCTGTCGAGGACGGGCTGCATCGGCTCGTCCGGCGACATGAGGCGGAACCGCACTTCGCCGCCTTCCTCGAGGAATTTGCGGCCACGGCGATAATTCTGGCGCATCTTCTTCGTTTGTTCCCCGAACCAGTCCGCGCCCGTACGCCATGGCCCGGCGACCCGGAAGCTGGTTTCGCTGCGGCGGTTCGGGCGCAGCGCCATCTTGGGCGCCGAAGCGGGAGCAAGCAGCGTGCGCATCGCGGCGTCCGGCAGCAGGCGGTTCAGATAGACGAGATCGAAGCCGCCCGCGGCCGAAATTTCCTGCCATAGCGCCGCGACCGCCGCCGGATCGCAGTCCGGCGCGACCAGCACGTCGCCATAGTCGCTGTGGTCCTTGGCAGCCCATTCCAGGACGTTGACGCCCTTGCGCCGCACCGTCGCCAGCGGGATGACGGCCTCGATCCGGTCACCGTTCCAGACGAGGCCGATCCTGAGACCGCGCAGATCCCGGTCCGGGGCCGTCTGCCACCACGCCGTAACCCAGGCGTGGCTTTGAAAGATCAGCCCCTCCGCCCGGCGCCACAGCTCCGTCCAGGCCGGCCCGACCGACGCGAGGCGCTCCTCGGAGGTGACGATCTCCAAAGCGCCGGCCTTCCGGCCCTCGATCGCGGCATGAGCGTTCATGGCTGCGGGCTCCGTGTCGGCTCGGACGAAGCGCGGCGGCGGAACCGCCGGGCGATGTGCCCCCACATCTTCTTGAGCGGCAGCACGTAAAGCCCCGACAGGGATTGATAGTCGCGCGCGCCGCGTTCCATCAATCCGAACCTGAAATCCTCATCGGGCTTGGGCACGCACAACGTTCCGAACAGCCGGTCCCAGAACGAGAACAGCAAGCCGAAATTCTTGTCGTAGTGCCTTGGATCGACGCTGTGGTGCAGTTGGTGCCAATGCGGGCACAGCACGATGTTGTTGAGCGGCCCGAACGATATCTTGAAATGGGTGTGCCTGACGAAATCCATCATCAGGATATTGCGCATGACGTAGACGTTGACGCCGAAGATCGTCACTTCGACGAGGTTAAGCGACAAAAGGGTCCAGATGCCGAAGCAGATCCCGGGTATGACGCCGTCCCAGGCGCGGTTCATGAGCTCGTCGAGCGGATGAACCCTATCCTTGGTGATCCCGACCATCACCTCCGCCGAGTGATGCACCTTGTGCAGCTCCCACAGGAACGGGAAGCGGTGCTGGGCCACATGGTACAGGTAATAGGATATGTCGTAGGCGATCAGCATCGTCACCGTGAAGATGACGATCGTCACCGCCCCCGGCGGTCCCGGCAGCAGCGGCGGCTCGATTTGCAGGAGTGCCGCCAGCGTCCGATTCGTCGCGTAACCGACGGCGACGACGAAGGTCACGCCCGCCGGCAGCATCAGGAAGGGCATAATCGCCTTGCGGGTGATCCAGAAAAGCAGGTCCGCCCGCGCCGAGGGATGCGTGACGATCTCGTTGGGAAAGACGAAATCGAAGAATTCCCTGAAGCTCTTGCGCTCCGCCGTCCGCCAATAGGCGATCAGGGCGCTGCCCAGCGCGGTCAGCAGCAAGAGGCCGGCCGCAAGCAGGCTGGAGCCGGACAACTTGTCCAGGATCCTTTCGATGATGCCGGCAATCGACATGGGCCCACTCATTTATGCAACCGAAGCTTGACTTGTAGAAAGCGATTGACCTGACAGGCAGGGCAAGCCGCCACGCCGTCAGGGCTCTCGATCATTTCGCCGTCACCCTAGTCGAGAATCCATAGCGAAAGCTTAAGCTGATTAAAAACAATGAATCCGCTAAAAAGCCCGCTATATATTGCTGAATTCTGAATAAAACTCCTAAAATTGACAGCAAAGGACCGGCAGCGCTTGGCGTGGAGATCGCAACTTCGGGGAATCGCCGGGTGATCGTGCCGGTCCCGAGCTCGCCGGCCCGCGGCCGGGCTGCCAAACCCCTCCCAAGCTTATTTCCCGGCGCCCGGCTGCTTGTTGAAGATCGTGAGCAGGTCCATCGGCAGCGGAAACACCACCGTCGACGAGCGCTCGCCGGCGATGTCGTGCAGCGCCTCGAAATAGCGCAGTTGCATGGCCTGTGGCTCCTGCGCCAGCATCTTGCCGGCCTCGACCAGCTTTGCCGCCGCCTGCTGCTCGCCATCGGCGTTGATCACCTTCGCGCGCCGCAGCCTTTCAGCCTCGGCCTGCTTGGCGATGGCGCGGACCATGTTCTCGTTGAGGTCGACATGCTTGATCTCGACATTGGACACCTTGATGCCCCATGCATCGGTCCGCTGGTCCAGGATCTCCTGGATGTCGCTGTTCAACTTGTCGCGCTCGGCCAGCATCTCGTCGAGTTCGTGCTTGCCGAGAACCGAGCGCAACGTGGTCTGCGCGAGCTGGTTTGTCGCGGCCATGAAGTCCTCGACCTGGATGACGGCCCGCTCGGCGTCGACGATCCGGAAATACAGCACCGCGTTCACCTTCACCGAGACATTGTCGCGCGAGATCACGTCCTGCGGCGGCACGTCCTGGACCACCACGCGCAGGTCGACCCGCACCATCTGCTGGACGAAGGGGACGAGGAGGATGAGGCCGGGGCCCTTCACCCCGGTGAAGCGGCCGAGCGTGAAGACCACGCCGCGCTCATATTCCCGCAGGATGCGAATGGCGGCGGACAGGAAGATCAGCACGATGAGGGCGAGCACCAGGTAGGCGACGTAACCGATGATCATTGCCTTGCTCCATTGTTCCTGCGCCGGACCGTCAGCACGAGATCCCTGACGTCGGCCACCTCGACGCTGTCGCCGGGGGCGAGCGGTTCATCGGCTTTCGCCCGCCAGCGCTCGCCCTGCGCGAGCACATGGCCCTCGCTGCCCGACCAGTCGAGGATCCTGGCCGGCAGCCCGTGCATGGCCTGCGCGCCGACACGCGGCAGGCTCTTGCGCGCCCTCCACAGATAGCTGCCGGCCAGCAGCGCCAGGCCAAGCGTCAGCGCCGCGGCGGTGCCGATGAGCGCCCACGACATCTCGAAGCCCGGGCCCTCGACCTTGAGCAGCATGGCGGCGCCGAGCAGGAAGGCGGCCACGCCTCCAAGCCCGAGCACCACGGTCGGGTTGAAGGCCTCAATGACGAGGAAGGCGATGCCAAGCAGCATCAGGGCGAGGCCGGTATAGCTGATCGGCAGCAGATTGAGGGCATAGAGCCCGAGCAGCAGGCAGATGGTCCCGATCACGCCGGGCGCCACTGCGCCTGGGCTGGTGAACTCGAAGACGAGGCCGTAGACGCCGGCAAGCATCAGGACGACGGCGATGTTGGGATCGGTGATGACGGCGAGAAGCCGGATCAGCCAGCCGGGATCGAGCGTCTCGACCGCCACGCCCTTGGTCGCCAGCACCTGTTGCTTGCCGGCCACCTCGACCGTGCGGCCGTCGGCAAGCTGGAGCAGCTCGGCCGTGTCGCGGGCGACGAGGTCGACTACATGTGCCTGAAGTGCCGCATTGGCGGAAAGGCTGGCTGCCTCGCGCACCGCCTTTTCGCCCCAGTCGGCATTGCGGCCGCGCAGTTCGGCGAGCGAACGGATCAAGGCGACCGCGTCGTTCGTCACCTTTGTCATCATCGGGTCGCCGGCCGGAGGCCCGGTGGCATTCTTCTGGTCGCCCTTGTCCTTTTGGTCGCCACCGGGAAGTGGCGGCAACCCGCCAAGCTCGACCGGCGTGGCGGCGCCCAGATTGGTGCCGGGCGCCATCGCCGCGACATGGGTGGCATAAAGGATATAGGTCCCGGCACTTGCCGCATGCGCGCCGGCCGGCGCGACATAGCCGATGACGGGAACCGGCGAGGCAAGGATATCGGCGATCATTTCGCGCATCGAGGTGACCAGCCCGCCCGGTGTGTCGATCTCGAGGACAACGGCTTCGGCGTGCCGCTCGGCGGCTTTGGCCAGCGCTTCGTTGAGCTGCCTGGCGCTCGCCGGGCCGATGGCGCCGTCGATCACGACGCGCAACGCGACCTTCTCCGTAGCCTCCGCGGTCACGGAAGAGTGACTGGCGGCCGCGGCGGCCATGAAAGCCACTGCAAAAACCGCCATCCGCGCGAGGGTCACGCTCAAAACTCCCTGGATTACGCGGGATATGCTGTGCAGGATATGGCGTTCGGTCCGTCGAAATCCATGGCCTGGCCTCAGATTGCAAGCCGGCGACCCTGCCCTTCGCAGCCGGCGGCAAACGCAATGGGCAGACGTTCAAAGCCGGAAGGGGCCCCGCTCGCGCGCCGGCCCCGTCCTTGGTCAGCGGTCACGCATGTGCGTGCGGGTGACGGACGTCCCAGACGGCCCAACCCGATACGGCAACCACCAGCACGCCGAGAATGACGTGGGTGGCCATCGCATTCGTGTTCGCCATGAATTTGAGCAGCCAGGGCGACACGATCAGCCAGAGCCCGAGAACGACACCTACCCATTCCTCCCACTCGGCGAAGGCGGCAAGCGCCGCCACGGCCACCGCGCCCAGCACGACGCCGACAATCCAGGCGTTCCATGCGGGAGCGGTTTCAGCAGCGAAGCCGATTATCCAGGGTGAGATGAACAGGCAGACGGCAAGGACCAGATTGAGCCAGTCCTGGCCTTTCTTTCCTTCCATGAGTGTATTTGCCATGACAACCTCCATAGATGAAGCTTGGCCAAAGCGTTGTATTCGCGTGCAAACGCACGCTTAATGGTTGATGTAACTATGCCTCACATGGCCTTCAAGGCCTGCCCCACGGACGGGTCGCCTCCGCGTGGATCGAGCTCCCTCCACCCGATCGGGATCAACGAGACCGGCCACATCAAAGCAAAACCACCCGCCTCTTGTCGGCGCATTCTAGAACGTGATCTTCACCGAGGCGGCACTGCGGTTGGCCGCCCCGTGATGCACCGCTTCGATGTTGTTGCCGTCCGGGTCGAGAAGGAAAGCGGCGTAGTAGCCGGGGTGGTACCGGCGTTCACCCGGCCCGCCATTGTCCCTGCCGCCGCCGTCCAGCCCGGCCTTATAGAACGCATCGACCATGGCGCGGTCTTTCGCCTGGAATGCCAGGTGATGGCGACCGGTCAACTCTCCCCGAGCCGCGCGGCTGTCGGCGGTTGAAATGAAAAGCTCGTCGGCCCAGAAATAATCGGCGGCGCTGCCGCCGATCGGAATATCGAGCACTCGAAATACTGCTTCGTAAAAGCGGCGGCTGGCGGCGATGTCCCTGACCACTAGCTGGATATGATCGATGAGCCGGCCGCGATGCAGTTCTTCCATGCAAGCTCTCCTCTCGCCAAGGGCTCGAATCTAACTAGCTTCGCGTGATCCGCCGTCAATGCCGCGCCGAACGTCAGGACTTTCGCGCGGCATGCCGCGCCAGTGCGTGCTCGATCAGCACGTCGATGACCTGGCTGTAGCCGATGCCGATCGCCGCCAGCGCCTTGGCATACATCGAGATGTCGGTGAAGCCGGGCAGCGTGTTGACCTCGTTGACCAGCAGCGAGCCGTCAGCCCGCAGGAAGAAGTCGACGCGGGCCATCGCCTCGCAGCCGAGCGCCTGGAAAGCCCGCGCGGCCATCTCCCTTGCCTTGTCGGCGACGGCGGCCGGGACATCGGCGGGCACGTTCACCACGGCGCCGTCGGCGTCGAGATATTTGGCTTCATAGGTGTAGAAGCCGTGCTTGCCGGCCGGGATGATTTCGCCGGGCAGCGATACGGTCAGCGTTCCGTCGGCCCGCTCCAGCACCGAGCATTCGATCTCGCGGCCGTCGACGAACTCTTCGATCAGGACCTTGCCGTCGTAGCGGAAAGCCGTCTCGACGGCCCGTTCGAAGCCGTCCCGGTCGTTCACCTTGCTGACGCCGAACGACGAGCCCTGGCGCGCCGGCTTGGCGAAGAAAGGCAGGCCGAGCGCGCCGGCGATCTCCTGGAACGGCCCGACATCGTTTCGATGCACGGTGACGGAACGGGCAACCGGCAGCCCGGCCTCGCGCAGCAGCCGCTTGGCGACATCCTTGTCCATGGCGGCGGCCGAGGCGAGAATGCCGCAGCCGACATAGGCGACGTCGGCGACCTCGGCATAGCCCTGCACCGAGCCGTCCTCGCCGAAAGGACCGTGCAGCACGGGAAAGACGACGTCGACCGGCGGCAGGTCGGGCTGTGCTCCGCCGCCCCGTGCGGCCACCAGCCTGCCTCTGCCACCGGGCAACAATGCGACCTCCACGCCGTCCTCAGACACCGGTGCCCCGGCTCTGTCGTCGCCAGCCTCGGAGGATGGTTGCAGCAGCCATCTTCCGTCCCTGGAAATGGCGATCGGGACCACCTCGTAAAGCGTCCGGTCGATGGCCTTCAGCACATTGGCGGCCGAAAGGCGCGATACGTCATGCTCGGCCGAACGTCCGCCATAGAGGACGGCGACCCTAATCTTGTTCTTCATTGAAAAGCCTTGTCCTTCATCGAAATCCCACAAGATCAAATGCTGACGGCAATGCCGCGATTGGCAAAGAAGCGATCGAAATCGGCGGCCGCCAACACTGCGTTCGCCTGTGTGGCGCCGGTATGGCCGGACGGATTGTGAAAGCGAAAACCTTCATCCGATGCCGACATGACCAGCACCAGATGGCCGCCCTTGGACGGCGGCTCGCGCTCGGGCCAGCGGATCGAACTGCTGACCGAGGCGATGAAGAAGCGCGACTGCCCGAGGATCGCCGGAATATCCGATGTAGCGACACTGGTCATCACCTTCGCTTCCAGGCCGAATTCCGCCTTCACGAAGCTGACAAAGGGGGCGTAGATCAGGCCCTTGATCGATCGTTCGGTGACGACATAACCGCCATATCCGGTGCAGCGCCTGGCCAGTTCGATGGTCGGCACGATCTGGCCGCGCGCCGCCAGGATCATCTTGAGGCACGCCATGCCGCAGACATTGGCTGCCCACAGCGCGTATTCGTCGAGTGTGCGCGCGCCCGAGTTCTCCCACAGCGGATCGCGCCGCAGCGCCACCTCGGCGCCATCGGCAAGGACGGCCAAAGTCATATCGGGGCGTCTCCCACTGGCTGAAAAACGGCACGGTTCCAGGCGGTGGGCTCATCAATTCCTCAAACAGATCATTTCAATTTCGTATACAGGGATACGAGAGCGGAGAACAGTGCTTCAAACCTCATTCGCCTGATCAGGCGATGGCCCGCGCTCGGGTTTTGCCCGCCGGGCGAAGCTTGCCAATGCCCGCCGATCGGCGCACTCTCAGCCCTACGAAGCCGGTCGCCGGGTGTCGGTTCCTCTCCTCGCCCGTCGTGTTAGGATTGCGCAATGACCCGCGACCAGATGCTCGCCCACCTCCATGCCGCCGACGCCGTCGCTCGCGAGGCGGCCGTGCACGGCCATCATCCGTTCGGCTGCGTGCTGGTCGGGCCGGACGATCGCGTGCTTATGCGCCAGGGAAATCTCGACACGGTGCGCCATGCCGAGACGGAGCTTGCCCGGCGCGCCGCGGCTGCCTACGAGCCGGATTTCCTCTGGTCCTGCACGCTGGTCTCGACCGGCGAACCCTGTGCGATGTGCGCCGGAACGCTCTACTGGGCCAATATCGGCCGCCTGGTCTACGGCTTCGAGGAGACGAAGCTCCTGGCGCTCACCGGCGATCACGCCGAGAATCCGACGATGAGCCTGCCCTCGCGCACAGTGCTCGCCTCGGGCCAGAAGAAGATCGAGGTCTTTGGCCCCTTCCCCGAGATCGAGGACGAGCTGATCGCGCCGCATCGCGATTTCTGGACGCGCTGACGCGCCGGCCGAGGCCGCGCGCAAAGCCGCCAGATGGCCACCGGAACGGAATTCAAACGATCTCTTGGAACGTGTTTGCCAACAGCGTCGTCAATGCGCTGGTGGCCCGGGCGACTGCCTGAACCGGTCATGCTTACCGCCCATAGGTGTACGTCACGCTGGTCTCGCCGAGCGCCTGGCTCTTCGCGGCCACTGCCACCATTTCCGGAGAGGGATTCTCCGGCGCGCGCAGCTTCGGCGCGCCGAGCGCATAGAGCGTGAAGACATAGTGATGCGTGCCGCTGCCGGGCGGCGGGCATGGCCCGAAATAACCTGCACGGCCGATGCCGCCCTTGCCGAGCACCGTACCCTTGGGCAAGCCTTTGCCGCGCTTCGAGCCCGCCCCTTCGGCCAGGCCCTTCGCGCTTGCCGGGATGTTCCAGGCCAGCCAGTGCCAGAAACCCTTGCCGCCGCCGGCGTCGGGGTCGAACATGGTGAGCGCGTAGCTCTTGGTGCCTGCCGGCGGGTCCTTCCATCTCAAGGCGATCGATACGCTTTGCCCGCTGCAGCCGCCGGCCTTGTCGCCGAGATATTTTTCGGCCCATTTGCCGTTGGAAACCGACGGGCTTGAAATCTCGAAAGCCGCCGCCTGATTGGCGAGGCCGAACAGCACCAGCACGGCGAAACCGAGGCGCAAGCTCATGGCTTCCTCCACTTCCAGCCAAGATGCCGACAAGTTTAGCCGAAAAGCGGCCCGAAATTAGGCAATTTGGCGCGAAACTGCTGGTGGGAGCCGCGGGAATTGCTGGTCCCTGCAACAAAAGCTGCCGGACGGCGCTATTCCGCCGCGCTGCATTCTTCGGTCGGCTCAGCCGGACCGATCGCCGAGATCCAGAGCCGGTCAATGTCGGCTAGCTGCGCGCGGTCGATTTCGTCGAGATGGTTCCAGTACATGCCATCCTCGTAGAAATAGCCGAGCTCGCGCTCGATTTGCTCGGCCGCTTCGACCCTATGCTGATGGATGCCCGCACGCGCATCCATCTTCATGCCGGCGAGGCGCTCGGGGGACAGTACCCGCAATTCCTCGAAGGACAGCCTTGGGAAGACCAGGCGGCTTTGCGGCAGGTCCGACAGGTTGATGCAGAGCGTGCCGCGTCGCAGCGCATGAATGAGCATGCGGGCGGATTTGGCCTCGAGGCTCTGCAGCGTGACATCGTCGCGCAGCGGGTCGGCGCGGCCGATGCCGTAGAAATGGGTGTCGCCGGCCGTGTCGTAGATCATGTCGCAGCCGAGGAAGGCGAGCACGTCCGGCCTCTGGCTGTGGACGGCCCAATAGGCCGCTGTCAGCGACATGGTGGCGCCGGCATAGACGAAGCCGCCGAAAGTATTCTGGGCCGGCACGTAATGCGCGGCGCTGAAGATCTCGGCCTGCCGCAGCGGTTCCAGAGGCGGCATCCGGTCGGACGGGAAATCGCCGGCATGCACCAGCACGTCCCAGTCGGGGCGCACGCGCCAGGCATTGTTGATGGCGACGATGCTGGCGAAGGTCTCCTTCGGCCAGGCGGCGCAGCGCACGACGTCGGGCGCGCTGCCGAGAAGCAGCGTCACTCTGGGCGTTGCGGAGACCATGACATCCTCATTCGACCGGCAAAGGCACGCCCGCATTTACCGCACGCCTTGCCAGGCGCACAAGGGCTGCCGACAAGCCGGCCTGACGCCCCGGGGCCAGGAATCCGGTCGGTTGCTAGTTCCTCAGCAGCTTGGCCAATCTGGGAATGCCCTCGGTCACCGCGCGGCGGTCGGCCAAGGTGAAGGACAGCCGCAGCGTGTTGCGCCCGGTGCCATCGGCGAAGAAGGCGCTGCCGGGCACGAAGGGGCGCGCGCTTCCTTTACCGAGCGCGCCAGGAGAGGTTCGTGTTTCAAAGCTGGGCTTCGATGGCGGCCTTGTCGATGATGGACCACACGAGCCGGATCTTCGGGCCGCGAAACTCATAGAAGACGTTCTCGGCGAAGGACACTTTCCTGCCGTTTACGGCAAGCCCGAGGAAATTCCCCCTGGGCGTGCAGTCGAACATCAGCCGGCTCGCGACATGAGGCGGATCGCAGACCAGCAGCCGGATATCGAAACGAAGATCCGGAATGTCGTCGAAATCCTTCTCCAGCATCGCGCGGTAGCCGGAGAGCCCGATCCGCCTGCCATTGTGGGACACGTCGTCGTCGACGAACTGCCCGAGGTTCGGCCAGTCCTGCCGGTTGAGGCAGGCAATGTAGTCGCGGTAGATACCGGAAAGGTCGGTCATGGCGCATGAACCCGCGTTCGTGGACACAAGGCTATTTTGCACCCACAACAAGTCAGGGCAACCCGGGTTTGTTCGCCGCTGGGGCGATGCACCGTCGTCTGGCCGGCGCCTTAGGCTTTGAGCAGCGCCGCCAGCCGCGGGATACCCTCGCTCACCGCGCGCTGGTTGGCGAGCGTGAAGGACAGCCGCAGCGTGTTGCGCCCGGTGCCGTCCGCATAAAAGGCATTGCCGGGCACGAAGGCGACACGTGCTTCCTTCACCGAGCGCGCCAGGAGCGCGGTGGCGTCGGCGCCTTCCGGCAGCGTTACCCAGACGAACATGCCGCCTTCCGGGCGGCTCCAGGTCACGCCTTCCGGCATGTTGGCCGCGAGCGCGCCGAGCAGGCCGTCGCGGCGTTCGCGATAGGCGCCGATCAGCTTTTCGACCTGGGCCTCGAACACCGCTTCGGCCGCCCGGTGCATCACCATCTGGTTGATCGACGGGCTGTGCAGGTCGGAAGCCTGCTTCATCAGCACCAGCTTGTCCACGACATGGCGCGGCGCGCAGACCCAGCCGACGCGCATGCCCGGCGACAGGATCTTCGAGAACGAGCCGCAATAGAGCGTGCGCGCCTTGTCGATGCCGCCGGATCGCGCGCAGTCGAGCGCCAGGATCGGCGGCACGCCTTCGCCATCATAGCGCAGCGCCCGGTAGGCGGCGTCCTCGACGATGGCGATGTCGAGCTCGCCGGCAAGGTCGAGCACCGCCTCGCGCTGCTGCCTGTCCAGCGTGTTGCCGGTCGGGTTGGCGAAATCCGGCACCAGATAGGCGAACTTGACCCGGCCGCCATTCGCCGCCGCCGCCGCGCGATAGGCATCCGGCGTCATGTTGCCGCCTTCCGGCCGCAGCCGGTCGTAGCGCGGTTCATAGGCGTTGAAGGCTTGCAGCGCGCCGAGATAGGTCGGCCACGTCACCAGTGCGGTGTCGCCGGGCGACAGCAGCAGCTTGCCGATATAATCGAGCGCCTGCTGCGAACCCGAAGTGATGAAGATGTTGGCTTCCTCGCAGGCGACGCCGAGCTTGCCCATCTGGCCGGCAATCCATCGCCGCAGCGGCAGATAGCCCTCGCTCACCTGGTACTGAAGCGCCGCCCCCGCCTCGCTGCCGCCGAGCACGTCGGCATAGGCGTCGCGGATCGCCTCGGCCGGAAACAGCGCCGGATCGGGAATGCCGCCGGCGAAGGAGATGATGTCCGGCTGGTCGAGCAGCTTCAGCAGCTCGCGGATTTCCGAGGCCTTCATGCGCGAGGAGCGCGACGCCAACAGGTTCATAAGGGTCAAGCACGCCTCCCCGGACGCATCGAATATAGGTCAACTTAGCTGACCTATATCTGGTCTCGCCGCAAATTGAATAGGGCCTGCTAGCCTTCCCGCATGCGCCAGCCGCCCGCCTTAGCGGAAAGCGACGGCCCCGCCTGCGCTACAAGGTCTTCTTGTAGCCGAGATGGGTGCCGGTGAAGCCGAGGCTTTCATAGAAGCGGTGCGCGTCCGCTCTGGTCTTGTCGGTGGTGAGTTGGACGAGGCCGCAACCGCGCGCCCGGCATTGATCAACAGCCCATTCGATCATCAGCCTGCCTATGCCTTCGGAACGGCGGTGCCCGGCGACCCGCACCGCCTCGATCTGACCGCGCCAGGCGCCCTTGCGCGACAGCCCGGCAAGGAAGCTGATCTGCAAGGTGCCGACCACGTCGGCGCCATCGACCGCCACCGCCAGCAACTGGTTGGGGTCGGCATCGATGGCGTTGAAGGCATCGACATAGCCCTGCGCCAGCGGCAGCGAGGCATCCTCTCTGGCCGCGCCAAGCGGATCGTCCGCCAGCATGGCCACGAGGGCAGGCAGGTCGGAGGCCAGGGCCTTGCGGAAGGTGATCATGAGCACGACTTACGGCGACACGCCGGCGCCGGCAAGGCCGTTGGTTCGGAAGCCCCACCCTATCTTCGTCATCCTAGGCGAAGCAGGAGCGAAGCTCCGTCGCGGAGACCCTGGAATCCATGCCGTGACATGGGAGCGCCGCTACCGTGCGGAATTTCGATCACCGAGCCCCGCGACATGCCCCGAGTCAACCCGAGGACGAAGTGGCCACTGGCTACCATCCTGTTCCACGAAATAGCTCGAACCATTCAGGATTGGCCTTTTCGATCAGTTCGACCTTCCATTGCCGCCGCCAGCGCTTGAGCGATTTCTCGCGCTGGATGGCGTCCGTGATATCGAAATACTCCTCGTACCAGACCAGTCGCTGCACGCCATATTGGCTGGTGAAGCGCGAACCCTGGCCCGACTTGTGTTCTGGCATACGATGTGACGCCGATGTAAATGGTGCCGGCCTTCTGGCTGGCGGTCATGTAGACATAGCCGGTCATGTGTCGGGGCTATCGGGCCATGCGTTGGGAGAACATCCTGATTCGCTGCATTCTTCGGCAGGTGTCACGGCATGGATCCTAGGGTCTGCGCCGCGTCGCTTCGCTCCTTGCTCCGCCCTAGGATGACGAACCGAGGGAACTTCTTCAACCCCATACCCATCCTGGTCTTGCCGCACGGCGCCAGCGCCTCCCTCCAACACATTTGCAGCACCCGCCGGCAGCATATAGGAAAAGCCACAAGATGGCATTGGCGTCGGCGCCGGTCCTGGTTTCGCGGAGAGCGGTGTTGAGAGCGTGTGTTCGTCTGTGCCTGTCGCTGGTCGCGGTGCTCGCCTTGCCGCTTGCCGCCCATGCACAATGGAAGCCCGTCGAGACGGTCGAGCCCTACGCCATTTCAGGCCGGACCGGACAGGAGCTCTACCGGTCGATCGGCGAGAACGGACCGCTGATCCGCGGCGCCAAAACGCGCACCATCGCCTACACCAATTTCAAGCTGACCTGGACCAGGGACTACCAGAACAAGGGCGGCGATTGCGTCCTGGCATCGGCCAGGCCGAAGCTGATCATCACCTATGCCTTGCCGAAGCCGTCAGGCTCCCTGCCGCCGGCCGTGCAGAAGAGCTGGGACAGCTTCATCGCCGGCGTCGCCGCCCATGAGAAAGTGCATGGCGCCGATATCATCGCCATGGTGCGCAAGATCGAGGCGGCGACCGTCGGCCTCAGCGTTGCCGACGATCCCAAATGCGCCAAGATCCGGACCGAGATGACCAGGCGCCTCTCCGAATTGTCGCAGGCGCAGCGGCGGGCAAGCCGCGATTTCGACCGCGTCGAATTCGGCAATGGCGGCAATTTGCAAAAACTGGTTTTTGGCCTCGTGACCGGTCCCTGAGAGGAAGGCGCCACCCTCACCGCGTCTGCGCGCTCGCCGCGAGCTCCGCCCGCTTCTCGTCCGACACCACGGCCAGATCCAGCACCTTCTGCAGTTCGGCGGCGTGGCGGAAGGACGGTTCGGCCTGCACGCCGGTCCGCACCGCGTCGGCGAAACGCTGGTAGTTGGTGGCCACCGTGCCGGCGTCGAGCTCTTCCCATATCCCGTCGTCGACATTTTCGCCGAGGCAAGCCTTGAGCGACGAGCCGTCGAGATTGTGCACCACTTCGAGACCGCCTCGATCGCCATAGATGCGCAGGCGCAATTCGTTGAGATGGCCGGTCGCCCAGCGGCTGGCATGCACCACGCCGAAGGCGCCGTTGGAGAAATCCACCGTCATGGCGAAACTGTCATTGGCGTCGAGCCCGTAGTCGCCGATGCGGTTGCCCGGCGCCTTGTCGAAGGAACGCAGCCGGCAGAACACATGATCGATGCCGAGGGCCGCGCCATAGCTGGCGAAATCGAGGATGTGGATGCCGACATCGCCAAGCACGCCGTTGGAGCCGTGGCCGCGCGACAGCCGCCAGAGCCATTTCGGGTCGCTGCGCCAGTCGCCCCAGAATTTCGACACCAGCCAGCTCTGCAGATAGGACGCCTCGACATGCCGGACCGTGCCGATCTCGCCGGCCTGCACCATCCGGCGGGCTTTCTGCAGCGCAGCGACATTGCGGTAGGTGAGGTTCACCATGTTGACGATGCCGGCTTTCTCGGCGGCCTCGGCCATCTCGATCGCCTTGCCGAAATTCTCGGCCAGCGGCTTCTCGCACAGCACCGGCTTGCCGGCCGCGATCAGCTGCATGGTGGTCGGGTGGTGGATGCGGTCCGGCGTGACATTGGCCACGGCGTCGAAAGCGCCCCATTTGAGCGCCTCGTCCAGCGCGGTGAAGCGGTTGGGGATGTTGAAGCCGTCGGCGAATTCGCCGACGCGCGCCGGATCGAGGTCGACGGCCCCGACAATGTCGACGCCATCGATGGCGCTGAATTGCCGTGCATGTTCCTGCGCCATCCAGCCGGTGCCAAGTATCAGAAGCCGCATTTTTCCTCCTTGGTGCGAGATGTCGTCGCGCCAGGCGGGATGCCGGACCCCCTCCGCGGCGCGCGTCGGACAGGCCTCCCCTCCCGGACCCGCCTCAAATAGCGCGAATGATCCCGCCGTCGACGCGGATGTTCTGGCCGGTGATGTAGCCGGCGCCGTCCGAAGCCAGGAAGGCGATGGTCGCGGCGATCTCTTCCGACGTGCCGTAGCGCTGCATCGGCACGGAGTCGCGGCGTTCTTCCGTCGCCGGCAGGCTGTCGATCCAGCCGGGCAGCACATTGTTCATGCGCACATTGTCCGCTGCATAAGTATTGGCGAAGATCTTGGTGTAGGCGGCAAGGCCGGCGCGGAACACGGCCGAGGTCGGGAACATCGGACTCGGCTCCACCACCCAGGCGGTCGAGATGTTGATGATGGCGCCGGCCTTCTGCTTGACCATCTGCGGCGCCACGATGCGCACCGGCCGGATGACGTTGAGCAGGTAGACGTCCATGCCGGCGTGCCACTGTTCGTCCGTGATCTCCAGGATCGGCGCGCGCGGCCCGTGGCCGCCGCTGTTGACCAGCACGTCGACGCGGCCATAGCGCTCCAGCGTCAAGTCCGCGAGGCGCTGCAAGTCCTCGTTTGACTGGTTGGAGCCGGTGACGCCGATGCCGCCCAGTTCTTTGGCCAGCGCCTCGCCCTTGCCGGACGAAGACAGGATGGCGACCTTGAACCCGTCCGCCGCCAGCCGCTTGGCCGCTGCCGCCCCCATGCCGCTGCCGCCGGCCACGATGACAGCCACTTTTTCTGAACTCATTGGGTTTTCCTTCTCGGGTTGGCGGGAATTTCGTCTCAGCGGTCATATAGCCGGTTTCGTCGGCCGCTTCGAACCAGAAAGGCTGAACCGACCTGCAGAAAAATGCGACGCGCCAACCGCCCTATCCTTCCACCGTCTCCAGCACGCTGAGCAGCGTGCCTTCCATGTCGGGCTCGTCGCCGGAGCAGACGCACAGCATTTCGGCGTCGCCGTCGCCCACAGAGAGGTAGGCGTGGCCCATGGTGGAATCGATATAGACGCTCTCGCCCTGTTTCAGCCGCACCGGCGCGTACTGGTCGGTGTGCAGCTCGATCTCGCCCTTGAGCACGATCAAAAATTCCTCGCCGGCATGTTTCGTCAGCGGCCCGAACTCCTCGGGCGTGCGGGCGCGCGCATAGGCGTGGATCGGCACCATGCGCTTGCGCACCAGGTCGGTGGCCAGGTACCGGTAGTCGTAATTGCGGGTCAGTTGGCGCAGTGTGTTGGACGGTGACGTCACGGAGCGGCGGGTGCGCGCCGCCGGCTGCTTGCGGTCGCCGCTGAGCAGTTCCGTTACATGGATGCCGAGCCCTTCGCAGATCTGCAGCAGCTTGTCGTAGCTCAGCGACATCTGGTCGTTCTCGACCTTGGACAGCGTCGACACCGCGACACCGGTGAGCCTGCTCACCTCCTGGAGGGTCCAGCCATGCGTCTTCCTCAAGCCGCGCAGGCAATCACCCAGCTTCGGTTGCTCCGACATATCAGCTCCATGCCGCGGGATCGCGCCGCTCCATCCTAGGTAATTGAACTTCCCGCCGTCATCAACAACGCCAACAATTTTCTTATACGCTAAATATTGACTGGATAAGAAATTATTTTTACGACTGAACGATGCAGTCGAATTCACTCCCGAAAATCGTCGTCATCGGCGGCGGCATTGCCGGCCTCTCGCTTGCCGCCGAGGTGGCGGACTGGGCCGACGTCACCCTCATCGAGCGCGAGAGCCAGCCGGGCTATCATGCCAGCGGCCGCTCGGCCGCCCTGTTCACCGAGACTTATGGCAACCGCCTGGTGCGCGCGCTGACGCTGGCGAGCCGCCGGGCGATCTTCGACGGCGGCTTCGTCGCGCATCAACGTGGCGCGCTGCATGTCGGCCGCGCCGATGACGGCGCGGCCGTCGACCGGCTGGCCGGCGAATTGCAGGCCATGGTGCCGAGCGTACGCCGCCTCTCCGCCGCTGAGCTGCATGCGCTGGTTCCCGTCATCGATCCGCAAACCACATGCGGCGGTGTCCATGAACCGGGTGCGGTGGACGTCGATACCGGCAAGATGCTTGCGGCCTGCGCTTCGGCACTGAAGGCCAGGGGCGGCATCATGCGCACGAGCGAAGAGGTGCGCGCGATCGCGCGCGCCGGCAATGGCCTGCGCGTCGCCACCAGTGCCGGCGCCTATCCCGCCGACATCGTCGTCAACGCCGCCGGCGCCTGGGTCGATGTCGTGGCCGGCCTGGCGGGGCTCACCGGCCTCGGCTTCCAGCCCAAGCGGCGCACCGCCTTCCTGTTCGACCCGCCCGCGGGCGCCGACATTGCCGGCTGGCCGCTGGTGGTCGATCTGCACGAACAATTCTACTTCAAGCCAGACGCCGGCAGGCTGATCGGCTCGCTGGCCGACGAAACCGATTCCGAGCCTTGCGACGCCTGGCCGGAAGACATCGACGTCGCCATCGCCGTCGACCGGATCGAGCAGGCAACGTCCATGCGCATAGGCCGCCCGTCGACGCCCTGGGCCGGCCTGCGCACCTTCGCGCCCGACCGCACGCCGGTCGCCGGCTTCGACCCGCGCCTGCCCGGCCTCTTCTGGCTCGGCGGCCAGGGCGGCTATGGTTTCCAGGTGTCGCTGACATTGGCGCGGCTCGGCTCGGCGCTGATGCGCGGCCAACCCTTGCCCGACGATGTCACCGCGCTTGGCGTCACCGCCGCGGGGCTGGCGCCCGACCGCTTCCTGGCCCCGGCGGCGAAGCCATGAATTTCATGCCCTTCCCTCAACCAGAAAAAGTGTCATCAGGAGCGTTTGCGATGAAATCCACCGTTCTGCGCACAGTGCTTGGCTCGATCCTTCTGGCCTCGTCCGTCCTTCTCGGCGGGCAGGCTCATGCCAAGACGCTCGTCTATTGCTCGGAGGCCAATCCCGAGACCTTCAACCCGGCGATCGGCATCGCCGACTCCACCATGGATGCCGCCGCCAAGACGATCTTCAACCGGCTGGTGGAGTTCAAGCCGGGCACGACCGAAGTCGGACCGGCGCTGGCCGAGAGCTGGGATGTCTCGCCGGACGGCAAGACCTACACATTCCACCTGCGCCAAGGCGTGAAATTCCAGTCGAACGAGCATTTCACGCCGACGCGCGAGTTCAACGCGGACGACGTCCTTTACACGTTCAACCGCCAGCGCGACGCCAACAATCCCTACCACAAGCTCGGCGGCGGCTCTTACGAATACTTCAACGCGCTGGGCATGGGCACGCTGATCGACAAAATAGACAAGGTCGACGATTACACCGTGCGCTTCACGCTGACGGCCCCCAACGTCACCTTCCTGGCCGGGCTGGCGCTCGACTACCTCTCGATCTTGTCGCTGGAGCAGACCGAAAAGATGGTGGCCGCCGGCACGCCGGAGCTGATCGACAGCCAGCCGGTCGGGACCGGCCCGTTCATGCTCGAGGCCTATGTGCCCGACAGCCAGGTGCGCTACGCCGCCAACAAGGATTACTGGCGCGGCGCGCCGAAGATCGACACGCTGGTCTTCGCCGTCACGCCCGAGCCGACCACCCGCGTCGAGCGCCTCAAGGCCAATGAATGCCAGGTGGCGGCCCCGCCCCCGCCCAGTGCCGTCGCCGAATTGCGCGCCGATCCAGACATCACGGTCCTCGACCTCAAGGGCCAGAATATCGGCATCCTCGGCTTCAACGTCGAACATCAGCCGCTGGGCGATGTCCGCGTGCGCACCGCGCTTGCCAAGGCCGTCGACCGCAAGGCAATCGTCGATGCCGTCTATGCCGGCGCCGGCACGGTTGCCGGCAGCGTCGTGCCGCCGGCGCAGCTCGGCGCCGTCACCGATGCCGGCATCGACTACGATCCCGACGGCGCGAAGAAACTGCTGAAGGAAGCAGGCCACGAAAGCGGCCTCAAGATCAGCCTATGGGCGATGCCGGTGTCGCGCCCCTACAACCCCAACGCCAAGCGCATGGCCGAGATGATCCAGGCCGACTGGGCGAAGGTCGGCGTGCAGTCCGAGATCGTCAGCTTCGAATGGGGCGAATATCTCAAGCGCACCGCCGCGGGCGAGCAGGACGCTTTCCTGCTCGGCGGCAGCAGCGACAATGGCGATCCCGACAACATGCTGAGCTATCTCCTGTCCTGCGACGGCGTGAAGGGTGGCTCGAACCGGTCGCGCTGGTGCGACAAGGATTTCGAGAAGCTGCTGGATGAAGGCCGCGTCGCCGCCGACCCGAAAGAACGCGCCGCGATCTACGGCAGGGCGCAGGCAATCCTGAAGGCCGAGGTGCCGGTGGCGCCGATCGCCCATTCGCTGGTGGCGATCCCGATCCGCAAGAGCGTGCTCAACTACATCCTCGACCCCTTCGGCCGGCAGAATTTCGCGGCGGTCGATGTGGCTGAGTGAGGGCAGGCGCTCCCTGTCCTTCCCCCCTTGTGGGGGAAGGTGGATCGGCGCGCAGCGCCGAGACGGTTGAGGGGTGTTCCAGCGGAATGAGACGTTGGTGTTCCCTGGAGCACCCCTCATCCGACCTCGCTTCGCGAGGCCACCTTCTCCCACAGGGGAGAAGGAAAAAAGAAAGCGATATCAATGCCGAAAGACCTGACCTCCCTCCTCAACAGCTACCTCGCCGACGGCGCGGTGGGTGCCTCGCTGGCCTATTCGACAGGCGCCGCGCCAATCGCCCTCACCGCGGGCCTAGCCGATCGCGCACATGGCACATCAGTCACACCGGACCAGTTGTTCAAGATCGGCAGCTGCACCAAGACCTTCGTCGCCGCCGCCCTGGTCAAGCTCGCCGAGACCGGCAAGCTCGAGCTCGGCGCGCCGATCTCCTCCTGGTTCCCGGATCTGCCGGGCGCAGGGAATATTTCGGTGCGCCAGCTGATCAACCATCGCAGCGGCCTGCCGGAATTCGAATATTACATACCGATGGATCCGGGCCGGCAATGGACGCCGCAGCAGCTGGTCGACATCGCCTTCGCCTCCGACAAACAGAAGGCACCGGGCGGACCCGCTGTCTACAACAACACCGGCTATGTGTTGGCCGGCATGGTGATCGAGGCCGTCACCGGCCAGTCGCTCGGCGCCTATGTCAGAAGCGCGGTCCTGCGGCCGCTCGCCCTGGAAAACACCTGGTCGCCAGCCACCGAAGCATTCCCGGAAAGGTCGATGGTGCGCGGCTACTACCACCGGCCGCCGCTGGCGCCGGGCGCACCGACAGACATCGCTTCCGGCGGCGAGATGTGGCGCATGGACGGCGTGCTGCCCTACTCCGACGAATTGCAGGATTCTTCCGATTCCTTCCCATTCGGCGCCGCCTATGGCTGCGGCGACATGGTGTCGACGCCGTCCGACATGGTGAGCTTCATGCGCAGCCTGTTCTCCGGCAAGCTCTTGTCGCCGCCTTTCTTCGCCGAGATGTTCGAACGCCGCGTGCCGGCGAGCTTCCCGGGCACCCGCATGCGCGAGACCGGCGCCGGCATGTTCCAGAGCGCCTATGCCGACCGCGCCTTCTACGGCCATCAGGGCAGCATTCCGGGCTATGTCGCGGTCATGCTGCATGATCCGGCGACCGGTCTTACCATCGCCATGGCCAGCAATGTCGGCTCCGGCAACCGCCTGTCCTTCCAGGCCAGCGGCCTGCATCCCGTGGTGGATCAGGCGATCCGGATCATTCTGGAGCAGCCAAGCCGGGCAGCATCTGGCTGAGCACGCGATCTCGCAGAAGAACGTGGTGGAAGACGGCCGCCGCGGCGTGCAGGCCGGCCAACCACATGAGGATGTCCCCAAGCGTGCCGTGGATTTCCGCCAGCGAAGCGCCGACGTCCCATGGGGCGAAAAGCGGACCGATCGGACCGAAGCCGTACACCGTGACCGGATGGCCGCCAAACCATGCGCCGAGCATGGCGGTCACCGGCACAGCGAACATCAACGCGTAGAGCGCCCAATGTACCGCCTTCGACCCGACATACATCCAGGCGGGCATGGACGGAGCGTCGGGAATGCGATCGAACAGCCGCCAGGCCAGGCGGATCACCAGCAGCCAGAAAACCGCGAAGCCGAGCGATTCATGAAGCAGCAGCATCGAGGCCCTGGGCGCTGAATAAACGCGTGTAGGAGGACCGCCTGCCGAGACCAGGAAGGCGATGAGCACGAGCAGTGCCGTCAACCAGTGGAATGCCTGGGCAAGGCTTCCGTAGCGAGTTGTGGTACCGGACAGTGACATGCAGGAACTCCGCGGCAGTTGCACAAGGCTCCCCGCGCCAGGCCGAATTTGCCTTTATTTAGTGCGCCTCGAGTGAGAACGATTTATGGCGGAGCAGGTCGGGTCGGCTTGTCGCACCGGCTGCACAGCCAAGGCGCTTGAGACCCTTCAGGTTTTCGACCAAAACACCGCCGCCGTCGCCGCGACGATCTCCGCATTGTCCAGCGCCACCTTTCCATCGGGAAGCGTCCTGCCGTCTTCCAGTCCGACCCGCGTCGACCAGCGCCTTCGACGCGCGAGCTCCACGAACGGCCAGACCGTGGCATCGGCGCCGTGCAGCAGGATCGGCCGCCGCACCCCGGCGCGGTCCAGCGCGGCGGCGATGCCGTGCGCCTCGGCGAGTGCGGCGGGCAATTCCTGTATGTCGATCTCGATCAGGATGCGCAGCACCCGGCCGTGATCGGCAAGACTGACGAACCGCTGGGCATCTTCCGTTGTGGCAAGGCCGGCCTCGATGCCGACGCCGCGCTGGCGCAAAAGCTCCATCACGGCGGGCGCGTCGGCCTCCGAAAGATTGACCGAAGCATAATCGGGCAGTTCGCGCCAGCCGGCGATCGCGGCGCGGGTGCGCTCGACGTCATTCTCGATCCAGGCGCCTGTCGACACGCCGATCAGCGTGCCGGGACAGGCCCGGCGCACCGCCAGCACGGTCGCGTCGACGGCGGCCAGACTCTCGCGCCCGTCCACGCCGCGCGGATGGATGTGCAGCTCGGCCGCGCCCGCGGCGATGCAGGCGGCCGCATCGCTCGCCATCGCCTGCGCCGTCAGCGGCAATTTCGGATGAAAATCGCGCGGTCGTGCGCCATTGATGCAGGCCTGGACGATCATGGCTGCCATCCTCGGACAAGGGAGTAGCATTCTAGCCGCGTGGCAAGGCATGGCAAAGGGGTTGGGCGTTGTCTCTCCTGACAGCCACCGCCTCGCCCTTCTTGCCGGAATCCCCCGGCATTTGAATAAAATCCGCCTGTGGATATTTACCCTGCGTTCCGCCGGACCGGCCAAGGTATATTAGGGCGAGGTAATGGAGGGATCATTGACCAGCGATTTTTCAGCCGCCCGGGTGCATCTCGAACGCGCCTATCACTATTTGCGCGGCGACGACGAGACAAGCCGCTCGGCATGCGAAGCCCTCGACCTGCTGATCGAAGCGGTCGCGGAGGCGCAGCACAGGCGATCGGAGGCAGAGGTGTTGGAGTTTCCGCGATCGGCACGGTTCGCCGACCGCCAGTGATCGTTCCACCGCGCCCGGCCGACCTCCCGGAGCCGTTCCAGGGCCGTGCTTAACAGCTCTTCGGGATTGCCTAATGGAGTGTTGGAGTGGCTCGGCGATTCTGGCGGGCGGCTTGCCCGCTTCAGGCGCGCCGCCTGCCGGGCGTTCCGGCCGTCGCGCGCGAAACGATCGCCTCCAGCGGCTCGGGACGATGCAGAAAGAAGCCCTGGCCGTAGGCGACCCCCATGTCCTGGAGCATCGCCAGCGTATCGTGCCGTTCGATCTTCTCGCCTACCACGGCGAAGTCGAGGCTCCTGGCAATGCCGGTCATCGCCAGCACGATCTCGCGGTCGAAGCGGCTGTCGGTGATATGTTCGATGAACGAGCCGTCGATCTTGATCGCATCGACGGGAAAGCGCCTGAGATACTCGAACGAGCTCATGCCGGCGCCGAAATCGTCGAGGCTGACCCGGCAGCGTCGCTCGCGCGCCTTGCGCACGAAGTCCTCGGCGGCGTCGAAATTGGTGACGGCCGCGGTTTCGGTGATCTCGAATCCGATGCCGGAATGCGGCGCACCGGTTTCCTCGATGGTGTTGTCGACGAAATCCCACAGCCCCGGATCGCTCAATGTCTGAGCCGACAGGTTGAAGCCCAGCGTCAGCGCCCCGGCACGCAGCGCCGGTCCGTGCCGCAAAAGCGCCGTGCGAATGATCCAGCGGTCGAGTTTCGAGGCGATGCCGAAACGCTCGGCCACCGGGATGAATTCGCCCGGCGGCACCAGCCGCCCGTTGCGCGCGGCGAGCCTCGCCAGCACTTCGACGTGCCGGCACTCTTGCCATGGCTTTCCCAGGAGATGGATTTCCTGGCCGAACAGTTTCAGCCGCCCGTCGTCCATGGCATCGACGGTGTCGGCTGCGATGCGCGCCGCATTGAGGCCGGCGGCCCCAGATCGCGCCGCGGCCGAAAACACCGCGAAGCGGTTGCGCCCCGCCGCCTTGGCCGCGTAGCAGGCGTCGTCGGCGCAAGCCAGCGCATCGGCCACGGTGGTCGCGGCGTCATCGATGAAGGCGATGCCGATCGAGGCCGCCAGTCGGCGCGATGACGCGGCCGGGCCGAGATCGGCCTCGCGCACCGCCCCAAGCACGGCGCCGGCGATCCGCTCGGCCTGCACCGCGTCGCAATGCGGCACCAGCAGCGCGAACTCGTCGCCGCCCAGGCGCGCCGCATGCGCCGACGGCGGCAGGCAGCCGCGCATGCCCCCCGCGACGCTCTTCAGCGCCAGGTCGCCGGCGGCATGCCCGGCGAAGTCGTTGAGCGCCTTGAAATAATCGAGATCGACATAGAACACCGCCAGCGGCGCTCCCGCCGCGATATGCTCGCCAAGCAGCCTGTCGAAGGCGGCGCGGTTCCACAGGCCGGTCAGCGCGTCGTGGCGGGCGGCATGGGCCAGTTCCTGTTCGCGCAGCTTGTCTTCGGTGATGTCGCGCACCGTGCCGAGGATCTGGCCGGCGGCACCGGCGGCGGCGACGAAACGCACCAGCGATTCGACATGACGGATATCGCCGTCGCGCCTGATGATGCGATATTGCGCGGCAATGACGCCGTCGGTTTCCAGCGGCGCCCTGTGGGCGCGTTCGGCCGCCTGCTTGTCGTCGGGATGCAGGTAGCTGTGCCATAGGTCGGCCGTCACCTCGTCGGTAACGGCGACAAGGCCGAAAATTTCCCTGGTGCGGGAATCCCAATAGCTTTTGTTGCTGGCGATGTCGTAGTGCCAGATGCCGGTGCCGCTGGCCGCGAGCGCCAGGCGGAAGCGGATGTTGACCCGTTCCAGCGCGGCCTCTGCCGCCTTCTGTTTCGAAATATCGGTCTGCACGCCCATCAGCCGGATCGGTTGGCCATCGCCGTCGCGCTCGACGATGCCGCCGCGGTCGAGCACCCAGACCCAGTGGCCTTGCTTGTGCCGGAGCCTGAGCTCGGTCTCGATGGTGTCGGTCAGGCCGGCGATGTGACGGTCGCCGCTGGCCAGCGCCTGCTCGCGATCGTCGGGATGGGTAAGCCGCAGCCAGAGGTCGCTGCTGTTGGCAAGCTCGCTTTCGTCATAGCCCAGCATCCGCGCCCAGGTGGCGGAATAGAAACACTCGCCTGTCCGAAGGTCCCAGTCCCAGACACCAAGTTGGGCGCGCTCCAGGGCCTTCTCCCAGAACGTTCCATCACGGCTTTTCTTGTCCTGACCCGCCATCTTCCGTTTCGTCCAACCCCGCCGGGGGCAATCTGCGGCAAAACCAGAGAAGAAAGCGTTACCACGCCGGTGGCTCCGCCGCGTTCCTCGCTTGCGGTCCCGACTTTCGATTGGCGGGCAAGAAGCGGAGTTTGCCCGCCCGGCGATCCTCCTAGTGTTTGCGCGGGGTCGCCGCCCGCCCTGGCGATCTCGTGCAAACACAAGAGGACTTTTCCCATGACCAAACAGGAAGACAACAAGGCCGTCGTCGTTAGATGGTTCACTGATTTCTGGGGTGAAACCTTGCGATCTTTCCGTCGTCGACGCCATCGCCGCGCCCGACATGCTGCTCAAATATTCGCTGCATGAACCGCGCCGCGGCCGCGAGGACATCAAGGCCTTCATGACCGATTTCCGCGCTGCCTTCCCGGACCTCAACTTCTGGGCCACCGCCGACCTCATCGCCGAAGGCGACTATGTCGTCGGCCAGTGGGAAGGCGGCGGCACCCATGCCGGTCCGGCCTTCAGCGATTTCCTCGTCGGTTCGCTGCCCGCCGCCACCGGCCGCACCATGCGCTTCACCGGCACCACGGTGCTGAAGGTGATCGACGGCAGGATCGTCGAGGAGATCGGCCTCGACGACGGCGTCGCGGCGTTGACCCAGCTCGGCCTGATCAAGGCGGCTTGAATGAGAGGGACCATCGCCGTCCAGGCAGTGGTCCCTCTCGATTGCACGTGCGTGACGAAAGGCCTCTTGGCAGCAACCCAACACAGGGCCAGCACCGCCATCGACCTCAGCCCGTATTTGAATACAATACTACACTATTGAGTATTATATTGGAAACCAGACACCATTACGGGTGCAACAAGATATTAATACGTTGCCGCCAGAACAATCATAACAAGTTCGAAAGCTGGCGGGACCTCCCTCATGAGTGGGCACACCGGAACACAGGGCGGCGATCTCCGATCGGTTTCCACTGTTGATCTTGGCGTGGCGACAACCAGAAGCAGCTGGCTGCTGACGGGCCTGTGCCTGGTCTGCGTCGCGACGGCGCTTTGCCTGCGGCCTGAGCGATATCTTCTGCTGTCCATAAAGTACTTCGGGACATTCCTCGGCTTGCTGCCGGTGCTGCTGGTGGTTGGCCTCGGGTTGACGGCATTGGTGTATGGCGGGCCCAGGCCGACAAGATTCATGGTGCACATACTCAAGGAACGCGGGCCGGCGGCCGCGCGGGTCGTCTTGCTATTCTTTCTCGGCATCATCGCTTTCACGACATTCAGGATCACCATACCGGAGATCGTGCCTTACTATGCCGATCCCATGCTGGCCGACCTCGATCGTTGGCTGCACGGCGTCGATCCTTGGGTATGGACGCACGGCATCGTTTCAGAGCCCGCCTCCATGCTGGTTTTCAAGGCCTATATGTCCTGGTGGTTCATGCAATGGCTTGGCGTCGTGCTCTTCGTCGCCTTCTGGAACAGTCCCGCCCGGCGCATCCGCTATCTCTGGGCGTTCGCGCTCACCATGGTGTTGTGTGGCACCGTTCTTCCAATCATGCTGTCATCCAGCGGGCCGATATTCTACGACCGGTTCTATGGCGGCAGCCGATTTGCCGGGGTGCTCGCAGCGCTGATGGCAGACCCGTATGCCTTGCCGGTGCGGTTCGCCGCCAGCTATCTGCTCGATGCACACGACAGCGGCAGCTCCGCGCTGGGCAGCGGCATCACGGCGATGCCAAGCATGCATGTCGCCATCGTCACGCTCAATGCCTTCTTCCTCACCGGCTTTGGTCGCCGCTGGGCCGTTGCAGGCTGGTCGTTCGCCGCACTCATCCTGTTCGGCTCGGTCTATACCGGCTGGCACTATGCCGTGGACGGCTACCTGTCGATCATCGTGGTCTCTCTGCTCTGGTACCTGACCGGACGCTTCGTTCTACCGGCATCGGGGCAGCAGGCTTCCGACGTGGTCCAACAGTCTTCCGATACGGGATCGGCGGCCCCTAATCCCGCGCCGCGATAACGGGCCGGAGCGGACAGCGTCGAGCCAGGCGGCCTTCACCGCCTGGCTTCATTGCTTACTGGCTGGGCGCCACCGCGTGTTCGCACGACACTTTCGGGTTCATGTCGGCGAAGGTGCCGGTCGGGTTGCCCTTCCAGGCCCAGACATGCAGCTCGTAGAATTCGCCCAGGCCGTAACGGTTGGGCGCACTGTTGAAGTTGAACAATTGGCCGTCCAGTGACGCCGGCCCCTTGGCGGTGATGTATTCGACCGCCACCAGCTTCAGTGTGCCGTCGGCCATCGGCTCGTACATCACGGCCTCGGGACGGGCGATGTCGATCTTGTCGTCCTTCAGGTATTGCCCGTTGACATAGTGAATGCCCATCGCGCCGCCGGTGATGCCGCTGGCGCAGGGAATGGGCGCATAGCCTTCGTCCGTGGCGACCTTGACGTCGAGGAACCGGCCGTTCGCCGCCCGCACCTTACCGGCCAGTGGATTCGCGCCGGATGTAAATGCGACCTCGTCCTGATGGGCCTGGGCGAAAGTGGCGCAGACGGCCAGCATGGCCCCCGCCATGAGAAGCCCGTCGTGGAATTTGCGTATCATGTTCATTCCATTCTTCTTGAAAAGGCCCAGCGCGCCGGCCGCCGGAAATACGGAGGCGCGGCAGGCAAGCGCCGTGATTGTCGTTGCTCGGAGAGCCCGAAAGCGATGCGACGGATGGAGGAAAGCTTCATCCCTTCGGCAGATACGGGATCGTCCCCGCCAGGTCTGTGTTGTCGATCATCTGGAAGCGGCTGTCGCTACCGTCCTGACGGGCCGAGACGAAGGGCGCGTAGGCCGGATCGTTGGCGAAGGCGCGCGCCGCCGCTTCCGACGGGAATGCCATCAGCGCGATCAGAGTGGTGTCGAGCGGCTTGCCTTCAAGCGTCTTCACATTGCCGCTGCGCGACAGATACTTGCCGCCATGCTTGTGGACGAGGTCGTGCACCGATGCGGCGTAGGCCGGCATCCACTGCGGGTTCTTCACCTTGATGTCTGCAATGACGTATGTGGTCATGGTCTTCTCCCTGTTACGGCGCACAGGGGAGATCCCCGCGGCCGGTCAAAGGGCTCGCATGGCAGGGCCGGCGCCGGCCAGTCCGCGATCTGTACCGGGCCGGTACAGTTTCCGTACTGGCCGCTTCCTTCATGAAGGCCTAATGTTCAGCCCAGTTTCGAGGGAGGACGTCGGATCATGGCCCAGCACGGATACAAGCAGTTCTGCCCGCTATCGATGGCCGCCGAGGTGCTGTGCACCCGCTGGACGATGGTGCTGATGCGCGAATTGGTGGCGGGTTCGACCCGTTTCAACGACCTGCGCCGCGGCGTCCCCAAAATGTCGCCCAGCCTTCTGTCGCAACGGCTGAAGGAGCTCGAGCTCGCCGGGATCGTCGAGCGCAAGGAGGTGCCGGGCGAGAAGGGCATCTCCGAATACCGGCTGACGGAGGCCGGCCGGGATTTGCGCCCCGTCGTCGAGGCGATGGGCTTTTGGGGACAGAAATGGGTCGAGTCCCGGCTGTCCCTCAAGAACCTCGATCCGTCGCTGCTGATGTGGGACATGCGGCGCAATCTGAACCCCTCGCCGCTGCCCGACGGGCGCACCGTGATACAATTCCTGTACCAGGAGCTGCCGGCGTCCAAACGGTCGTGGTGGCTGATCGTCGAAAAGCATGGCGAGGTCGATCTGTGCTGGTACGATCCGGGCTTCGATATCGACCTCTACGTCTCGACCGACCTGCACACGATGACGGCGATCTGGATGGGATTGATCACCGTCGAGAAGGCCGGCGCGAAGGTCGCCTTGACCGGAGATCAGCACATCGCAAGGAAGATGCAGACCTGGCTCGGCCTCAGCCCGTTCGCGGTCGAGCCCAAACGGGCGGCGTAGAAACGAGGGCTCGGGGAACAGCGATCGGGCACCGGGTGCGGCGGCTTTCGCCTTTCGCGACAGGTTGAATGTGTGAGTGAATAACCTTCAACGGGATGTGGGTGCTTCGATAGGGTAGTGCTTATCCTCATAAGCGTCGATCAAGGTCGCGAGAACATCAAACCGGTAATCGCCAAGAGAGCCGATTTCCGGCTCGTTCTCGAAATATTGGATGATTTCGGCAATCGCCCGATCGTAATCGGCCTCGGTCTTAAGGGGTCGAATGTTTTCCATCACACCTTCTCCGGATCAATCTTGTCATATCCTTTGTGTGTCCCGACGAATACGCTCGCGTCCACCTCTCAATTGGCAGGAAACGGGTGGCGACGCGGGTCGTCTGCGGCTTCAATGCCGGCCATGTTCATCACCCTTGCCAAGGATCTCAAACCCGCGCCGCTGCCGGTCGCCGACGATCCGCGCTGGACGCAAGTCGTGGCGCGCGACAAATCGGCCGATGGCAGCTTCTGGTATTCGGTGGCGACGACCGGCGTCTATTGCCGGCCCTCCTGCCCGTCGCGGCGCGCCAACCCGAAGAACGTGCAGCTCCACGACACGCTGGACGAGGCCAGGGCGACCGGCTTTCGCGCCTGCCGGCGCTGCAATCCCGACGGACCTTCGCTCGAGGCCTGCAACGCCGCGATGGTGGCCGAGGCCTGCCGCAGGATCGAACAGAGCGAGGAGGAACCGTCGCTCGGTGAACTGGCCGCCGCCGCCGGCCGCAGCGCCGGCTATTTCCACCGCACCTTCAAGGCCGTCACCGGCCTGACGCCAAAGGACTACGCGGCCGCCCGGCGCGCCGAAAGGGTGCGCCGGCGCCTGGAAGACGGCGCCAGCGTGACAGCGGCGATCTACGATGCCGGCTTCAATTCGAGCGGACGCTTCTATGAGAAGTCGGCCGGCATGCTCGGCATGACGCCGACGCGCTACCGCGCCGGCGGCGCCAGCGAGGAGATCCGCTTCGCCGTCGGCGAATGCTCGCTCGGCGCCATCCTTGTCGCGTCGAGCAGGAAGGGCGTCGCCGCGATCCTGCTCGGCGACGACCCGGACGCGCTGGTGCGCGACCTGCAGGACCGTTTCCCCAAGGCGCGCCTGATCGGCGCCGACCGCGATTATGAGGCGCTCGTCGCCCGCGTCGTCGGTTTCGTCGAGGCTCCAAGGCTTGGTCTCGACCTGCCGCTCGACCTGCGCGGCACCGCGTTCCGGCAGCGCGTCTGGCAGGCCCTGCGGGACATCCCGGCCGGCCGCACCGTCTCCTATGCCGAGATAGCAGGGCGCATCGGCGCGCCGAAGGCGACCCGCGCCGTTGCCGGCGCCTGCGCCGCCAACGCGCTCGCGGTCGCCATTCCCTGCCACCGCGTGATCCGCAAGGACGGCGCCCTGTCCGGCTACGCCTGGGGCGCGGAGCGCAAGCGCGCGCTGCTCGGCCGCGAGGCCTGAGGAGGAGCGGCAATGGGCGCGATGGCAAGGTCTTCCACCACCGATGCGGACATTGGGATCCCCCATCGCGGCGCCGTCAGACGCGCCAAAGATGCGCGGTCGCTGGTGATGGCTGCGCTCGGGGAGCTTGTCGAGAGCGGCAAGGCCGAGTGGAGCCGTGGCGCGACCGGCGAGATCGAACTGCGGCTGTTATCAGGCGAGGTTTTTTTGCTTGGCAAGGTTGCTGTCATTCGTATCGCATAAATCAGCGCTCTACGGCGCCCCCCTCTGTCCTGCCGGACATCTCCCCCACTTGGGGGGAGATTGGCTGTCACAACCGCCTTCGCCAATCTACGACGTTGCAGGAATGAGTGGGGCGCCGAAATTGCCAATCTCCCCCCTCGTGGGGGAGATGTCCGGCAGGACAGAGGGGGGCGCCGTAGGGTACTTACCTCCGCACCGTTCCGGAAATTGAATTTGAAAGCAAGCATCGGAGTGAGGAACGGAAGGCACGCGGCTAGGGTTCAGGCACACAGAAGGAGTGAAGCAATGAACCTCATGCAAACCCACACGCCGGCGACAGCCTCCGGCGCCGACACCATCACCTACGCCATCGCCCAATCCGCGATCGGCAAAATCCTCGCCGCGCGCGGTTCCCTCGGCGTCTGCGCCATCCTGATCGACTCCGACGCCGAGGCGCTGGCGCAGGATCTCGCCAGCCGCTTCCCCGGCAGGATGCTGGTCGAGGACGAGACCGCCTTGCAAGGCGATCTTGCGGCGATAACGCGTTTCATCGAAACGCCCGCCGCCGGCCTGGACCTGCCGCTCGACATCAGCCACGGCACGCCGTTCCAGCAAAAAGTTTGGGGCGAGCTTCGCAGCATCCGCCGCGGCGCAACCATCACCTACGCCGCCCTTGCCCAGCGTCTCGGCCAACCGAACGGCGCCCGCGCCGTGGCGACGGCCTGCGCCGCTAACGCGATCGCGCTCGGCATTCCCTGCCACCGCGTCGTCCGCGCCGACGGCACGCCCTCCGGCTACCGCTGGGGCACTGAGCGCAAGCACGCTTTGCTCGACAAAGAGGCCGCAATATGAACGCCCATGCCAAGGTTGCGGCATCGGTGGTGAAAGCCGCCGAGGAACGCGTTGCCGCTTACGACTGGCCAGCCCTAGCCGCCGAACTCGACGGCTTCGGCTGTGCGGTGATGGAAAAGCTGCTCACGCCGCAGGAGTGCCGACAACTCGCCGGGCTCTATCCGCATGAAGAACATTTCCGCAGCCATATCCACATGGCCAGGCACGGCTTCGGCAAGGGCGAATACCGCTATTTCCGCTACCCCTTGCCAGACCTGATCGGCGGGCTGCGCACGGCGCTCTATCCCAGGCTCGCCGAGGTCGCCAACCGGTGGAACGAACGCATGGGCATCGCCACGCGCTATCCCGAAACGCATGCCGCCTTTCTCAAGCAGTGCCACGCCGCCGGCCAGGTCAGGCCGACGCCACTTCTGCTGCAATATGTGCCCGGCGACTTCAACTGCCTGCACCAGGACCTCTATGGCGACCTCGCTTTTCCGGTGCAGGTGGCGGTTCTGCTTTCAGAACCCGGCGAGGATTTCACCGGCGGCGAGTTCGCCCTGACCGAACAGCGGCCGCGCATGCAGAGCCGGGTGGAAGTGGTGCCCTTGCGCCAGGGCGATGCCGTCTCCTTCGCCGTCCACAATCGGCCGGTGCAGGGCACCAAGGGCAATTACCGCGTCAATCTGCGCCACGGCGTCAGCCGCCTGCGCTCGGGCATGCGGCACACGGTGGGCATCATTTTTCATGATGCGAAGTGAATTGGTGAGGCCAAGGTGTTGACCAAGAGTACATCGAGGCGCGTGTTCCCTTCGCCCCTGGGGCTAAGGCACAACCGCGCTTGGTGCTGCATCGCCGACTGCCATGCCCAAGCTCAACGGCAGGCATGATATCAGTGCAATGCCTTTCGATTAGCCGGCCGGCGCGTAGCGGCTCACCACCATGCCGCTCGCATAGGATTTCGAGCCGAGCAGCCGCAGCCTGCCGAACCCGCCTTGGTCGAAGATGCGGCGGCCGGCGCCCAGCACGGCCGGGTTGATGAACAGCTGGAACTCGTCGACCAGCCTGGCCGCGATCAGCGCCGAGGCGAAGCCGGCGCCGCCGAACACCGCGATGTCGCCGCCCTCACCCCTCTTCAGCAAGTCGACCTCCCGCGGCAGGTCGCCGCTGACCACTGTCGTGCCCTCCCATCGCGAGGCCTTGAGCCTGTCGCTCGGCACCACCTTCCTCGCCTCGACGATGCGCTGGGCGAAAGCATAGAACGGGTCGCGCGGATATCTCTTCGCCGCATTGCCCCAATGGGTAAGGTAGCCTTCCTCGGCCATCTTGCGGCTCAAGAGGATGGTATCGATGCCGGCGAAGACGGCGTTGAAGTCCCGCTTCAGCTCCTCGTCCCAGGCGCTGTCGTCGCCCCATTCCCAGAGCTGCCAGCGATGATCCCCGGCGGCGCCGACAAAACCGTCGACCGACATCTGCATCTGGAGGATCAGCTTTTTCATTATGGTTCTCCCAGTCAAGGGCCGAGCGGCTCGTTTTACCCGTCCGGCCGGCACGGTTGCCGATGGTTTACATTTGGAACTATTGACCTGAGATGAAAATGATGTCAATAGTAAAGCGATTTAAAAATGGAACCATACACATGTCGACACGGGACCGGTCTGGCTGCCCCATCAACCTGTCGCTCGAACTGCTCGGCGACCGCTGGACGCTGCTCATCATCCGCGACCTAGTCTTCGCCGGAAAAAAGCACTTTCGCGAATTCCTGCAATCCGATGAGGGCATTTCCTCGCGTACGCTGGCCGAGCGCCTCCAGACATTGCAGGACGAAGGCATCCTCACCCGCAGCGGTGATCCCACGCATGGGCTGAAGGCGATCTATCGCCTGACCGAGGCCGGCATCGACCTTTTGCCCGTGCTGGCCACGCTCGGCGCCTGGGGCAGCAAGCACCGCAAGGCCGACGATGATCTGGCAAGGATCGCCGATAAGCTCGCTGCCGACGGCGAGCCGGCGCTGGAGCGCCTCAAGCAGGCGCTGCGGGCGGAGCATCTCGGTTGATGGATGTCGCCAAGGTGGCCTCGGGGACAACGACCCGCACAGGCAACGCGCGTTAGAAAGTGCGTCACGGCCCTCTGTTCGGAATAGCGCAAAAACAAGCGATTGGAACGGTTGCGTGATGCATTGCAGCACGCCGGCGACGAGCTATGGCGTGCGCAATATGTCGGCGCCCGCCTGCTCATCGAACAGCACGGCGCAGCCGCACTGCAGCGCGACTTCACTCAGCGCATTCGCGACTGTTTCGTCGGCCGAGACGAAATCGCCGGTCAGCACCCGCAATTCCTCCACGGCCTTGGCCATCGAAACCAGCCGCCCCGCGGCGCGGTCGGTCGAGCAGGCGTTGACGACGCAAACCAGATCGATCATTTCAAAGTTGCCCATGCCAGCCTCCGCACGCAGCGCCCTTCGGCCGTCAACGCGATTGTGAGCGACAATGTTCCGGCGGATCGCGACCTCGCTTGACAGCGAGCAATGTTTGTTCTCTTTATGTTCCATACTCTACAACGTCGCGAGGAACCGGGGATGGAGCCCACCATCCTGCATGCCGATCTCGACGCTTTCTACGCCTCGGTCGAGCAGCTTCTCGACCCCTCGCTGCGCGGCAAGCCGGTCGCGGTCGGCGGCGGCGTCGTGCTCGCCGCCTCCTACGAAGCCCGCGCCTTCGGCGTGCGCGGCGGCATGCCGGGGCGCAAGGCGCGCGAGCTCTGCCCGCAGTTGATTTTCGTCGGCGGAAATTTCCGCGACTACCAGCGGCTCGGCGACGCCGCGATGAAGGTGCTCGACGATTTCACGCCGCTGGTCGAGCGCATCTCCATCGACGAGGCCTTCGCCGATGTCGCCGGTTGCACGCATCTGTTCGGCCAGCCGCGGGAGATCGCCTCGACCATTCGCCGCCGCGTGCGAAGCGAACTCGGCCTGCCGATCTCGATCGGCGTGGCGCGCACCAAGCACCTGGCCAAGATCGCCTCGCAGGTGGCCAAGCCCGATGGGCTGGTGGTGGTCGAGCCCGGCACCGAGATCGCCTTCCTGCATGACCTGCCGGTCTCCCTGATGTGGGGCGTCGGCCCGGCGACCAGCGCGCGGCTGGCCGAGATCGGCGTCCAGACAATCGGCGAACTGGCCAGGACGCACAGCGGCGCGCTGGCGCGGCTGCTCGGCCCTGCCGCCGGCGAAAAGCTTGCCGCCTTGTCGTGGAACCGCGATCCGCGCAAATTGGAAACACGTCGCCGCGCCCATTCGGCCGGTGCCCAGTCGGCGCTTGGCCGCAAGCCGGCACTGGAATGCGTCTACATCCCCGTCCTGCTGCATCTGGCCGACCGGGTCGCCAGCCGGCTGCGCGCCAAGGCGCGCCCCGGCCGCACGGTGACGGTGCGCGTGCGCTTCGCCGACCTCAGCGCCGTCACCCGCTCGATCACGCTCGACCAGCCGATCTCGGCGACGGTGATGCTGGCCGAGATCGCGACAGACCTGGTGCGGGGCGTGCTTGCCGATCATCCGCATGACAGGACGATTTCGCTGCTGGCGATCTCGGTCTCGCATCTGGAGGAAAGTGCCGAATTGCAGCTCGAACTGCCGCTCGGCCTCGCCGACGAAAAGCGCCGCCCCGGCACCAGGAAGGGCCTCGCACGCTTCGGCGCCGACCGCGCCATCGACAAGATCCGCGAGCGCTTCGGCAAACAGGCCGTCGGCTACGGCACCGTGGCGCTGGAGGCGGCCCGCTCCGTGCCCGACGAGTTCAGGGAATTGGCGCAGAAGGAATTGTAAGCGGGAATGGCTGTCTGCGCTCCTCGAATGGCGCACACCAGTTGGCTTCAGAGCCGCATCGTGCCGAAGACCCGATCCCAGAACAGCGACGTCACGCCGAAATTGACATTTTCGTCGACATGATGATGCAGCGCGTGGCGGCGCTTCAGCGTGTAGAGATAGCTCGGATGAGTGGGATGCCAGTGATGGATCACATGGTGGATGCTGACGTACCATAGGTAGCCCAGCATCAGCCCGCAGCTCGCCGCGCTGGCGACCGCGAAATCCGAGACCATCCATACGGGAAAGAACGCGACAAGCGCATGCACGCCGAGGCTGAGCCAGGTCGGCGTGCCCACCGGACTGCGCTCCTCGACATGATGGCGGGCGTGCAGATCCCTGATCCAGGGAATGTGGTGAAGGACGAAGCGGTGCATGACGTATTCGATCAGCGTCCACAGACAAAGGCACGCCAGCGCCGTCGCCAGCCAGCCTGGCGCGCTCTCTTCGCCGGCCTCGATAAGCCCGGCCACAGCCAGCAGGGCGATCGCCAGGGGGTAAACCACGAAGTCGCTGTAGTATCCAATGAGACCGAGTTCCATCGGAGCAAGCCTTCAACGCCGAAGAAGCGACAGATTGCCGAATGCGCGGGCGGGGAGCAACGCGGATGCGCCTGACATAGCGTCGCAATCACCTCGCGCAAGGTCGGCGGCAACGATTTGGAAGCCAGTCAACCGGCTGTTGCCTTCGAAACCAGCCTCGCAACGAGCTGAAAAATGGCGGAACACAGCGCGGTCCCGAATGGACGGCCAACTCTTGATCGCCGTCAACCGCGCGGCACCGTCGGGCGTGGCCGCGATGTCACATTGGATGGCACACCCTCACCCGAACCTTGCCGCCGTCCACGCCCCGTCAGCCGCGTTCGACTCCACCGCCGCGGCGACGAACTTCACGCCGCGCGCGCCGTCGACCACATCGGGCACCTGCGCCGCCCGGGCCGCATCGACGGCGGCGCCCGAACGATGCGCGCGGATGATGTCGGCGGCGTCGCGGTAGAAATTGGCGAAGGCCTCGATATAGCCTTCGGGATGAGCGGCCGGCATGCGCGACACGCGCCGGCTTTCCTGCGTCGAGCCATGGCCGCCGCGCACGAGCGTGCGGCTTTCCTCGCCATATCTGGAGAAGCGCAGTTCCTCGGGCCGCGTGCCCGACCATTCAAGCCCCGCCCTGTCGCCATAGATGCGCACGGAGAGATCATTATAGTGGCCGGGCGACGTCTGGCTGGCCAGGATCGTGCCGCGTGCCCCGCCCGCCCAGCGCACCAGCACATGCGCGTTGTCATCGAGCCGCCGTCCCGGCACGGCGGTGAACAGGTCGGCCGACACCGTCTCGGCCTCGCGGCCGCTGATGAAACTCGCCAGGTTGAAGGCATGCACGCCGATATCGGCCAGCACCGCCGACTGGCCGGCGCGCGCCGGGTCGGTGCGCCATTCCGCCTGTTTCTGGCCGTCGGCATCGATCGGCCTGGTCAGCCAGTCCTGGATATAGGCGCCGTGCACGGAGACGATGCGGCCGAGTTCGCCCGCCGCCACCATCTCGCGCGCCTGGCGCACCATGGCGTAGCCGGTGTTGTTGAGGGTGACGACGAAGCGGCGATTTTTCTCCCGCGTCAGCGCCACCAGGGCTTGCGCCTCGCCCAGCGTCGTCGACAGCGGCTTGTCGCAGATCACATCGATGCCGGCTTCCAGAAAGGCTGTCGCGACCGGCGCGTGCAGATGGTTGGGCGTGACGATGACGACCGCCTCGATGCCGTCCGGGCGCGCCGCCTCTGCCTTGGCCATCATGCGGTAATCGGCATAGCTGCGCTCCGGCGCGATGCCGATCTCGGCGGCCGAGGCGGCGGCGTTCCCGGGGTCGGACGACAGCGCTCCGGCCACCAGCGCGATCTGGTCGTCGAGCCGCATGGCGAGGCGATGCACCGCGCCGATGAAGGCGCCCTGCCCGCCTCCCACCATGCCGACGCGCAAACGCTTGCCCGCCGATCCGTCCGATGTCGCATAGACCATGTTTGTCTCCTCCGATTTAAGGATGTTAAGCCAGCACCCACCGTCGAGTTCTGTAGCGCCCCCCTCTGTCCTGCCGGACATCTCCCCCACAGGTGGGGAGATTGGCAGCGTCGACCGCGACGCCTTTCATGCAACGCTGGCAATTTGGCGAAAGCCGGCGTGACATCCCATCTCCCCCCTTGTGGGGGAGATGTCCGGCAGGACAGAGGGGGGCGCCATAGGGTGCTATGTTGAATGCATCGAACTTCTTCGCTGCAGAACAGCTACCACCCTCGAACAGGATTTCCAATTTTCATATTGTAAAACGATCGTATCGCGCTAGCCTGAAATCATGAGCGGGGCGCGCAAATCATCCGGACCCTCCAGCGCCGACGAGGCGGCGACCCGCAAGCGCGGGCGCTCGCTGGCGGCGCTCGGCTATATCAAGCCGCAGACTTACGAGGAGCTGCGCGCGGTGCTGTCGTCGGGCACGGTCCATTTCCCCAAGCGGCTGCGCCAGGTCGCGATCTTCCTGTGGCAGCATCCGAGCGACGTCGCGCTCGGCACCATCGCACAGGTGGCCGCGCAGGCAGGGGTGCAGCCTTCGACGCTGGTGCGCTTCGCGCAGATCTTCGGCTATGCCGGCTTTTCCGATTTCCAGGGCCTGTTCAAGGACCATGTCAAGGCGTCCTGGCCGGAAGGGCGCGGCCAGGAACGCACGCCGCGCGTATCCAATGCCGACCTGCATTTCCTGCGCGGCATGGTCGGCGCCTCGCAGGCCTCGCTCGGCCGCATCGAAACCGGCTTCGATATCGAGAGCTTCGAGAAAATGGTGGCGTTGCTTTCGGCCGCCGAGCTGATCTACGTCATCGGCTCCAAGCGCGCCTTTCCCGTCACCAGCTATCTCTCGCTGACCTTGTCGCAGCAAGGCGTGCGCAATGTGCTGGTCGACAATGTCGGCTCCACCGCGCTCGACCAGGTCGGCTGCATCGGCAGACGCGACGCGGTGCTGGCGGTCTCCTTCAGTCCCTACAATTCGATCACGCCCGACCTCGTCGCGGTCGCCCACGAGCGGCGCGCGCGGATCGTCACCATCACCGACAGCACTTTTTCTCCGCTGGTCAAGTTCTCGGACACCTGGCTGGAAGTTGTGGAACAGGACTTCGCAGGCTTCCGCTCGCTGGCGGCGTCGCTCGCCGTCGGCATGGCTTTGGTCCATGGTGTCGTGGCCCAACGGGCAGAATGATTGCGCGGTTGACTAACGGGAACTGACATTCCATATCTTCAGAAATAGAAACTTTGTTCCGGGAGGAGGAATGGAGCTTCAGCTCGACGGCAAGATGGTGCTGGTCACCGGCGCGACGCAAGGCATCGGCCGGGCAGTCGCCGAAGCCCTGGCGCGTGCCGGCGCCGGCGGCCTGCTGGTCACCGGCCGCGACGGGACGCGCGGCGAGGCCGTTGCTGCGGAGCTTTCGCAAGCGGGCACGCCGGCACACTTCATCGCCGCCGAGCTTTCCGACCCGGCAGCCCCTGCCCTCCTTGCGCAAGCCTGCATCGACCGCTTCGGCCGTATCGACGGTCTCGTCAATGCCGCCGGCCTGACCGACCGGGCCTCCTTCCTCGATGCGATCCCCGACGACTGGGCCTCGCTGTTCGCCGTCAATGCCCGCGCCCCTTTCTTCCTCATGCAGGCGGCGATTGCCGACATGCGGAAGCGGGGTCAGGGCGGCGCGATCGTCAACATCCTGTCGATCAATGCCCATTGCGGTTCGCCCGAGCTCGCCGTCTATTCCGCCACCAAGGGCGCGCTGGCGACGCTGACCAGGAACGCAGCCAACGCCCACCGCTTCGACCGCATCCGCGTCAACGGCATCAATGTCGGCTGGACCGATACGCCCGCCGAGCGCGTCATGCAGGCCGAGACGCTCGGCCACGGCGCCGGCTGGCTCGATGCCGCCAACGCCGCGCAGCCCTTCGGCCGGCTGTTCTCGGCGGAGGACGTGGCCAGGCTCGCCGTCTTCCTTCTCTCCGACGCCGCGGGACCGATGACCGGCTCGCTGATCGACCAGGAACAGTGGGTGATCGGAGCCAACCGGTGAGCACAGCCGCGCCCGAGACGCTCGGTCCGGCCTTGCTCGGCCGCCTGCCGGCGACGGTGCAAAGGCCCGGCTATGACCGTGCCTTGCTCCAGGCAGGCATGGCGCACCTCGGCGTCGGTGCCTTCCACCGCTGCCACCAGGCCGAATACACCGACGACCTCCTGGCGCGGAGCTTCGGCCGCTGGGGCGTGGTCGGCATCAACATCCGTCCGCCGGCGCTCGCCGATACGCTCGGCCCTCAGGACGGGCTCTACACCAGGCTCATCCGCCAGGATTCCCATGTCGAGGCCCGCGTCATCGGCAGCATCGTGCGCGTTGTCGATAGCCAGGCGAGCGCTATGCCCGCGCTCGAAGTGCTCTCCTCCCCGGACATCGAATTCGTGACGCTGACCGTTACCGAAAAGGGCTATTGCCATATTCCGGCCAGCGGCGCGCTCGACCTCGACCATCCCGACATCGTCCACGATCTCGCAAACCCGCTGACGCCGCGCAGCGTGCCCGGCATTCTGGCGCGGGCGCTGGAGCAACGCATGGCCGCGCATGGCCGGCCGTTGACGCTGCTCTCCTGCGACAACATCCCGGCCAATGGCACTATCCTGGAAAATGTCGTGCGGAGTTTTGCCGAACGGCGCGGCAACGGCCTTGCGGAATGGATCGCGGCCAATGCCGCCTTCCCCAGCGCCATGGTCGACCGCATCGTGCCGGCGAGCACGCAGGCCGATCTCGACGGTGTGGAGCAGCTTTTCGGCTACCGCGATGGAGCCGTCGTTGCCGGCGAGCCGTTCCGGCAATGGGTGATCGAGCAGAAATTCGCCGGCCGCGTGCCGCGCTGGGACCTGGTGGGGGCAACCTTCGTCAACGACGTCACGCCATTCGAGCATCTCAAGATGCGTGTGCTGAACGGCGCTCAGACGACGCTCAGCTATCTCGGCGTGCTGGCCGGCCTCGAACACACTTTCGATGCGATGGCGGACCCGCTGCTGTCGGCCTTCGTGCGCCGCATGCTCGTCGAGGAGACGCTGCCAACGTTGAAGCCGGTGCCGGGCATGGACCCATCAGCCTATATCGAGCAGAGCCTTGGCCGTCTGCAGAATACCGCGATCCGCCACCGCAACCACCAGATCGCCACCGACGGCTCGCAAAAGATCGTGCAGCGCCTACTCAACCCGATCCGCGATCGGCTGGGCGAGGAAAAAAGCATTGCGCTGCTGTCGGTATCCGTCGCCGGCTGGATGGCCTATCTGATCCAGGCTTCATCCCGGTTCGGCCGGCGCTGGCCGGTGTCGGACCCCTATGCCGTCAAGATCGCTGGCATAGCGGAGGCAAGCGGACGCGACGTCCCGGCACTGGCTGCGGGCATCCTGGCGATCGACGCCATCTTCGATCCCGCCCTCGCCGCCAACGACATGTTCCGCAAGGCCGTCACATCGGCGCTCGACGGGCTGTTGTCGGACGATCCGATGGCAACCGTCAGGCATGCATGCGCGCAACCGGCAGATGAGCGGTTGAAGCAACCGGCACGATCTGCATAGTAGGAATCGGTCGTGAATTCACGACCGGGGGAGGCATTATGAGGCTTGGACTGCTCACCGCACCGTTCGCGGAGACGCCGCTCGACGCGGTCGCCGACTGGGCAAGCTCGGCCGGCTTCGAGGCGCTGGAAATCGCCTGCTGGCCGAAAGCCTCGGGCGCCAGCCGCCGCTATGCCGGCACCAGCCACATCGACGCCGCCGCGACCTCGCCGGCGCAGGCCAGGGATATCGCGGCAAACCTTGCCGGCAAGGGGCTGACCATTTCCGGTCTCGGCTATTATCCCAACCCGCTGCATCCCGATGCCGCCCACCGCAAGACGGTGATCGACCATCTGAAGCAGGTGATCGTGCTGGCCGCGAATATGGGCGTGCCCCTGGTCAACACCTTCTGCGGCGGCGATGCCTCGAAGACCGTCGACGTCAACTGGCAGCACGCGCTCGAAATCTGGCCCGATATCGTCGCCCATGCGCGCGATCACGGCGTCAAGCTCGCTTTCGAGAACTGCCCGATGATCTTCAGCTATGACGAATGGCCGGGCGGCCACAACATCGCCTATTCGCCGCTGGTCTGGCGCCGCATCCTCGAAACCTGGGGCGGCGATGTCGGGATGAATTTCGATCCTTCGCACCTGGTCTGGCAGATGATCGACCAGGCCCGCTTCATCAGGGAATTCGGCCCCTACATGCTGCATGTCCATGCCAAGGACCTGATGATTGATCATGATGGTTTGTACGAGCGCGGAATCCTTTCGTCTGGCATAGGCTGGCAGGTGCCGCGCATGCCGGGGCTGGGCGATGTCGGCTGGAACGGCTTCTTCTCCGGCCTCTACCGTGCCGGCTATGACGGCCCGATCATCATCGAGCACGAGGACCGGTGGTTCGAGGGCAGCGACGATAAGGTCAAGCGCGGCTTCCTGCTTGCCCGCGACGTGCTGCGTCCCTTCGTCAAATGACGGCGCAAAAACAACATCGAGGCGCCGCCTGAATCTCTTTCTGCGCGGCCCGGTGTAAGGACTTGGAATTGAAATGAAAATCAAAGTGGAGGAAATCTGAAATGAAGAAATACCTGACCATGGTGCCGCTGCCCATTGTTCCGCTCCTTGCCGGTGCTGCCTTGCTGGCCTCGATAGGCGCCTCGTCCGCCGAGGGCAAATACACGATCGGCATCTCCAACACCGTACAGGGCAATGGCTGGCGCGAGGAGATGGTCTGCGCCATGAAGGCGCAGGCGCTGGCCTCGGGCGAAGTGAGCAAGCTCAACATCGCCCACCGCAACACTGACGCCGCCGGGCAGCTCGAGGACATCCGCAACCTTATCAGCGCCAAGGTCGACGCCATCGTCGTCAATCCGGCTGATCCCGCCGGCATCAAGGCGGGGCTGGAGGAAGCCACCAAGGCCGGCATCGTCGTCGTCGCCGTCGACCAGGCGGTCACCGAACCCTCGGCCTACATCATCTCCAACAACCAGGAACAATATGCCTATCTCGGCGCCAAATGGCTATTCCAGCAGATGGGCGGCAAGGGTGAGGTGTTTTACATGCGCGGCGCCGCCGGCGCCTCGGCCGACTCGGATCGGGACAAGGGCTTCAAGAAGGCGCTGGCCGAATTCCCCGACGTGAAGGTCGCACAGGAAGTGTTCACCGGCTGGCAGCAGGACCAGGCAAAGCAGCAGATGCTGTCCTTCCTCGCCACCGGCACGCCGTTCAACGGCGTATGGACCTCGGGCATCGACAACGTCATCGTCGACGCGCTGGTGGAATCGCAGGCGCCGATGGTGCCCGTGGTCGGCGCCGACAATGCCGGTTTCGTCGGCCAGCTGAATTCGGTCAAGGACCTCGTCGGGGCGGCCGTGACCAATCCCGGCTCGATCGGCGGCGCCGGCGTGACGCTCGCGCTCCAGATCCTCGACGGCAAGAAGCCGGCGCAGCAGACCGTTCTGGTCGAGCCGCAGCTCTGGGAAAACGCCACCGAGGAAGGCAAGGCCAAGCTGAAGGCCGCCGCCGATCCGTCGCTCAGCCCCGAATGGCCGGTCTCGATCTCGATCCCCGACTGGACGACCTACACCAAGGACCAGATCGTGGCGTGCAAGGGGCCGGGGGAGTAAGGGCTATTTTGATTGGCTAGCGAGAATGGCGTTTGCCGTCCTCGCCAACCAAAGGTTTGATAGGTTAGCGCTCTACGGCGCCCCCCTCTGTCCTGCCGGACATCTCCCCCACTTGGGGGGAGATTGGCAGTTTCGGCGCCGGCTCTCGTCTTGCCACGTTGAAAATTGGCGAAAGCCGAAGTTACGGCCGATCTCCCCCCCTTGTGGGGAGATGTCCGGCAGGACAGAGGGGGGCGCCGTAGAGCGCCAGCAATTGAGTTTCTGATAGGGACAGCAATTTGACCACCAGTCCCCTCCTCGACGCCTCCGGCGTCGCCAAGAATTACGGTGCGGTTGCCGCGCTGCGCGACGCGTCGCTGTCCGTCCTGCCGGGTGAGGTGCATGCCCTGATGGGCGCCAATGGCGCCGGCAAGTCGACGCTGGTGAAGATCCTGACCGGCGCGGTTCCTGCCTCCGCCGGGCGCGTGCTGATCCGCGGCGAGGCGCGCGACATACGCTCGCCCGCCGCCGCGCGCCGCGCTGGCCTTTTGCCGGTCTACCAAGAACCGTCCTTGATCCCCGATCTCGACATACTGTCCAATCTGCGGCTCACCGGCACGCCCGTCGAGCCGTTCCGTGCCTGGGTGCGCGAACTTGGTATTCCCGACCTCGACCTGCGCGACACCGCGCGCGACATTCCGCTGGCGGTGCTGCGCGTGCTCGATCTGGCGCGGGCGCTCGCCGTCGAGCCCGACGTGCTGCTGCTCGACGAGATGACCGCGGCGCTCCCCGCCAACCTCGCTGAAAAGGTGCTGGAAGTCGTGCGTCGCCAAGGCGACAGCGGCCGCGCCGTGATCTTCATCTCGCACCGCTTCGTCGAGATTTCGGCGCTCTGCGACCGCGCCACCGTGCTGCGCGACGGCGCGACCGTCGGCGTTCTCGACATCGAGCCCGGCGTGGAGGAAAAGATCGTCGAGCTGATGCTCGGCGCCCGCATCGAGAAGACCAAGATGGCAGCCCGCGCCGCCGGCCAGGCCGCCACGTCGGCCCCTGTCCGCCCGCGTCTCGCCGTGCGCAATCTGCGTGTCGGCACCAAGCTCAACGACGTCTCCTTCGATCTCGCCGACGGCGAGGTCGCCGGCGTCGTCGCGCTCGAAGGCCAGGGCCAGGATGAATTGTTCGCCGCCCTTGCCGGCTCGATCAAACCGTCCGGCGGCACGATCGAGGTCGACGCCCAGCCGGCGAAATTCACCCATCCGATCGACGCCATCCGCGCCGGCATCGCCTATGTGCCGGGCGACCGCTCCGAGGCCCTCGCCATGCAGCGCTCGGTGCGCGAGAACATCGCGCTGCCCTTCAGCGCCGCCTTGCGCAACTGGGGGCCGATCGCCATGCGCAAGGAGCGCGCCACGGTGGCGAGCGCCATCGCGCGCCTCCAGATCGACACCCGCGCGCAAGGCGAGGTGCAGCGCCTGTCCGGCGGCAACCAGCAGAAGGTGACCATCGCCCGCTGGATAGCGGCGGATGCCCGCACCATCCTGTGCTTCGACCCGACGCGCGGCATCGATGTCGGCACCAAGCAGGAGATCTATAAATTGCTGCGCGAGCTCGCCGGCCACGGCAAGTCGGTGCTGTTCTACACCTCGGAACTCGAAGAGGTGCAGCGCGTCTGCGATCGCGTCATCGTCATCTTCGGCGGCCGCGTCGTCGATATCTTCCCGGTCGAGGAGGCGGACGAGCCGGCACTGATGCGCGCCGCCTACGGCCTGCCGCGCGGCGCCAAGGCCGATGTCGGCATTTTGGCGGACCCCACAGCAAATACCCCGGATGCACCGGAGGCGACGCCATGAGCCATCTCCTGCGCCGCCAGGGCTGGGTCGCCGGCCTGTTCGCCCTCCTCGTCGTGCTGTTCGTCGTCACCAAGCTGATCCAGCCCGGCTATGGCAGCGGCGATTTCGGCTCGCTCGCGCGGGCCGTCTTGCCCTACGCCTTTGCCGTGGCCGCGCAGACCGTCGTCGTCATCGCCGGCGGCATCGACCTGTCGGTCGCCGCCATGATGGCGCTGACCAGCGTCACCGCCGCCTCGATGATGGCCGGCGCCTCGGAAGAATACGCGCTGTTCGTGGTGCCTTTCGTACTGGCCATGGGTTTTGTGCTCGGCGCGCTCAACGGCCTGCTCATTGTCGCCACCCGTGTCCCCGACATCGTGGTGACGCTCGCCATGCTGTTCGTGCTGCAAGGGGCGGCTCTTCTGGTGCTCGGCGCGCCGGGCGGCGCCGCCGCCGAATGGCTGAAGGCGATGATTTCAGGCACGGTCCCGATACCCGGCCTGCCGCAGAACATCGACGCCTGGCTGCCGAAGGCTCTGCTGGTGCTGATCATCTGCCTCTGCATCGTCTGGATACCGCTGAGGCGCTCGCGCCTCGGCCTGTCCATCTACGCCATCGGCTCGAGCGAGCTGGCGGCGTTCCGCAGCGGCGTGCCGGTCAAGCGCACCCGCATCATCGCCTATGCGTTGTCGGGCCTGTTCGCGGCCATGGGCGGCCTGGCGCTGACCATGAGCACCGGCATCGGCGCTCCTATTCCCGGCCCCTATCTGCTCGCCAGCGTCGCGGCCGTGGTGCTGGGCGGCGTGGCGCTGGGCGGCGGCAAGGGCGGCCTGCTCGGCCCCATCGTCGCCGTCTTCGTGCTGCGCCTGGTGCGCACCGACCTCACCCTGCTTGCCATCGACCCCAACGTCACCGCCATCATCGAGGGCCTGATCATGGTCGCCGTGGTGATGTTCGGGGCTTTCATTACGATGCGGGGTCGGCAATGATGAGGGAGAATGAATTGGCGCATAGCGCTCTACGGCGCCCCCCTCTGTCCTGCCGGACATCTCCCCCTCAAGGGGGGAGATTGGCAGCTTCGGCGTCTCGCTCATTCTTGCAACGCCGACAATTTGCGAAAGCCGTCACCCCGTCCGATCTCCCCCCTAGAGGGGGAGATGTCCGGCAGGACAGAGGGGGCCGCCGTAGGGCGCTACATTTGCAGACAAGAGCCACCCCATGAGCACGTCAGCAATCACGCCCCAACCCGTCCCCTTCGGCCGCCGTGTCAAACGCTTCATGGCCGACCGGCCGCTGATTCCGCTGGTCATCCTGCTGGTCATCCTGGTTGTGATTTTGCAGATCCTGCGCCCCGGCATCGTCAACGAGCGCTGGATCGCCAACACCATCAAATTCGCCATTCCCTTGGCGATCCTTGCCGGCTGCCAGACCATGACCATGCTGACCGGCGGCATCGATCTCTCTGTCGGCACGGTGGCGACGATGAGCGCCTTCATCATGGCTACGCAAGCCGTCAACCAGGACCCAGCCGTGGCCTTCCTCCTGGCGATGATGCCGGCGGTGCTGATCGGCCTCGTCAACGGCATCGGCGTCGGCGTCTTCCGCGTCCATCCGCTGATCATGACGCTGGGCACCAGCCTGATCGGCACCGGCTTCCTGCAGGTCTATCAACGCACGGTGATCGCCTCGGGCGCCAAGATCCCCGATTTCCTCGCCTGGCTCGGCACCGGCGTGACCGCAGGGTTTCCCAACGCGCTGCTTCTGTTCGTCCCCGTCGCGGTGCTGATCGTCTTCGGCCTCAACCGCACCGGTTTCGGCCGCCTGCTCTACGCCGTCGGCGACAATGAGCGCGCGACCCGCCTTTCCGGCGTGCGCTACTGGCAGGTTATCACCGCGCTCTACGTCCTCTCCAGCCTGCTCGCCGGCATCACCGGCTTGCTCTATATCGGCTTGATCAAGGCCCCTTCCCTGTCCCTCGCCGAACCGCTGGTGCTGCCCTCCGTGGCCGCCGCCGTCATCGGCGGCACCTCCATCTTCGGCGGCCGCGGCGGCTATACCGGCACCATCATCGGTGCCTTGATCCTGACCGTGCTGACGACGCTGCTGACGATTTTGCAGATGCCGGAGGGGGCAAGAAGGATCCTGTTCGGCCTGATAGTGCTGTTCGTGACGGCGGCCTATCTGCGGATCGTGGAGGAGCGGTAGGGAGGGGCCGCCGGCTCATCCCTCGAAACACCGACGCAGTGACCGCCCTCACTTCACCGTGATGCTCATGCCGCTGAGATCGGCGTTGACTTGCAGCCCTACCTGCCTGCCCGTGAGCTCGAGCTGGGCGCCCTTGTCGTTGGTCATGACGATCACCTGGGCGCCCTTGCCGAGCGCGCCGCCGCCGCCCGCCGCGCCGTACACACCCGTCACGTCCCGGGCGCGCTTGATATGGCGCACGGTGCCCCGGAAATAGGTCTTGGAGGCACCGAAGGCGAGGCCGCCCGAAATGCCGCCGACCGAGATCGGATACCGGCGGCCATGGAAGGTCAGCGTGCCCTCGCCTCCGGCGCCGCCGATGAAGAAGGCCGCCTTGTAGATGGAGAAGCGGATCGTTCCGGTGTCGGCGTGCGCGACACTGGCAAAGCCAACGCCCGCGGCAGTGATCACGGCGATGGCGACTGAACGAAATCTGGACGAAATCTTCATGACAAGGGGCTCCTCAAGGTCGCTGCTCACCCGACCGGGCCGGGACGTCGGCGTCGCATCGAAGTTCATGGCTAAACAGTCTCGCCCATCATTGGTTCCAAGCACACGGTCTCGTTCCGGCTGCGAGGAGACCGTCGCTAAACGGGCCCGCCGGCTGGCGAATTGTCCAGCGGCGGCTGGCGGCATCGCGGGTCGAGCAGGGGAGCACGGGGAGACCCATGGCGCCGTCTGGAGCGGGCCTGGTGAAACTTTTTGATTTTTAGGCCGTTGTCGCCGTTACATCCGAGGCTGAACTCATGCCGAAAACGGTCGACGGCGCCAGGCGGCGCAAGGCAGAGAAGTCGCACCAGGAGAAGGCCTCGACAGTCGAAGTTGCGTCCGAGGTCGTGGGCGAGGCTGCGCCACCGCCCGGGGCCATCGAACCCGGTCCGGAGCTGACGCCGCAGGAGGCCGAGCAGGCGCGCAAGCGATACCTGCTGAGGCGCTTCTGGATCAGCGCGCGCGGCTACTGGAGCACGCGCGGCGACAAGCTGGCCTGGCCGTTCACGCTCGGGCTGTTGATGCTGATATGCATCAATGTCGGCTTCCAGTATGGGATCAACATCTGGAACCGCTCGATCTTCGACGCCATCGAGCAGCGCAACGCCCACACCGTCTATGTGCTCAGCGCCGTGTTCCCGCCGCTGGTGGTTGGAAGCGCAAGCCTTGTCGTCGCGCAAGTCTACCTTCGCATGACGATCCAGCGCCGCTGGCGTTCCTGGTCGACCACCGCCATCATCGCGCGCTGGCTCGCAAGCGGCCGCTACTATCAGCTGAACCTCGTGGGCGGCGACCACACGAACCCCGAGGCACGCATCGCGGAGGATTTGCGGATCGCCACGGAATCGCCCGTCGATTTCATCTCCGGCGTGATCAACGCGTTTTTGTCGGCCTCCACTTTCATCGTGGTGCTGTGGACGATCGGCGGGGCGCTGACTTTGCCGATCGGAAGCTGGAGCGTCACCATTCCCGGCTTCCTGGTCGTGACCGCGGTGATCTACGCCGCCATCACCTCCACTTCGATGGTGGTCATCGGCCGCCATTTCGTGCGGCTCTCCGAGCAGAAGAACCAGGCGGAAGCCGATTTCCGCTACACGCTGACGCGCGTGCGCGAAAACGGCGAGAGCATCGCCTTGCTCGGCGGCGAGGAGGAGGAGCGCAGCGGCATCGACAAGACGTTCGGCACGGTGCTCCGGCAATGGGCGCTGCTGACAGGCCAGCACATGCGCACGGCGCTGGTGTCGCAGGGGTCGAGCCTGTTTGCACCGGTCGTGCCGATCTTGCTTTGCGCGCCAAAATTTCTCGAAGGCAGCATGACACTTGGACAGATCATGCAGGCTGCCTCAGCCTTCGCCATCGTGCAGGCCGCGTTCGGATGGCTGGTCGACAACTATCCCCGCCTCGCCGACTGGAACGCCTCGGCACGGCGTATTGCCTCGCTGATGATGTCGCTTGACGGGCTGGAGCGCGCCGAACGCAGCGACGCGCTGGGCCGCATCAGGCACGGCGAAACCGAAGACGGTGCGATGCTCAGCCTGGACAATCTCTCGGTATCGCTCGACGACGGCACCGGCGTGGTCAAGGAAACCGAGGTCGAGATCGAGCCTGGCGAGCGGGTGCTGGTGGCCGGCGAATCCGGTTCGGGCAAGAGCACGCTGGTGCGGGCCGTCGCGGGCCTTTGGCCGTGGGGTGGCGGCAGCGTCGACTTCCACCCCGGCAGGCGGCTGTTCATGCTGCCGCAACGTCCCTACATCCCCTCCGGGACGCTGCGCCGCGCGGTCGCCTATCCGGCCGCCGCCGACAACTGGACGCTGGAGAAGATCAACGCCGCCCTCGACAAGGTGGGGCTCGATTATCTCAAGGACCGGATCGAGGAAGACGCGCCCTGGGACCAGACCCTGTCGGGTGGCGAAAAGCAGCGGCTCGCCTTCGCGCGCCTCCTGCTGCACCATCCCGATATCGTCGTTCTGGACGAAGCGACCTCGGCGCTCGATGAGAAGAGCCAGGACAAGATGATGGAGACGGTCATCCATGAATTACCGAAGGTGACCATCATAAGCGTCGCGCATCGCGCCGAGCTGGAAGCCTTCCACAGCCGCAAGATCACATTGGAGCGGCGCGAGGGCGGCGCAAAGCTTGTCAGCGATATCAATCTTGTCCCGCGCAAGGGCGGACGGAACCTGCTCAGGCGCGCCTTGTGGGGCTCCGGCGCAGCGGCCCAAAGGCCGCGCGAGCTGGACTAAAGCCGACTTCGCCCCTCCTCAGCGCCCGCTCAGCGCCGCGACGCGGTCGAGGGCGGCGCCGAGGCCTTTCAGGGAGACGGGGAAGTTGAGCTTGGTCTCGGCGTCGGTGATGACGTTGAGCGTCAATACGCCGCCCGCCTTCAGCTTCTGCGCAAGCGCCCGGTCGATCGGAAACTGCGCCACGCATCCGTTCGGCAGGCAGGTGCGGAACCGCAACTGTCCGAGGGGCGGCTGGTCGTCGATCTGGATCGTCACGCCTGGATCGAACAGGATGCCGAACGGCAGAAGCAGGGTTCCGGTCAATCCACCCTTCGGCCCCGCCCGCAACTCCACCGCCAGCAGCCTCTGGCCGTTCTTCTGCGTCTGGTCCTGCGAAACCGAGCAGGCGCGTGCATTGTCCTGGATGGTGCAGGCCAGGCTCCAGTCCTGATAGGTCTCCTGGAGCGACGACGCGCCGTTTGGAAGCGTGGCCGCGTGCTGTTGTTGCGCACAGGCACTCGATGCGGCCAGGGCCGCCGCGCAGATTGCGGCCGCCTTCAGAAGAACAAATCTGTCAAACAACGATGGCGACTTTCTCTTTCGGGGTTCACGCGCATGGCCCCGAAAACCGGATGGGATTTTCGGGGCCGTGGGCATGGTCATCTGCCTCACGCAGGGTGCAAAAGCAATTCCAAAGCGCGTCGCGTGAGCGCGGTGCGCTTCAGGTACAGACCCACTCGCGGATCTTGCATTCGGTTCCCGCCGCCTCGCAGGCTTGCAGAGCGAGGTCTTCCGCGTCCTTGCGGGTCTCGGCGGAGTTCGCGCCCCACGGCGTCAGCCGGTCGCTCTGCTTCTCCTTAGCCACGGCCAGGGCGCCGCAGTGCTTGTAGGGAAAGCCCGTCTCGTCGTCGTCTGTCCAATGGCGATGATTGCGGAACACCGTGACAACAGTGCAGCCCTTGCCGCCGGCGTTCTCGCAATATTTCATCGCGGCGTCCTTCGCCTCCTGGCGCTTGTCGGCGCCCCAGAAGAAGCCGTGCTTGGTATCGATGCTGGAATAGGCGATCGCCCCCCAGATGCCTTTTTCCTCCTTCGGCTCCGGCTCCGGCGGCGCCACAAGGTCGGCCGAGACAACCTGCCCGCTCCACAGCAGGGCCATGCACAAAGCTGCCAGACGTCGCGATTTCATGGTCTGCAATCCTTTCCAGGAGCCCTCGCCCATTCGCCTATCCCGTTGTCTCACTTCGACGCCGACGCGATGGAAATCACCACGCAGCTATTGCCGGTCGGCAGCAGAAGCGCTTCGCCCGAATTGCCGCCCAGCTCGTACACTTCGACCTGGCCGAGATGGTCGGTGATCTTGCTGCCTTGCGGAAGAACGGACGGGATCTCCGAACACGGGCTGGCGAACGGCGCCACCCGCACCATCGCGCCTTCGCAGCCGGAAGCGGTGGGCGATGCGAAAACCACGCCGGCGGCCGGTCCGCTGTATTTTTCCGTCGCATAATCCATGCCGACGAGGGCCTGCACGGCGTGCTTGTCGGCGGCCTGGTCGTTCCACAAGGATTTGACGCTGTATTTAGAACCCGTCGTCAGCACCTGTCCGAGCACAGGAAAGATCGTCGAGCAGGCCTGCACCCCGGCCTGTTTGACATGTTCGAGGAAGGGCGAGTCCGGCAATGCGGGCGGCGCGATCCCGGCCTGTGCGGCCGTCGGGGTGCCGACGAGACCGGCGATCGCGGCATAGTTGGCGGCAGCGAAGCCGATGCCGATCATGGCCAGCCCCAGCAGCGAGAAGCCCAGGACGCGCGGCCACCGCCGCTGCGGCTCGGCGCCCCTCTTGCGATCGGGCTCGACGATCCTCTTGCGGTCCGGCTCCACGCTCAGGCCGCGCGCTGGGGAGATGGACGGGTCTTGCTGGCTCACGGTGCTGCCTCGGTTATTTGATTGGCGCAAGGGCCTCGGACAGCCCCTTGAGCGTTGCGGTCACGGTAATCGTCTGGCCGTCGACGGTCGGGTAGGAGATGGCCGGCGTCGCTTTCTGCACTATCTGCTGGCGCATGACGGGCCCCACCGGCAGCATGCCGACGCAGACCACTTCGTTGCAGCCGTTCAAGTGGACGTCGATCGGGTCGCGCCCGTCGAACTTCAGCGACACCAGGCCGTCGCTTTTGGCGTTCGGCGCGGTGCGCAGGATCATGTAGGGCTTGCCGTCCTGCGTGGCCGCGAGCGACCAGCTGAAGGCCATCCTGCCGGCCCCGTCCTCGATCACCTGCGAGACATTGCAGACGTTCTTGCGCGCCTTGAGGTTCTCGTCGCAGATCAGCGTCCAGTTCTCGAAGGGCCGGATGGTGCGCTGGTATTGGCCCAGCTTCACATCCGGCGGCACCGCCACGTCGGACGGCTTGATCCTGTAGGGCGCGGTCGCTTGCGCGGCGGCTGGCCCGGCGGCCAAGGACAGGCCGCCGGCAAGCGCCAGGCAGGTCAGGAGGAAAAGCCGGGCATGACGGCTGGTTGCCCCGTTCATTCCCGCCTCAGTTCAACGTGAAGCTCAGGCCGGCGCCGACACCGACATTTCCGCCCGCCGCCGTGCCCGAGACATTGCCGCGGATGCGGCCGTCCTCGCTGGTGTAGCCCGCGCCGAAGGCAAAGGCGCTGGCATCCCGCCAGAAGCCGCCGCCCGCCGCGACGCTCAGCTTTCCGGGACGGTCGTCGTAGCGCAGCGAGGCGGCGGCGAGGCCGATTGCCGCCGCTTGCCGGGCTTCGTCGCGGATGCCGCTGATGTCCGAATTCAGCTGGCCGAGTTTCTGGTCGGTATAGTCGTTGGCCTGTTGCAGGGTCGTGGCCGCCACCTTGTCGGTATAGCTGTTGGATGTGCTGATGGCGGTGTCCAGGCCCTTGGTCAGCTGGTTGACATTGACCGCGTCGGTGCCGGCGACGCCGGGTCCGACATTGGAGATGACGACCGGCGCGTTGACGTCGCCGCCTTGCAGCGTGATGGTGTTCGTCTTGGCGCCGCCCTGCGTGTCATAGGTCACCGCATTCTGGTTGAGATTTCCGACGCCCGTTTGCAGGGCCTCGATCGCCTGGTTGGAGGCGAAGAGCTGCGAACCGTTGATCGCGTCGGTGCTGTCGGCGGCGATCCGTCCGGCAGCGACATTGGTGATCGTCCTCTCCGCGCCGGCATCGCCGACGCTGACTGTTCCGGTCGGCGTCGTGCCGGCAAAGGCATAGGTCTTGCCGTTGATGACGGTGCTGGAGGTGCCGACGGCGCTCTGCGTCACCGAGCCGGAGCCGAGCGCCACATCGTTGGCGTTGTTGGCCTGCGCGCCCTGGCCGAGCGCGACGGCGCCCGTCCCGGTAGCGGTAGAGCCATGGCCGGCGGCCAGGCTGTCGTTGCCGCTCGCCACGCTTTCGGGTCCGATCGCCACGGCGTCGGTGCCGCCGGCGATACTGTCGGCCAGCGACGAATTGGCGTGGAAGTACTTGATGCCGCCGCCATTGCTGATGGTGGTCAAGGCATTGTCGACCGCCGTGAGCCCGTCATAGACGGTCGTGTAGGTGTTGCCCTGGACGGTGTAGGTCGGCCCGGTGATCGAGCCGTCGGGGTTGAGCGTGGTGGTGCCGCCGAACAGGTTGGTCACGTTTTGCGACACGCCGCGCAGCTGCGAGACGTTGACGCCGTCGGTGTCGGCCGAGCCCGCCGCGACATTGGTGAGCTTGCGTTCAGCTCCGGCGTCGCCGATCGACACCTCGCCCACCGAGGTCTGCGGGGCGGTCAGGGCAAAGGCCGCGTAGCCGGCCTGCGCGCCGACCGAGGTGATGGACTGCGCGCCCAGCGCCACGCTGTTGATGAAGGTGCTTTGCGCGCCGGCGCCGAGCGCCACCGACTGGATGCCGGAGGCGAGCGAATTGGTGCCGAAGGCCAGGCCGTCCGCCAGCATCACATGGGCGTTCTGGCCGATGGCGGTTCCGCCGGGCGCCGTCTGGTCGACGATGGCGCCGTTACCGATGCCGATGCCGTTATCGCCGTTGACGACCGTGGTCGGACCGACCGCGACCGATTCCGCGCCGACCGCCAGCGAGTCGGCCGCCACCGAATTGGCATGGAAATACTTGGTCGAGGTGGCCGACACGGCGGCGATGGCGCCCGCGAGCTGGCGCACCGTCACCGCGTCCTGGTCCTGCGTGCCGTCGGCGACATTGGTGATCTGCCGGTAGGAGGTGGCGTTGCCGACCGAAACGGCGCCGAGCAGCGCCTTGTCGGTGGTGTTGTACTGGATGAAGTTGGATGGGCCGGCGGGCAGTTGCCCGGTAGCCGGAGCGATCGGACGATCGGAGAGCGAACCCGAGCCGAGCGCCACGCCGCCGTCGATGCTGGCATTGCTGTCGCGGCCGAGCGCCAGCGCGCTGACGCCGGTCGCGGTCGCATTGTAGCCGACCGCCGTGGAACCGACGCCTTGGGCGAAGGAATCGGTCTGCGCCAGCCCGAACTCGTTGGTGCGGGCATAGCGGATGCCTTCGCCATTGGCGTCGGTGAAGACGGTCGACGTGTCGCCGGTGATGTTGTTGATCGTGTTGCCGAGATTGGTCACGCCAGCGCCGATATTGGCAATGTCGGTCGTGTTCTGGGTCACCTGCTGGTTGGTGGCGAAGAGCTGCGAGCCGTTGACGGCATCGGTCGAACCGCCGTTCAACTGTCCGGCCGCGACGTTCTGGATCTGGCGCTCGGCGCCGGCCGAGCCGACCGAGAAGGCGCCCGCCGGCGTGCCGCCGGCGAAGGTATAGTTGACGCCGCCGATCGTCGTGCCGCCGACATTGGTCGTGGCGCCCGACGTCGAATTCAGGCCGATCGCGACATCGCCGGCATTGTTGGCGACCGCATTCGGGCCGACAGCGACGGAATCGGCTCCCAGCGCCTGCGAATCCGCCAGCGTCGAGTTGGCATGGAAATACTTGATGCCGCCGCCGACATTGATGTTGTTGACGACGGCGCCGATGGCATCGACCGCCTGGTTGGTGGCGAAGAGCTGCGAGCCGTTGATGGCGTCGGTCGAGAGCGCGCTGATCCGCCCAGCCGCCAGGTTGGTGATGGTGCGTTCCGCGCCGGCCGCGCCGATGCTGACCGTCGAGGTCGGGTTGGTGCCCTGGAAGGCGTAGGTGGTGCCGTTGACCACCCCGCTGGCCGTGCCGACCGCCGTGGTGGTCACCGAGCCCGAACCGAGCGCCACGTCGCCGGAGCTTGCCGCCGCCGTCGCGCCATCGCCAATCGCGACATTGCCCGCAAGACCGGCGGCGCCCGCCGTCGAGCCGTTGCCCAGCGCCACGGAACCTTGCCCGATCGCCTTGTTGCTGTTGCCGATCGCGACGGCGCCGTTGGCCATGTTGGCCGCGGTGGCGGTCGCCGTGCCGTCGCTGTTGGCGATGTTGTTGGCGCCGCCGGTGAAGGCGCCGGTGCCGCTGGCATAGCTCGGGTCGCCGATCGAGACCGCGCCGTCGCCAAAGGCGGTGTTGCCGGAGCCGATGGAGACGGCCTTGCCGCCGGTCGCTACCGCATTGGTGCCCATGGCGACCGCTTCGGCGGAATCCGCCTTGGCGCTGGCGCCCAAGGCGATGGTGTTAGCCGCCGTCGCGTTGGTCGAGGGGCCGATGGCGATGGAATTGGCTCCGCTCGCGGTACTGGTGGCGCCTACCACAATGGAGTAGGCGCCGGACGCAGTGGAGCCTGCGCTGCCCACCACGGTGGCGCCGGCGCCAGTGGCGTTGACGGAAACGCCAAGCGCCACGGCCTGCGTGGCTGTCGCGTTGGTAGAGGAGCCCATGGCGATGGCACCGTCCTCCGTGGCATTGGCCAGCGTGCCGAGCGCCATCGCGTTGTTCTTATTCGCAAGCGCGCTGGTGCCGATGGCGATGCTGTTGGGCACGGCCGTGTCGGCCTGCACGCCTGCCTGCGCGCCCACACCGAATGCAATGGACTGGTTGCCCCAGGCGCTGGCGTTCTTACCCATCGCCGTGGCGCCCGTTCCCGTTGCCTTGCTTTGGCGTCCGATTGCGGTGGTGTCGACCTGAGACGCCGTCACGTCCGTACCGATAGCAATGGCGCTCTGGGCCAAGGCTCCCGTCCCGGCAGCGGTGCGCGAGCCGAGATAGACGGCGTTTATCGCGGTTGCGGTCGACTGGAAGCCGACGGCGACGGCATTTTGGCTGTTCGCAACGGTGCTGGTGCCTTGTGCAACAGCATCCAGCCCGGACGCCCCTGCGAACTGCCCAATCGCAGTGCTGCGCAGCCCGCTGGCTACGGATCCGTAGCCAGCGGCGAACGCATAGTTGTTGCTGGCCGTGGCGCTGACACCGACTGCGGTGGAGTTCCCTCCCGAAGCTTGGGCGTTGGTGCCCAGCGCGCTGGCCCCGGCCCCAGTGGCACCCGCGGCGACGCCGATCGCTACCGTGTTGATATTGTTTGAAATCGTACCGGAGCCGATCGCCACTGCGCCGCCGGTGCCCGTGGCCGACGCGGTGCGACCAATGGCGACGCCGTATTGCGCCGTCGATTGGGCCTGGAAGCCGAGCGCTATGGCCCAGTTAAGGCTGGCGTTTGAGCCGTTTCCGACCGCGATGGCCTCGGGAGCGGTCGCCGAACCGCCGCCGGCCTGATATTGCGCCTGAGCCGGCGTCGCGGCCATGCCGATCGCGAAGGCGCCCAGCGTCACGGCTGTCCCGAGCGCCCCGCCGACGCCCAGCGTTCCCAGCCCCAAGCGCTTGCGCCCCATGCCCAGCGCACGATGCGCCATGCGCAGGACCGCCATCAAGCGGCGCCGGGCCGAACGGGACCGAGGATCGCCATTCGCGATCCAGTGACTGGCGAAATGCGCCGCACGGCGCTGAACAAGGAGCGAGCCGCCCGAAATATGGCCGCCCGAAATATGATTGTCGGTCATGGTTCCCTCTCCGCTGGCCGGCACGAAATGTCTGACACTTCCACTCCACAGCAGGAAGACATGATTCCCCTTCGCGGTATTTCACGAAATTGCTGTCTTGTGAGAAAAGATACGAGCATATACGCGGAGGTTAACGGCTCGTTACCTTAGCAACTGCTTTAAAATCAAGTAATCAAATAATGACGAGAGCGCGGCTTCATCTAATCTTTGCGTTAAACTTGCCCGCCCGCGCCTGCATCGGCGTCATCTGCCGGTATTTCTTCATCATGGTGGTGAAGTGGCTCTGGCTCGAAAACCCGCTGAGATGGGCGATGTCGGCGATGGTCATGCGGCTGTCGGCAAGAAGTCTTTCCGCGAAGTCCAGCCTGAGATCGAGAACATATTGATGCGGCGGCATGCCGAACGTCTTGGAGAAGGCGCGCACGAAGTGGTACGATGAAAATCCGCAGACGGCGGCCATTTCGGCAAGCGCCAGCTTGCGCGAGAAGTTCTCGTTCAGGAACTCCTGCACCTTGCGCGCACTGCGGACGGAAAGCCCGCCCTTCACGTTGAGCAGCGGCTGCCGGGCCGAATTGGCTCCGGAAACCGATCCGGGGGGACCATCAGCGCCCGGCATTTTTCGGCCTCCCGATATTTCCAAGATGAACTTCAACCCGAGGCCTCCCTCCCCGTTCCCCCGAAAAACAATTCGTGATTGATCGAAGCGGGCCCGCATCGCCAGCCCCGCTCATGTGATCGATCCGGCCGGATGGCAAGCAATGCGCGAACCGAATGGCATTCCAAATGACTCCAGCAAAGCTTGGGGCACAGGTGGTGACGGACGTATTTTGAAAAACTCCGGAAGCCTTGTAGGAAATTCCGGTCTTGGCTCGCTGGCCGGCAGCTGTTGCTACTTTGCCATGGTCGGGCTTTCAATTCCTGCGGAAAGCGTCACCAGTCTGCCTGGCGTTCTTCCCCTGTATCTCTTCATGGTCGCGGCCAGGTGGCTCTGATCCGAAAATCCGGCAAGGTAGGCGACTTCGGCAATCGGCAACTCTCCGCCGGCCAGCAGCTTTTCCGCGAGGTCGAGACGCAAGTTGATCATATACCGATGCGGCGGCATGCCGAATGTCCCGGCGAACCTTGCGATGAAATGATTTGGTGACACCCCCGCGACCGACGCGAGCTCGGCGACCATGACTTTCCGCACGAAGTTCTGGTCGAGATACTCTCGCACGCGTCGGGCGCCAACGGCGGAGAGCCCGCCTTTGGGCGACGCGGCCTGCCTCTTGCGACCCGTATAACCGCGCAGCAGATGCACCCCGAACACCGTCAGCAGCGAGTCCAGATAGAGCTCGTTCGGCGGCAGCCTGTCGGTCAGTTCGGCAGTGATCATCTGGGCTATGTTGAGCGCCCTCAGGTCAACCGTGCCGAACGCGGGCGGCTCGAGCTTGACGTCCGGGAGATCGAACTCATGGGCCGCCAGCTCGGACAGCGCTTCGGGAGAGATCGAAACGACGGCGTTCTCCCTGGTCTGCGACCAGGCCAGCGTGCTGTCGACGCCCGCCGGGTTGACGACGAGACAGCCGACCGGCGCATCGTACTGCGTGATCCTGTCACTGCCGAGCGAGGCTCTCAGCTTGCGTGCCGGCCTCAGCACAATCCCCGTGGAATGCTCCCTGGCCAGGAATTTCTGCGATCCCGGACTGCGGACGGAATAGATGACGCTTCCGCGGGCGGTGGCTCTTCTGGGACCAGCACTTTCCGGAATGATATCCAGGACGTATCGAGCTGTCCGCTCTTGATCGACGCCCTGGGAATCGCCGCTTTCCCGAGCCCCGCCCGCATGTTTCATAGTTGTTGCCTCAGCCGGCTTACCGCCGCTTGGTATCCCCTTCCCCTGACCCGGAATCAACGTAACGCACACGCCTCGAATTGAAAAGAACTTCCACGCGCAAAGAAAATTCTTTATTCGAGATAAGAAAGAAGAACTGACCGTCGAAGGAAGTTCAGCAGCATTTCTGTCAATAGCGAAGAGCCTTGACGGATCTTCGCTTCCGGATTCGTCGGCCCGGGCGTAAGCCGGCAACGCATCGGTCACGAAGGAGGAGTTCACATGCGAGGCTGTGTCGGCCCCATGGTTCGACAGCGTTGTTCGGCATCAGTGGCACGCAACGGCGCGGCGCGGAGCCAGCCGTTCACGGCCGTCTATTGCGGGTCCCCGCGACCTTTTTCGTAAAGATCCCACGCGAGTTCCACAAAAGCCAGAAGCACATCATCCTTGTCCCAGCCGGCCGCGACAGCCGCCTCGACGATTTCGCCCACGAGAGGCAACAATTGGCGCTGGCAGGCGAGCGGGATGTCAGCCTCGGATTCATCCACTGGAGGTCCATCGAAGTTGAACTTCATCGTTTGGCGCTCCCCTCGCCATCAAACGAAATGCTACTCGTTCCCAACAAACGAAGTGCTATTCGCCAGACCTTATTCCTATACAATAACTCCAACATTAAACATAGCAGGCTAGGCCGCCAACGGAGCGCAACACCGGATAATCCGTGTATCGACCGGCTGTCCTAGTGACGCTGGGGAAGCGTTATTACATCACTGTCCAAGGCAAGCTGCCGAATGGACGCCCGTCGGCCGCGCCGTCATGAAGCACGAGGAGTTGGCCGGGTTCGGAGACGAACCAGGCGAACGAGCCCCAGGCAAGCTGCGCGACGGTCTTCTTGAAGCCGGCGGACTGGCGATCCTGATAGGCGGTCAGGAACGCGATCTGTTTTCGGTCGAAACCGGCCGCGTCCGTGACAGCATGGAGGGCATCGCGCCGGCGATCCGTGATCGCGCCATCGGTCGCCACCACTTCCACGAACAGGATCAACGGCTCCTTGCGGCCGAGATCGGCGAGGATGATGTCGGGCAAGTTCCTGTCGGCCTCGATCTTGAGGCCGATCGCACTGGCGATGGCGTCGTCGCGCAGGACCACCTTGTTGCCGCTCTCGCTCAGCCACAACATGGCAGGGGCGGCGAGAAACCGTTTGGCGAACACCTCGATGACGGCTTGCGCGATGACCGAACTCGGTCCCGGCGCCAAAAGCCTGGTGTCGCCGTTCGGAAACGTGACGCGGATGCCGGCGGTGTTGGCGACGGCGCCGGCGCGCATGATGGTCACGCGGGCCAGCGCGCCCTTGCTGAGATGCGTTTCCTGGAAGTCCGCGATGGCGGTTTCCAGCGCCTCGCCTTCCAGCGCCGGGTCGAACAGGGCTGCAAATGCCGCCCTCAGCGCGTAGCGGGGCTGGCCTGAAGTCGTCGGCAGATCCTCGCGACGCAGCACCGCGCCGATCGCCACCAGCCCGTCCCGCAGCGTCTCGTCGCGGATGGGCTCGCGCGTATTGTCCGCGTACCAGCGTGATCCCGCGACGGCGCCGTTCTTGCGCAGGACAGTTGCGGCGTAGGCATCCCGATCTGCATCGTCCGCCAGCGCCGCCTGCTCGCGGGTCATGCGATAAACATGGACAGGGCCCAGGAATCGCCCCGAACCCTCGACGGCGCCGATGTAGAGAGCGGCGAACACGGTGCTGGCGGCAAGTTCGCGGATGCAATAGATGCGGTTCGGCGTGCCCTCCGGAAAGATCAGCGGCAGGCGCCCGGCGACAAGATCGCGCGTCGCATAGGGCGGCCGTGCCGTCATGCAGGCTCACCGTAGAGGCGGCTGCATTCCGCCTCGATCCTGTCGCGCGGTGCACCGGCCATGACCAGCCTTTCCAATGCCTGGATGCTCCTGGGCGACGGCAGTGGCAGCGCTTCGAGCTCGAAGGCGGAAACGGCGACGCTGCCGCTGATGCAGCGGAAAAGATCGTCGACGACACGGCTGTTCAAAAGCGCCGCCACGACCGCCGCCGGCACCTTCGTGCTGCCGGTCGCGCGGACCATGTTGAGATGGTTTTCGACGACGACGCCGCCATGCGCATCGATGAATTCCTGGCGAAGTTCGGCGGCAATCAGGCGCCGGGCCTGTTCCTTGGCGGTGGTGCGCTGGACGAGGATGCAGGGCGCCTCGACAAGCAGCCAGCCGTCGCCGGCCTCCAGCTTGAAGTAGGGAGCGTGGTTCTTCTTGCGCGCGCGATAGGCGAACTGGCCGTCGGCGGTCACGGCTTCGGCCCAGATCAACGGATGCACCCCCTTGCCGCCGGCGCGATCGCGCAATTGACCCTTGAAGCGGTTCCAGACCAGCGGGCCGGTCGAGACCCCATAGCCCCAGTCGGCAAGGCGATGCGTCATCGTCTCGGCCTGGGCGATGAGCCGGCTGTGCTCCGGCGTGCGCGGCGCAAGCCAGGGCATGGCGCGGTCGGATGGCAAGCCAATCGTGCCGTTGCGGGCAATCCCGGCCTCGGTCTCGGAGGCGACGGTCAGGTAGTGGATCTGCGCGCGCCGCGGCTCGGCGCCGTTGACGTAGACGGCAAGCAGCGTCTCTTGCAACACATCCTCGAAAACGCCGCGGCGCGCATGCACGAAGTCGATCGCGACGGGCGGCGCCTCCTTGGCCAGAAGGCTGCGCAGCGCCGAGTAGTATTGGCCGCCGAGAAAGCTTGTCGGCGTCAGGAAGGCGATAAGGCCGCCAGGCTTGGTCCAGCGCAACGCGGCATCGGTGAAAACGCCGTAGAGATTGGCGTGCCCGTAGAGGCCGCGCGCATAGCGCTCGCGCAATTGCGACGGCAGCGAGACCCGCCCATAGGGCGGATTGCCGACGACGAGATCGAAGACGGGTTCCGGATCGGCTTCAAGCGTGTCGCAGGCCGTCACCATGGCCGGGGCGGCGCGCCCGGCCCTGGTCGCAATATCGGCGAGCGCGATCTCCAGGGCGCCTTGCGCCAGCCGCGCCGCGAGAGGATCGAGCTCGAAACCGGCAAGCCTGGTGCCGACATGGCTGAGCGCGAAGGCGGGCTCGCAATCGCCGAGCGCGGCGATCATGCGGTGCGCGGCATGAAACAGAAACGTCCCACCGCCGGCGGCGGGATCGAGAACCCGCGCGCTGCGCCAGTCCAGGCCCTCTTCCTCGGCCTGGTCGAGCAGGCGGTTGACCAGCGCCGGCGGCGTGTAGAAGGCACCGCGCTCACCGCGCTCCCTGGTCGGCAGCAGGACCGGATAGAGGCTGGTGACGAGATGCAGCGCTTCGAGGATCGGCAGCCGCGCGGCGGTCTCTCCGATGCTGTGCGCAAGCGCGGAGGCCGGCTCGTCCAGCGCTTCCGTTTCGAAGGCGAGCGAGGGGCAGATCGCCGGAGAAATGCCGAGGGCCGCCGACAAGGCCTCCAGCGCGCGCCGGGTCAGCGAAACCGCATAAGTTTCGCGGTCGCATTCGTCGATCGTCTCGCACCATGCGCGTGCCAGAAGGCGAGCCTTCGACAGCTCCGCGCGCGCCGCTCGCAATGCATCAGCCGCCGAGCGCAAGACGGCAGGCAATTTCGACCCACGAATCTGTGAAATTTTTCCCATCGCCCTCGACCGTACCGCGCAAGACTCACCGATGCGATAGAGTATCACATGTTCTCGTTATGTTCCAGTGGACAACCGCAACCGTCCCGCCCACGCCATCACAGCGCCAGGCTGCCCTGCTCCGCCTCCTCGGCATTGGGATCGCCCGGCGCCGCGTTGCGGTCGCCCGGCGCCGCATTGGGGTCGCCCGGCGCCGTCGCCCAGGCGAGTTCCACCAGCGTCACGGTGCGCCGGCCGGTGCCGTCGAGCTGGCACACGATCAGGCCCTGCTCCTCGATGTAGGTGAGCAGGCGCCGGGCGCGGCGCATGGAGTGCGAGCCATAGGCGCGGGCGATCGCGGCGTCGCTCGGGCAGGGCCAGCCTTCCTTTGCCGCGCGGGCGATCATCATGAACACGCCCTGCATGTCCTCGGGCAGCAGCGAGGCGCGCACGGAGACGTCGCGCCACGCATCGTCCTCGGCCATATCGGAACCCACGCCGGCGCGGGCGCGCGTCAGCATGCGGCGGAACTCCTGCAGATCGGGCACGACCGACGCCAGCCCCTCGATGCGGCAGCGCACCACGAACTCCTGGTAGAGCACGCCGATGACGCGGAAGCCCGCGTCGGGCTCCGCCAATATGGCGCGCAGGATGCGGTCCATACGCTCGCGCCGCTCCGCCAGGTCCTCGGCGCTGGGCGCCGGCTCGGCCGGTTCGGGGCGGATCTCCAGCGCCGCGGACTTCGCCGCCATCAGCTGGTCGAGCAGGTCCGGCGATGTCACCCGCCGCTGCGGCCGCACGGCCTCCGGCGGCGGTGCCGCCAGGATGATCGCGCGGGCGTCCTCCAATGCCGCTTCCGGCAACGGCATCAGGCGCGGCGTGCCGTTGCGCGGGCTGGTATCCGTCGGGCCGATGCGCAGGCCGAGCGGACGGCGCGACAATGCCGGGCCCAGCGCCATGAAATGCCCGCGCTCCAGGTCGCGAAAGGCCTCCGCCTGTCGCCGCTCCATGCCAAGCAGGTCTGCCGCGCGCGCCATGTCGATGTCGAGAAAGGTGCGGCCCATGAGGAAATTGGAAGCCTCCGCCGCGACATTCTTGGCAAGCTTGGCAAGGCGCTGCGTGGCGATGATGCCGGCAAGCCCGCGCTTGCGGCCGCGGCACATCAGATTGGTCATGGCGCCGAGCGAAAGCTTTCTCGCTTCGTCGGAAACCTCGCCGGCCACCGCCGGCGCGAAAAGCTGCGCCTCATCCACCACCACCAGCATGGGGTACCAATGGTCGCGCGCCACCTCGAACAGCCCGCCGAGGAAGGCGGCGGCGCGCCGCATCTGGTTCTCGGCGTCGAGCCCTTCGAGATTGAGCACCGTGGAGACGCGGTGGATGCGCGCCCGCTCGCCGGCGCTCTGCAACCCGCGCTCGGTATGTTCCTCGGCATCGATCACCAGATGGCCGAAGCGTTCGCCCAGCGACACGAAGTCGCCTTCGGGGTCGATGATGGTCTGCTGCACCCAGGGCGCGCTCTGCTCCAGCAGCCGGCGCAACAAATGAGATTTGCCGGAGCCCGAATTGCCCTGCACCAAAAGCCGCGTCGCCAGCAGTTCCTCAAGGTCCAGCGCCGCCGGCGCGCCGGCGGTCGTCTGTCCCATCTCGATCGCAACGGTCATGTCAGACTCAGCCGCTCCTTCGCAGAGGGACTTATCAATCCGATTGCAAAGCGTCGAGCGCCGATGGCCGCCGGTTGGGCGTTGCGCACAGTTGTGCGAATGCTGCCTGCCTGATGCGAACCTCGGACCGGCTGAACGATCGCATGACAAGCGCGCAATCGTTTCGGATGGACGTGAAAACAAGCAGTTGAAGCGGAATCGCGATTCAAGCCCTGAAGCCTGGTCGACCGCTCCCGCGTCGTCTCACGCGGGCATCACCGTCCGGGGGGACCGGTGCCAATGCGGGCGCGTCCAGCCCCTGGAACGGATCGCGCCAGGCCTCGATCTCTTCGAGCCGGCGATACCAGCGCTCGATTTGGGGATAGTCGCCGAGCGGCAAGCGGGCGGCGTCGTTGAAGGGTAGGAACGTCGCCATGCGGAAATCGGCATAGGAGACCGAAGTCCCGGCCAGCCATGGCCGCCGGCCAAGTGCCGCCTCGAGGATCGGCGCCGTCCTGTGGAACTGTTCCAGTCCCTCCGCGACCTTTTCCGCGTCGATCGGCCCGATGCCATAGCGCTGCTTGGTGCCGCGCTCGAAATGCACGATGTCGCAGGCCCTGACGAACTCCTCCTTGCCCCAGCTCAGCCAACGGATCATCTCGGGTTCGTCGTCGCCCGCGCGCCAGAAATCCGAACCCAGGTCGCGCGAAAGCCGGCAGGCTATGGCGTCCGCTTCCCAGAGGCTCCCTCCAGGCCAGGCCAGCAAGGGCAGGGAAAGATTGGGATTGAGCGGACGGAACCGCTCCGCCTGCCCCGGCGCCATGGGCGAAGCGAATTCGAACGCGACTTTCGCCCCGAGGTGACGAGCCACCGCGACTCCCAGGCGCGGATTGGGGTTGCGGCTGAAGAACAGTTTCATCTCCGCGTCCGCCCCGTGCGGTTTCGGCCCGACCTTGTCACTCGCCATCGCCTCGCTCCTTGTTGCGGCATGCACGCCAAGGACGGATAGCGCCGATCGAATCCGACAATGCGGTCGCGACCGCAAGGACCGGTTTTGCGAAAAGTCCGGGTTGACCGCTTCCGGACGCGAGGCGACTATCCCTCTCGAAGCATGGCAATGGATCTCGAGGAGGATGAGCGATGGATGAGCCCGACCGCTGGCGCCACATGTCAAGCGCGCCCAAGGACGGCAGCCGGATCCTCGTCACGGTCCGGCCGTCCGAGCAGGGGCCGGCGGAAGTCGACCTCGCCTATTGGTCGGATGGCGACCAGTTCGGCGAAGAAGGCTGGCGCGCGTCGGACTCCTCGCCCGGCCGCATCGTCGAATATGCCGAGCCGGAGCTGAAATGCTGGATGCCGATGCCCTCGGCCAACCTCGCCCGCGCCTCCATGCCCTCGCCCTGGGAAGGCGACGACGCCCAGCAGCTGGACGGCTCGGGGATTTGAGGCACTGAAGCTGCTGATCTCCTGAGACGCCGGCGGGACAGCCCCCCTCTGCCCTGCCGGGCATCTCCCCCACAAGGGGGGAGATCGGCTGTCGCGAATGCTTTCGCCAATCTTCAACGTTGAAGAATGTAGCGCCGGAGCCAAAGCTGCCAATCTCCCCCCTTGTGGGGGAGATGTCCGGCAGGACAGAGGGGGGCGCCGTAGAGTAAAAACGTTGGTGACCAACTTCAGCATCAAGCCTCTCACACCATGCCACACACACCCTTGCCCCCAAGACACCGCGCTAACGCGAAATCGATGCGCAGGATCATGACCGATGCCGAACTAAAGCTCTGGAACGAGCTGCGTGCGCATAGGCTGATGGGCCTGGGCTTTCGCAGGCAATTCCCCATCGCCGGCTACATCGTAGACTTCGCCTGCCCGGAGAAAAAGCTGATTGCAGAGGTCGACGGTTCACAACATGGCGACCCGGGTCTTGCCAATGCTGACGAGGCCAGAACCAAACGCTTGGAACAGGATGGCTGGATCGTCTTGCGCTTCTGGAATGACGATGTCATCCGCGACATAGACAATGTCTGCCAGCATATCGTTATCGCGGCTGGTTTGGCAGACGCGCCCTGACAGGCTGGCGGGACAGCGCCCCCCTCTGCCCTGCCGGGCATCTCCCCCACAAGGGGGGAGATTGGCAGCTTTGGCGCCAGCGCCACATTTTTCAAAGTTGAAAATTGGCGAAAGCATTCACGACAGCCGATCTCCCCCCTCGTGGGGGAGATGTCCGGCAGGACAGAGGGGGGCGCCGTAGAGTAAAAACGTTGGTGGCCTCAAAACAAGAACGCCGCCGTCGCAGGGTTCGGCCCGACGCGGCCGTCGGTTGAATCCATGCCGCGGATGGCCTTCAGGTCCTGCGCGTCCAGTTCGAAATCGAAGACGTCGAAATTGGCCGATATGCGGTCCTGGTGAACCGATTTCGGGATGACGATCAGCCCTTCCTGGAGGTGCCAGCGGATCATCGTCTGCGCCGCGGACTTGCCGTGCTTTGCGGCGATGCCTGCTATGGTCGCGTCGCTGAGCAGCCTGCCGCTGCCGAGCGGGCTCCAGCTTTCGGTGTGGATGTTGTGCCGGGCATGGAACTCCCTGATCTCGCGCTGCTGGAAACGCGGATGCAGCTCGATCTGGTTGACGGCTGGCGTGACGCCGGTTTCGCCGATGATGCGCTCCAGGTGATCCCGGTTGAAATTCGACACGCCGACCGATTTGATCCGGCCGGCTTTCTGCAGCTCGACCAATGTCTGCCAGGCCTCGACATATTTGTCCTGGCTGGGCACCGGCCAGTGGATGAGGAACAGGTCGATCTGTTCGATACCGAGCTTGTCCATCGTATCCTCGAAGGCGCGCAATGCGGCATCGCGCTGGTGCGCGCCGTTGCGCAGCTTCGAGGTGATGAACAGCTCGCCTCTCGGCACGCCCGCGCTCCGGATCGCCTCCCCGACGCCCTTCTCGTTCTGGTAGCCTTCGGCGGTGTCGATCAGCCTGTAGCCGGCCTTGATCCCCCAACCCACCACCTTGGCGGTGATAGCGGGATCGACTTGCCACACGCCAAGGCCGAGCCGGGGAATGGTCGAGCCGTCGTTCAACGAAATCTGTTCAGGCATGGTCTGGTCCTCTGCGAAGATGGTCCAGCCTATCTAGGCCCGGCATCGGGCAACGGCCAGCCGGCGGCGGACAAATTGCCGAATCTGTGATCGACACAGACGATGCTCTTGTCGCTTTCGTTGGCATTTGAGCTCACCGCGAAGATCAGCCCTCATTTCGGTCGGCGCACGGTCCTCACCACGCCGCCCGGGCCGCCGCCGCAGAAGAAGCGGTCGCCGCCGTCGGATTCGAGCCCCGACACGCCCTTGCCGGGCGGCATGTCGAGCCGTTCCAGCACGTCTCCGGTCACCGGGTCGACGCGCCGCACATCGCTCTGGTCGCCTTCCCAGGTGCCGTGCCACAACTCGCCATCGACCCAGGTCACGCCGGTGACGAAGCGGTTGGATTCGATGACGCGCAGGACCGCCCCGGTCTCGGGATCGATCTGGTGGATCTTGCGCTGGCGGTTCTGCCCCACCCACAACGTGCCCTCGGCCCAGGTGAGGCCGGAATCGCCGCCGCCGCCGGGCGCCGGAATGGTGGACAGCACCGCGCCGGTGCCGGGATCGATCTTCTGGATCCGGTCCTTGGCGAGTTGGTAGAGGTACTGGCCGTCATAGGCCGTCCCGGCATGCGCGGCGACATCGATCGAGCGCACCGCCTGCCCGCTCTCCGGGTCGAAGGCGGTGAGCCCCTTGCCCGAGGCAAACCAGACGTTCTGCCCGTCGAAGCTCACCCCATGCACGCTGTCCACGCCCGCAAAGGGGCCGTATTCACGCAGGATTTCGGCCGCCGCATGTTTCATGTCTTCATCCTCACCTTTTGATCGTGTGATCCATTCCTAGCCGCTCGGCAACGGCGCCGGGAGTAACAAGGTGGTCGTGAAACCCGCCACCGGCGGCGTCATCCAGCGGCGCGCCCGGCCGCGGCCGAACCATTGCACCTTGCCGGTCTCGGCAAGCTGCTCCAGCGCGCGCTGCACGCTGCGCTGGCTGGATGCGAGCGCCAGCGCCAGTGCCGAGCTCGACCAGGCTTCGCCGTCGGCGAGGAAGGCGAGCACTGCCGCATGCCGCTCCTCGAGAGGCCGCGCCAGCACCACCACTTCGCCGCCCCGTTTCGGCGCCAGCGAAAAACCGCGCTTCGTCGCCTGGATGTCGGCCAGCCCGCGCAGCTCGGCGCGCAGCCGGCCGATCTCGACCCGCAGCCGGGCGCGATGCGATTCATCGGCGTGCCTGCCGCCGAAGGCCCTGGCGATGAGCGCCGCACGCGGCATGTCGCCGGGCCAGGCCTCGGCCAACGCGCGCGCCAGCGCAAACAGCACCGGGCGCGTCGCCAGAGAGGCCCGCGCCTCCTGTCTGCGCACGGCATAACGAAGACCGTCGACCACCAGCGCTTCCGATGCCTGCAAGGTCTCGACTTCCTCGAGCAGCAGCGGATGCTCCTGGCCGTTCGCGATCAGCCGCGCCGCCGGCGTTGCCAGCACCCGGAACGCGCTGTCGACCTCGGCCATCAGTCCGGGAATGCCGGCCCGCCATGCGGCGTGGCGGGCCCGCTCGAGTGCCGCGCGCGCGGTCTTCGTCCTGAGGCGCCGCATGGCGATGCCGGCGACGACCAGCTCGTGCGCGGCCCGCGAAGCCGGCGGAAACGGCGTCGCATCGAGCCCGGCCAGCACCTGCTCGGCCTCGTCGAGACGGCCGATCAGCAACAGGAATCGCACTTCCAGGTGCCGCGCATGCGCGGCGTTCAGCCGGTCGCCTTGCTTTTCCAGCGTCGCCCGCGCCGCGTCGAGCGCCTTGGCCGGCCAGCCGAGGTCGCGCGAAACCAGCGCGATCTCGGCTTCGGCGATGACGCATCTGGCGCGCGCCACCGCTTCCCTCGGCCCGAAGGTGCGCCCCGCCCGCCGCAGCAGAGCCCTGGCCCGGTCGAGATCGCCGAGCTGCGCCATGGCGATGCCGCGCAGCGCCAGCGCCGGCGCGTCCTCGCGCAACGCCACGCGGTCGAGCGCGCCGAGCGGATCACCCGCCGCCAGCAACAGCCCCACGGCCGTGATCAGCGAATCCATCAAAATCCCGCCACGGCGAATCCCGCCATACTTGTAACTCTCACCATCCCGCTGTCCGGCGCTATGTCAGTCCCGTCACATCAAACCGGAACAGCGAGGCAAAAGCCATGACCAAGCAAATGCACACACCGCCGATCGTTTCCCAGCAAGCATGGGAGGCGGCGCGCCAGCAGTTGCTCGTAAAGGAGAAGGCGACGCTCCGCGCCAAGGATGCGTTGGCCGCCGAGCGCCGCCGCATGCCGTGGATGGCCGTCGAGAAGGACTACACGTTCGAAGGACCCAACGGAAAAGCGAGCCTGCTCGACCTGTTCGAGGGCCGCCGCCAGCTGATCGTCTACCGCGCCTTCTTCGAGCCGGGTGTGTATGGCTGGCCCGATCACGCCTGCCGCGGCTGCTCGCTGGGTGCCGACCAGGTCTCCAACCTCGCCCATCTCAACGCCCGCGACACCACGCTAGCCTACGCCTCGCGCGCGCCGCAGGCCGACATTGCGCGGTTGAAGAAGCGGATGGGCTGGGCAATGCCCTGGTACACCATCACCGACAGCTTCGACAAAGATTTCGGCGTCGACGAATGGCACGGCCACAACGTCTTCATCCGCGACGGGGACCGCATCTTCCGCACCTATCTGATCAACAACCGCGGCGACGAGGCGATGGGCACCGTCTGGAGCTACCTCGACGCCACGCCGCTCGGCCGCCAGGAGGTCTGGGAGGACTCGCCCGAAGGCTATCCGCAGACCCCGACCTACAAATGGTGGAACTGGAGCGACAATTACGACGCAGACACCGCGCCGGACAGGAAATGGGACGAAGTGTCTGCTGCCGGCGAGGCGGCGTTCCGCAACAAGGACGTCCAGTAGAGCCTGGCTAGAGCGCCGGCTCCACGCAAGCGCGGCCGGACGCTCTTCACAAGGCGGCAGCTTTCCCAGAACTGCTGCTGCTTTCCGGGCTTGCGCCAATGCGCAACCGAGGAGAAAGACATGAGCGACATCCATACAGACGCCCGCCGCTGTCCCGATCAGGACGCGGCCCGCCTCGGCATCGCCGACTGGCTGGGCCTCGCCGCCGCGCCGACCTTCGCCCTGATGGCGCTGCTGGCCGGCATCTTCGGCGGCGATGCGGCGATGCTGTGCATGGGCACCTCTTCGCCGCTCACCGGCATGCCGGCCATGTACCTGCTGATGAGCGCCTTCCATCTGGCGCCTTGGCTGCGCGTGATTTCCAACAGGCAGGCGGGCCGGGAGAAAGCAAAGCGCTTGGAGAAAACTCTGCAAAAACAGAGCATTGCGCAAACCAGTTTGAATCGCCGATGCAACCCATCAAGGAGAAGAACCATGACACGGACGAGTGAGACGTACGGTCCCGACACACGGGAGCCGATCGAGGCGGAGCCGACACGGCGCGGCGACGAGCCGTCGCAACCCGCCAAGGGCTGCCCCTGGTGCACGCCCGAAAAGACCTGACGCTTCGACGGCGGAGCGGCGCGCCGCCCAGGCGCAATGAAGCCGGCCGTTCGCCCTGCTCATCGCCGCCAAGCGCGCTGGCGTTTACGTCGCGATGTCGTTGACAGGCAGCAATGGCGCGGGAAGGTCGACCTCGCCGAGCCCGGTCCGCATCTCGATCTCGATGTCGCGGCAGATCTGCGAAATCGGCACATCGTTGGCGTTGCCCTCGAAAGGGTTGGCGCTGCTCTCGCCGACCTGGTCGAGCGACATGTATGCCCAGCCCAGCAGCGTGCTGAACGGGATCGTCAGCCAGATCGCGATCGAGCCCAGCGCCCCGCCGAATTTGCCCATCTCGGCGAAGACCGGAACGACGCCGAACGGCAACAGCGTGCAGAAGATCATGACGAACATGGAACTGACGATGGCGTATTGGCGGGGATAGGGATTGTTCTTGATGCGGTCGCAGCGCGCCTGCTGGTCGTGGAAGTCGCGGATGAGTTTTGTCAGTTCGCCATAGATCTGCGGAGGAATTTTGGCGACCTTGAACAAGCCGTTGACCTGCACCGATTGCATTTCGAGCAAGGCGATCGCCGGGCGGGGCGATTTCAGGACGCCCCCGGTCTGCTCGCCCAGCAACGGCCGCAATTCGTCGGCGATCGAGCCCGTATCCTCCTGGACATGGTAACGCCGCCGGTATTCGATATTGGCGGCCCGCGCCATGGATTCCCAAGGCATCGGCCGCCGCAGCGCGAAACGCAGCGCCGTCATCCAGGCGATGTGGCGATAGATGAGTTGCTTCGCTGTCGGCGCGTCGGTGAAGTCCCTGCAGAAATTGGACCACAACCGGCTGCTGGCCGTGATTTGCGCAAAGGCCTGCAGCGCTTCACCGCTGCGGGTAAACACCTGCGAATTCTTGAAGCCCGCAACCAGTGACACCGTGGTGCCGAGCACCAGCACGACAGACCACGGCACCGAGAACCCGGCAAGTCCGGGAAAACGGTAGGCGGCCACCGCCAGTCCGCTCACCACCACCATGTAGATGACGCTGCGCCGCGACCAGAGCGCGAAATCCATCACCTTGTAGGAACGGCCCACATACATAAGATGCCCCCAAATCGCGGACGTGCCCGCTAGCCGCAGGCCAGTCTCCAGTCGCCCTCACCTAGCCTTGGCGGCGCCGAACCGCAATCCGTCCATCAGCAGCCGGACCAGCCGGCGCGAGCGATCGCGCCAATCCGGGGTGTCGGGCGCCGAATAGATGCCGCCCAGCGCGTGCAGCACGTCGGACGCGTCGACATCGCCACGGATCGTGCCCTCGGCCACCGCCGCCTCGACCAATTGCCGCAACGCCGCCGAGACCCGACCCGACGTGTCGGAATAGAGATTGGCATTCGCCGTCAACAGGATGCGCAGGCTGGTCGCAAGCCCTCGCTTGGTGGCGATATAGTCGACGAAGCGCCGCATCCATTCTTCCAGTGCCACGTCGGACGGATGCTTTGCCGCCAGTTCGCCGGCGGCCGCGCACAGCCCCTCCACCTCGCGGCGGTAGACCACCTCGACCAGGTGCTCGCGTGTCGGGAAATGCCGGTAGAGCGTGCCGATGCCGACGCCCGCGCGGCGCGCGATCTCCTCCAGCGAGGCATCGATCCCGCGCTCGGCGAAGACCGAGGCCGCCACCTCGACCAGCCGGTCGCGGTTGCGCTGCGCGTCGGCGCGCAGCGGCTTGGCCTCTGCGGTCTTCTGGTCGGGGATGGCGGACGGCTCTGCGGCCAATTTTTTCTCCACTGTCGAAATATGGGGCTTGAACCCCATCGGGTCAGCCCCCACGTAATAAACGGAGGCGCCTCCGCTTTAGTGGAGCACCTTTATCATATAATCAGGGGAACCGGTATGTCACGTGCTGAAAGCTTGCAAGCCAAAGCCGATTTCCGCTGGAGAGTGACCGTGACCGCAAAGCTGCCAATCTCACCTCTTGCGAGGGAGATCGCTGTCTCCGCCGCTCCGCCTCCTCGATTGGCCTTGCCCTTCCCCGCCCCGACACCACTTCATTTCCCTCAGCGTCAAGCAACTGGAGCCAGACGCCCATGACGAACACCACAATCCCCGTCCATCTCGATATCAACGGCCAGCCGCATACGCTGGACCTCGAACCGCGCGTCACGCTGCTCGACGCCTTGCGCGACCGCCTCGGCCTGACAGGCACCAAGAAGGGCTGCGACCACGGCCAGTGCGGCGCCTGCACGGTGCATGTCGACGGCGAGCGCGTGCTGGCTTGCCTGACGCTGGCGGCACAGGCCGAAGGCCGCACCGTCACCACCATAGAGGGGCTTGCACGGGAGGGCGAACTGCATCCCGTGCAGGCTGCCTTCCTCGATCAGGACGCCTTCCAGTGCGGCTATTGCACATCTGGCCAGATCATGTCGGCGGTCGCCTGCATCCGCGAAGGCCATGCCGGCTCCGATGACGAGATCCGCGAATACATGGCCGGCAATCTCTGCCGCTGCGGCGCCTATCCGCACATCGTCGCCGCCGTGCGCCAGGCAGCGCTGGAGGCCGCGTCATGAGGGATTTTTCCTATCTTCGCGCCAACTCCGTCGACGCCGCACGCCAGGCGGCCGCCCTGCCCGGCGCCATGCTGCTGGCCGGCGGCACGACGCTGATCGACCTCGCCAAATGCGACGTCGCCGAGCCCGATAGCCTGGTCGACATCAGCCATCTCAAGGGGCTCGATACCATCGAGATCGACGAGCGCGGCGCCGTCATCGGCGCGCTCGCCAGGATGAGCCATGTCGCCGACCACGCCGGCATCAAGGGCGGCTTTCCCGCTGTCTCGGAGGCGCTGTGGCAGGCGGCTTCGGCGCAGCTCCGCAACATGGCGACCGTCGGCGGCAATCTGATGCAGCGCACACGCTGCCCCTATTTCCGCGATCCCTCGAATTTTGCCGCCTGCAACAAGCGTGAGCCCGGCAGCGGCTGCTCGGCGATCGGCGGCGTCACCAGGGGCCATGCGGTGCTCGGCACCAGCGAGGCCTGCATCGCCATGTATCCCGGCGACCTCGCCACCGCGCTGGTCGCCTTCGACGCGGTGGTCCATCTCGGTGAGCGCCGGGTCTTGGTCGACGACTTTTTCCTGCTGCCCGGCACCACGCCTCAGAAGGAACACGCGATCGAACCGGGCGAGATGATCACCGCCATCGAAATCCCGGGATCCGCCGCCGCCCGCCGCTCGACCTACGTGAAGGTCCGAGACCGGCAGTCTTACGAGTTCGCCGCCGCCAGTGCCGCCGCCGGCCTCGAACTCGAGGCCGACGGGCGCACCGTCCGCGACCTGCGCGTCGCGCTAGGCGGCGTTGCCACCAAGCCCTGGCGGGCGCGCGCCGTGGAAGAGGCGCTGAAAGGCAAGGTGCTGGAGCCTGCGGCTGTCCGCGCGGCCAGCCTGCTCGCCGTCGAGGGCGCCGTCGACCATGGCGCCAACCACTACAAGATCGAGCTCGCGCCGCGCGTCGTCGCGCGCGCCATCCTCAAACTGGGAGAAGCGGCATGACCGTTCACATCGCAAGACATGGCGACGCCTCCGACGGCGTGCTGGCACAAGCCGTCGGAGGCCGGCTGTCGCGCGTCGACGGCCCGGCCAAGATCACCGGTGCGGCCAAATACGCCGTCGAACAGCAGCTCGAAGACCTGGCCTACGCCGTGCTGGTCGACAGCACGATCGCGTCCGGCAAGGTGCGCGCCATCGATACGGCGCAGGCTGAGGCGGCGCCCGGCGTGCTGCAAGTGCTGACGCCGGACACCATCATGGCCCTGAAAACCGCGTCGGACTGGTTCGGCACGCCCCCGCCCGACAAGCCTTATTGCCCGCTGGCGCGCGACATCAGCTTTTCGGGCCAGCATGTCGCCGCCGTGGTCGCGGAAACCTTCGAGCAGGCGGTCGCGGCAGCGGCCCTGGTCAAGGTCGACTATGACGAGACGCCGGCCATCGTCGACCTCAACGATGCCAAAGCCGGCGACGGCATTCCGATCGAGGCCATGACCAAGGAATGGGGCGACGCGCAGGCTGCCTTTGCGTCCGCCCCGGTCCGGATCTGCGCCGCCTACAACACGCCGCGCGAATACCAGGCGCCGATGGAGCCGCACGGCCTGATCGCCCGCTGGGAGGGCGACCGGCTCACCGTGTGGGAGCCGAGCCAATGGCTCGATGGCATGGCGCGCACCTATGCCGAATGGTTCGGTGTGCCGTTCGAGAATGTGCGGCTGGTCTCGCCCTATATTGGCGGCGGGTTCGGCTCCAAGGCGCTGGCGCTCGGCCACGGCGCGGTTGCCGCGAGTGCAGCCAAAATGCTCGGCCGGCCGGTGCGCCTGGTGATGACGCGCCCGCAGACCTTCACCGGCTATGGCGGCCGCGCCGCGACGCGCCAGACGGTGGCGCTCGGCGCGGATGCGGAAGGAAAAATCCAGTCGATCGTGCATCGCGGCGTCAATGAAACGTCGATCGATGGCATGTGGGTGGAGCCGTTGGCCTCGGTTACCTCGATCATGTACGCGACGCCGAACTTTTCGTCCCGGCAGAACGTCGTGCGGGTGAATTCCGTGGTGCCGGGCGCCATGCGCGCGCCGGGCGAGAACCCTTCGGCCTTCGGCATCGAAAGCGCCATCGACGAGCTCGCCTATGAGGTTGGCATCGACCCGCTGGAGATCCGGCTGCGGAACTATGCCGAGCAGGACCCGGAAGTGAAAAAAGCCTGGTCCACCAGGCAGTTGCGCGAGGCTTTTGCCACGGGCGCCGAGCGCTTCGGCTGGGCCAGGCGCTCACCGGAGCCGCGTTCGATGCGCGACGGCAACCAGCTGATCGGCTGGGGCGTAGCCGCCGGTACCTATCCGGTGCGGCGCGCCTATGGCGAGGCGATCGTGCGCATCCAGGCCGACGGCTCGGTGGAGGTCGAAAGCTCCTCGATCGACATGGGCCAGGGCACCTACACCATCCTGGCGCAGACGGCGGCCGAGACGGTGGGCGTGCCGGCCGACGACGTCGTGGTGAAGCTGGGCGATTCCCGCTTTCCCCGCGCCGGCGTCGCAGGCGGCTCGCGCCTGGCCGGCGTCATGACCGGTGCCGTCTACAAGGCCGCGACCTCGGCGCTCGACCAGTTGGTCGGGTTGGCGATCAGCGACCCGCGCTCGCCCTTCCATGCGCTGCAGGCCAACACGCTGGTCGTCGCCAATGGCCGCATCACCGCACCGCGTGGCGACGGCCCCGATGTGTCGATCGCCGAGCTCCTCAAAAGCGTCGGCCGCGACCGCATCGAGGCGACAGGCGATACCATGCCGGCCAATTCGAGTGCCGAGGACCGCTACAGGAACTACACCACCATCGCCATGGCGCTGCCGCACACCGAAGGCGACTATTCCCGCCATTCCTGGTGCGCGCATTTCATCGAGGTCCGGGTCGACGAGGATTTCGGCACGGTGCGCGTCTCGCGCGTCGTGTCGGCGCTGGATTCGGGACGGCTCTACAATCCGAAGCTGGCGGAAAGCCAGTGGAAGGGCGGCATCATCATGGGCATCGGCCAAGCGTTGCTGGAAGAAGGCATCATCGACCGCCGCCACGGCCGCATCGTCAACAACAACCTCGCCGACTATCTGGTGCCGACCAATGCCGACATTCCCGACATCGAGGTGATTTCGGTCGGCATCCCCGACCCGCACTCCTCGGTGCTCGGCGGCAAGGGCGTCGGCGAACTGCCCATCGTCGGCGTGGCGCCGGCGATCGCCAACGCGGTGTTCCACGCGACGGGGAAAAGGGTGCGCGACTTGCCGATCACGCTGGAGAAGCTGATCTGAGCGGTGGAAGCGAGTAATCTCCCCCCTTGAGGGGGAGATGGCCGGCAGGCCAGAGGGGGGCGGCCAGGCGCGATCCCGGCGAGCGAGCGCTTCGCGCCGGAGCCGCTCTGGAGGCGGTGAGCCGATCTCGCGCTGCGGACTACGCCTTCAGCCTGAATGCGCTGCCAGGGGCGTGCCTATGTCCGAGACGAGCTTGACAAGATCGGCTTGGCGTCTCGTCCCGGTTTTGGCGAAGATACGATTGAGGTGTGTCTTCAAGGTGTTTTCGCCGATGCCGAGCGCCAAAGCGCTCTTCGACGCCGACAATCCGCTGCCGATCCGCAGCAGGACCCGCGCCTCCGCGGGCGTAAGGTCGAACAGCGTGGTCAGGACGGCCTCCGGGAGAGGAGAAGCCGACGTCGTGGTCGATATGAAGACAGCCGCGCATGCCGGCCGGAAGGCCGCGCGCGCGGTTCCTTCGGTCAGCGGCAGCACATAGGCGACGGCGGGCGGCTGGCCTGGGGCCGAGACCGGCAGTCCTATGCCCCGGGCGCCAAGCGAAGCATCCGCGTTCGCGGCGCTGGCGATCGCTTCCAGCAGGGCGCGGGCGACCGCCGGATTCTGCGCCTGGAGCAGGCCGTTCCTGGAAAGAATCGGACCTTGCGCCGACAACATCCGTTCGGCAGCGCCATTGGCATGGAGGATGGCCCCGTTGGCGCCGGCAAGCACGACAGGCACTGCGAGATTGTCGAGCGCCTGGCGGTAAAGGCTGGCGGTAACGCGAGCCTGGTCGAGCAGGTCTCCGATCAGGGAAGCACGGCGCAGATGCGGCGAGAGCAACGCCAGGAAATGTTGGTCCTCGGCTGATATGATCCCCCTGTCGGCCCATGTGGTGCAACCCATGAGCCCGATCCGGTCCGATGTGTGGACGAATTTGGTGATGCAGGCTTCGCGCAATCCCTGCGGTTTGGCCCAATTCTGAAAAAATGCCGTCTGCCCGAGTTCGGCTTCGCTCATCAGCGACAGCGTCGCGACGGGCGTGTCGACGTCGCCGATGACCGCCGTCTTCAGACCGGGAATTGCATCAAAGTCATAGTCCTGGAGCACGCGCATTTGCACGGGATCCCAGGGCGATTGAGCGGCGAAGCGGCCATGATTGTCGGCGGTGCTGGCGAGCGCGATGGTTGTATAGGCCGCGTCCATGGCCGTCGTGATCCGGGTCATGACCCCGGCCCAGCCTTCCGGGTTCAAAACGCAATCGTAGATATCGCCGATAATGGAACCAAGGACTTCGCTGCTCAGCCTCTCCACCACGCCTCCAGACACACTGCGATCTCGCCTCGGAGAATTTTGTGGCGTCATACTTTTGGATGACGCCACTCCTGGCTGATCTCGATTAGGATTCAACTCGATTGCTTGACGCCAGCCGCCACTGTTGCCGGTTATTCTGCCGATTGAAAGTATGGCGATCGGTATTTTTTAAGCGCGGATACTTTATCGAGGTTTTCCATTGTCGCGAAAGACGGTGTTTTCATCGGCTCAGTTGCCGCCGCATCTTGGCGAACGCGAGCGATTTTCCCTGTGGCAGGACATCCACGTCGCGGAAATCTGGTCGGTGGAATACGGCATATCGGAAAACCTGCCCTTCGAGGCCTCGATCGAAGCCACGGCTGTCGGTTCACTGGTTCTCGGTCAGATGTCCGGAACGATCAAGCAGGCGACAAGGAAGGCGAGCAACATCGCCGAGGACGACAATGACGGCTATTTGCTGCTGATCAACAAGGCCGACACCCTCTTGTCGGGCGTGCAGGTCGGCCGCGAATATGCCGTCGGTCGGGGAGAAGCCGTCCTCGTCACGGCCTCGGAAGCGCTGAAAATGAGCGGCGCCGACAGCAATATCTGGACCAATGTGGTGGTCCCACGCGCGGTCCTCATGCGCGCCTTCCCGCAGATCGACGACCGGCTAGGGTTGAAGATCGGCGCCGACAACGAAGCCCTCGATCTTCTCAAGCGCTATTGCGAGCTTCTTGAAAGCGGCAGCCCGCTCGCCTCGGCCGATCTCATAACCCATGCGACGGACACGATCGTGGACCTGATCGGCCTGGTGACCGGGGCGAAAGGCCGAGCTGCCGAATTGGTCGGCCTTCGCGGCCTGCGCGCCGCCAGGCTGGAGGCGATCCTGGCAACGATTGCCGAGGATTTCGCCGATCCTGGCATCTCCGCCCAAGGTGTCGCGCAACAGCTCGGCCTGTCGGCGCGCTACGTCCATGATCTCCTTCAGGAAACCGGAGTGAGCTTCTCCGAGCGCGTTCTCGAACTGCGGTTGCAGAGCGCCCATAGGATGCTCTCTCAGAGACACAGCGACATGCGGGTCAGCGATATCGCGATGACGAGCGGGTTCAGCGATGTATCGTATTTCAATCGCTGCTTTCGTCGCCGTTTCGGCTATACGCCGACCAGCGCCAGATAGGGTTGCGGCATTTTCTGTGGCCGGCCCTGGCGCGGCGTCCGATTCTCTCTTTGAGAGGCCGGTGAAGCGGCACCTGCGCGACCGTGGCGCAGAACTGCCACAGTGCGCGCAAAAGGCTCGGCTTTTCGCTCCAGTCCAATTCCAGTGCGGCCCTGCCCAAGACAAGCCCGAGCTCCAATGACATGTCAGCCTCAAGGTGAAATGACTATCATGTCAGGGGTTTGGATGCCGCAGAATGGTTTTGGTGGCCGCAGGGCTAACGCATGGAAATATCTGGCGCTGACGTCGACCGCGCTGGTCGGACTCGGCCAGCCGATCGCCGCGACGGCGGCCGATGCCTGGACCGGCACCACCTCCACGGATTGGTTTACCGCCGGAAACTGGAACGCTGGGTCAGTGCCGACGGCGGCCGATATTGTATATATCAGCAATTCGACACCGAATCCGACTGTTATCAACGCTGGCAACGCTTTTGCCGACGATATTTACCTTGGCTTTGTAGCTTCTTCGGACGGCAGCCTTGTCATTTCGAACGGCACGTTGACGACCGACCGAGCATTCTTATCCTGGGGGGATAACTCCACTTCTGATGTCACCGTAACAGGTGCGGGTTCCTCGTGGACCAGCAGCAGTTTGGTGGTTGGTAGTTTCGGGCTGGCTACGCTCGATATCCTCAATGGCGGTGTCGTGACGGATGCTGTGGGTATTGTTGCGGGCGGCAGCAACGTTCAAGGCGTCGTAAAGATCGATGGCGCCGGCTCAACGTGGCTTAACACTGATAGCCTCACGGTCGGCAGTTCCGGCGTTGGTGCGGTAACGGTTTCCAACGGCGGCAACGTCATCAGCGACAGCGCCTATATTGGCCAATATTCAGATTCGATCGGCTCGGCGACGATCGATGATGCCACCTGGACAAACAATGGAACGCTCTATGTCGGCCATGATGGCGACGGCGCGTTGATAATCACCAACGGCGGTGTGGTTAGCAATGCTGATGCCATGGTGGGCTACAGCACCGATTCAGCCGGTAAGGTGATGGTCGATGGCATCGGCTCAACCTGGCTCAACAGCGGGAACTTGTCCGTCGGCGTCGACGGGACAGGTACGTTGATGGTCTCGAACAGCGGAAAGGTCAGCAATACTTCAGGTTATATTGGCGCCTCCGCGGGTTCGACCGGCAAGGTGTTCGTCGACAACTCGACCTGGACAAACAGCGGATCGCTGAGTGTCGGCGATTTCGGCACCGGCACTCTGGCGATCAGCCATGGCGGCGACGTCAGCTCCAATGGGGGGACTATTGGCGCGAATGCCGGCTCGACCGGCAGCGTGTTCATCGAAAATGCCGGCTCGACCTGGACCAACAGTTCCGACCTGGCTGTCGGCGATTTCGGCACCGGCACGCTAGCGATCAGCAACGGCGGCGCTGTCAGCAATGACAAGGCCTATGTTGGCAAGTCGGCGGGCTCGACCGGCATCGTGATAGTCGTCGACTCAACCTGGACAAACAGCGGGTCGCTGATCGTCGGCGATTTCGGCAAGGGCGCTCTGCAGATCACGCAAGGCGGCGCGGTCAGCAACAGTTGGGCAACTGTTGGCGCGAAGGCGGGCTCGACCGGCATCGTATTCGTCGACGGTGCCGGCTCGACCTGGACAAACAGTTCGGACCTGATCGTTGGCGATCAGGGCACAGGTACGCTGACGGTTTCGAACAAGGGCACGGTCAGCAATCAGAACGGCATTTTGGCAAATGTTGCGGGCTCCACCGGCACGGCGACGGTCGAGGGTGCAGGCTCGACCTGGGCCAGCGTAGCCCTTTTCGTCGGTTTCGCCGGCACGGGCGAACTGAACATCCTCAACGGCGGCGCGGTCAACAGTGGCCTGGGCTTCGTTGGTTTCGGTTCGGGTTCCGCCGGCACAGTGACCGTCGACGGCGGGGGATCGACCTGGACAAACAGTTCCAACCTGTTCGTCGGCGATCAGGGTACCGGCACGCTGAATATCTCGAACGGCGGCAAGGTCAGCGATACCACAGGCTATGTGGGCGCATTCTCTGGCTCGACCGGCACGGTGACGGTCGACGGCGGGGGGTCGGCCTGGAACAACAGCTCGGACCTGTTCGTAGGCGGTTTCAGCACGGGTACTCTGACGATCTCGAACAGCGGCACGGTCAGCAATGGCTGGGGCTATATCGGCTACGTTGCCGGTTCGACCGGCATGGCGGCGGTTGACGGCACGGGATCGAAGTGGACGAACAGCGGGGACCTCTATGTCGGAGGCTTTGGCACGGGCACGGTGACGGTTTCGAAAGGCGGCGTGGTCAGCAATGGCTTGGGCTTGGTTGGCTACGCCGCAGGTTCGGTCGGCACGGTAGCGGTCGACGGCACAGGCTCGACATGGGCCAGCAGCGGAGATCTTGATGTCGGCGTTAGTGGAACAGGCACGCTGACGATTGCCAATGGCGGCGCGGTGTCGAGCGGCGGCGTGGTCAACATCGCCGCCATGGCGGGCTCCGTCGGCACGCTCAACATCGGTGCGGCGAGCGGATCGCCAGCGGCGGCCGCGGGCACGCTCAATGCGGCGAGCGTCCAGTTCGGGCCGGGCGCGGGTGCGATCAACTTCAACCACACCGATACGAACTACGCCTTCGCGTCGGCGATCGGTGGCGCAGGCACGATCAACCAGATCGCCGGCGCGACGAACCTCACCGCCGATTCGAGCGGCTTCACCGGTGCCACCAATGTGGATGGCGGGCGGCTGGCCGTAAATGGTTCGCTGGCCAATTCGCTGGTGACGATCTTCGGTGGCACGCTGGGCGGCAACGGCACGGTGGGCGGTGTCATGGCGCGGTCGGGCGGCATCATCGCACCCGGCAATTCGATCGGTACGCTCCACGTCGCCGGCAATCTCGACCAGGCGGCGGCCTCGATCTACCAGGTCGAGCTGACCTCGACCGGCCAGTCCGATCTCATCCACGCGACGGGCACGGCGACGATCGCCGCCGGTGCGGTCCTCGACGTGATCAAGACCGACGCAGCACCTTACGTGGCGGGCACGCATTACACCGTGCTGCAGGCAGACATGGGCGTCACCGGCACCTACACGCTCAGCGGCCTAGGCCCGTTCACCGGCCTTTTCGCGAGTTACGACCCGACGCATGTCTATCTCGACGCGACGCAGGCAAAATCCTTCGCCGAGGTCGGCCTGACACCCAACCAGATCGCCACCGGCGGTGGTGCCGAAAGTCTTGGCAGCGGTAATCCGCTGTTCGATGCGATATTTGCTTTGCCGAGCGAAGCAGCCGCCCAGGACGCCTTCGACCAGCTTTCCGGGGAAATCCACGCCTCGGCCAAGGGCATGCTGCTTGAAGACAGCCGCTTCGTCCGCGACGCCGCCAGCAATCGCATTGCTGCTGCCTTTGGCGATGGCGGCGCGGCGGCGCTGCCGGTCATGGCCTATGGCGAGGGTGGACCGGAAATGGTGGCGGCCGATACCGACCGCTTCGCCGTCTGGGGCCAGGTGTTCGGTTCGTGGAGCAACACCGACAGCGACGGCAATGCCGCCGCCTTCGACCGCTCGACCGGGGGCCTGCTGGCCGGCGCCGACACTTTGGTCGGCGGCTGGCGTGTCGGCGTGCTCGGCGGCTACGGCCATTCCTCCTTCGATGCCGACGACCGCGATTCGTCAGGCAAGAGCGACAGCTACCATCTCGGTCTCTATGGCGGCACGAACTGGGGCGCCATCGCCTTCCGCAGCGGTGCAGCCTATAGCTGGAGCAGCATCTCGAGCAGGCGCTCGGCTACTTTCAACGGCTTTGCCGATCAACTGTCGGCGGACTACGACGCCGGCACCGCGCAAGTGTTCGGCGAACTCGCTTACAAGGCTGATGCCGGTGGCTTCCATTTCGAACCCTTCGCCAACCTCGCCTATGTCAGCGTGCACACCGACGGCTTCACCGAAACGGGTGGTGCCGCGGCGTTGACCAGCGCCAGCACAAACAACGACGCCACCTTCACCACGCTCGGCCTTCGCGGCGCGACCGACTTCGCGCTTGGCGGCATCGATGCCACCGCTCGCGGCATGCTCGGCTGGCGTCACGCCTTCGGCGATGTCACGCCGACCTCGGTCTTCGCCTTCGCCGGCGGCGATCAATTCACCATCGCCGGCGTGCCGATCGCCAGGGATGCCGCGGTGATCGAGGCCGGCCTCGATCTCAACATGTCGGCCAATGCGACGCTCGGCCTGTCCTATACCGGCCAGTTCGGCAGTGGCACGGTCGACCAGGGCGCGAAGGTCGATCTGGGCGTGAAGTTCTGAACGACGGTGACGAAACGGCTTTGCAGCACGAACCTGCACGCTGATCCGCCCTACTCCGGCGACGGCACCGGCGGCTTCGAGGTCAGTGCGGTGCCGGCGGCCGCGACGATGACGGCGGCGATGCCGGCCAGTTGCGGCGCGGTCAGGCTCTCATGCAGGAACAGGAAGCCGGCCAGCGCGCCGAGCCCTGGCTCCAGGCAGGTCAGCGTGCCGTAGATGCGGGCCGGCATCCGGGTCAGCGCCACCATCTCCAGAAAGAACGGCAGCGCGCTCGAGAACAGGCCGACGAGCAAGGCACTGACCAGGATCGACGGCGCGAGCAGGCCCGCTCCCGCCTGCGCCACGCCGAAAGGCAGCACCAGCACGGCGGCAATCGCCATGCCGTAGGCGGTGGTGCGGGTGCCGAGCTCGGCGCCCGCCTTCTGCGCCAGCACGATGTAGAGCGCCCAGAAACCGCCGGCCGCCAGCGCCAGCATCACCCCAATCGGATCGAGCGGCTGGAGCGAACGGATGAAGGGTGACAACAGCACGATGCCGGCGACCGCCAACGCGATCCAGGCAAAGTCGCCCGCCCGCCGCGAGGTCAGCGTCGCCACCAGCAGCGGTCCTGAAAATTCCAGCGCCACCGCAACGCCGAGCGGAATCGTGGCGAGCGCGGCGTAGAACAGGAGATTGAGCGCGCACAGCGTCACGCCATAGGCGACCAGCCACGGCATGGTGGCGCGCGAAGGCCGCATCTGCCAGGGCCGCAGCACGGCGATCAGCATCAGCGCGCCGACGACCAGCCTCAGCGTCGTCGTGCCCTGCGCGCCGATCACCGGAAACAGGCTCTTGGCGAAAGTAGCGCCGATCTGGATCGACACCATGGCCCCCAACAGCGCCATCACGGGCAAAGGCGCCGCTTCACGACCGACAACCGGCGTCGATGTCACTTGATCCCGTCCTCCGTGCGCCATCAGGCAAACGCTGCGTCATGGGAGATAGGGCGAACCGGCCCGTCCGTCGTGAGGCAGGACCGGCATCTCGATGGGGCAAGAAAGGGCCGGACGAGCCGGCCGCCCTCAGACGCGGCCGTTGCGCGCGTTCGGCAGTCTCATGATCGACGTCAGGACCAGCAGCGCGGCACCGCCCAGAAATGCCATCGCCGCCAGCGACAAGGCAATGCCGACATGGACGATGGCGAAGGCCAGCGCAAAGGGCGCAACGGCGGAAACGAGCAGCCGGGCCGATGTGACGCGCCCCTGCAGCCGGCCATAGTCCACACTGCCGAACAATGTCAGCGGCAGGGCGCCGATGACGATGCTGAAAAGCCCGTTGCCCATGCCGAAGACGACGGCGAAAACCATCGCGCCTGCGACGGAAGGCGCCGTGCAGTTCAGCACGACGACCCCGCTCGTCATCAGGCCGGCCGAGATGATGGCCAGCGTCAATGGCGGCAGGTTGATACCGAAGATCATGTTGATGAAGCGGCTCAACACTTGTGACGGCCCGAACAGCGTTCCGACAATGGCGGCGGTCGCCCCGAGGCCAAGTCCGGAAAGCAGCGGCACCATATGCACCAGGACAGCGGCGCCAAGCAGGTTCTGCAGCGAGAAGGCGATGACCATCAACGCGAAGCCGAGCGGCCGCGCCGAGGCCGGAAGCGATCCCTGGACATGCCGTGGCGGCTCGGTCGCCGAGCGCCTGCTCTTGGCCAGGCCGTGCGAGAGCCAGGCGTGCAGCGGCAGGCAGACGAGCAGGTTCAGCCCCGCGAAGACGAGATAGACGGTTCGCCATGACATCTGCGCGTGCAGGGCCGAGGTGATCGGCCAGAACACGGTCGATGCGAAGCCGGCGATGAGGGTGAGATAGGTGATGCTGCGTTGCGCTGCACGCGGCCTTATCTGCACAAGGAGCGCGAAAGCGGCGCCGTACTGGACCAGGTTCGATGCCACTTCCAGCACGATCAGCGCCGCCACGAAGGCCCCGGCCGCCGGCGCGTAGGCACAGGCGGCGAGCGCAGCCGCGGCAAGGATCGAGCCGACGGTCATGATCTTGCCGGCGCCGAAGCGGTCGATCCAGTTTCCGAGCCAGGGCGCCGTCAGCCCGCCAACCAGCAGAGCCGCCGAGAGCGCGCCGAAAATCCATTCGGTCGGCCAGCCCAGATCCCTGGCCATATCGGCGGCGAGAATGCTGAAACTGTAGTACAGCGTGCCGTAGCCGATGATCTGGGTGACGCCGAGGGCGGCAATGGCGGCCAGCGGCGAGCGCTCCGGGACTTCGAGATCGGAAAGGCTTCGATCACGTGATACCACGGTCATGGTTCACTACCTCGCCATCTTCCTTGGTGAAGCGGACCACCGGATGGTCGAGCAGATCGAGCACGAGCTCGGACGGACGGCACAGCCGCGTCCCCTTGGGCGTCTCGACGATCGGCCGGTTGATCAGGATCGGATGCCTCAGCATGGCGTCGATCAGCTGTTCATCGGTCCATTTGGCGTCACCCAGGCCGAGTTCGGCATAGGGCGTACCCTTTTCGCGCAGCAGGGCGCGCGCCGGAATTCCCATGGCGGCGACAAGCTGGCGCAAGCGGTCCCGGCTGGGCGGATGTTTCAGATACTCGATGATGTCAGGCTTCTCGCCGCTCGCCTGGATCATGGCAAGCGTGTTGCGCGAGGTGCCGCAGTCGGGATTGTGGTAGATCGTAGCGGTCATGGCTTGGCCTCGACGGCAAGAGGTTGGATTTCGGATTGCTGATGCGGCGCGGTCGGGACGATCGCCCGGGCTGTCGGCGCGACGATCACTGAACCGGTCCCTTCACATCGGCGGCGCAGCAGTCTGGAGCCAACGCCGAAGCGCGGATCTCCAGCCGGCCGGAGCAGCAATCCTCCATCAGGAAACGGATGAGGCCGCTCAACGTGTCATATTCGGCGCTGTAGACCATGGAGCGCGAATCGCGCCGCACGCTGATCAGCCCTGCCCGCTCGAGCTCCTTCAGGTGGAAGCTCACATTCGAGGCCGAGACCTCGACTTTTTCGGCGATGGCGCCCGCGGCAATCCCGTCGGGACCGGCGATCACCAGATGCCGCAGGATGCGCAGGCGCGTTTCTTGCGAAAGAGCCGCAAAGGCGGAAAGGGCTTGACGTTCATCCATATTTCAACAATCCTAAAAACGTTGAAACAAGGATTACCGCACATGCTCGTTTCTGACAATCGGGAATTTGAACCCGCTGACGTCGTTGATCCCGACGACATCACCATCGCTGGCCTGCTGGAGTTTCTCGCGGGCTACAAGGACCGGCCGCTGGTGTTCTTGTACGACGGCCGGCCGGTGCGGCCTGGCTACCACGTCACCGAAGTGAAAGCCGGCCAGTTCGCTGCGCTGGACTGCGGTGCAAACCCGGAATCCTGGGCCGAGATCTTCGTGCAGCTCTGGGACGTCGAGGAGGACCGCACGCATATGCCGGCCGGGAAATTCTCGGCGATCATCCGCAAGGTGACAGAGCATGTCGGGCTCGAGCATTCCGCCAAGCTCACTTTCGAAGTCAGCGACGGCGTGCGCCCGATGCAGCTCTACCGCGCCGCGCTCCCCCGGCTCGCGGGTGATGCGGTGCATGTCGAGCTTTCGCCGCGGCCGGCAAGCTGCAAGCCGCGCGACCGCTGGCTGGAGGAGGAGAGGAAAGCCAAGGCCTGCTGCGGACCTTCGGCCGGACCCCAACCTTGCTGCGGCTAACGCGTCGCAGCCGAGCAGATGGGTTGGCGCCGTCTTGACGGCCAAGACAGCCTTCCGCTCGCTCAGTTCAGAGATTTGCGCCGCGGCGGCGGCGTGCGATCGCGTTGAGGCAGCGGGCGCGGAACGCTGCCCCGCAGCGGGACCTGCGGCCATGCCGGCGAAATGAGCTACGGCGTGGCGCGGAGGTTCCTGCGGATGCGCCGCCTGCCCGTTCCACGGGCTTTCTCCGCCACAACGGCGGCGATGTCGACCACGTCGGCCTCGCGCGATCTGCCGTTGGTGGCCTTGTGAAGCCGCTCGTAAGGCAGCAATTCCTTGATCCGCGCATTGAGCGACGCGATTTCAGCTTTGAGGTCCTCGCATTCCTGCCTCTGGACATCCAGCTGTATCTGTTCCGATGCTTGTTGCAGCGCAAGCTGCGAAAGATTGGCGTTCGCTTTCGAAAGGCTCGTCTTGTCGTTTTCGTTCTCGTCGGTGAGCGAGGACAACCTTTGATCGGCGATTTTCTTTTCGGCCAGCGTGTCGTTCAAGTCGGTCTTGAGCCTGGCGATCTCGGCTGTGGCCTCGCTGTTCTCGTGCGAGGCCCGCTCCAGCCGTGATTGCAGGTCCTGGATCTCGGAACGCAATCCGCGCATTTCCGTCTGGCTGCGGGCGAGTTCAGCTTGCCTGTCGCCTTCCATCATGCTGGCCGCTTCGGTCATTTCCGACAGCTTCGCCTGCGCGGTCTCGAGTGACTTCTGGAGCCGCATCTCCTCCTTCTCGCTCTTGCCGAGCGCGGTCAGCAGTTCGGCAAGCCGCGCTGCTTCGCTGGCATGGATCGTCGAGAGCTCGTCGAGCCTGTGCCGCGTCTGGGTTTCCCGCTTCAGCGCCTTGTCGAGCTCGATCGACAGGCTGACATGTTTTTCCCGCAGCATCTTGCTCTCGCGCAGGCGCCTGTTGGCCTCGACCGCCCTGGCCGTCAGCCGCTTGGCGATGTCGCCGAACTCCGCGTCGCGTTTTGCGCTCGCATTGGCCGTCTCGGCAAGTTCCAGCCTGGCCGCTGCGAGCGCTGCGCGAAGCGCCTCCCTGTCCTGGACCAGGCTTGTCTCGCGCTGTTGCAGCAATTCGCAGGCGCTTTCACGCTCGCGCAGCTTTCTTGCCGTGTCGTGCAGCTTTTCCGACAGCGTTCTTTGTTCCGCGACCAGGTCGCCATTTGCGAGCTCCAGCTCGTTGGCGCGAAGAATATCGGTGTGGAGGATGTTGAGGAATTCGCGCGTCAAATGGTGTGAGGTAGCGATCTCCGACAATTTGCCGTTGATCTCGTCCAGATAATCCCTGGCGTCGTGGAACATCCCTTCGAAGGCACTCAGCGCCGCCATCCGGGTCTGGGTATGGGGCGTCAGTCGTGGCGTGGTTTCGGTGGCGTCGGCGTTGCCCGCGCCGTCCGGATTATCCGCGCCATCCGCATCTGCCGCATTGGCCTCAGGTGCCGAGGCCTCGGCTCCTGGCGCGGAATCTGGGATATAGCCGCTGTCCGGCGGCGCGTCGTATTCGGTATCGAGGCTGGCATCCAGAGCGTCCGCCAGATCGGCCTGCAGCTCCTGGAGTGCATCATCTACGTCTTCGGCACGCTTGATCAGACCCTTGAAATTCATAACGAATGCCCTTTACGCATACCCAATTCAGTATTCAATAATTGGCTAATATGTATGCTTACATCCACTGATTGCGCAGGGGAAGCCCCCCATTAGGGGGAGCGTAAAGTTGGACATTTGGGGTTGCAATGCGGCGGGCAACCAATGCCACGGCCGTCTTTTTGCAGAATTGACGCACCCGATTTCTGGGTGGAATCTGAATGCGGGAAATCCTGGCTCCTACTTCCCTCGTGGAAGGTAGGACTGAGGGCGCTGGCGCTGGAGGATGCTCGTCCTGTAGCGCCGCGCCAACTCCGCCCGCTGCTTGCAGCGACCCTCCCCACAAGGGGAGGGTAAAAGTCAGCCCGCCATGGCCAGCGGCACGGCGCTTTTGTTGGGGATCTGGATGTCGATTTCCAGCGTCGACATGGTCTCGCCGCGGTCCATCGAGATTTGCAGATAGTCCTGGTCGATCTGCACGTGCTTGGCGATGACGGCCATGATCTCCTCGCGCAGCACGGAGACGAGATCGGGCTGGCCACGGCTGCGCCGTTCGTAGGCGAGCAGCACCTGCAGCCGCTCACGCGCCACGGGCGCGCTGGAGCGCCGCTTGAAGAGGTCGAGAATGTTCATGCCGCCCTCCTTCCGAGCAGCCTGTCGAGGAAGCCCTTGCGCTCGAAGGGAACCACGACCGGCAGGTCTTCGCCTTCCAGCCGCCGCGCCGCTTCGATATAGGCTTTGGCGGCGGCGTTCAGCGGATCGCTCAGCGTCACCGGCGAACCGAGGTTGGAGGCCCTGAGCACATCCTGGCTCTCCGGTATGATGCCGAGCAGCGGCACCGACAGGATTTCCAGCACGTCGTCGATGGACAGCATCTCCCCGCGAGCCGCGCGGCCGGCATCGTAACGCGTCACCAGCACGTGCTTGGCGATCTGCTCGCCCTGTTCGGCGCGCATGGTGCGGGCGTCGAGCAGGCCGATGATGCGGTCGGAATCGCGCACCGACGACACTTCCGGATTGGTGACGATGACCGCCTCGTCGGCGAAGCGCATGGCGAGCTGCGCGCCGCGTTCGATGCCGGCCGGGCTGTCGCAGAACACATAGTCGAACACCGAGCGCAGCTTCTCGATCACCTCGCCGACGCCTTCTTCGGTCAGCGCGTCCTTGTCGCGCGTCTGCGAGGCCGGCAGCAGGAACAGCGTGTCGACGCGCTTGTCGCGGATCAGCGCCTGCGACAGCTTGGCCGTGCCCTGGATGACATTGACGAGGTCGAACACCACGCGCCGTTCGGCGCCCATGATCAGGTCGAGATTGCGCAGGCCGACGTCGAAATCGACCAGCGCCACTTTCTTGCCGGTCCTGGCGACCGCGGCCCCCAATGCGGCCGTCGAGGTCGTCTTGCCGACACCTCCCTTGCCTGAGGTGACCACCACTACCTTGCCCATGAAAAAAGCCTCCGTCGCCTGATGTTGTCGTTTGTTATCGCTCCGTGCGTCGCACGGCTATTGTTGGAACCTGCCATCATCCCACGCGAAACCGGTCCCAACCTTGCGGACCTGAGCGTCCTGTTCGCGATCGAGCAAGACGAGAACTGGTTCGGCGTTTTCATCCCGGCGCCCTAGTTCAGCGGCACGACGCGCAGCACGCCGTCTTCGAGGAAGGCCTGCACCGGCTTGCCGCGCGAGGCGCCTTCCATGTCCTCCGCCGTGGTGTACCAGCCGTCGATGGCGAGCAGTTCGGCCTCGTTCCTGCGGCAGAAGATGCGCGCCGAAATATTGCCTTCCGAGCCAGCGATGGCGCGGCCGCGCAGCGTGCCGTAGACATGGATCGAGCCCGCCGCGATGATCTCGGAACCGGAAGCGACCGATCCAAGCACGATGACATCCCCATGCGGATGAAAGATCGACTGGCCCGAGCGGAGGGGCGACTTGACCATCAGCGTTCCGGCCGACACCGGCTCCGCCGCGCCGGCTTGCTGTTCTGCCTTGGCCGCCTTGACCTTTCCAGCCTCGGCCTTGCCCTCGTCGGGCTCGCCCGTCTCCTTGCCGCGTTCCGAAGACACCGCTTCCGTTTTGGGGGCCTCCTCCGCCACGCCTGCCTTGCCGCGGCCGGGCTGCGCCAGCAGGCCATCTGAAGTGGCCTCCTTGGCGCCGGCCAGCAGCGGCGGCAGCTCGGGCCCGAGCGAGGCCCCTTCGAGCTCGATGGCATAGACCCGGATGCCACGCGTGCCGAGCGAAGCGACCAGCGCCGCGATCTCGTCGGCCGCAGGCTTCAGCGCATTGAGATCGAGCACCACCGGCCGCCCTGAGAAATAGCCCGGCGAATTGCCGATCCAATGATCCAGCCCCTCCAACCAAGCACCGATCGGCGCCTCCGGCGTCAGCGTGAAAGCGACGAACGAACGGGCGCGAAAGCGAATGGATTTGGTCTCCAGGGGAGCGGCAAAGGTCACGGCTGGCGAATCCTTACTCAATGGTTAAAGGGTGCCGGCCGAATGGTTAACAAACGGTTAATAAAGACGGCTGGCACCTTGGAAGCCGCCAGAAATTGGAGGGTCGGCTAACCGCCAGTTGCGGATGCCGGCTGACAACACGCGGAATGTGTTGATAGCGCCGCGTCAGCAAGCGGATTGCCGCCGTTCAATCGACAAGCTAGATCTCAAAATGCGCCATGACGGCAACAGCGGGGGAGCCACCGCCAGCGACGACCGATCCTCTCCGAAAGGCGCGCGCAGGTTGACAATCCTTGGGTTGATGCAACATCCTGCCGATCTTTGACCGGGAGGTAGTATGACTGTTTCGATCAACCGTCGCGTCTTTTCCGTCGGCGCGGGCACTTTGGCGCTGGCCGCGGCAGGGTTTTCGCCGGCGCGCGCGCAGCAGGCTTTTTTCCGTATCGGCACCGGCGGCACGTCCGGCACCTACTATCCGGTGGGCGGGCTGATCGCCAACGCGATCTCGGCGACGGGGCCGGCCGGCGTCGAGGGCCTGGTTGCCAGCGCCACGTCCTCCAACGGTTCGGTGGCCAACATCAGCGCCATCCAGTCGGGCGCTTCCGAATCGGGCTTCACGCAATCCGATGTCGCCTACTGGGCGCATTCGGGCACCGGCCTCTACGAGGGCAAGCCCAAGGTAGAGGATCTGCGCCTCATTGCGACGCTCTATCCTGAAACCATCCATCTGGTCGCGCGCGCCGACGCCGGCATCAAGACGGTGGCGGATCTGAAGGGCAAGCGCGTCTCCCTCGACGAGCCGGGTTCCGGCACCATCGTTGATGCGCGCCTGGTGCTCGGCGCCTACGGTCTAACGGAGAAGGACGTAAAGCCCGAATATCTCAAGCCCGGCCCGGCCGGCGAGCGCCTGCAAGACGGCGCCATGGACGCCTATTTCTTCGTTGGCGGCTATCCGACCGGTGCCATCGTCGAGCTTGCCAGCACCAACAACATCACGCTGGTGCCGATCACCGGCCCCGAGGCCGACAAGCTCCTGTCCGAACAGAAGTTCTTCTCGACCGACATCGTGCCCGCGGGCACCTACAAGAATGTCGGCGAGACCAAGACCATTTCGGTCGCCGCGCAATGGGTGACCAGCGCCAAGCAGACCGATGACCTCATCTACAAGATCGTCAAGTCGCTCTACAGCGACGAGACCCAGAAGGCGCTGCAGGCTGGTCATGCCAAGGGCAAGCTGATCACGCTCCAGAACGCGGTCACCAGCGCCGGCATTCCGTTCCATCCGGGCGCGGAGAAATTCTACAAGGAAGTCGGCGCCCTGAAATAAGAGGCCATCAACAGACTGGCGACAACGAGGCGGAAGGCGTGCTTTCCGCCTCGTTTGTCTGGGGATTCAGGATACGGAACCGACTATGAGCGACGACGACAAAATCAGGCTTTCCGGCATGGAGTTCGACGAGGAAAAGGCTCGCGAACTGGAGGAGAAATTCGACTCCGAGATCCGGTTCCGGCCGCTGACCCGGGCCGCCGGCTGGCTGGTCGGCTTCCTCCTGGTGGCCTTGTCGCTGTTTCACTATTACACGGCTGGATTCGGCTTGCTGCAGGAGATGCTGCACCGGGGCATCCACCTGTCGATGGTGCTGTCGCTGATCTTCCTCGTCTTCCCTCTGGTGAAGAAGGGCTACGACCAGCCCGCCCAATCCAGCTTTCTGCGGCCGCTCGGCATACCGGTTTTCGACTGGCTGCTGGCGCTTGCCGCGGTGATAGCGGTCCTGCACGTGCCGATGATCCCGCTCGACGATCTTGCCTTCCGCGTCGGCAACCCCACGACGACGGACGTGGTGCTCGGGCTGACCCTCATTCTGCTCCTGCTGGAAGCGACGCGCCGGTCCGTCGGCATCCCGCTGCCCATCATCGCCATCCTCTTCATGGCTTATGCGCTGTTCGGCCCCTATATGCCGAGCATCCTGGTGCATCCCGGCGCGTCCGTCTCCCAGCTCGTCGACCACCTCTACCTGACGACGCAAGGCATCTACGGCATCGCGCTCGGCGTCGTCGCCACCTACGTTTTCCACTTCGTCCTGTTTGGCGTCTTCGCCACCCGCATCGGTCTCGGCCAGCTCTTTCTCGACTGCGCGGCATGGGTCGCCGGCCGCTACGCCGGTGGTCCGGCCAAGGTATCGATCTTCGGCTCGGCCCTGTTTGGCATGATCTCTGGCTCGTCGGTCGCCAACACCGTCACCGTCGGCTCGCTTACCATCCCGGCGATGATCCGGCTCGGCTACAAGAAGCATTTCGCCGCCGCGGTGGAGGCGGCTTCCTCCACCGGCGGGCAGGTGACGCCGCCGATCATGGGAGCCGCCGCCTTCCTGATGATCGAGTTCCTCGAACTGCCCTACACGACCATCATCCTGGCAGCGATAGTGCCGGCCTTCATGCACTTCTTCGGCGTGTTCATGCAGGTGCATTTCGAGGCCAAGCGCACCGGCTTGCGCGGCCTGCGGCCGGACGAGATGCCCGACGTGGTCGAGGCATTGAAACGGGACTGGCCGACCATCATCCCTCTCGTCGTCCTGATCGGCGTGCTTCTTGCGGGTTATACGCCTTACATGGCTGCCTTCTGGGGCATTACCCTGTGCATCCTGGTCGGCCTGTTTAACCCGCGCCGGCGCATGTCTGTCGCCGACATCGTGGTGTGCCTGCGCGACGGCGCCAAGTATGCGCTCGCCGTCGGCGCTGCCGCCGCCACGGTCGGCATCGTCGTCGGCGTCGTCACCCTGACCGGCGTCGGCTTCAAGCTGTCCTACATCGTCACTTCGACGGCAGGCCATCTGTCGCTGCTGTTCGGCACCTTTATCCCCGAGGCGATCTTCTCGATGCACGGGCTGACCCTTTTGTTCACGCTGATCATGACCGGCGTGGTTTGCATCCTGATGGGTTGCGGCATCCCGACGACGGCGAACTACATCATCATGGTGACGATTGCCGCGCCGGCGCTGGTGATGCTCGGCACCGAGCCGATCGTCGCCCACTTCTTCGTCTTCTATTATGGCCTGCTGGCTGACATCACGCCGCCGGTTGCGCTGGCTGCCTACGCTGCCGCCGGCATGGCGGGAGCTGATCCATTCAAGACCGGCAACACTGCCTTTCGGCTCGGGCTCGGCAAGGCGCTGGTGCCCTTTGTCTTTGTCTTCTCGCCGTCGCTTCTGCTGGTGACGAAAGATTTCACCTGGCCGAACTTCTTCCTGGCTTTCTTTGGCTGCGTGCTCGGCATCACCTGCCTGGGGGCCGCCCTCTCGCGCTACCTGCTCGTGCGCACCCGGCCATGGGAAAACGTGTTGCTGGTCTTGGCCGCCCTGCTTCTGGTGGCGCCCGAACTCTATTCGTCCCTACTCGGCCTGGTTCTGACCATTCCCGTCATCTGGCGCCATTGGAGCGCGCGCAACGTCGAAGAGGCGCGACCAGCTTGATCAGCGCCGCCCCAACGATCCCTCCCCGAGAACTCAAAGGGGCCGGAAACGTTTTGGGGACTTCAGGAAGTCAGCGTGCTCTCAACCTGAATCTGACGCGAACCGCCAGGATCGGTTCCGCGGGGGAAAAGTTCCCCGAGAGCTGACAGACAGCCTTCGACATCAGAAAGCGACAGCCGGAGTTTCAAGTCATTGAGGGTCAGTGACGAAAGGCATGATGTCCACGCCGTCTCCCGGGAAAACGGTGAAATGCGGATGGCTTTCGAACAGGCGGGCGGCGGCATCGATTGTATCGGCCTCGACGACAATGTAGCCGCAGAAAGGGTTCACGGCGTCTGCGACCCCATCCTTGGTAACGCGCGTCGTCCTCCCGACCATGCCGCCGCGATCGGGGAAAGATGCGGCATTTCTCTCCTCCCAGTCCGTCCACTGCTGTAGGCCGACGCTATCAATCGCATCTTGCTCGGGCTTGGGCAGGCTGCGAAAGCGGGCAAGGTCTTCAGGCTTCATGGTGTAGACGGCAAGAAAGCGGGGCATGTGACGGTCTTCGCGCTGACAGAACCGATGCCAGCCTAGACTCTCGGTTGGCCGAAGTCACTAAGCACTACCACCCTCAGGCACGGCGAATTGCCCTTGTCCGGCACTTTCGGATCATCTCACTCTCCTTTCGAAAAGGGCCACGGTCGGGCCCTTCAGTCGCGGTGCTCCGGCACTCCTTTCAGCTGGTCCTTAGTCCATTGGGTCACGGCGTGGCGCCGTCCTCGTCGCGCATGAAGTCGAGCTCGGTGACGGCCACCGGGCTCGGCGAAGGGCGAGGAACGCCAGCCGTTCAAGTTTGCGATGGAGTCGTCATCGCATCGTCTCTGGCCAGCTTCAGGCCGGCGCCTGGTCGGATGTGGGTGACCCCATGCCAAAGACATGGGGGCACATCGCTCTCAGACAGTTTGATACGACTGCCCGCCAGTCAGTGAATGTTGATACGTCGCGTCACCTGACCGTTGCTTTCCCAATAGGTATGCTTCTTGGCAATAATGGGATCGTCCATTGCGGGTTGGACCTGCCCTCCGGTATCAACCGCGCGCGAGGTGACGGCGTGCTCTCCGGCGGAAGGCTTGGGCCAGTCGACGGACCATAGTTTCCAGGCAAAGTCCGCCTTGTCGGTTTCGTCGATTGCCGCCGGCATCCATGGCCCGTCATCGATCTTCACCTCGACCCGGTCGACCGGTGCGCCCCAGGCGGCCCCGACGATCCGGTAGTCATCGCCGATATGAGTGACCCGGGCCGGTGCCGATTTCAGCCTCGCCCGCCCGACCGAAGTTTCCACCCATACTGTCTCGCCGTTGTGGTCTTCCTCGCGCAGCGTGACATAATCGCGTCCCATGAACCGGTTCTCGAAGCGCTGATCGTTCACGTCTATGCGCTTGATCCATTTGACGTTCGCGATCCCGTACCATCCCGGCGCAATCAGCCGCAGCGGGAAGCCGTTGTCAGAAGGCAAGGGGGACCCATTCATCTCGTAGCAAAGGATGTTTTTGGGATCCATGGCGTCGGCAAGTGACATGCTGCGCGCAAAATTCTGCGTGAACTTGACGTCGTCGGCCCGCTTGATTTCCCCTTTATCGGTGCCCCAGAAGACGACCTCGATACCAGTGTCGAGGACTCCGGCCTCCTTGAGGATCGGCGCGAGCGGCGTGCCCGCCCAGCGCGCATTGCCAATGCCGCCATTGAAAAACGGCAGACCGGTATTGCCCGAACATTCGACCGTGAAGGTGACTTCCTGGCGCGGTCGAGCCTTGATGTCGGCGAGCGTCAGGGTTGTCGGCTTTTTAACGGAGCCGCCGATTTCGAGTTTCCAGGTGCTTTCGTCGATCACCGGCCGGTCGAAATGCGCGATTGAAAAGAACTTGTCGTTGGGCGTCACCCAGGAATCGAGATCCTCCCACACCAGCTGATTTTTGATGACTTCCGGAACCGGGTTCGGCGGCAGCTGATCCAACCATTTGATGACTTCCTCGCCGGCCCGGCTTGGAAAGGCAGAGGCAATCCGCGATTGAAAGGACGCCAACGCTGCGAGGGCTGCCCCGCCTTGAACGATGAATTCACGTCTGGGAAGGTAATGCATGACGACTTCTCCTCCAGTGAAAAGCTCAGTTCTCCTTCAGTGATAGATGCAATAGCGACCGGGATCGCGCAAAGCAGAGGCCGGCCGCGGCGGGCAATTATGAGAGCGTGTGAAACAACCCGAGTTAGAAGCGCGCCGTAGTTAAAGCGACGTCTCCGCTCTCAACCGCCAGCTTGTCAGGTCCGAGCCGGCGACCTTCAACTATATGCCCTATCTGTCCTCGTGGCGAGGGCAAGGGCCGCATCTTCGCATCACGATTGGCATCTGCCTCGTGTTCCAAAAATCCAATGCAGCCTACAATTGGTGGGTCGGATTTTGTGAGCGGCAGGGACAACGCCGAGAATAAAGGACCAACGAGTCGATTTCCTCAATGGCGCTTGAAATACTGCACCTCGCGCTCATGCTTCTCCGCCGCCTCGCGGCTATCGAAAGTCCCCAGGTTCCGTCGCTTGCCCGTCTTCTCATCCTTCTTGCGCGAATAGAGCCGGTATTTTCCGTCCTTGAGTTTGCGGATCATTTGGCCTCTTCCTGACCGGGATTTCGCCGCCGCTTGCCCTTCAGCCCGAGTGCTGCCTGTTCGATCGCGGCGCGGTCGTTGCCCAGCCTGTCGATCAGGTCCTGTGCCTGCTTGCCTGATATGCCGGTGCGCATGGCCAATTCCTCGACCGTAAGCACGTCGGTGCTGGCGATCTCGCGCGGCGGCGCGTTGCCTGCCGTCATCGACAGCTCCCTGTCGATCTCTGCCTCGGCCCGGTGCCAGTGCTGCTCGGGGTCGCCGCCGCCTTCGCGCTCCCAGATCCGATAGGCGCGCTCCTGGATTTTCCCATGCCGTTGGTCGTCGCCCATTTCTCAAATCCTCCATTGGGTAGCATCTGAACGCCGCCCGCCTCCGAACGATCCAAAGAATTTGCGTGATCGCCGGGCTGGGTCGTTGGAGATTGGGATGGTACGAGGCGCGCCGGGCAGAGCCGGTCATGGCGCGAAATGATCCAGGCGGCGGGTCCGCCCGCCGCCTGGATGCCGGCCATGGCGGCCGGCTTTGTTGTCAGCGTCCCCAGATGCCCTGACCATAGCCCTGTGCAGGCATGTCGGAGTTCGAGTTTGCCCCCATTGCGCTGTCAGCGATGCTGTTTGTGACGCTCGGGACAGCCGTCTTGGCGCCGCCCGACATCATCGCATGTGTGGTTGGATAGCTGCTTGCGGCAGGGATGAAGTCGGAGCCAAAGTGGTCGCTGCCAGCAAAAGCCATGCCGGAGGCGAACAACAACGAGGCAACGGTCAATACGATCTTCTTCATTTCGGTTTCCATCTTTTGAAGTTGACATTTGGCCCCAACGCGCCGCCCGCCCGCGTTCATGGGACCGTGTTTGTTGTTTCAGGCGAAACCGGCCAACCGCGATCCCACTGGATCTTGCAGTGACAGGTCGTTCAGCGCACGACCGTCTCGGTCCGTTGTTGCGCTGTTGGCGGCTTGATAGGGGCGTGGTGTTTGTGCGGGCGTGGTAGGCGGCGTGGTAAAAACCCTTGCCGGAGTGGAATTTTGCGTGGAATGCAGCCGGAAAGCGCAGCGCCCGCTATTGGCATTGCCGCCTCGGCCCGCCGGAATAGGGCTGGTAGCTGTTGTCTTCCGGACGGTAGGAGCGGTAGCGGCTGAAGCAGGAGGCGACATGGTCATCATCGCCAGCGGCGGCATAGGCGCCCGGCCCAGTGCCGTTGTCCTCGACGTAGCTGGCCTCGGCGGCGGGTGGCGCGGCACGGTCGGCGTCGAGATAGGGCGAGATGCAGGGGCGCTGCTGCCCGCTATAGGACATGTAGCTGTTGTCCTGCGGCCGGTAGGAGCGGTAGCGGCTCGCGCACCAGGCGACATGCGGCTGCGGCAGTTCGGCCGTGGCGGGCGCGATGGCGCCGGTGGCGGTGGGGTCGGTATCCCCGGCCTGGCGCTTGGGCTCGATATTGGCGGGCGCGGGCTGCTCGGCCGGCAGGCGATCGAGATTCTGCGCCGTTCTGTCCACCGGCTGCGCCGTTTTGGTCCAAAGCTCCGCCATACTGACGGTGGCCGGTGCCTGGCGCGGTGGGTTCGCGGTGATTAGCCAGACGGCGAAGGCTAGACCGCTACCGAACACCGCAAGGGTCAAAACGAAACCGCAGACCAGTCCCAACAATGCTTTCACGCCGCGCTCCTTGAGCCCCTGCTAAAGCAATGCGGGGGGGTCAAGGCTGGTTCCAGCAAAGCGCGGGAAATAGGCGCGGCGCTCCGCTGGGCGAATGCGAAGGCGGCGCCGTTCAAACCAGCTGCTTCACGTCCACTGGCAATTGGTTCTCCGCTGTGGGTAACGCGGCCGGCATGTCCTCGCCGCGCTGGCGCTGCCGCAGATGGAGCGCCAACAGCCGGTCCAGCGAGACCCTGCCGGCGCCCGCAACGGCCAGCACGAACATGCCGCCCGATATCGCCAGGTCCTTTTCGAAATGCAGCAGTTCGTTCTGGCTGCCGAAATTGGTGTGGAACAGCATGGCCGTTGCCAAACAGAACAGGCCGAGCGCGATGGCGCCAAGCCGCGTCAGCAGGCCTGACGCGAGGGAGAGCCCTGCGCCCAGTTGCAACGCGACGGTGGCGACAAACAGCGGCAGGTTGACACCAAGCGCTGCCATGGCCCTGGCGGCGGCATTGAAATGGGCGGCCAGCGTGGCGCCCTCATGCAAAAAGATGAGAGACAGAAGCAGGCGGCCGGCAAGCAGGCCCACGTCCCCGAGGTGGTATTTAGCGGCAAGACCCTGCAGCTTCGCGGAGCGTTCGGTCAATGTCATGGTCAGCCTCCGATCTTTTTGGCACGGGCAGGCGCCAAGCGCCTGATGTTGAAAAGGCCGGAGCCGGCGCGAGGGAGAGGATGCCGGCTCCGGCAAAGCGCGCCAGCCACGAGCGCCCAGCCGTGGTGGACGAAGGGGCGAGCTCGGGGCCAACGCCCCCTTCCGTCTCGGCTTCGCCGTGGAGGGGGAGGAAAGGTCTTACTTCGTCACCCTGGTGTCGATGGCCTGCCGCAGGTCGGAAAGCTCGTCGCACCCGGCCGGGCACAGCTTCTCCAGGGAGGCCAGCTGCTCCTTGGCCTTGTCCATATCGCCGGTCTCGACATAGAGCTCGCCCAGATATTCGCGGGCGGCCTTGTGGTCGGGCTTCAGCTCCAGCGCCTTGGTGTAGTAGGTGAGCGCGGTCTTGAAGTCGCCGGTCTTGCGCAGCGTGAAGCCGAGCAGGTTGTAGACGTCCGCCTGCTGCGTGTCCTGCGCCAGATCGCGCAGCTCAGCCAATGCGCCGGAATAGTCCTTGGCATCGATCTTGGCCTTGATGCCGGTGAGATCCGGCGCGTCGGCGCCTTCTATGTCGTCGACCGCATAGGCCGGCATGATTGTCGCGACCGGAAGCACCGTGAGCACGGCAATGGCGCCGAGCAGGCCGAACAGGGCATGTCTGCCCGACAGGGCGTTTCTGCTCAAAAGGGATCGTTTCATTGTCTTTCTCGCTTGCGTTGGAAGCTCGTGCTCAGATCTGGACCGGAGTAAATCCGTACGCCTTGCCGTCCTTGACGAAGGTGCCGGTGCCCGGGAACGGGAAGTGCGACCCGGAAATGCGGATATTGTCCGATATCACCCGGTCGATGATCTTGTGGCGCGTGGCGATTGCCGTCGGTCCGTCCTGGTCGTAAGCGCCCTGCCACTCCGGATGCGGCGCCAGCAGCGCCGGCACATACATGGTGTCGGCCGAGATCATGATCTGCTCCTTGCCGGAGTTGGCCAGGTAGACAGAATGGCCTGGTGTGTGGCCGGGCGCGGCGATGATCTGGATGCCGGGCGTGACCTCGGCGCCGTCCTCGACCAGCTTCCAGTTCTTCCATTTCGGAAAGTTCTCGGCGATGCGCTTGCCCGCCGGCTTGCGTCCCTCGGGCAGCTTGGCCAGCCGGCTCGGGTCGATCCACCATTTGTATTCGATGGCGTTGACGATGAGCTCGGCATTGGGGAACACCGGCGCGTTGGTGCCCTTTTCCATCAGGCCCCAGACATGGTCGGGGTGGAAATGCGAGATCATGACGGTGTCGATCGCCTTGTAGTCGATGCCCGCCGCGGCCATGTTGGCCGGCAGATGCGTGGCATTGGCCTGCCACTGGCCGACACCCGAGCCGGCATCCATCATGATCAGCCTACCGCCCATCTTGAGCACGACGACAGTGAGCGGGATGGGCATGAAGTCGGTGGTCAGCCCCGCTTTGGCGAGTGCTGCCTTGGTGTCCTCGACTGAGACATCCTTGATGAAGGCCGGATCGTGCGGCTTGCGCCAGATGCCGTCATAGATGGCGGTGATCTCGATATCGCCTACCTTGTATCTGTAGAAGCCGACGGTGGGCTCGACCGGAGCTTGCGCGAAGGCCGGACGGATGAATTCAAGCTTGCCGGCAAGGCCGAAGGCGGCAGCAGCGGCGGCGGTGCCAAGCACTGTGCGGCGTGTCATGGTGAACATGGTGATCTCCTGTTCGAGGTGGTGGCTAAAGTCGCGAATGGCCAAAGTCCTGGAAGGAGTGACGAAGAGAGGCCGGTACCCGTCGGGAGCCGGCCCGGCCCATGAATTCAGCGACCCCAGAGGCTGTCGTTGTTGTGCCTGGTGATGATGTCCTGCACCGACCCCTGGCTCGGCCCCGTCTTTATCTTGGTGTCGGCGCCATTGGGGCGTGCGGTGTAGGCGATCGAGCCGGTGGCATTGGTGTCGACCGGAGCGACCGGCTGGTTGGCGTTGTTGGCGCCATGATCGCTGCCGGCGAAGGCAGCGCTCGAGGCAAGCATCATGGCAGCCACGCTGAGAGCGAGCTTGGTCATTTTGGCTAGGTCCTTGTTTCGTTTCCTCGGCGCGGGCCGTCAGATTGGCCCGCTACAGTGAAGACCCTGCAGCCCCGCGCTTTATTCCCGGGCGCGATGAGATTCTTTTGAAGGAGAAAAATCAGGGGCTCGGCGGCCAGGACTGAAGTCCTCGCCCACGAATATTAGCGAGAGGAACCAGGCTGGGAATGCCGCCGCGTTCCGGCACGCCGACCGCGTGCACGCACGAAAGGCGCCGGCGCAGCGCGCCGGCGCCTCTGATGATACGCCGAGTCCGTTCTGGTTACGGACAGGTCTTCTTGCCGCAGACCGCGATGCAGATCGCCGGGTTCGAACAGGTGTAGGTTTTTCTCGAGCTGGTCCCGGACGAAGACCCGCTGCTGGAAGCGGCGATCTGCCCGGACGCGCCTTTGGACAGGTCCAGCGCCTTCATGTCGGGATCGCGCGCGGCGATCTTGCCGCATGTTTCGCTGCCGCAGACCGCCCTGCAGATTGCCGGATTCATGCATTTGTAGGCCGCGAAGACCTCGGTCGGAAGAATTGCGCAGAAAACCGTAATGCCCAGTATCAAGCTTCTCGCCGCACGCATTTTTATCTCCAGGGCCAGCTTTCCGATGTCACGGAGGCCTGGCCGCTCGCCCCCGCTCCCGCGCATGCCGTTGCACCCGCGTCCGCCGGCGCGACCATGCCCGCACCGGGGATAAAGGCGTATCGCACTGGCGGCACAGGCAAGTGGCACTGACGGAACAGGTGACCGGGTTTGCCATGCGTGAGCGGCCGCATGCGTCTCACGGCGCGCGGCCGGCGCGCACCTCCGATGGGGTCATGCCATAGCGGGACCGGAACTGCCGGTAGAAGGTCGAGGGTTCGACCAGCCCCGCCTCGAAAGCGAGGTCGGCGATCGGCCTTGCTGAAAAAAGCGGGCTGGCGAGCTGCCGGTGGACCCGCTCCAGCCGTCTTTGCATGACATAGTCGGAAAACCCCTGCCCCTCTTCGGCGAAAAGGCGCCTGATGTAGCGCGGGCTGAGCCCCAGCCCCCGGCCCGCCGTCTCTGCCGAGAGGCGCGCTCGGTGCAGGTTCTCCTCGATATAACGCTTGATGGCATGCATGCGGGCGGTACGAACGCCGCGGCCGGCGACCACCTGGTCAACCTCGCGGTTGGCGCCGACCGCCGCGGCGAACAGATCGGCAATGTGCTGGGCGGCCAGCGGCGCCAGACCGGGGCCGATCGCCCCACCCGCCACCGCCTCGACATAGGCCAGCAGAAGCCGCGCTTCAGGCGTGCCGGGATTGATGGCATCCGGCCTGAGATCGCCGACATGGCGAAGGAGAGGAGTGAGCGTCGATCGGGCAAATCGCGCGCAGATCGTCCAATCGCCGTTCTGCGCCCTCGCTCGCCAGCTCCGGTCCATCGGCATGATGCAGGGCGCACCGGGCGAGGTCTCAACCGCCTCGTGCCGTGCCGTATCGAAACGCCACCCGCCCGCGATCCAGGACACCACCAGGTCGTCATTGGCGTCCTGCTGGAGCGCGGTCGTGCGTTCCCAAGCCATGGGCGCGACCTGCCCGTGGGCCACGCTCACCCCTGGCAGGATGGTGGTGGAGGCGCTTAGCCGCAACTCGCCGCGTTCAAGCGGCGCAAGGTCCAGCCGCATGCAGATGCGGCCATAGAACTCGCGCACGGCAGCTTCGCGCTCTCGGGCCGCGATCGCGTCCGTGGACAGAACTATGATGGTGTCCTGGTCGGCCACCTGCGTTCGATCCCCGCTCAGAACCTCACGGGGTGCCGCCGATGGCGGGCGCCGTTTGCTGCCTCTCCGCTCTAGACAGTGCCATGAACCCCTCCAGTGCCCTCGACGTGGTGTGAGCCCTTCGGCCGCTTTTCGCGCGGGCTGCGGCAGAATTTCAAGACCTATGTGAGGGCTCCGCGCAAATGTGGCATGAGGCGCAGGGAATGTGGCCGCTGGTGCAACCGATCGGGGAAATCGCCTCGGAAAGCACGGGAAGGCTCTTCACATGCCTGCTGATCGGACACCGCTTGTCCATTGATTCATTTGTCTTTCGGCTGGCACGCCGCCTCTATCGCAGTTCGCGGATCCAGTGCCACATGGTGCGGTTCTCGCCATGGCCGAGGGACTGGCTGCGCCCCTGGGCGGCATGGGCCCGCATCTCCCGCGGGGTCATGTCGAAGGAGCGGCGGAAGGCGCGCACGAAGCTCTTGCGGTGACCGAAACCATAGCGACCGGCGATCTCGGCAATGCTTTCGTGCCGGCGGCCGGGATCGGCGAGCTCGGCGCGGCAGCGGCGCAGCCTCTCCTCCTGGATATATCTGGAAAGACCGCCATGAGGCTCGAAGAGGTAATAGAGCTTGCGCATGGAAATGCCGAACATGGCGGCGATGGCCTCGGCGGTGAGATGCCGGCTGCGGATATGCGCGTCGATGTGGCTACGGATCTCGCTGGTCAGCGCCAGGTGGACCGAGGCGGCGTTTTCCTCCGCCACGGCCGAATTCACGGCTGCGGCGGCGAGTTCCAGCGTCGGCCCGATCACCGCCTCGGCGTCCTGACGGCTCATTGCGGGCGCGGCCCCGTAGAGGCCCACAAGATGCCCACGCAACAGCGCCGCCAACGGCGCGTTGCCGGAAATGACGCGCATATTGTGCTCGTCCGGCGCCTTCAAGAATGGCGCCAGCAGGCGGCGCGGCATGGTCAGGTTGAGGCTGTCGAAATCGGACGTACCCGTCGACTGGGCCTGTGCCAGGTCGGCCACGATCAGGTCCCCCGACGAGGCCTTTTCATCCGACGCGCCATCGCGCCGTCCATGGCTTCCGCGCAGGCAGACCTGCACAGTGATGTGATCGAGGCCGTCGCGGCTGATCCGGGCGCGCGAGCGGTCGAAGCTTTGCGCGATGCATCCATACGAGGTGAGGACGATCTCGCCGAAGTGAAAGGCATCGGCGTGGAAATGAAACCGGTCATCGCCGGCGTTGCGCAGGCGAACGTCGTAGAGCAGGCCGATATTCTCCTGCCACAACGCAAGGGCTTGCCTAGGCGCCAGGCCTGCCGTGTCCAGCACGCAGTGCTGAACCCCGGTGTCGACGAATTGCCGTTGGGACACAACGCCTTGACTGCTGCCTGCCGCTGCCACCGCCCATGCTCCGCAACCGCGAACCGCTCACAATATGCATTTATGCCGGGGCGCGACAACGCCTGATCGCACGGACGCCGCCGGGAATGTGGACTCAGAGCTGGCTCACCACTTCTGTATATTCCCTCACCTTTCCATCCTGCCCACGAATGCGCCAGTTGCCGCCGTCGCGGTCTTCCACGTAACCCGGCCCGATCGGCACCTTGCCGCCACCGTCGGGCAGGTCGAGCACGTAGATGGGATTGCAGATGCCGGACAGGCGCGCGCGCAGCGCGGCCACCAGCGCCTGGCCTTCGGCGATCGTGGTGCGGCGGTGCGCCATGCCGCGCGCGAGGTCGCCATGGTGGAGGTAGTAGGGCTTTACCCCCAGGCGGTACATCAGCTCGCGGCAGAGTTCTTCCTGCACCTCGACAGTGTCGTTGACGCCCTTGAGCAGGACGCTCTGGTTGAGCAGCACGAAACCCGCCTGCCGCAAGCCGCGGCAGGCCGCCTCGGTCGCATCGGTGATCTCGCGCGGATGGTTGAAATGGGTGACGACCGTGATCATCAGCCGGCCTTGCAAGGCAGTGATCAGCCCTGGCGTGATGCGCGAAGGCAGCGCGACCGGCACGCGGGTGTGGATGCGCATCAGCCGCACATGCGCGATCGCCTCGATGCGGGCGCGGATTTCGCTGAGCGCCTTGTCGGGCAGCGAGAGCGGGTCGCCGCCAGTCAGGATCACCTCGCGGATCTCGGGGTGGGAAGCGATATAGGCGAGCGCCGGCTCCAGGGCTTCGCGCGTATAGCCACGTCCGATCGAGGTCAGGGACTCCTTGCGGAAGCAGAAGCGGCAATAGACCGCGCATTGATAGGTGGGAAACAGCAGCACCCGGTCGGCATGGCGATGCGTCAGCCTGGGCACCGGACTGAAGGCGTGGTCGCCGATCGGGTCGTCGAGCTCGCCTTCGCCGGTCACCAGCTCGTCGGGAGACGGGATGACCTGCGCCCGGATAGGATCGGCGGGGTCTTCCCAGTCGATCAGGTCGAGATAGGATTTGGGGATGCGCACCTTGTGACCGGAGGCTGCTTCCTGGGCCGCCGCGCGTTCGCCCGGCGACAGCGGCAGCACGGCCAGGTCGCGCACATGGCGCACGCCGGCGCGGATGTCGTCCTGCCAGGCGGCGTCGGCATCGGAAACGGGCTCAGCTTCGGCCGTCGTCTCATCGTGGAGCTGTGTGGTCATGGGGTTCTCGAGGTTTTTAGCGGACCTATCGGCCGGATGGCCTGCCGGGTCAACCGCCTTGCGCCGGCCTTCCCCGTGTAGCAAGGAGGGTCTGTGCTCTCGAAAATGCCGCGGAGAAGACCCGGGATGAAACTTGTGGTGTTGGTGGTGCTAGCCACGGTGGCAACTGGATGTGTGAGCTCTCCGGTGGATTATGGGGCCTCGCTTTCGACGCAAGACCCGAAATGGATATCGCCGGAATGCCAACAGGCCCGGGTCGAGGCCTCGAACTATGATGCGCGTGAAAAAGAGCATCCCGGTTGGGGGACCGGTGTCTTCCTTGGCCCTTACGGATTGGGTCTCGCGGCAGCCATCAAGGAGCACGAGCAAAAGGAGCGCAAGATATTCGCCCGCAGGATACATTTGCAGTGCTCGAGTTTGCCGCTGCCGAACGAACTCGCGGGCGAGCCGGGCCCCCCGGCCACGACAAAATATCCATAGATGATATGCTTTGATGCTTCTGAAGGCAGGCCAGCGTTTGATGGGATCGCAGAAGCGGAAGCAGGACTGAACTTGGGAACGCCGCCCATGACGACCATTTACGAATTCGCGGTTGTCGAGGGCCAGGAATGGGTGCTTCCGGTCGACGAGGCCTACTACGAGGTCTTCTTCTCCCTTGACGGAACACCCCTCGAGAACCGGGACCCACCGGTCATGCGCCGCGTGTCGGAGGGCGACCCCCTCTATTCGGACTTCCCTTGGCTTGGCGAGCATGCGCCGCTTTTGCGCAAGCCTGCCGTCGACGCGCTGAAGGCATATCTGCTGCCCTATGGCCAGTTGATCCCGTTGCGCGGGGAAGAGGTCTGGCTTTTCAACGTGACCACCGTGATCGATGCGCTGGACGAGGAGCGGTCTGGAATCGTCTATTTTGATGACGGCGCCATTCTCGCGATCGAGCGATACGAATTCGATGCGGACAAGATCGGCACCGCCGAAATTTTCAAGCTGCCGATGCGCGCGTCCCCGGTGTTCGTCAACGACGCATTAGTCAATCGCGTGCGCGACGCCGGACTGCGGACGGTATCGTTCAAACCCAGGTGGCGTCGCATCGAAGCGTGACGTTTGACGACCCTGCGATGCCAACTAGATCAGGTTCTGTCCGCCATCGATGCGGATCGTCTCGCCGGTCGTGAATTCGCTTTCCATGAGGTAGAGATAGGCAGGGGCGACGTCGGCGGGCGTAGCGACCTTTCTCGCGGGCAGGCGGGCGGCTATGCCGGCGAAAAAACCGGATTTGGCCTCACCGACGAGTTCGTCCCACATCGGCGTGTCGACCCATCCCGGCGACACGATATTGACGCGCGTCGGGGCCAGCTCCAGCGCCAGCGCCCGGGCGAAATAGCTGAATGAACCGGCGATCGCGGAAACAACCGAGCCTCCGGGAACCGGCGGGCGGTCCTTGTTGATGCCTGATGTAAAGGTCATCGACCCTCCGGCTTTCAGCGTGCGCACGCCATGTTTGGCGAGCATCACGGCGCCGATCAGCTTGTTGTCGACGAAGCGCCGCACGTAGTCCATGTCGGTCTGGCCGATCGGGTCGTTGGGCGGCGGCGTGCCGGCCGTCGAGACGAGGTGGTCGAAGGCACCGGTTTCGTCGAACATCCGGGCAATGTCCGCTTCCTTCGTCATATCAGCCGAAAGGCTTCGCACGCGACCGCCTGGGCCGAGCGCCCGTTCCGCGGCCTTGAGCTTTTCGCCCGAGCGGCCGACGATCACCAGCTCCGCGCCGCGCTCCAGCGCGGCTGCCGCTACGCCGAGCCCTATGCCGGAACTGCCTCCGACGACAATAATTCTCTTGCCTTTGAGCGATGCCATGGGAACCTCCGTCTTCAGGATGGACTGCTGGATTACGCCTTGCCGGCGTGGGCCGCCTCAATGTCGGCGACAATGATCTTGCTCATCTTGTACGTCGCCTGCCGCGCCCGCCCCGCCTTGTCGCGGTCCGGGTCGTTCATCAGGCGCAGCGCCGCTTCGGGGATCACCTGCCAGTAGACGCCGAATTTGTCCCTCAGCCAGCCGCAAGGCTTTTCAGCGCCGCCGCCCGCCGTCAGCGCGTTCCAGTAATAATCTGTCTCGGCCTGGTCCTTGGTCTCGATGTAGAGCGAGATCCGCTCATTGAACGGCGGCATCGAGCCGGCATTGAGCGCGGTGAAGCGCTGGCCCTCGAGCTCGAAGTCGAAGATCGCGTGCGGCACCGTTTTATTCGTGCCGCCGACGAAATCGGTGAATTCGATCGCCTCAAGCGCCCGGCCATTCTTGAACACAGACAGATAGAAGTCGCGCGCCTCTTCGGCGTTGAGATTGAACCAGAGGAAGGGGTGAACGGTAGCCATGCTGCTCTCGTGACGTTTGATCACAAATCCTGCGAGCATTCTGTCCAGCATGCGCTGGACAGACAATCCAAACTTTGGCAAGGATTTGTGATCAAATCTCACAGATTGGCCATGATCCGCAGACTTCCCCCACTCAACGCGCTGCCGGCCTTCGAGGCCGCCGCGCGGCATTTGAATTTCTCCAGGGCAGCCGACGAGCTCAACGTCACGCACGGCGCCGTCAGCCGGGCGATCAAGCACCTTGAGGAACAGCTCGGCGTGCTTTTGTTCGAGCGCGCGACGCGCTCGGTGCGCCTCACCGCCGTGGGCGAGCCCTATGCGAGGGCGGTCCACGAGATGCTCGACCAGCTCGCGGCCGCCACCCAATCGGCGACGGCCGCCCATTCGGGCTCGACATTGAACGTCTCCACCTCCGACGGCTTCGCGGGAAAATGGCTGGTGCCGCGGCTCTATCGCTTTCATCGCGCGCATGGCGACATCGACGTCAGGATTTCGACGACGGGCAGGTTGACCAATTTCCTTGGCGACGGCATCGACGTCGCCATCCGCTATGGCGCCGGAAACTATCCGGGTCTCACATCGGAATTCCTCACTGGCGAGGAGGTGTTTCCAGTGTGTAGCCCGAGGCTCATGCAGGGCGCCTGGCCGCTGGAGAAGCCCGACGATCTCAGGCACCACACGCTGATCCATGATGGTTTCCCGATCGGCTGGGCGGCCTGGCTGTCCAGCGCGGGAGTGGAAGGCGTGGATCCGCGGAGCGGGATTACCTTCGATTCCGCCACTTTCGCCGTCGAATCGGCCGTGCAAGGTGAAGGCGTGGTACTTGGCCGGACCATGCTCGTGGCGGCCGACCTCGCCACCGGAAGGCTTGTCCGCCCTTTCGGCCACGCGCTGAAATCGGTTTCCAGCTTCTACCTGGTCTACCCTCCGGACGCGGTCCGCCGGCGCAAGGTGAAGGCTTTTCGCGATTGGCTCTTTTCGGAAATGACGGCGTAGCGTTCCACGGCCGCTTCCGGAGAGTAGCCTCTGTGCTTATCCCCTCAGCCCCGGTGCCTCCTGCCCGGTGCGCTCGACATATTCGGTGTAGCCGCCGCCATAGGTGTGGATGCCATCCGGCGTCAGTTCCAGCACGCGATTGGACAGCGCCGCGAGGAAATGGCGGTCGTGCGAGACGAACAACATGGTGCCCTCATACTGCGACAGCGCCTCGATCAGCATCTGCTTGGTGACGATGTCGAGATGGTTGGTCGGCTCGTCCAGCACCAGGAGGTTGGGCGGGTCGAACAGCATCAGCGCCATCACCAGCCGCGCCTTTTCGCCGCCCGAAAGCACCCGGCACTTCTTCTCGATCTCGTCGCCGGAAAAACCGAAGCAGCCGGCAAGCGCCCGAAGCGGCGCCTGGCCGGCCTGCGGAAAATTGTCCTCCAGCGTCTGGAACACGGTGCGCTCGCCGTCGAGCAGTTCCATGGCATGCTGGGCGAAATAGCCCATTTTCACGCTAGGCCCGCGCGCCACCGAACCCTGGTCGGGATCTGAGGCTCCGGCCACCAACTTCAACAACGTCGATTTGCCCGCGCCATTGACGCCCATGATGCACCAGCGCTCGCGGCGGCGGACCTGGAAGTCGAGCCCTTCGTAGATCGAACGGCTGCCATAGGCCTTGTGGACGTTCTTCAATGTCACGACGTCCTCGCCGCAGCGCGGCGCCGGCTGGAACTCGAAATTCACCGTTTGGCGGCGCTTCGGCGGCTCGACGCGATCGATCTTGTCGAGCTTCTTCACCCGGCTCTGCACCTGGGCCGCATGCGACGCGCGCGCCTTGAACCGTTCGATAAAGGCGATCTCCTTGGCCAGCATCGCCTGCTGGCGCTCGAACTGCGCCTGCTGCTGCTTGTCCGCGATCGCGCGCTGCTGCTGGTAGAATTCGTAATTGCCGGAATAGGCGGTGAGCGAACCGCCATCGATCTCCACCACCTTGTTGACGATACGGTTCATGAACTCGCGGTCATGCGAGGTCATCAGGAGCGCGCCGTCATAATTCTTCAGGAACTGCTCGAGCCAGATCAGGCTTTCCAGGTCGAGATGGTTGCTCGGCTCGTCGAGCAGCATGGCGTCGGGCCGCATCAGCAGAATGCGCGCCAGCGCCACGCGCATCTTCCAGCCGCCGGAGAGTTTTCCCACGTCACCGTCCATCATCTCCTGCGAGAAACCGAGACCGTCGAGCACTTCCCGCGCCCGGCCGTCGAGCGCATAGCCGTCGAGTTCCTCGAAGCGGTGCTGCGCCTCGCCATAGCGTTCGATGATCTCGTCCATCCGGTCCGCCTGGTCGGGATCAGCCATACCCGCCTCCAGCGCCGCCATCTCGGCCGCCACTTCGCTCACCGGCCCGGCGCCGTTCATCACTTCGGCCACCGCGCTACGGCCGTCCATATCGCCGACATCCTGGCTGAAATAGCCGATCGTGACGCCGCGATCGACCTGCACCTGGCCCTCGTCGGGCTGTTCCTGCCCGGTGATCATGCGAAACAGTGTTGTCTTGCCGGCGCCGTTGGGGCCGACGAGCCCGACCTTTTCGCCTTTCTGCAAGGCGGCTGACGCCTCGATGAAGACAAGCTGACGGCCGTTCTGCTTGCCGATGTTTTCAAGTCTGATCATGAGTGGTCCGGGAGGCTGATGTGAGGGTGCGGGAGTTGCCCCGGCCCATACGCGAATGACAGCGGCGGGGAAAGAGGCAGAAGCGCCGCAGCGGGCGCAGCGCTCTTACGTCTTCCCACAGCGGAGGAGGGAGAAGCGCCCTCCAGACACACTTTAGAACAAGATTCAACGTCCGGGAAAAACTGGAGAAAAGCGGTGCTGCGATAACCACCCCCGCGGCGGCCGGAACCGCTCGCGGCGCAACGCAAAGGGATGGTCCTGAAAATGCAACGACGTCCGACCGGATGGATGAGTGCCCTGCTTGGCATTTCGTTTGCCATCAATGCGGTCGCATCGCAAGCACGCCAGCCGGCATGTGAAGAAGCCTGTACGCAAGCACACCCACGTCAGGAAGCACAAGGCCGCGGCTTGATCTTCTCAAGCCCGAACAAGGAGATAGAACGGTATCTTGAATCTCTTGATCGTCTTCTTCTTGACGTCCTCCCAGGAAAAAGCCGCCCTCGCGCAAGCGACGGCGGCTTTTCTTTGGACTGGGCTGAAGGCTTTCCTTCTCTGCTGTCGAGAAGGTAACGCGCTCACTGCAACTGCGGCTTCTTCAGGAAACTGTCGCGATCGGCGGATTTGACGCGCAGCCAGGTTTCACGGCCGTCGCGCAGGACCCGCATCGGGATCTCGGCGCCGGCCGAACCGCTGTCCCATAGCTTGCGATAGAAATCGGCCAGCCCGTCGACCGCGCCGTCTCGTATGTCGGAGATGACGTCGCCCTCGCGCAGGCCCGCCTTGGCGGCCGGACCGCCTTCGGTCACGCTCATCACCACCACCCGGCCGTCGCTTTCGGCCGAGAGGGCGCCGAGCCATGGCCGTGGCGGCCGCGCCACCTGGCCGCGCGTCAGGAGATCGTCGAGGATCGGCGGCAACAGGTCGATCGGCACCACCATGTTGATATCGGCGACCTCGCCGTTGCGGCTCATCTGCAGGCGCAGCGACCCGACGCCGAGCAGCGCGCCCTTTGCATCGAACAGCGCCGCGCCGCCCCAGGAAGGATGCGCCGGCGCGATGAAGATCGCTTCCTCGAGCAGATATTCCCAATAGCCGGCGAATTCCTGCTTGGTGACGATCCTGGCCTGAACCGACTGGCCGATGCCGTCGGCGAGCACCACGCTATCCCCGATCCTGGCCCTGCCGGCGTCGCCCAGCGCCACCGCCGGCAGGCCAAGCGGCGCCAGCGCCTGAACCAGGCCAAAGCCCGATTCCTGGTCGTAGGCCAGCGCATGCGCCGGCACGACGCGGCCGTCATGGGTCGTAAGCCACACCTCTTCCGCCTCGGTAATGAGATAGCCGATGGTCAGCACCAACCCATTCTCGCGGATAACGACGCCGCTGCCTTCGCGCAGCGTGCCCAATGCCCCGGCAGTGAAGGCATCGTCTGGAATGGTGGCGCGCACCGCAACGACGGAGCGTCTGTTGGGATTGATGGGCATGCTCTTGTCCTGGACGGGCTTGGGGGTCACGTTCCTATAGGTATGGCACGCGAACCAAGGCGCAAGGGGTTGGGGGGCATCCCTCCATCCTTTCGAAGCCCAAAGGGAAGATGAGAGGCATGGTCATTGACAATAGTTCAACGCAAGTTGAACTTTCCCGTTTGCAGCCCTAGCTGTAGGTGCAACTGCCAGTCCCGCTTCCAACCTGTCTCTCCCCACAATACGAGGCCCCGCGATGACCGAATACACTCCGCCGAAAGTATGGACCTGGAACAAGCCGAGCGGCGGCGCCTTCGCCAGCATCAACCGCCCGATCGCCGGCCCGACGCATGACAAGGTGCTGCCGGTGGGCAAGCACCCGTTGCAGCTCTATTCGCTGGCGACGCCGAACGGCGTCAAGGTGACGATCATGCTGGAGGAACTGCTGGCGCTTGGCCACAAGGGCGCCGAATACGACGCCTGGCTGATCAGGATCAACGATGGCGACCAGTTCGGCAGCGGCTTCGTCGAGGTCAATCCGAACTCCAAGATCCCCGCACTGATGGACCGCAGCGGCGCCACGCCCATCCGCGTCTTCGAGTCCGGTTCGATCCTCACCTATCTCGCCGAAAAGTTCGGCGAGTTCCTGCCGACCGACCAGCCGGCGCGCGCCGAGACCCTGTCCTGGCTGTTCTGGCAGATGGGCTCTGCCCCTTATCTCGGCGGCGGCTTCGGTCATTTCTATGCGTACGCGCCGACCAAGATCGAATACGCCATCGACCGCTTTGCCATGGAAACCAAGCGCCAGCTCGACGTGCTCGACCGCCGCCTGGCCGAAACCGAATATCTTTCCGGCGCCGGCTACTCGATCGCCGACATGGCGGTCTGGCCCTGGTATGGCGGACTGGCGCTCGGCCGCATGTACAATGATTCCGGCGAGTTCCTTTCGGTGCAGGATTACAAGAACGTGCAGCGGTGGGCGAAGGCGATCGACGAGCGCCCCGCGGTCAAGCGTGGCCGCATGGTCAACCGCGCATTCGGCGAACCCGCGATGCAGCTGCACGAACGTCACGACGCCAGCGACTTCGATACGAACACGCAGGACAAGCTCGCGGCTGAGTGAGCTGCGAGGGCGGGCAGCGGCGCTGCCCGCCCTCCGTTTGATTTTGCGAAAGCGTCGATGACGGCAACGTCTCACCTGGAGGCGTGGATATCGCGCCGATCCGCTCCGCGCCGTCCAAGACGGCAATGCGTCTTCTTCTATCATCGTCCGACGTCAACAGCGGTCCTCTCACACAGACCCCATAGAAATCTGTTGCGCAAATGCCGGCCGGGGCGCAACGTGTTGCCAGCAGATCGATGCAAGCGAGCAAATCGATCCTGCAGCGCGGCGTCCTTGTCGCGCAGGGCATGCCTAGGGTTGCCGCGGCGTCCTTTTTTGGCGCGAGCACGCGGCCTTGGTTTGGTCGGGGGAACAAATGACGCTCACGCTGATCGGGGCCGGCTTCGGGCGCACCGGTACATGGTCGACCTTCGTCGCGCTGAACAGGCTCGGCCTGCCCTGCTACCACATGCAGGAAGTGATCCTGAACAAGGCCAACAAGGGCCATCTCGATTTCTGGCGCAAGGTGGCCAACAGCCCGCCCGGCACGCAGCAGGACTGGAGCCGGGTGTTCGGCAATTACAAGGCGACGGTCGACAATCCAGGCTGCTGCGTGTGGCGCGAACTGATGGCCGCCTATCCCGACGCCAAGGTGCTGCTCACCTTGCACCCGCGCGGCGCGGAAGCCTGGTACGAGAGCACCATCGACACGATCTACTTCACCGAGAATGTCTGGCAGTTCAAGATCCTGGAATGGCTGACGCCGTTCGGCCGGAAATTCGGCGACATGTCACGCAGGCTGATCTGGGGCCGCACGCTAGCCGGCGTCATGGGCAACCGCGCCAAGGCCGTGGAGCGCTACAACGCCTATGTCGAGGAAGTGAAGGCGGCGGTGCCGCCGGAAAAGCTGCTGGTGTTCAAGGTCAGCGAAGGCTGGGCCCCGCTCTGCCACTTCCTCGACGTGGCGCAACCGAACGAGCCCTTCCCCAATCTCAACGACCGCGAGGCCATCAAGAAGATCATCGCCGACATCATCAAGGGCTCCTACATGATGCTGGCGCTAAGCGTGGCGGCCGTTATCGCGGTGATCGCGGCGCTATGGTGGTGGCTGGGGTAGTTGGGCGCCGTTCGTCGATCCCTCGGTGCAGCGGGAGCGAAGCGACGCGAAGGCTTTGCGACCCAGGCCACGCGATTGCGAAAAAGCGCTGCGGTCAAAAACAAGGGCGTCGTTGTCGATACCGCCAAGCAGGCTGAATCGCGCGATCACCGCGTTAATTGGTGCCGCCGTCCGAGGACCGTCGTACCCGAATCTCGATACGCCGGCGTTCCCGAACATCGCCAACGTGGCTGCCGTCGGCGATAATGTCTCCCGGCATTACGAGCTGTGCCGCTGACAACGGAATGATCTTCACACTGCCCAGCCGTCCCGTCTGGATCAGCGCGTTCGCTACCGCGATAGCGCGCGAGAGCCCCAGCCCCGCATTGTCGGCCGGGGTCAAATCGCTGATAGCGCTGGCTCCGTTCATCGCCGAGATCGCAACCGCATCGAGGTTGGACGGCTTGGCCGGATTGATTTTCTGCTCATCCGTGTGACCGACGATCTCGACGACATCGACTTTGTAGCGTGTCAGCAAAGACAGAACGTCGTCCGTGACCTTGGTCTGCAAACGAGCCCGGAACGCGTCGGTGAGAGCAGCGCTGCCACGTTCAAATGTATAGCCGTCGTCGCTCAACGTTATCATCGGCGGCCACTGCATCGACGATTCAGCGTCCGCGCTCCTGTCGTTGGAGGCCGAGAGCGTCTTTTCAAGTCGGTCCAGCAGACGGGGGTCGGCGGCTTTGGCTTCGCTGATTTCGAGCAGCAATTTCCGCAGCGTCGGATCTGACGTCGGCGCGGCATCGATGCCCTTTTCCGTAAGCCCGTCGATCACCGCTTTGGCCGCCACGAGCTCGGTCCAGTTGGCTGGCGGCAACGGAAGCGCCGCTTTTGGAAACAGCGCCTGCAGGCGCGCCAGTTCGGCACGCATGTCGGCAAGCTGGCTCACCGTGATGTCCAGGTTCGCGGAGGCCTGCAGCTCGGCGATCCTCTCATCCTTTCGCTGTGCGATGCTGGCCGAGACCAGAAGGAGGCAGAAAAGCAGAAGGAGGAGAAGCTCGGCCATTGTGAGCCCAAGCACCACGCCTCGGCGATGGCCGCGTTCCCCTTCGGCGATAAGCGAGCAAGGCATCTTCATCGGCATCGTCCCACACTGACCATGCAACGCGCTTTAGCCGCCACGCCAGAGCCGTCTGAATAGACCCTGCCGCGTCGGCGCTCGATCATAACCCTCAAATGTCGCCGCAAGTTTGTCGAGCACATCGCTGGCCCGAAGCGCTTCCGCCGTGGACTGTTCCAGCCCGCGCCGAAGCTCCGCCACATCGCCAAGACGGGAAGAGAAATCGCTCATGGCGGTTTCGATCGCCCGCTGCAAACCGGCCACGACCGGCTCCAGCCGAACCTCGATGACCTTGTCGGGTGTCGACATGCCAGCGAGCTTGTCGGCCATCATCTGTGTCGCGGTCGCAATCTGCGTGCTGGCGCTGGTCAGGATGGCGTTGATATCGTGAACTGCCTTGGCTGTCTGGTCGATGCCGCCCCGCAGCTCCTTGGTGTCTATTCCGCTCTGCATCGCCAGCGAGGATGCCCTGATGTGCTCGGAAGCTTCCTTGGCGAGCAGGTCCAGAGACTGGACCAGGGATTTCGCCGAGGTTTCCACTTGCGTTCGTATCTCGTGATAGCCCTCTTGCAGCATCTGCTGGTTGGAGCGTTGGAAATGGTTCATCTCGCTCAGGATGCCATCGAGTTCCCGGCGCACCTTGCGGGATGCTTCTGCGAGCTCGAGACGTGACACGCGTTCCACTTCCATGGGGTCGCGTCGGAGCTGATTGAAGACGATGCGAAATGCAATGCCGGCGATGGTGGAGGCAACCGCGATGCCGAAATTGCGCACGATCTCGTCGACTGCGCCACCGCCTCCATACTGGTAAAGCGAAACGGCGAGGCTGGTGAGCGTGAAGATGAAGCCCATATAGTAGAAGTTGTCCCCGGTTTGGTCGTCGCGCAGCCGGAGCCCGCGCGCGATCATGATCATCGCCGCGTAGCCCATCATCAGCGCGATCGGCACGAAGGTAACGACGAATGCCGACACGGAAAGCGATTTGGCCACGACTATGTAGGCGGCGCCCAGGCCGGTAAAAACGATAAAGACCAGTGGCGCCGCAGCGTCCAACTGCCGGCTGGCCACGCGCGGCCGCCTCACCCTTCAACTCCTTGCAACGACTTGGCAGAGCTGAAAACGCCGTGATTGTAATCAATCCACTGCTGCCAGAATGCCATCAACGCGACGCTGTCGACGGGCGACTTCGCCCGGCGTATGAGCCAGATCGACACATCGCTGCCAGCGAGATCCGTAGCGAAGCGGTTTGCCGCGGGCGACTTTTTGAAGGCATCGAAATCTGTGGCGCCGCGGTAGTGAGAGAAGAATTCGGTATTCTCGAACATGTCCGAAACGACAATCAGCCGCGAGGGGACCGCACGCGTTTTCTGGGCGACCAGATGGCTGACGGCTATCGACTGAATGCCGGCCATGATCGGCGAGCTGTCGGCCTTGTTTGCCTCGACCGCTTTTTCAAGCGCAACCAGCAGCGGCTGGCCGAATCCCGCTTGCCAACGCTCTCGCGCCAGCGCCGCATTGCCGGTGAAAGCACTGAGGTCGCCGCCATTGCCGGGGTTGCACAGCGAGAAGAGTTCTTTCGTATAGGGTACCGCTGATGTAAGGGCCCTGATCTCGAGCAAGCCACCGCGCTGGATGCCGGAGGCGGTATCGCGCAGCAGGGTCTGGATGTTCAGTTTGGTGACGTCAGCGATTGCATCCGTGGTATCGATCAGGATGATGGTTTGCGACGCAGCTCCGACGACCGGGCAAAGCCGATCGTCAAGTTCGACGAGTTGCGAGCGCGCCGAGACATAGACGTAGGTAAAGCCTATCGCGGCGGCAATGAGGCCGAGCGCGAATAGAATAATCCAGCCCCAGTTGACAAGGTTGGAAGGCGAGCGCCGGGACCGTCGACCGCTCATTGGGCTTCAGGCACCAGCACATCCAGTTCGCGATACTGCTTCAACGCAGCCTCGAACTGTTCACCCAAGGCGACCAGCATCTTGTCGAGGTCGCCTTGCGCATCCTTGATGGAAGCTTGCAATTCGTCGCTGTTCCATTCCCCGTCGCGGAAATACTGGACGCCGATGCGGCCGAGTTGGTATGGCCGCGAAAAGCGCTCCGGCGCGGGTGTCGTGCGTACAGCGATGTTGGCGTCCCTGTAGATTCGGAACAGGCTGTTTGCGGCACGTTCAAGCTGAGCTTGGTGGGCGTCGAACAGCCCAACCAACCGAGAGCGATGGGCCACGATCGCATCGTGTTCTGTCCGCTGCTTGCTGAGGTCGGCGCGCGCATCGGCGAGTTCGTCCTCATAACCACTGCGAACATCGGAAAGCTCGCCGATCAGGCCTTGCCGCTTGTTTCGATAATTTGCCCGCGCCTCGTCAAGCCGGTGATCAACCGTGGCGTAGCCTGGATAAGTGTCACGCATGCTGAGCCCATCGATCAGGGCAAAGAGTGAAAACATCACACCGAGGAAGAAGAGTATCCAGGAGCGAAATTCGTTCAGCGCGAATGGCGCGCTTAGCAAGCGTCGCATCACCTCGTCGCCATTGGTCGCGATCGTTCCGGCAACCTCGCGGTAATGCGCCAGACCAAGATTGATGGCAATCGCTGCGCCGATATAGGCCGCGATGGCGAGAATGCCGACAAACTTACGGAAAATCGAGCGATGCGCGATCTCGCGCACGCCATAGAGGGCGAACATCAGCGCGACGCCGACATTGAGAATCGCGAAGATCAGCGCCTCGACGATGCCGCCGACCAGCCCGAGCTCGTTTCGCTTTGCAAGCAGTTCGCCATTGATGACGAGCTCTGCCATCACCAGCGCCACCACAAAGAGCCATTTCAACGTGGTACCGATGGCCGTGGTCTTCTTGCAGGGCCGGCGAAGCCCGTTCTGATCCTTGAAATCACGATGCCAGGACTCTGCCTCCTTCAGATCGCGCCGCAGCCCATGCAGATCATCGATCCCCATCTGCAATTCGGCTTTCAAGTCGGAGAGACCAGCCGTGGATGCCGCTTTTATATTGGCAAAGCGCGATTCAAAGTCGAGGTCGATGAGACGCTGCCTGAACCCCGCAAGTTGGTTCTCAAGATGATCGTGGGATTGTTTCTGGGCGGCTCCGACCAATTCGATGACATCGTTTTCAACGGCATCGTAAGGTAGGTCGTCGCTTTGAGGCAGATTCTCCCTGCCCCGCTTCTCGCCTTTCTCCGCAAGCCGCATATCTGTTGCAATGCGCTGGACGTCAATGTCGGGGAATGACTCTGTCGTCGGCCTATAGGCATGCGGCGGCCGCAACAGCCGTTGCTTGAGCTTTTCCAGTGACCCGAACATTCCACCCCACGTACACTCTTCCGACCACCCGTACCGAGGCTAGCGGTAAGCTTCGGATTCTTCAACGAGTTTCGCCCAATCGAAAGTGGAGCTTTTGCGGACGCAAAAGCACGGCAATTCCATCAGAATGACTGTCTACTGCTAGGGAGCCGTATTTTACTCTGCGCCGTATACTGTATGGTCGCTGTCGCCGAAGGGCGGAGAAAAAGAGAGCGGGCATTCTGCTTCGTCAAACGCCGCCCCTCACCGCAACTCCACCCACACCGGCGCGTGGTCGCTGGCGCCGTCCTCACCGCGCACGTCGCGGTCGATGCCGGCAGCCTTGAGCTTGCGGGCGAGCTTCTTCGACAGGAGGATATGGTCGAGCCGCAAGCCCGCATCGCGCGGCCAGCGGTTCCGCCGGTAATCCCAGAAGGTGTAGAGCGTCTCTTTGGGGTAGACCTTGCGCAGTGCGTCCGTCCAGCCTTGCTCGATGAGCGCGGCAAAGGCTGCCCGGCTTTCCGGCTGTACCAGCGCGTTATCGTCGTAGGAGCGCGTGGCATAGATATCGCGCGGCTCGGGCACGATGTTGTAGTCGCCCGCCAGCACCACCGGCAGGCCGGTGTCGAGCAGTTGTGCCGCATGCGCGGCGAACCTGTCATGCCAGGCGAGCTTGTACTGGAATTTCGGCCCCGGCTGCGGGTTGCCGTTCGGCGCGTACAGGCAGCCGATGACGATTCCGTTCACCGCCGCCTCGATGTAGCGGCTCTGCCTGTCGGCATCGTCGCCGGGCAGCACATCGCGCGTCAGCACCGGCTCGGCGCCCCGCGCCAGTATGGCGACGCCGTTCCAGGTCGGCTCCCCCTTCCACACCGCGCCGTAGCCGGCATCGGCCAGGGCAGTGCGCGGAAACTGCATATCGCGCGCCTTCAACTCCTGCAGGCAGACGACATCGGGTCTTGCCGCCGCCAGCCAGGTCAGCAGATTCTTCAGTCGGCTGTTGACGTTATTGATGTTGAAGGAGGCGATTTTCATCGGCGGGTCAAGAGACGAGCTTGCCCGTCCAAGCCTTCACCGTTTCGGCCAGCGTCTTCAGATGATCGGCGGTCGAAAACCCTGAGATGCTCTTGCGCGGCTTCAGATCGTGATCGCCATCCTCCAACCATACGATCTCGATGCTGTCGGAGAGCCCATAGCCGGCAACCTCGTCGGGCGTGCCGAACTCGTCGCGCGTGCCCTGGAAGATCAGCGTCGGTATCGTCAACCCGGCCAGATGCTTGGTCCGCAACTGCTCGGGCTTGCCGGGCGGGTGGAAGGGATAGCCGAGGCAAAGCAGGCCCGAGATTTCGCCCCTGGCAAACATCTCGTCCGCCACCATCGAGGCGACGCGACCGCCCATCGATTTGCCGCCGATGATCAACGTCCCGGTCACGCCCCTCGCCCTGAGGTCGGCGATCGCCTTGATGTATTCCGGGTTCACTGTCTCGGCGCGCGGCGGCGGCTTGCGGTGGCCATAGCGGCGGGACGCCATATAGTGGAACTCGAACCGCGCGACCTGAAAGCCTACTGCCGCCAGCGCCTTGGCGGTGGCGGTCATCGAAGGAGAATCCATCGACGCGCCGGCGCCATGCGCGAGCAGGATGGTGACGGGAGCTGTGTCGTCGCCGTCGAAGAGGAAGGTGGTCATGGAATAGGGCTCCCGTGGCTCGGCGTTGGTGACCCCTTCTCCCCTTGTGGGACCCGAAGGGCGGGCGAGACCGTTGGCTCGCCCCGGGGGTGGTCTCGCGAAGCTCGGCCGGATGACGGGTGTTCCAGGAAACGCAAACGCCTCATTCCGACACGCACCCCTCAACCGTCTCGGCGCTGCGCGCCGATCCACCTTCTCCCAAAACGGGAGAAGGAAAGAGCTTTACCCCGCCGATTTCGCCAGCTGCATGTCCACGAACTGCACGCCCCTGGCCGCAACGCCGGCCCATTCGGACTCGGCATCGAGTTCCAGATAGCGCGCCCAGAGCCGCCGCGCCTCGAGCAGTTCGCCGGCGTCGAATTCGAGCCGGGCGAGATTGAAAACCGGATCGGCGTAATTGCCGTCGAGTGCGATCGCCTTTCGCAAGTGCCTTCGCGCCGACGCCGTCTTGCCCTCCTCGCTCATCAGCCCGGCGAGATTGAACCAGGCCTCGACGAAAGCCGGATCGAGTTTGATCGCGCGGGCATAGTCGTGGGCCGCTTCCGCCGCGTGGCCGCCGGCGCGCAGGCAGTTGGCGCGGTTGAAGGCGGCGATCGCGTCGCCTGGATCGATGGCAAGGCAGCGCTGGTAGAGCGCGGCGGCACCATCATGGTCGCCGCCCTCCTCCGCCGCTTCGGCCTCGGCGAACAGCTCTTCCAGCGGATTGTCGTCGGAGGCGCCGAGATCGAACAGCAATTGCCCGTCGAGCTCGCTCTCGCCGCCATCCAGATAGATCGTATCGGGCCGTCCGGATGCCGAGCCGACCGCGAGCGACTTGGCGGTGAGCGAAGCCACCGGGCCGGAACGATGCACCGAGCGCGCGATGGCGCCCCATGTCGCGCCACCGGCGACCAGCCCGGCATATTTGCGCGCCAGGATCAGGTCGCGGAAGGAATAGGGTTCCGCGTCATGTTCGAAGGCATCGAACAGCGACAGGAGATCGAGGTCGGCGCCGGACAGTCGCGACTGATCGATCAGCGATTGCCGCGACAGGGAGGAGGCCTCAGGCGCCTTCATCAGTCCGAGCAGGCGCAGAAAACCGTTCTCGCTGAGCAATGCACGCCCGGCGCCACGCTCGGCGGCGACGCGGCGTTCGATGTCGGCATCGCCGGTCTTCGTGAGCCCGGCTTTGACCAGACCGGCCTTGACCAGCAGACCGCGACCGAACACGACATGCGTGGTGCGCCGGATGACACCGCGCCTGAGTTCGCCATGCTGGCGCGCGACCTCGCGCGCCGCCAGCCTGAGCGGAAACGCCGCCAGCGCGCCGATCGTGCCGAATATGGCGCCGGCTGGTGCCGTCACTTCTTGCTCTTGCCGACCGCCTTCAGCAGGTTGGCTTTCAGCGGATTCTCAGCAGCGCCGCCCGCGGCCGCCTTGGCCTTGGCGGCGGGCTTCTCGTCGGCCTTGCTCTTCGACTTGGCCGGCGGCTTCGACTGCGACTGCGACAGGCTCGCCTTCAGCGCATCCATCAAATTGATGACGTTGCCGCGCTCGGGTGCCGCCGCGATGATAGGCTTGTGGCCCTTCAGCCTCTCGCGGATCATGGCCATCAGCGCGATCTCGTAGCGGTCCTCGTAGTTCTTCGGATCGAAGGTGGTTTCCTTCTGCTTGATCAGCGCTTCGGCCAGTTGCAGCATTTCAGGATCCGGGTTGCCCGCAGGGATGTTGCCGAAATATTCAGCCGTGCCGCGCACTTCGTTCGGGTTCCTCAACGTACACACGAACATGCCGTTTTCGCGCGCGCCGATCGTCACCACGCGCTCGCGGCTGGACAGGACCAGCCGGGCGATCGCCAGCTTGCCGGATTTGCGCATGGCTTCGCGCAGCACGGCGAAAGTCTCCTCCGCCATCGCGCCGTCCGGCGCCATGTAATAGGGCGCGTCCTGGTAGATGACGTCGACCTCGTCCTCGTCGACGAAGGCCTCGATGTTCATCGTGTGGTTGGATTCGATGCGCACCGCGTCGAGGTCGCTATCTTCGATGATGATGTACTGCTTGTCCTCGTACTCGTAGCCCTTGACCAGGTCCGAACGCTCGACCAGTCCGAGTTCCGGATCGACCGGCTTCATGTTGATGCGGTTGTGGGTCTTCTTGTGCAACTGGTTGAACGAGATGCGCTCGCTGGCGCTGGTGGCGGGGTATAGCCGCACCGGACAGCTCACCAGACTGAGCTTGAGGTAACCTTTCCAACTTGCCCTGGGCGCCATGATGAACTCCTACGCGGCCATGCACTGAAACTTTTCGCAGCGCTTTCGTCCGAAGGACGAACAAGGCTGCGTAAATCCTACACCGACCCCGCACCTTACCGGCAAATCCTGACGAAATGTTTTAGGACGCCGGAAGGGCCGCGAGTAGAGAATAATTCAAATTGTCAAAAGCGTCGATGGACTTGGGTTTCCTCGCCCCCGCGAAGCGGGGAGGAAACCAATCTATTTGAACGTAGGCAAATCCCGAGCAAACTCGTCGATCTCAGCCCACGGATCGCCCGACGTTTCCAAGAGTCCCGGCAGCGACGCATAGTTCAGGTCCTGCGGCGCGTCGATTGTCTCCAGATCCGCCCAGCTCACCGGTGTCGAGGCCGGCAGGTTGGTGCGGGCGCGCAGCGAATAGGGTGCGGCGGAGGTGTGGCCGCGCGCGTTGCGGTGATAGTCGATGAAGATGCGCTTCTTGCGGTTGTCCTTGCCCATTGTGGTGGTGAAGGTGTCCGGCGCGCTTGCCGCCAGATGCGCGGAAATAGCGCTGGTCGCCTGGTGCAGCGTCTTCCAGTTCTGCCTGGCCGTCACCGGCACGGTGATATGGATGCCCTTGCCGCCCGAGGTTTTGGCAAAGGGCACCAGCCCCAGTTCCTCCAATTCGCCCTTGATGTGCACGGCGGCCTCCACCACTTCGCGCCAGGAGATCCCTTCGCCCGGATCGAGATCGAAGACAATCTGGTCGGGCCTGTCGAGGCTGGTGCGATGCGTACCCCAGGTGTGGAACTCGACCACGCCGAACTGCGCCAGCGCCAGATAGCCCTTTGCGCCCTCGACCGAGAGGTAGGATTTGGTCTCACCCTCGGAGTTGGTCGCCTCGAAGGTGGCAACCGAAGGCGGCATGCCGGTGAAGGCGTGGCGCTGGAAGAAGCAGTCCTTCGGCAGGCCGGTCGGGCAGCGCACCAGCGATACCGGGCGCCCGAGAATATGCGGCAGCATGAAATCGCCGACCAGCGCGTAGTAGACGGCGATGTCGAGCTTGGTCGGCCCGGTCTTGCCGAACAGCCGCCTGGTCGGGTTGGTGACCCAGATCGTGGCGAGGTCAGCCTCCGCGATCAGCCGCTTGCGCTTGGCCGAAACCGGCGTCGAGAGGCCGACATCCCTGAGGCCGCGAAACACCGCATGGCGTAGAGCATTGTCCGCCGTGCGGTTGGCGTAATGGATATGGGCTGAAAACAGCGGCTTCACCCAATGCATCTCGCGCATGATTTCGCGCGGCGCGCCTTCGGGCGCCATGGCGCCTGATGTGAGCGGCTCCAGCCGGGCCAGAAGATCGGCCGCGGTCTCGGCGTCGAAGCCGGTGCCGACCTTGCCGCGATAGTGAAGCTCGCCGTCCTCGAATTCGGCAAGGCCAAGTGCCGCCAGCCCCTCGGCTGCATCCGAAACGGTGTAGCCGGCGATGACAAAATCGCCGGTTTGCAGCGCCTTCGTCTTGGTCCAGCTCTTCGTGCGGCCGCTCTGGTAGGTCGCGGTTGCGCGCTTGGAGACGACGCCTTCCAGGCCAAGCTCCGAGGCCTGATCGTAAAGCCCCTGCCCGTCGCCGCCCACGTGATCGCTGTACTGGATCGCGGAGTTGGCGCGCAGGCCGGCGAGCAGTTCGGCCAGCAGCGCCTTGCGCCTTTCCAGCGGCGCCTTGCGCAAATCCCAGCCGTCGAGATGCAGGAGATCGAAGGCGTAGAAATGCAGCTTGCTGCCGGCGCCCTCCGCCAGCGCGTCCTGCAGAAGCGCGAAGCGGGAAATGCCCTTGCCGTCGAGCACGACGATCTCGCCGTCGATGATGGCCTCCCGGCACGGCAGCTTGGCGAAGGCATGCGGCAGATCGCCATAACGCTTGGTCCAGTCGATGCCGCCGCGGGTGATCAGCCTGACCTCGCCACCTGTCAGATGCGCCATGGTGCGGTAGCCGTCGAACTTGATCTCATGCAGCCAGGACTCGCCGGTGCGGTCGCCAGGATCGTCACCGCCCGGCGGTTTCGGCACCTGTGTCGCCAGCTGCGGCTCTATGCGGGCGGCAGGAGAGGCCTTGACCGCGCCGGGCAAGGCGCCGGGCTTCAGCGTGCCGGGCCTTGGCGCAGCCTTGGCCGGCGGCGGCGCCACCAGCTCCTCGATACGGCGGCCGGATTTCACGCTCTCCGGCCGCTCTTCGAGGATGTCGAGCGTGGGATTGGAAGCGAGATCGCGCTCCTTGAACAGAAGCCAATTCTTCTTGCCCTCCTCTTCGCCGGGCTTCGGCTTCAGCCTGGTCAACATCCAGCCGCCATTGAGCTTTTTCCCGGCCAGCCGGAACTTGAAGGCGCCGGTGCGCAAGCTCTTCTCGACATCCTCCATCGGCGCCCAGCTGCCCGTGTCCCAGACGATCATCGGCCCGCCGCCATACTCGCCTTCGGGAATGACGCCCTCGAAGTCGATATATTCGAGCGGATGGTCCTCGGTCTCGACCGCCAGCCTTTTGTCGGCCGGATTGAGCGAAGGTCCGCGCGGCACCGCCCAGCTCTTCAGCACGCCGCCGACCTCAAGGCGCAGGTCGTAGTGATCCGCCGTGGCATGGTGCTTGTGGACGACGAAGCGGTTGCCCTCCTCGGCGATCAACCCACCCGCCGGTTCCGGCGTCTTCGAGAATTCGCGCTTGGCGCGGTAAGGTTTGAGCTTGGAGGGCGTCGTCATGGCATCGACCGTCGCAAGCCAGCCAATTGCAACAACAGAGCGCCATGCCTGCTCGAACGGTCCGATGCGGCATGTATCAGGGTGACTAGCCGAAACGTCGCTGCCAACCAGTCACCACGCTCAATCGTCGGCCGCCGGCGTCAGTTCGAGCTCAGCGGGCGACAGGCCCTGCCGCAGCTGGCTCAAGCGGAATTCGTCGACCCAGTAGGCCTCGCCATCGACCAGCACGCGCGCCCTATAGGTGCCGCCTGAAAAACTCTGCGCGGTGATGTAGACCTTGTGGCGGTCGAGCGCCTTGCGCACCGCGGCACGCTTGGAGTTCTGGCTGTTCACGGCACTGGACATGCGCTTCGCCCTCGGTCGCCCTGACACGGAACTCGACCGCTCTTCGCGGTCCGGCGACTGGCCCCAAGGATGGCGGAGAGCGGCGCGGGTGTCAATTTCCTCGCCGCGGCGGCTTCCCTGCAAGACGCAAGCATAGCCGACGGCATCGGCTCGATTATGTCCGCGAACCTGTGGGCTGGAACAATATGACATCTTGTTTGGCATATGCGCCGAGGCGGCTCGGCGCTTCTGCTTTCCGCATTGTTAACCTCGGCGCGCCTAGGAATAGGGCGGGCTCCGGCCGCGGCGCCAATGCGTCAGAGCGGCGCGGGGATGGCGCGGCCATCCAGGAGAACAAGGTTCATGACCGCTTCCGTGCGAAGCAATGACTGTGAAGTGGCTGTTGTCGGCGCCGGACCTTTCGGACTTGGCGTCGCCACGGCGCTCAGGGCAGCTGATGTAGACGTGCTTGCCTTTGGCAGCCCGATGGGCTTTTGGCGCGAGAACATGCCTCGGGGCATGCGGCTTCGCTCGCCCTGGCGCGCAACCTTTATCGGCAACCCGAACGGCCCGCTCTCCCTCGATTCCTACGCCAGCGGCCAGCGTGTCCAATTGCGCGAGCCATTACTGCGGCAAGATTTCGTCGACTATGGAATGTGGGTTCAGGCTCAGGCGGTTCCGGATCTCGACACGCGCATGGTGAGCCGTGTCGAACGGACCAATGCGGGATTCCGGCTGATCCTTGCCGACGGCGATGCGGTTCGCGCCGGCCGCGTCGTCGTCGCCATGGGCCTGAAGAACCAGGAACTGGTGCCCGCCGCCTTCACCGGCCTGCCCTCCGAACTGGTCAGCCACACCAGCGCGCACATTGGATTCGAAGCCTTTGCCGGCAAGCATGTCGCCGTTGTCGGACGCGGACAGAGCGCCTGCGAATCCGCCGTCCTGCTGAGAAAGGCGGGAGCCGACGTCGAACTCGTCTGCCGGGGCGACATCCATTGGCTGGGCGCGCCGTCCAGCAGCCGGGGCCGCAATGTGCTCGGCGCCGCCGAGGAACTCCTGGCGTCGCCCTCGCGCGTCGGCCCGTTCCCGCTGTCCTGGCTGATCGAGGCGCCGGGTCTCGTGCATGGTTTGCCGGCGGCGGCGCGACGCTGGGTCAATGCGCGTGGCCTCAGGGCCGGCGCGTCAGGCTGGCTGCGGCCGGACTTCGGCGGCATCAAGGTCAAGGCCGGCCGCGTGATCGTCGGCGCCTCCGCCAGCAACTCCGGACTAGACTTGCGGTTCGAGAACGGCTCGACCGCTTACGATCACGTCCTGCTCGCGACCGGCTATCGCATAGACATCGGCAAGCTCGGGCTCTTCGCCCCCGATTTCCTCGATGCGATCGCCTGCCGCGACGGATCGCCTGTCCTTTCCACGGGACTGGAATCGAACATTCCCGGCCTGCATTTTGTCGGCGCCAGCGCGGTCGCGAGTTTTGGCCCGTTGATGCGTTTCACCGCCGCCACCCCGTATGCGGCGCAGGCCGTCACCCGTTTCATACGCACTGCCAGAAGCAAGGGGCAGAACGCACGGCGCTCCACCGTGAGACTGGGCGAAGCCTCGGTTCCCGCCGGCCCGAAGCCGCGTTGAGCATCGCGGGCCCCGCCATGTATCAGCGCGATCAGGCGGGGCTCTCGCCTGTCAAAGCGGAAGAGCTGGGCAACCGGCCGTGCCGGACAGCATGTGAGGATGTAGGCTTGGCGACGTCAGGCGCAGTGTTTCTTGGGGGCGCGCACGGCACGCTTGCCCTGGCGCGCAGCCTCGGCGCGCAAAAAGTGCCCCTCACCTACATCACCAATGATTCGCCGCTGCCGGGCTGGTCGCGATTTGTCGGAGCCACCATCCGCTGGCCCGGCCCAAACGATGAGCGGGCACTGCCGTTTCTGCTGGAAGCGGCGCCTAAACACCGGCTGGAGGGATGCCTCCTGATCCCGGCCGCCGATCCAGAGGTTCGCCTGGTCTCGGAAAACCTCGCCGCCCTGTCGGCGATCTATAAGATCTTGCTGCCTTCCTGGGATGCGTTGCAGTGGGTCTGCGACAAGCCTCTCCTCTACAGGCGGGCAACCGAGTTGCGGCTGTCCATTCCAAGGACCTATGACATCGCATCCATGGCGCAGGCCTCATCCCTGGACATGGTTTTTCCGGTCGTTCTCAAGCCTCACATGGGCGGCGGCAACACCCGCATCGCCAGGGCCAAGGTCGTCCAGGCCGACGACAGGGCCTCGTTTCTTGCCGCCTATCGCGACGCGGCCGAACAGGTCGGCGGCCAAAACGTCGTCGTGCAGGAGCGCGTGCCGGGCGGGGGAGAAAGCCAATTCTCTTACGCCGCGCTCTGGAACGAGGGCAAGCCGATCGCGGAGTTCACCGCGCGCCGCTCGCGGCAGTATCCGGTCGACTTCGGCTATACCAGCACCTTCGTCGAGATCGTCGACGAGCCCCGCGCCGTCGCTGCCGCGCGCACATTGCTGTCGTCGATCGGCCATAGCGGCCTGGTCGAGGTCGAATTCAAGCACGATTGTCGCGACGGCACGCTCAAGCTTCTCGACGTCAATCCGCGCCCCTGGTCGTGGTTCGGACTTTGCGCGCCTGCCGGCGTCGACCTGGGCGCGATGCTGTGGGAGACAGTGAACGGCCGGGCCACCGCAGCCGCTACCGCTCGCCCGGGAACGGCATGGATGTATCTGGCCCGCGACGCTGTTTCATCCGTGACGCTGATGCTGGGCGGCAGGCTTGGCATCGCGGCCTATGTCAACTCCTTCGCGACGGTTCGATCCTGGGCGGCGTTCGCCTCAAACGATCTGCTGCCGGGGCTGATCGAACTGCCGCTGACGGCATGGCGGGTGCTGACGAAACGGCTGCTGAACCCGGCCGGCCGCCGGCCCTGACAAAATCGCCCTTTATGATGGCCGGTAGTCGAAGATCGCGTAATCGATGGTCCGCACCGCGTCGAGGAAACGCGGCATGGGCGGCGTCACGCGTTGGTGGAAAGACCCGGCATCGTGGATGGCGGGCTTCGCCCATTCGATGGCCCTGTGGCTCGAACTGCCGTAAACGACGAGGCAGGGCCGCGGGTGCCGTTCCAGCGACGACATGAGATTGCCCAGCACGATTTCGAACACGTCCCTGGAAAAGGGATTGTAGAAATAGACCAGCAGCGGCGTCGGCGGGAACTCATACGTCGCGGCATCCGCTTCGATAACTGCAATCTGGCGGCATTTCTGGGCCGGGCTCTTGTATCGCTCGATGTTGCGCCGGGCGATTGCGACGAGCTCCCGCGCGAACTCCACACCGACAATCGCGGCGAACGGGTAGTGCGAGGCCAGCAGGAGCGTGCGCGACTTGCCCGAACCGATATCGATGAAGGTGTAGTCTGCAAGATCGTCCGTCAGCCTGTCCATGATGAAGGCGAAGGATCTGGGCGACGTGCAGACGCATTCATTGCCCTGGTCCCGGTGCGGTCCGACGACATCGAGCGCGTCGAGCCGGATCGAACCCGCCGTGTCGACGCCATTGTCGCGATCCCACTGGCGCGCCAGCCGGTCGGCAACGAGATGGCGGATGTTGCGTGCGACGAAGCGGCCGCTGTCACCAAGGCCATGCCGTCGCACGAGCCGGAACGGTTCGAGGATTCCTTGCTGCCGGACGAACCGCAGCGCCCTCGCGATGCGTCCTCTCGACCGGTCCTGCAAATCGATGCTGTACGTTTTAGGGTTCATTGCGGATCAGCTCGGTTGCCTGTCAGCGCAAGCGGCGCAGGCCGCGCACCAGGCCTTGGCCGGCCTTGAGCAGCCGCGGTTTGGAGCGAATGAAAAGCTCGATCCGGCAGCGCAGCGAAATATAGGCGGTGGCGCCCCATCCCCGCAGTGTCATCGACTGGCACAGTTCCGCCAGCACCGAACTGGCGGCGCCGATGTGCTCCTTATAGCCCTGGCTGCCGACCGAAAGGTCGAAATAGTCGAACCCGTGCCCGCGCCCCCACATCATCAGCTTGCCAAATGTCGTCAGTCCCGGCGGGGCAATGGCATTCTGGTCGATCCCAAGCAACAGGGTATGGAGCGTGCCTTTCCTGACCAGTACATAGATGACGGCGAGCCAGGCTTCCCCTCCGCGCAATCCGAAGATGCGCACCGAGCCGTCGGAAAGGCCATGCAGCGCGGCATCTCGGTAGAAGTCGACGACGGGCTCCTGCGTCAAAAGGTCGAAACGGCCGAGCTCGCGAAACCGCTTCAGTCGCAGTTCAAGGAGCGTGTCAAAGAGCGTTTCCGTCAGCGCCGGCGTGTCGGCCTCGACCAGGCTCAGGCCGCCGCGCTTTTCGAGGCGGCGGCAATGCTTGTGAAAGCTCTTGGCGAAGGAGGGCCTGCAGATGCGCTTGATAAGCGTTTCCGGTTCGCCGTGCAGGATTAGGCCGGAGGTGATCTGGAGGGAATCGTGCGCCGCCGAAAGCAGCGCCAGAGGATTGGCGACTCGTTGGATCTGTTGCGGGATTCCCAAGATATGGATGCGATCCGCCGGTGGCAGCACGGCGCGGACTGCCGCCCATGCGGCGTCGGCGCCTTGCCTGGTCCATGCCCTATCATCCGCCAGCAGCGGTGCCGAATAATCGCAGACGCCGCAGCTCAACCATTCGATCACGGAGTGGCCCAGCGCCCGGCGCCGCATCAGCGGCAAAAGCATGACCGGCGCGCCCGTGGCGGCGTCGTTGACCTCGACGACAAGCAGTTCCGCGCCTTTGGGCATCAGCCGTTTGGCGATCCCCTCGACCCACGCATAATGCTGATGCGCGGTGCACACGCCATCGGCCTGAAATCGCAGCCAGAGCGGCTTTACAGTGTCGAGGCTGGTGTGCAGCCGGGCTTTGAAGCGCGCGGCTGTACCGGCGCTGGCGGCAGTCGGGGACAATAACCCATCGGATAGATCCGTCTTGGGAGCCGTTCCCGTGGCTTGCCACATGCTTCTCCTGTCCTCCCGGCCGGCCATAAACATCGTCCACGCAAGCAGTGTAAACCCCGCCAACTCAGGACCGCTCCGGGCAGCCGTGCGTTGGAGCGCACGAAAGCCATGGTTGCGGACCAATGGCAGCGCTTGCGATACCCCCGCATCGTAAACCACGGCAAAGTTCGGTCAGGACCAGACCTTTGGCGCCATTATGTTCGTTGCTTTCGCCTACCGGCCGATGGCCGAACTAGTCGAACCTTTGCCCGCGTGCCCAGCTCGTCGACCTGCCATGAGGCCCGGTGAGACGTTGGGCACTTGCGCTCAGGTCGATCGCTAGCATCAAAGCATGAACGGTGCGTTGATGGACACTCAGAAATTGCACCGATCGGTCGTGCCACGTCGGGGCCATTCGTGAGACCACGCCGACGACAAACGGGGCCTTCCCGCCGCGTGCGTCCGTTACACCCTCACTGCCTCGCCTGCCACCGGTCTCTGCTACCGTTTTACCGGGGCGAACGGGACCGACCGCCGCCACCCGCCCAACCAGCTGTCGCGCTGCTGGTCCGGGTGCTCGATGTTCCATATGCGGTGACGTGCGAAATACCATGACGCCGCAAGGACGAAGATTTCGGAGACCGCGGAACCCAACAGCGACCACGGCGGAGGCGCGATTGCCAGCAGGATTGCGATCAGCGTCAGCCCGATTATTGCGCCACCGGTCGTGATGAACGCGACGGTCCGGAAATCACCGAGGACCTCAAGGATGATGCGAGGCATGACATAAAGCATGACCGGGATGAAATTCGCGATCACGAAAAGTCCGATGAATCCGACCGAGGCATCCTGGAGGGCCTGGGATTTTATCATCGGCAGGACGAATAGGATGGCACATCCATAGACGAGGCCACCGATCCCCATGACCAGCGACCAGATCTTCGCTTGCGCCCAGACACGGCTTGTTTCGTTGTTACGCATCAGCTTCGCCAGCTCCGGCTGCGTCATGTTGAAGAGAGCAAGGCTGATGATGCGTAGTGGGGCAAACAGCACGAGGACCGCCGCCAGCGGTGCGTAAGCGGCGGGTCCGGCAATGCCCGCGACCAGCAGGGCCAGGCATTGACCCTGGATGTTCGTGGTGGTCGCGCTGAACGCCGACCAGCGCAGCTGCGGCCAGAGCCTTGTATAGCGGCGGCGCGTCGGCATGCGGAAGCTGATGCGAGGTGTGCGGCGCGCCAGCCGAACCAGGACGACGATGCCGAGTAGATTTGCGGCCGCAAGCGCATAGAACACGGTTTGCAGCGCGTCCTTCGCCAACCACATGGTCAGTCCGGTCAGGATGATGCCGGTGATCGTGAAAGCGGCGTCGCTGATGGAGACGATCACCTGCTGGCGCCGAGCGAACAATGCCGTGCGCATGTGGCTGCGCAGCGACCATGCGCCGACGAAGCAGCCCGCGGCGATGCCGCTCGGATCGCCCAGCAGATGCATCAGGATCGCCGTGCCGACCGCCATCAGCAGCGACACTACCAAAGCCGCTGTTCCGAAGGCCACGTCATGGGCATCGACGCCGGCACTGTTGGTGCTCTTGCCCATCCATATCGAGGCGGGGACGGCAGTGAGCGAGCGGATGTACGACAGGCCGACGCCGCCCATCACCATGCCGATGGCGAAGAGACCGTAACCTTGCGCCGACAGTATGTGCAGCAGCGCGATGTTGAGGGCAAAGTGAAAGCCGCTCTGCATCGCCTCGCCGCCGACCATCAGCACGAGGCGTCGCAGCAGATGGACCGGGAATTTCACGGCCGGGTCTCCGCCTGGCGGGCGGTTGCCGGCCTGCCCGGCCTCGCCATCGTCACTTTCAGCTTGTCGGCGGCGATCGCCGCGATCGCGGCCGCTGCGACCGGTTCGCTGAAGACTGTCTCGTAGCGCGCACGGCCGGCGGCAATAAAACCGCGCCAGGCCTCGGGCCGCAGGATGATCGCCTGCAATTTCGCGGCAAGGGCGGCGGCGTTGTTCGGCGGAACATGCCAGCCGGTCTCCCCGTCGCTGACCACCTCGACCAGCCCGCCGATCGCCGATACCAGTGGCGGCCGACCATAGGCCATCGCCTCGATGGCGACGCGGCCCAGCGATTCCGGGCGCCGCGACGGAACGGTGACGATGTCGGCCCAGCGGTAGTGTTGCGAGGGGTCCGGTATGAACGGCAGCACGCTGACGCGATCGGCCAATCCCATGGTGTTCACCAGCTCGGCCAAGGCCAGTTCGCGCTCGGTGCTTTCGAAAGCGCCGCCCACCAGCCGCACTTCGATGCGCGAGCGCAATTCCGGCGGCATCGAGGCGACCGCCTCGAGCAGCACTTCCTGGCCCTTGATCCTGTTGATGCGGCCGAGCAGCAGCACCCGCAACGGCCGGCTGCCGTCATAGCGCATCGGCTCGGCCGCCGGCGGGCCCGCAACGCCATTATAGACCACATGCGTGCGTGAACGTCCGGCAATGCCGAAAGCGGCGCGCGTGGCGCGTGAATTGAAGATCAGGTCGGCATGGCTCCAGCGCATCAAGGCGACCAGGATCGTGCGCATGAAACCTTCGGGGATCTCGTGGATATGCAGGACAGCCTTGTGAGGCAGCAGGCGGGCGGCCAGCGCATAGTCGGCCACGATCGAGGTGTTGACATAGACCAGATCGCATTGCCTCAGACGTCGCCATGCCCGCCATAGGGCCAGCGGCAGGCGCGCCATCTCGACGGTCGCGAGGCGCAGGATGGCTTGGCGCCGCAACACCCAGAGCGGCTCGAAGACGATCCGGCTGGCATGCGGTTCGAGGATCTGCACGATCGGCCCGCTGCGCGGCAGCACGACTTCGATGTCGGCGGACGGAAACGCGGCGCGCAGGGCTGCGACGCTTTCCGCGAAGCTTCGGTCGGAGCCATAGAGTTCGTAGCCCTGATGAACGCAGGCAATCCGCATCTTAATATCCCGCCAGGTTCATACCCCATCCAGCATCGCGCGAGGCGGATGGCTGCCGAAGTCCAGGAGCAAGGATCATGCCCGGTCCGCTTTCCCAGGCGGTTAGGCCGAGGAACCCCGGCAACGCCTCGTTTCGATACAGATACGCCCGGAAAGTTGACCGATAATGAAACAACTCCGGCGTTTGGTAAGAATTTTTTACGACGTTCTGCGACAGTTGCTCCCACTCTTGCCCGGCTGGAAGTCGCAGGGTGGGTTCTGGTGCAATGAACATTCCGGAAAGTCCCGTCGGCCATGACATCAAAGCCCTCCATCCTGATCCTGGGAACGCGCGGCATACCCGCGGCCCATGGCGGTTTTGAAACCTTCGCCGAGAAGCTGGCGCTTTTCCTCGCCGGACGCGGCTGGAGGGTCGGCGTTTACTGCCAGGACGAAGTCGAGCGTGTCGAGCACAGGGCGCGCAGCGAAACCTGGCGCGGCATCGAACTCATCCACATCCAGGTCGCCTCGAAAGGTCCGCGCGCGACGCTGGAATTCGACTGGCAATGCGTGCGCGATGCCGTGCGGCGGCCCGGCGTGTGCCTCGTGCTGGGTTACAATGGCGCGCTTTTCCTGACCTGGCTCAGGCTGATGCGGCGCAAGATCATGACCAACATGGACGGCATCGAATGGCGCCGCCCCAAATGGGGCCTGGCGGCGCGAAGCTGGTTCTGGCTCAACGAATGGATCGGCGCCTGGACCTCGCATCGCCTCGTCGCCGATCATCCTGTCATCGCCGATCATTTGGCGACACGCCGGCCGCGCAGCGCGATCGTCACCATCCCCTATGGCGGCGATCCGGTGACGACGGCGCCGGAGGCACCGGTCAGGGCGCTCGGGCTCGAACCTGGAAAGTACCTGATCTCGATCGCACGCATCGAGCCCGACAACAACATCCTGCCGATCGTCGAAGCCTTTTGCAGCAAAAAGCGCGACATGAAGCTGGTGGTGCTTGGAACGCTCTCGGATGAAATCCCCTATCACGCCGCCATCCGCAAGGCCGCGAACGGCTCGGTGGTTCTGCCCGGGGCCATCTATGACCAGGCGACCGTGAAGGCGCTGCGGTACCACGCGCGCGCCTATATGCATGGCCACACGGTCGGCGGCACTAACCCGTCATTGGTCGAGGCGCTGGCGGCCGGCAACATGGTGATCGCCCACGACAATCCCTACAACAGGTGGACCGCGGGCGCCGCCGCCCTCTATTTCACCGATACCGGCACTTGCGCCGGCCGGATCGATCGGGCCATCGAAGACGACGCCCTGGTCGAGAGTTGCGGTGAGGCCGCCAGGGCGCGCGCCCGCGAAGCCTTCCGCTGGGAAGACGTGCTGCTGGCCTATGAGAATGAAGCCTTCCGGCTGCTCGGCGTCGTCGCCGGCGAGGCCGTTCCGGTCGACCATCCCTCGCACGCATGACGACGTGGTCGCGCCGGCGGGTTCTCGGAGCGGCGCTGTCCACGGCGGCGTTGCTCGCGCCGCTTTCTCCCGTGTCGTCCAGCCTGGCCGCCACCGGCGAATGGCGCTTCCGGCGCGGCGTCAACGCCTTCCCCTGGTTTTCGCTGACGCGCGAATTCCCCGCACCCCGTACCGACTACGACTGGCCTCCATTCCAGCAGCGGCCGGTCCCGACGGCGGCCGATCTGCGCAGGCTGCGCGCGACGGGTCTCGATTTCATCCGCCTGCCGGTCGATCCCGGCCCGTTCCTGGCCGGCGATGCCGGCACGCGCGGCCGTTTGCTGGCGATGCTCGATCGGGCCGTCACCGCCGCCCTCGACGCCGACCTCGGCATCATCGTCAACGTGCAGGCCAATAGCGCGACCCACTATTGGAATCCGGACCGGATGGTCTCCAGCACTGCCGCGCCCGCCTTCGATCTCTATCGGACGCTGATCGGCGAGCTTGCCGGCCGGCTGGCGCGGTTTCCATCGGGCAAGGTCGCGCTGGAGCCGGTCAACGAGCCGCAGCAATCCTGCGAGTCCAACGTCTGGTCGCAGGTCCAGTTCGCGCTCCTGACCGAAGCCAGGGCATCGTCCGTTACCCTGCCGCTGGTCGTGACCGGTGGCTGCGGCTCCATGGTGAGCGGGCTGACCGCGCTCGATCCGGCGCCGCTCTCGCCCTTCGAACCGATCCTGTTCACCTTCCACTTCTACGAGCCCTACCTGTTCAGCCACCAGGGCGCGCCGTGGATGAGCGAATCCGTCTACCGTTCGCTCAACAACGTGCCGTGGCCCGCCTCGGCCGGTTCGCTCGAGGCGACGCTGGCTTCGGTGCGGGCGCGCATGGCCGAGGGCGCCGAAATCTCCGAAGCGGACAAGAAAGCCGCCTACGCGGAAACCGAGCGCGTGCTGAAGGTCTATTTTGACGCCCAGCCCGGCCGCTGGTTCATCGACAAATACCTTAGCCAGGCGCGCGATTGGGCGGATAGCCATGACATCGCGCCCGAACGCATCATCATGGGCGAGTTCGGCGCGCTGCGCACCGACGCCCGCTATGTCGCCGCGCCCGATCCCGACCGCGCCCGCTACATCGCCGACGTCAGGCAAAGCGCAGAGTCGTTCGGCTTTGCCTGGGCCTTCTGGGCCCTCTTCGACGGCATGGGCATGATGGACGACACCACGCGCGCCCTGGACCCGGCGATGATCGAGGCGCTTGGGCTGGAGATGCCGGGCTAGACGGCCTATCCCCGTTGCTTGTCCTTGCTTCCGTCAAGCGGAGGCAGCGATCGCCGAGGCGAAGTCGCGATATGGGCGCAGTGGGCGTCCGAGCAAGGCAGTCAGGCGCTCGACGTCGCCGGCCTCAGGCAGCATCCCGTTGGTCAAGAACCGCTCGCCCATCAGGCGCATGTCGTAGGCCATCCAGGCGGGCAAGAGTTGCTTGAGATTTTGCTCGAAGCCTTCGGTATTGTCGCCGCCGTAGTTGATCGGGCGGCCAAGCACCTCTGACCAGATTGCGGCGATATCCGTCCCGGTCAGTGTCTCCGGGCCGACGAGGTTGATCCGGTCGAGCACAAGCGGCTCCGCAGACTGTTCGCGGCGCAGCAGCTCGAGGGCGGCGATCTCGGCGATATCACGCACGTCGATCATGGCGAGCCCTTTGGCGCCGATCGGCATTGGGTAGGTGCCGTAGCCGGTGATGACGTCTTCGATCATCAGATCGTTCTGGATGAAGTAGGCCGGGCGCAAGATCGTAGCCTTGAAGTCCATCTCCTCGATCATGCGCTCGACGCCGAACTTGCCCGCGAAATGGGGTACGTTCACATAGACGTCAGCGTGGACCACCGACAGATAGACGATCCGCTCGATGCCGGCAGATCGGGCGACGTTGAGCGCGACCAAAGCTTGGGTGAATTCGTCCGGTACCACGGCGTTCAAGAGGAACAGAGTAGAGACTCCGGACATGGCTTTCCGCAGCGAATCGACATCGAGAAAGTCGCCTTGCACGACGGAGACGCCTGCCGGGAAGTTGGCTTTCGACGGATCGCGGACGAGAGCACGCACATCTGCGTCGCGCTTGACGAGATGTTCGACGACTTGGCGGCCAATGTTGCCCGTGGCGCCGGTAACGAGAATGGTCATGAAATTTCTCCTGTTGGATTGCTTGACAGCTCCAATATGTGTGGCTCACTAACAGCCCAACAGGCGGAAATTTTAGACACGTCGTCTCACTGGTGGAACACACATGGACCTCCTTGCCCTCGCCGATTTCAATCTCGTTGCCCGTCATGGCGGCTTCGGCAAAGCGGCAAGGGCCACCGGCCGGCCCAAGGCAACCCTGTCCCGGCGCGTTGGCGAACTGGAAAGCAGTCTTGATCTGCGCCTGTTTGAACGGGGTGCGCGTAACCTCAAGCTCACCGAAGAAGGACGGGCGCTCTTCGAGCGGACGGGAGCGTTGCTCGCCGAACTCGACGAGACCGCTTCGGCGATTGCCTCGGGCGGTCAGAGACCCAAGGGGAGGCTGCGGATCAGCGCGCCTTTGCATTTTTCTCAGACCGCAATGGGAAGGATCGCCGCGGGGTTTGCCCTCAAATATCCGGAGGTGAGGCTGGAGGTCACGACCGAGGACCGGGCCGTGGACATGATCGAGGAAGGCTATGACCTGGTGATCCGGGTCAATCCGGATCCCGACGAAAGCCTGGTCGGACGGGCGTTTCTGCGCGATCGTCTGGTCGTGGTGGCTCGCCCCGACCTTCCTCGCCCGACCGGTGGACTCGCCGCTCCTGGCGTTGCGCGCGGGGCAGGCGATCTGCAGACATTGCACGTGAAGACACAAGGCGGCCGGTCAACGATCAGGATCGAGCCGGTCGTCGCTTTGTCGACGCTCATCATGGTCCGGGACGCGGTGCGGGCCGGCGTCGGTGCGGCACGTCTTCCCATTTCGTTGGTGAGCCACGACCTGGCTGACGGCACACTGGTAAGTTGGGGGGAGATCGACGGCCCCGAGATCGCTCTATGGACGCTCTACCCCTCTCGACGGCTGCTCAGCGCGCGAGTGTCGGCGTTCATGGACTTTCTAAAACAGGCCTTCCCAAACGGGACGCCCGACGAACTGGCTGCCTATATTGGCAGGTGACGACCGTGCCCGCTTTCGGGCGTGGAAAGTCCTAAGAAGCGCTTTCCCGGCGTCATGGCTGAGCCCCATGTCACATGCGATCCGTCTTTGCGAAACACAGGGGATCAGCCGCTAACGGCGGAGAGGCTGCGCTCTTCGCCGGTCGTCTCCAATTGCGCGCACTGCTTGCGCCTCTTGCCGCGCCACGGCCCGCGCCGGCCGGTACAGCACCAGCGCCAGCACCACGAATTTGGTCAACAGCGTCGTCTTGGAGGCGAGGGTCTCGGAGGTGTTGAGCAGGATCAGCCAGCCCAGCATGGGCAGCCAGATGCCGGGATGGCAGCGGCGTGCCACCTCATGCATGAACAGCACGAAGCCGAACAGCATCAGCAGGGTAAAGAAGGCGCCCTGATAGAGCACCATGCGTATGATCGGGTTCTCGATGCCTTGTTCCAAGCCGTTGATGCGGCGCATGCTTTCGATCAGATCGATATCAGGCCCCACGATCAGGTCGCCCAGCCCTAGATTCTTGAAGAGGTCGAACATTTCGACGCGGGCATTGGCGCTGCCGCTGTCGGACACGAAGCGTTCCAGCAGCGCGTCGAAGAAGCCATAGGAAAAGAGAAGGGCGACCGCCACCGGCAGCAGCGTGGCGAGCAGGACCGCAAGGGCCGCGCCCAGCAGGCTGACGCGTCCATGCCGCAGATAGGCCACGCCCCTGAAAAGCAGATAGATGCCGCCGAGCGCGAGCGTGATCACCATCGCCGAACGACCGCCGAACGCGACCAGCGCCGCGGTTTGCAGGCCGATCAGCGAAAGCCGCAGCGGCATCGACAGCGACCGTGAGCCGGAGAGCAGCGCCAGCACATAGACCGCGGTGATCGTGGCATTGGCCAGCGGATGGCCCTGAAGCGCGGTCGAGCGCAGGTCGGTGAACACCTCGCCGTCGAGCCGATAGGGAAACACCAGCGTCTTGGTCGCGAACTCGAACAGCGCCAGCAGCGCATTCGCCGACATCACCGCGTGAACGACCGTCTGCAGCCGCGCGAAGGTCCGTTCGTCGTCCTCGGCCAGCATCAGCACCAGCAGCGCCGCCGTCACGAACGTATCGACCATGCCCGCCATGCCCGGGCGATGCCTGATGACGACCACCACCAGGAGCACGACCGAGATGACCGCCATCAGCGCGCTGGCCGGCCGCCGGTCGGCAACGGCAGCCATATAGCCGACCGGATTGCCGAACGTGCATGAACGCCAGGCAAACACCAGCACCAGGAGATAGGTCGACGGATGGATTTTGGTGGCCGGACTGCCGAGCAGGCCGTCGTAATTGTAGCCCACCAGCCATAGCATGCCGCCGGAAACGGCGAACAGCACCGCCACCGTGACGACCAGGCCGAAGCGGGTCACCCAGTCGACGGAACTGCCGGTGGGGGATGCGGCGGCGGCTTGGCCCGGCGCGGCCCAGCCGGCTGCCGGGCTGGCGGGCCGGACGGCGGCCATGTCAGGCCGCCTCGTCGACCAGCAAGGCGCCGGTCGGCAACCGCCCCATGACGGAAATGGCCTGCGACGCCGCCGCGACATCGCGCATCGGCGTCGAGTTCAGCGTGGCGACGAGCAGGATTTCGTCGGCCATCGCTACCAGCGGCGAGGCATTGAGGTTGTCGGCCAGCGCGCCGCCATCGATGACGACGAGTTCGAAGTTGCGGCCCGCCTGGGCCAACATCTGCTGGGCAAAATAGACGCCCTGCGCTTCCTGGAAGACGGCCTTTGACCGGCCCCTCCCCAAAAGCGCGACATTGCTGCCGGGCGTATACTGGCTCAACGCCTCGATGCCGTACTCACCGCGAAGCACGTCGAGCACGCCCGGCTGCTGATCTTTCTGGCCGCCGGCATTGGTATCGATGAACAGGATACGGCCGCCCCGGGCGGCCGCGGCATTGGCCAGCAAGCGCGCCACCCTGCCGCGATGCGCGGCGTCCTCGGGCGGCGACGTCACCAGTATGGACGGCACCAGCGGCCAGTCCGGCGGGCGCCGGCCCGACGAGAACATGCGCCTCAGCGCCAGCCCCACAACCGCGTCCGTCTTCTGGCTCGCCGCGGCGGCCGTGCCGCCGAAAGGCCACCAGCGACGGGTGTTGCCCGATTTTGCCGGCACCACGCCAAGCACCGGCGCGTCGATGGCCGATTGCATCTGCGCGCTGGAAAGCACCGTGGGCGAGGAATATTCCGCGATCAGCGCCAGGCCGGTGCCGAGCCCCAGGCCGCCGAAGAGCGCGCCCAGGACAAGCAGCGACAGCGGCGGCCAGCTCTTCTTCAGGGCCGGCATGGCGCTGGAGATGATCCGCGCATTGGTGCTGTCGACGTTGATCTGCTCGCGCGTCTCCTGCACACGCTGCAGATAGTTGGCATAGACGGAGCGAACGGCCTCGAGATCGCGCTGCAACTCGCGCAGCTTGACCGAAGCCTGGTCCGTATCGAGCGACTTGGTCTTCATGCCGGCGACCTTGGCCTCCAGCGCCTGCTGGTTGGCCAGCGCTCGCTCGTAGTCGGTCTCGGCAGCCGCCCCGATGCGGCCGAGCTCGCGCCCGATCAGCGCACGCGTGTCGCGCAGCTGCTGCTGCGCCGCGATCATCGAGGGATGGCGTGGCCCAAGTTCCGTGCCGAACTGCGATACCTTGTCGACAAGCGTCGCCTCCTGCGCCCTGAGGCTCGAAATCACCGAGGAGCGCATCGCTTCCGAGGTCGCGTCCGGCGCCCCGCCCGACCTGCGCAACTGGTCGACCTGCGCCTTCAGCGCCGCAGTGCGGCTTTGCGCTGCCGAAAGCTGCGTATTCAGCTCGGTCAGTTCCTGGTCGCTGACCAGATTGCCTGCCGCCATCACCATGTTGTTGGCGGACCTGTAGGCCTCGACGGCATTCTCGGCCTGCTGGACGCGCTTGCGCTGCTCATCCAGTCGCGCGGCGATGGCGTCCGAAGCGTCCTTGGCCATCCGCGCGCGTGAGCTCGCCTGATCCGCCAGATAGGCCTGCGCGATCGCATTGGCCAGCATCGCCGACTTCTCGGCGTTCTTGGTGGTGATGATCACCTCGATGACCAGCACTTTGTCCGCTCGCCGCACCGCCAGGCGTGCGCGCAACGCATCGAGCGTCTTGGCCGTCTTGTCGGCTTCGCCTGACCCCGAACCCAGCAATCCGCCGAGTAAACGTCCCAGCATGCCCTGCCCGTTGAATTCAGGATCCTCGGTCAGGTTGGTCGCCTTGATGGCCCTGAGCAGCACCCCCGTCGACTGGACGACGCTGACCTGGCTTTCCACACGGGTTATGCCGCCGTCGGGCGGCACCTGGCTCGGATTGACGTCGTTGCTGACCACCTGCAGGTCTTGCGGGTCGATGATGATTTCCGCCGCCGAGCTGTAGAGCGCCGGCGTCATAAGCCCATAGAGCAATGCGCCGAGGGTCAGCAGCGCGGTGATGGCAAAGATGAGGAAACGGCGGCGCACCAGTATGCGCTTCACGTCGCCCAGCTCGACGGTCGAGGCCGGGTAGGAGGGCGCCGACGGCACCGCTCCGGGCGCGTATTGCATCGCCTCCGGAGCGTATTGTTGCGGCAACGAGAGCAGGGATGATTGCAAGGGTCGCTCCGACAACACTCCATGCGCCTGCAAAGATCAAATTGCGGCTTTGTCTTAGCTATGCTTCCAACTGTTAAAACACTGTTAATTATATTGAGAGCTCTTGTGAATTTTGGCACGGGGTTTGCCTAGAAGAGGCGCGGGTGTTGATACGGCGCGGGCAACGGGGGAATGACATGGAATGGGGCAACACTCCATCCGTCCGGCCGTTTCCCGCGTCCAAACACCGGCCCAATACCGAACATCACAACGATGAGGATGCGACATGCAGGTGAACCTGCGCCTGGACAGCAAATGCCCGCGTGCCTTTCACCTGACGCTGCTGGAGCGCCTTGCGGCGCTGGCGCATGTCGAGGTCTCTGTCGATCTCGGGCCGGCCGAGGGCGGCATACCACCCAGCGCCGCGGCGCTGTTTCAGCTGGAGACGGCCATCCATGGCCTGTCCGCGAACGGGCTGGCGAAACGCCTGCCGCTTTCGGCGCTGGCACCCTATCAAGCGCGGCCGCCGACAGCGTGCGATCTGGTGATCGACCTCTGCGGCGACGTGCAGCGCGAAGGAACGCGCGTCTGGCGCGTGACCTATGACGGCGCCGCGGGCGAAGCAGCCCTGCTGACGCTGATCCTCGATGGGCGAACGCCGATTGCCCGTATAGAGGAAAACGGCACGATCGTCGCCGAAGGTCGCCTGGGCACCGAATATGGCGGCATCGCGCTTGCCTCGTTCCAGGATATGCTGGCGCGCACCGCGAGCCTGATCCTGGCGGCGATGACCGGCGCGGCGCGGCACGCTCTCCCCGTCCTGCCGGAGCCGGCGCACGGCAATGCCGCGTCCGCCATGCCGTCCGCCGCCAAGCTTGGCGTCAGGGCCGGCAAGGCGCTGGCGCGGCGCGTCGTCCAGAAGATTTATCATCTCTGCTACAACGCCCCGCACTGGAAGGTCGGCTGGCGGCAAACACAGGGGCAGGACCTGCTCGACCTGCGGGCGCATCCGGCAACGGGCTGGCAGGTGCTGCCCGACGACGGCAGCCGCTTCTATGCCGACCCGTTCCCGATCCTGCATCAGGGCAAGGTGACCCTGTTCGTCGAGGACTATATCCACCGTCTGGGCCGGGCCATCATCTCCGCCGTGCCGTTCGGCCCGTCGGGGCCGATCGGCCGCCCGGAACCGGTGCTCGACCTGCCCTATCACCTGTCCTATCCGTTCGTCTTCGAGCGCGACGGCGAAGTCTGGATGGTGCCGGAGAGCTGCGCCAACCGCACGGTCGACCTCTACCGCGCCACCGCCTTCCCTGGCGGCTGGGTCAAGGAAGCGACGCTGCTGTCAGACATCGTCGCCAGCGACGCCACCCTGGTCGAGCATGGCGGACGATGGTGGCTGTTCGCCACCGTCAGGGACGGCGGCGGCGCCTTTTCCGACGCGCTGCATCTGTGGTCGGCGCCGGACTTTCGCGGACCGTGGACGCCGCACCCCAAAAACCCCGTCCTGATCGACATCGCCTCGGCGCGACCGGCGGGCCGCATGGTAGAACGGGAGGGCCAATTGCTGCGCCCCGTGCAGGACTGCCGCAGGAGCTATGGCGCGGCGCTCGGCATCGCACGCATTGTTCACCTCGATTTGGACGGCATGAGCCAGGTTGTCGAGACCATCTTGACGCCTGGCGCGTTATGGAGCGGGCGCAAGCTGCACACGCTCAACGAGGCGGGCGGCCTTGAATTCATCGACGGTTCCGCGATCGCGCCGCGCTGGAAGCAAACGAGCGGCGGGCGCTGACGACGGCCTTCGCAAAAGGTCGATACGGCCCTCTGGCAAAAAGCCCCCGCCAGTCATGGCCGGCGGGGTGAGGCTCTGGAGTAAGCCGGAATCGGTCCGGCATGGATCAACGTATGGAGCGGTGGTTGGTTGCGGCGCCAGAAGCGCATTCCCTTTCCCTTTTTTGGGCCCTTGTGCAAGAACGGCCCCTCGCCCCAGCCGCAATCCCGCCTTTCTTGTCGCGAAATTTTCCTCCTCCGTATGCATGTTGTAAGTCGTTTAATCCGGGATAGATTGCATCCAGAAGGGCGCCAAAACGATCGCGCCGGGAGGAATTCGCCATGTCCGACAGCGCCCTGCCGCTGGTCATCAGCGCGCCCGAACCGCGCACGCTCGACCTCATCTTCACGCCGCCGCAGCTGGCGCGCTTCAAGGCGAAATATCGCATCGTCGAGACGACGCCGGACGGCGTGGCGAAACTGCCGGCCGATGTGCTAGCCGAGGCCCGCTACATCGTCGGCCAGCCGCCGATCGCGGCCGAGACGCTGGAGAAGATGAAGGCGCTGCGCTGCGTCTTCAATGTCGAGAGCAACCTCATCGACAACATGCCCTATGAAACGCTGTTCGCGCGCGGCATCCATATCGTCACAACGGGCCTGGTCTTCGCCGAGCCGGTGGCCGAGCTCGGCCTTGCCATGGCGCTCAACCTCGCCCGCGGCATCGTCGATGCCGACCTTGCCTTCCGCAAGGGCGAGGAATTGTGGGGCGGCGACGGCAACCGGACGGCGCGGCTGTTGTCAGGCGCCGATGTCGGCATCATCGGCTTCGGCGATCTCGGCCGCGCGCTGAACCGGCTGCTGTCGGGTTTCCGCACCAGGACAAAAGTCTTCGATCCCTGGCTGCCGCCGTCGATCCTAATCGACAATGGCGTCGAGCCGGCCGCGATGGACGAGGTGCTGTCCGCCAGCGACTTCGTCTTCGTCGTCGCCTCGGTGACCAGCGAGAACCAGGGCTTCCTCGGCGCCGACGCCTTCGCCAGGATGCGCAAAGGCGCGGCCTTCATCCTGCTCAGCCGCGCCGGCGTGGTCGACTTCCCCGCTTTGATGGCGGCGGTGAAGGGCGGCCACATCCTCGCCGCCAGCGACGTCTTCCCCGAGGAGCCGCTGGCGCGGGACCACCCGGTGCGCGCCTTGCCCGGCTTCCTGCGCTCGGCCCACCGCGCCGGGGCGCTCGACATCGCCTTCAAGCGCATGGGCGACATGGTGCTGGAGGACATGGACCTGATCGACCGCGGCCTGCCGCCGCTGCGCTCCAAGCGCGCCGAGCGCGAAACGGTCTCGCGCATGCGCTCAAAGCCGGTGGACAGGAACTGACAGGGCGGCGACGTCCCTCGCGTCGCTTGACAAAAGCATGGCCAGCGACGACCCTCGCCCGGCCCATCTGGGGGCTCGGCAAGCGGCAGGGACCGTCGGCGGTAATGGCGCAGCTGGCGGGCTCAAGGCCAATCGGTCCGGCCGGCCAAGCGGTCCGGTTCTCTTTTTTCGCCATGGCAAGGCGGCAAGAGCGGCCCTCGCCATGAGGCTGTCGAAAACGCGACGGAGCGCGATGCTCAACACGATCGATTATGGCGGCAAGGAAGCCGATATCGTCCACGCGCTGGAGGAAGACATCATCTTCGGCAGGCTGGCGCCCGGCGCGCGCCTGGTCGAGGACGTGCTGCTCGCCCGCTTCCCGGTGTCGCGCCATACCATTCGACAGGCGCTCTATCAGCTCGAAAGGCTAGGCGTCGTCACGCGCGAGCGCAACAAGGGCGCCATGGTGCGGCGGCTGTCGCCCGACGAGGTACGGCAGATCTACGAGGTGCGCGAGATGCTGCAGCGCCAGGCGGCGCTGATGATCCGCCTGCCGGCGAGCGATGCGCTGATCGAAGAGCTGACGCAGATCCTCCGCATCTATAACGACCATGTCGAGAGCGGCTACCTGCGCGGCATCCACGAGGCCAATGATCGTTTCCATCTCACCATGTTCTCGGCCTGCGGCAATGCCTATCTGGTGGCCTCGATCGAGCATTACATGCGCCTCAGCCTGCCGGTGCGGGCTAACTCGCTGGCCGACAAGGAAAAGCTCGACATCTCGCGCCAGCACCACGCGATGATGATCGAGGCGCTGAAGCGCCGGGACAATTGGGTGCTGGCGCAGCTCTGCGTCGACCATTTGCAGCCCAGCAAGGCGTTCTATCTCCAGGAGATCGAGAGCGGCTGAGACCGCCCTGGCTAAAAGGCGCAAGACTGACAACAGGCCGAGCGGCGCCGGCGCCTTCTATCTCACCTTCACGACCACCTTGCCCTTGGCGCGCCCCGTCTCGACATAGGCCAGCGCCTCGTTGGTCTTTTCGAATGGGAATACCTGATCCATGACAGGGCGTATGACGCCGGATTGGATGAGCGACGTGATCCTGCTCAGTTGATCGCCCTGCGCCCACATGAACAGGAACGAATATCCGACCCCGGCGCGTCTGGCCTTGCGGCGTATGCCGCGGCTCAGCAGGCGCAGGACCAGTTTCAGGACAATGTTGAGGCCTTTGTCCCTGGCAAATTCGGGATCCGGTGGACCGGAGATGGAGATGAGCTTTCCGCCCGGCTTCAGCACATGCAGGGATTTCTCGAGCGTCTTGGGGTCCTGGCTGTTCAGGACGACGTCGTAGCCATGCAGGACCTTCTCGAAGTCCTCCTTCTTGTAGTCGATGACGACATCGGCTCCGAGACGTCTCACCAGATCGGCGCTCGCGACGCTGGCCGTCGTCGCAACCGTGGCGCCGAGATGTTTTGCCAGTTGGATGGCGAATGTCCCCACACCGCCGGAGCCGGCCTGGATGAACACCTTCTGCCCTTTCTTCAGCCCTGCCCTGTCGACGAGCACCTGCCAGGCGGTCAGGCCGACCAGCGGAATGGAGGCCGCCTCCTCCATGCTGAGACTGTCGGGCTTCAAGGCCACGTCGGCTTCTTCGACGGCGATGAATTCGGCGAATGTCCCGATCCGTCCGTCGCGCGCCCGCGCATAGACTTCGTCGCCGGTCTTGAATTTGCGTACTTTCGACCCGACGCGAATGACGATGCCAGCCACGTCATGGCCAAGGATGAATGGCGGGCGGTAAGGCAATATGAGTTTGAACTCCCCGTCCCGGAGTTTGGAATCGAGAAGGTTTACGCCAGCGGCGTGGACCTCGATCAGGACATCGTTGTCGCGCGGTTCCGGCTCAGGCATCTCTGCAAGCCGCAGGGCGCCCTTCTTCTGATATTTGTCGACGACAAAGGCTTTCATCATATTCGCTTTCTTGAAATGAATCCCGATATCGGACAGGCTGGGCTTTCGGGGCAGCGAAACTGCTTGTGCGGGCACCGACTTGGCACGCTCCGTTCAGGCAGGCAGGCGGAACTGCTTGCGCAAGGTCTTGTCGAACGTCGCGGCGGGCGCGAACCGCCGCAGCGTGCTGACCAGCCGGGCTGTCTTGCCGGCGGTGTAGCGTCGGCGCTGACGCTTCTCGGTGGCGGCCCTGAGTACCACATTCGCCACCGCTTCCGGAGGGTCTGCTTTCGGCATCACGTCGCGAAGCAATGCGTCGATACCGGCGCGGGCCTGATCGTATTCCTTCATGACGGAATCGGGCTCGAGCCCGTTCTGGTCGAACACGGTGCGCACGAAGGCAGGTTCGATGACCGAAACCCGGATGTTGAAAGCGCGAACCTCGTGGTCGAGCGATTCCGAATAGCCTTCGAGCGCGTGCTTGACGGCGGAATAGTGGGCCGAGTACGGCGCGGGGACCAATCCCAGGATCGAGCCGATATTGACGATGCGCCCCTCGCCGCGCCGCCGCATCGACGGCAGCACCGCGTTGATCATCCGCATGACGCCGAACAGATTGACATCGAACAGGGCCTTGGACTGGGAAACCGAGGATTCCTCCGCGCCTCCCAGCAGCCCGACGCCGGCATTGTTGACCAGAAGGTCTATCCGGCCGGTCCTGGCGAGGACATCTGAAACCAGAGCTGCGACCGACGCGTCATCGGTCACGTCACAAACCAGCATCGATATCCCGTCCGAGCCCTGGCCTGATATTTTGCGGCTGGTGCCGAAGACGGTGAAACCCGCCCGCGCCAAAGCCTCCGCGCTGGCGCGGCCGATGCCGGAGGAGGCGCCGGTCACGATCGCCGTCTTTCCTGAATTCCGGTTCATCTGGTGACTCCGAACTCGAGAGGTCTTGCCTCTCGGCGATGATTGAATTATGATCGTAATATCACATTACGGGTGTAATGCAATAGGGAAGCGGAAGGAGCGCCATGCGCTACGAAAAAGGCCGGAAGGACGCATCACGCAGCCGGATCATGGAGGTCGCCGCCGAACGGTTTCGCGGTGACGGCATCGCCGCGTCCGGACTGGCAAGCATCATGAGCGACGCCGGCATGACGAACGGCGCCTTCTATCCACACTTTCAATCCAAGGCCGAACTCGTCCGCGAGAGCATGGTCGCGGCACTGGAGGCTCAGTCGCAGCAATTGCAGGAGGCGTTGGCCTCGGGAGGGCTGGATCTGGCCCTCGCCATGTATTTGTCGCCCGAGCACCGGGATCATCCGGAGACCGGCTGTGCTTCGGCGGCGCTGTTGCCCGAAATCGCGCGTCAGCCATCCGAGACCCGCGCGCTCTACACCGAACGATTAATGACTCTGGTGCGCCAGCTATCGGCGCAGTTGCCGCCTGGAATCCCTGATCCGGAGGGCGTTGCATTGGGCGTTTTCGCGGCGCTCATCGGCGCCCTTCAACTGTCCCGCGCGGTGGAGGGAACTGAATTGTCCGATCGCATGCTGACGGCGGGAGCGGAGGCGGCGCGGACTCTGGTCCAGCCGCGCTAGGGAGAAGAGGAAGGCGCTATCCCGTGCGATGTGCCCCCGCTGCAAATCTAACGATGCAGCCAAACGAAGAAAAAAGCGGAAAGTTTCGCCGCCGTTGAACAATATATTTGTTCAGACCGGGCCTCAGCTGACATGGCGAACCGGAACTTTCCTCCAAACCTTCCGTTTCTTTGAAGATCGTTGCTTCGACGGTCGAAGAGCAACAGGGAAGGATCCTATCATGAACATCAAGATGATCTGCGTCGGCGCGATGACGCTTTCGATGCTCGCGGGCTCGGCCCTCGCCGCCGCGAACAAGGGCACGTCGGCACTCGACGACCCGGCCAAGATGCAGCCCTTCTACACCGACTCCAGCATGAAGAAGATGCGCAGCAGCGACGAGTTCACGAAGGCGTGGAAAGCGCTCACTCCGGAAGACCAGAAGATGATGATGACGGCCTGCGACGACGAGGCCAAGGACGCCAACGCCGCCAACAGCCATCCAGAATTCTGCAGCAGCGTCAAGGCGAATGGCGGCAGCAAATAGACCGGCCTAGAAGCAGGCTTTTGTAGCCCGCACCCTGAAGACAGCCCCGTCCCGCGGGGCTGTTGTCATGCGCCGACGCGCCGGCCGGTTTCGGCGTCGAACAGATGCGCGCAGGCGCGGTCGACCTCGATGCGCACCGGCTGGCCCTGCTTGAGCGCCAGCCGCTCGCGGAAAAGGCAGTCTATCTCCTCGCCGCCGCAGTCGACCTTGGCGAAGATCTCCGAGCCGGTGGCTTCCAGCAGCGTGACGCTGCCAGGTATGCCTTGGCTGCTGGCGCGGATGTGTTCGGGGCGGATGCCGTAGACCAGCTCTCCGCCCGGGACCTGTGCCGGATGAAGCGGCGCCGGCAGCGGCAAGGTCAGCCCGCCTGCGCTGCGGAAGACGCCTTCCTCGATGCGGCCGCGAATGAAATTCATGGCGGGCGAACCGATGAAGCCGGCGACGAAGAGATTGGCCGGCTGGTCGTAGAGGTCGAGCGGCGCGCCGACCTGCTCGACCAGGCCGTCATGCAGCACCACGATCTTGTCGGCCATGGTCATGGCCTCGATCTGGTCATGCGTGACATAGATGGTGGTGGTGCCCAGCCGCTGGTGCAGCGCCTTGATCTCGCCTCGCATCTGCACGCGCAGCTTGGCGTCCAGGTTGGAGAGCGGTTCGTCGAACAGGAAGACTTGCGGGTCGCGCACGATGGCGCGCCCCATGGCGACACGCTGGCGCTGGCCGCCCGAAAGCTGGCGCGGGAAGCGGTCGAGCAGCTTTTCCAGGCCGAGGATACTCGCCGCCCTGTTGACGCGGCCGGCGGTATCGGCCGGATCGGCTTTCTTGATCTTGAGCGCGAAACCCATATTGTCGGCCACCGTCATATGCGGGTAGAGCGCGTAGTTCTGGAACACCATGGCGATGTTGCGGTCTCGCGCCCTGAGATCGTTGACGACCCGCTCGCCGATGGCGATCCTGCCGGCCGAGATCGTCTCCAGCCCCGCGATCATGCGCAGCAGCGTCGACTTTCCGCAGCCCGAAGGTCCGACCAGGATCACGAACTCGCCATCGGCGATGTCGACGCTGACGTCGTGAATGATCCTGGTCGCTCCGAATGCCTTCTGCACATTGTTGATGGTCACCGCTGCCATTTCATGTCCTCACCTGGAAAGAGTGTCGTCGGCTTCAGCCGCCCTTGACCGCGCCGGCGGTCAGCCCGGCGACGATCTGCCTTTGCGCGAACATGGTCAGCACCAGCACCGGCAGCGTCACCACCAGTGCGGCGGCGGCCAGCGGCCCCCAGCTCACCTGCTCGTAGGAGAGCATGTTGTAGACCGCGACCGGCAAGGTCCGCGTCTCGCGGCTGGCCAGCACCACGCCAAAGACGAAATTGTTCCAGGAGAAGATGATGGACAGGATGAAGGCCACCACGATGCCTGGCCTGGCGATGGGCAACGCGACCAGCCGGAACACCTGCCATGAGGAGGCGCCGTCCATGCTGGCGGCCTCCTCCAGCTCCATCGGCGTGGTTTCGAAATAGCCGATCATCACCCAGACCACGATCGGCACCGTGACCACGAGATGGATGATGATCTGCGGCCACAGCGTGCCCAATATGCCCGCCCACTGGAACAGCAGGAACAGCGGGATGAGATAGGACAGCCCCGGCGTCATGCGCGCGATCATGATGACGACCGCCGACCGTTCGGCCTTGAGCCGCGCTATGCCGTAGCCGGCAGGCACGCCGATCAGCAGCGCCAAGAGCGTCGCCGTGCCGGTCACCAGCACCGAGTTCCAGAAGTAGAGCAGGAAATTGTTCTCCTCGAACACCTTGGCATAGTTCGACCAGGCCACGTGCTCGGGGATGAAGACCGGCGGCGAGGCGCCGTTGTCGATCTCGAATTTCAGGGACAGCGAGAGCATCCAGAGGAAGAACAGGATCGCCGGCGAGACGAAGACCAGGGCGGCGAAGAACAGGCCGATCCGGTTGAGCAGTCGCGAACGCATCTATTTGCCCTCCGCGTCGGTCCAGCGGCTGCGCTGGCGCAGCATCAGCAGGACGAAGGACAGCGCTACGATAAGAACGAAGAACACCACCGCCATGGCCGAGCCGTAGCCGACGTCGTAATAAGAGAAGGCGATGTTGTAGAGATAGATGTTGATGGTCTCGGAGGCCGTGCCCGGCCCACCCTGCGTCATCGCATAGATGATGTCGAAGCTCTTCAGTGCGTCGATCGTGCGGATGATCACCGCGATCATCAGGAACGGCGCGATCATCGGCAAGGTCAGGTAACGGAACTGCTGCCAGGCATTGGCGCCGTCGATCTCGGCGCTCTCGAAGGGTTCGCGCGGCACCGAGGCCAGCCCGCCCAGCACGATCAGCATCACCAGCGGCGTCCACTGCCAGGTCTCGACCGCAACCAGCGAGGGGATGACCGTCCTGGCATTGAATATCCATTCCTGCGCCGGAATGCCGACCAGCGACAGAAGGTAGTTGAGCACGCCGAGTTGCGGATGGAACATCATCGTCCAGACCAGCGCCACGGCGACGGGCGTGGCCATCATCGGCATCACGAAAATGCCGCGCAGCACGCCGCGCAGCGGGAACCGGGCATCGAAGATCAGCGCCGCGACCGTGCCGAGCAGCATCGGCGCGGCCACCGAGAGGAAAGTGTAGGACAAAGTGTGCGCGAGCGATTCCCAGAACCGCCCATCGCCGACCAGTCGCAGATAGTTCTCCATCCCCGCGAAGCTTCGCGACTGGCCAAGCGTCCAGCGGTTGACGCTCATCCACAGCGTGAAGGCCCAGGGAAAGACGATGACGGCGCCGACGACGACCAGCGCGGGGACGACGAAGGGCCAGTAGCTGGGAGCCAGCTTGACGGGCCGGCCCCCTTCGCTTGCCTGTTTCATCACCCCGGTACGATCCGTCGTCGCCCCGGCGCGATCCGTCGTCGCCCCGGCGCGACTCGTCGTCGCCTCGGCGCGCTCTGGGGCAGTTGCGGACATCAGCCTTGCTCGCTCCTGTCGAGGACCGGCTGGAACTGTTCCGTCGCCTTCTTCAGTTCCTCCGCCGGGTCGGCCCCGGCGAGCAGGTTGCTGAGCGCCACGCCATAGATGTCGCGGAATTCGGTGACCGGGATGATGACCGGCAGCGCCAGCCGGCTGACATTGCCGGAGCCGACCACGGCATCGAGCCAACTCGCCGGCATGGTCACGCCTTCGCGCACCTTGGGGTCTTCCAGCACCGATTTGCGGAACGGCACGCCGGCACCTGCCTGCAGCAGCCGCGCGCCCATGCCGGCCGACACCGCCCATTGGCAAAAGAGATAGGCGGCTTCCTTCTTCTCGCTGGCCGTTGTCACGCCGAGCCCGTCGCCGAACGTACCCGAGGCATGCGCCTTGGGGCCCTTGGGCATGACGCCGTAGCCGACCTTGCCGACCACCCTCGACTTCTCCGGATTTTCCATCGGCGGCGCGAAACCGACGCCGTCGAACCACATGCCGATCTTGCCTTGCAGGAAGGCGGATTGCGCTTCGGCCCAGTTGAATCCGGTGACGCCGGGCGGCGCGGATTTGGTCATCAGCCGCTGGTAGAGGGCGGCCGCCTCCACCGCCTCGGGCGCGGTGGTGCGCAGCTTGCCCTTGTCGTCGAGCGGCGTCATGTCGTAGCCGAGCATCAGCGAGGTCCAGACCGGCGTGTTGGCGTTCTTGAGGCCGCGCGCGACGAAACCGTAGGTGTTGGTCGACGGGTCGGTCAGAGCCTCCGCGGCTGAAACGAGCTGATCGAAGGTTTCGGGGTATTTGAGGCCCTTGGCCTCGAACAGCTCCTTGTTCCAGTAGATTATCCAGTAGTCGACCGAGAACGGCAGCGAGCGCAGCACGCCCTGGCCGTCCTTGGCGAACAGCATGCCGGCATCGGCAAAGTCCTTTTCGACCAGGCTCGGATCGGTCAGCGTCGGGTCGGCAAGGTAGCCCGATATGTCGGCCAGCCAGCCGCCCTTCTCGAACTGCCGCTTCTGCACATGGTAGCTCAGATGCACGACGTCGAAGCTGGGTTTGCCGGAGCTGAGCTCGATCACCGTCTTCTGGCGCTGCTGCTGCTCGGGCGTCGCCTCGGCATTGACCTTGATGCCCGTCAGATCCTCGAACTCGGCGAGATATTTGATCAGCGTGTCGCTGCGCGGGCTTTTCACCAGATTGACATCGAGCGTCGTGCCCGCGAAGCGCTTCCACTCGACGCCGGCGGCAAGGCTCGGGCGGATACCGGCAAAGCCGGCGCCGGCGAGCATGGCGGCGCCCGCAAGGAGCTGCCTTCTGGTTGGGTTGAATGGATTGGACGGCATTTCTTCCTCCCGGTTGCTGTCGTTGTCGATTGCGCCGCGACAGGCACGGCGCGGCCTGCTTCCTCAGATATGGAGCGCCAGCCGGCGCGCATTGTCGATATGCTGGCTGATCGCCTCGACCGCCTTTTGTGGATTGCGGCTTTCGAGGGCTTCGATCACGCTCAGATGCTCGCGCATCACCGGCACCACGCGCCCGTCGATGCGGAACCGTTCCTGGTGGATCAGGCGGATCTTCACCGAATTGACCAGATAGGCCTTGGCAATGATCTCGTTGCCGAGCGCATCGATGAAAGTATCGTGCATGGCCCAGTCGATGGTCTGAGCCCTGGCCTCCATCTCCGGCGTCGGGGTCTGCGCCAGCGCCTGCGCCAGCATGTCCTCATGCTCGCGGCGCAAGCGCGCGAGTTCGTCGTCGGAGGCGCTGACGGTGAACAGCGCCACCGCCTCGCGCTCCATGAACAGGCGGAACTGGAAGGCCTCGCGGATCAGGCTGATGTCGATATGCGCAATCTGCATGCCGCGCTGCGGGATCGTCGTCAACAACCCCTCGGCTTCCAGGCGCGGCACGATCTCGCGGATGGCGCCGAGCGGCAGGCCGGTGAACGCGACGAGTTCGCGCTGCGACACGAACTGGCCCGGCTTGAGGTCGCGGGCCAGCAAATGCCGCGTGAAGCTGGCATAGGCCTGCTCCCGCAGATTTGTCTGGTCGCCGCCATTGGCCATTTCAGTGCTTCCTTCCCCGTCAGGCCGCCGCGGCCGCGAAAAGAGTGTCGTAGGCAGCGCCAAGCTGCTGGCGCTCCGGCGCCGCGATCGGCTCGAGCGGCGGCCGCACCGCCAGCCAGCGCTCGTCGCCGGTCTTGCGCGCCACCATCACCTTGACCGCCGGAAGGACCGGGTGCTTGAGCAACTCGAGCACGAAACGCTCGACGCGCACGTCGTCGTGCCCTTTCTCGGCCATGGCGAGGACCTCGCCAGCGGCGAAATTGGCCATGCCCGAAATCGCGCCCTGGCCACCGATCCTGACCGCCCGCGCCAGATGCCGCTCGTCGCCGATCAGGATCACCAGATCGCCATGGGCGCCGAGCAGCGCCTCGCTATAGGCCCAGTCGCCGCCGGAATCCTTGACGCCGGCGACCACGTCCGGAAACGCCTGGCGCAGCCGGCCGATCAGCCCCAGCGAAAGCTGCACCGTGGTGACCGAGGGGATGTTGTAGAGCAGCACGCCGCGGGCCAGCGGACCGAGAGCGGCAAAGACAGCGGAAAACCAGCCGAAAAGGCCATCGTCGCCGATATTCTTGAAATAGCTGGGAGGGGCAAGGAGGATGTTGCGGGCGCCGCGCTGCAAGGCATGGCGAGCCTGCTCGGCTGCATCCTCGGCCGCATCGACCAGCACGCCTGCGACAAGCTGATGCGGCGCGATGCCGGCCGCCAGCATCGCCTCGGTGACGGCCCGCCGCTCCCCGGTGCCGACCGAAGCGCCCTCCCCGGTGGTGCCGAAAAGCGTCACGCTGGTGCAGCCCTGTGCCAGGCAGCTCCGGGCCAACGTCACCATGGGTGGAATGAGGATTTGCCCCGACGCATCGAAAGGCGTGGCCAGGGCAACCGAAAGACCAAAACGCGATGTCACCAGCGAGTCTCCCAAAGAGCAGTGCGCAGGTAGTGCTATCACGCTAACATGTTAGTCGTAAATAGGGCGGATGCAAATTTACGGAAACGCAAGTTGTGATGGTTCCGGTGCAGGCGCTATCCATGCCCAGGCCCGTTTGTGCCGTTTTTCCTTTTTCCTGCCATGTTGCGTTGCGAAAGATTTGTTGCATTGCGATACGATCCGCCCCGGCCGACAATGGCCGCGGGTTGGGCTTGCACGAAGGATTTGTCGTGGCAGCATCGTTCCGACCCGATATCGAGGGAATGCGCGCACTGGCGGTAGCCGGTGTCGTCGCCTATCATTTCGGCCTCACAGCCCTGCCCGGCGGCTTTGCCGGCGTCGACATCTTCTTCGTCATCTCCGGCTATCTGATCACAAGACACCTTTTGCAGGAGATCGGCGAGAGCGGCCGGCTGAACCTGTGGCGCTTCTATGCCCGCCGCGCCCGGCGGTTGCTGCCGGCCTCGCTGTTCGTCATCCTGGCCACGCTGCTGGCCGGCGCCTTCATCCTGTCGCCGGAGGAACAGGCGCTCTATTCGAAGGGGGCGATGTTTGCCTCGGCCTATATGATCAACCTGTGGCTGATCCGCTGGTCGTTCGACTATTTCGCTTCAGACGCCGCCAACAACCCGTTCATCCATTTCTGGTCGCTATCGGTGGAGGAGCAGTTCTACCTCGCATGGCCGGCGCTGCTTGTTCTCGCCGCATGGCTGCGGCCGGGACGGCGCGCGGCCATCGTGGTCATCGGTGTCACCGGCCTGGTGTCGTTCGTGGCCTGCGCCTGGCTGACCAGCGTTTCGCCGCCCTGGGCTTTCTATTTCTCGCCGCTGAGGGCCTGGGAGTTCGCCGCCGGCGGGCTTGCCACGATGGTGCCGGCAAGTTTTCTCCGGTGCCACCCGCGGCTGCGCGCCGCGCAAGGCTGGCTCGGCCTGGCGCTGATCGTGCCCGCCTATCTGCTGCTGGACGAGGCGCTGCCCTTCCCCGGCCTGCTGGCGCTGCTGCCGGTCGTCGGCACGGTGCTGCTGCTGGTCAGCGGGGCAGGCGAGCGCCAAGCGGATGGCAAGCTGGCCGGCGGCCCCGCGGCTCTCCTGTCGCTGCCGCCCATGCAATGGATCGGCAAGCTCTCCTACTCGCTCTATCTCTGGCACTGGCCGGTCATCGTCTATGCGGGAATGGTCACCGCGGAGCTTTCCGGGCTGGACAGGTTTGCCTGCCTGGCACTGACGCTGATGCTCTCCATCTTCACCTATCACGTCATCGAAAACCCCGTGCGCCGCAACGGCTGGCTGATGGCAAGCGCCGCCCGCGCGCTCGTGCCCGCGGCGCTGCTGACCGGCGCCGGCGTGGTCGCGGCCTACGCCAATGCCAAGTTTGCCGTTCACGAACTCGATCCGGAGCAGCGCGTCATCGCCCAAAGTGCGGCGCGTCCATCCACCGCGCGCGCCAGGGGCGGCTGCGTGCTCGACTACGAGACCATCACCCCGAAGCCCTGCGTGTTTGGCGCCAAGAATGTGAAAGGCACGATCGCCTTGTTTGGCGATTCACATGCCGACCACTGGTCGACGCCGCTGATCCAGGCGGCCGAAAAGCGCGATTACCGGGTGGTTACCTGGCTCAAATCCTCGTGCCGGGCGTCCCGGCTGTCGACATGGTCGAGCAAGCTGAAGCGCGACTACGCCGAATGCGACCAGTGGCGCGAGCAGTCGATCAAGGAGATCCTGGCGCTGAGGCCGGCCCTGGTGGTGATCTCGGAAATCGCCCTGACCAGTTCGCGCAAGATGGCCGCCGGCAAGGATGAGCCCGACAGTCAGGACGCGGAGTGGAAGGCTGGCCTGCGTTCGACGCTGGAGACGTTCAGCAAGGCCGGGCTGAAAGTCGCCTTCATCCGCGACGTGCCCTTCAACGACGAGCAGGTCGACACCTGCGTGGCGCGTGCGCTGTGGCGCGGCGACACGCCCTCGCTCTGTGATCAGACGCGCGCCTATGCCGCCAACGACGCCATGGCCGCGGTGGAGCGCGACGTCGTGCGCAGCATTCCGAACGCCCGCTATGTCGATATGACCGACCAGTTCTGCAACCAGACCACCTGCCATGTCTTCATCGGCGGCAAGATCGCCTTCCGCGACCGCCACCATCTGGCGACCGCTTTCGCCGAGACGCTGGAGAAGCCGCTGGAGAAGGCGCTGTTTTAGAAGGGGTTAACGTCCCTTCTTCAAAGGCGCGCTGCCAAGGCGCCGCCCCCTCACAGCGCGCGCGGGCACGAAACATTGGTTTACCGGCTTTATGGGAACAGGGCCGCGAGGGCAGCGTTTATTAGATGAGCCTTAAAGAGGAGGTTGCCATGAAGAAACTCTTGCTCGCATCCGTGATTGCCGTCGCTTCGGCGGTGGCCGTGATCGCCCCGGCAAATGCCGCCAGCATCACGCTTGGCATCGGCAACGGCTATGACGACGATTATTATGTTCCCAGATATCGTCACCACTATCGCGATTATTCCGACGATGACGGCTACTATCGCCGCTACAGCATGTATGACGAGAGCTACCGTCCGCGTTATTACGGTCATCGTCGCTGCCACACCGAGGTGATCAAGCACTGGCGTCATCACCATCGGGTCATCGAGAGAGTCCGCGTCTGCAGGCGTTGACCTGACAACCAATCCGGCCGGCATCGCGCCGGCCGGATGTCATGCACAGCGCCATGCCCTGGAGCGGAGCACTTGTCGTGCGCGCCGCAACTCCTCGGGGCCCAACCCTATCGTCGCATCATCATCCCGTAGTGCATCGCCAGCAGATCGAGCCCGATTCTCAACAGCTTTGCCGCCACGTCCCTGCCCTCGCTCATCTCTCCCGCCACGCCTCTGACCGACTGCTCCAGGCACACGATCTTCCGGACCACGTCGACCACCTCCCAATGGCCGAGCGCGCGGGTCGCGGCGGCGTGCGACCGTCCGGCATTGAGCACGCTGTCGGTGATGCCGCCGCTTGTCCTGTCGCCGTCGACGCGTTCGCTCCAGCGCATCGGCTTGATATCAGCCTGCTGGCTGGCGCGGAAATCCTCGCGGTAGCGCAGACCGGCTTCGCGCTGCTGGCGCGACAGCGAGGTGATGCCCAGCAGCGGATCGATGCTGCGCACCCGCACGATACCACCGGTGGAGGTATGGCCGTCATTGGACACCTCATAGACGCGCCGCGCCTCCGATGTCCCGGTTGCGAGCCGCTTGCGGCCGAACTCATCGTCCCGCAACGCGAAATCATGGCCGACCTCGCGGCGGATGCGCACCTGCTCGGCCTCGCCCTTCGGCAGCTTCGGCGTCTGCGGTTTGGCTGATCTGGCGGCTTTCTTGCTCATGGCTGCGTCCTTGTGGGGAGTGGATTGAGGTGCTGGCTGGCGCGGCAGCGATCCCTGGCGAAATTGGCTGCGTGCGCCGGAACCAGCGGCGAGGCTGGGCGTTGTGCCGCACCAAACCAACAGGAGGTATGCCCATGACCGCCTTCATGCCGGTGACCTTGCGCTTCTGCGACAACAAGACCATGCTGGTGGGCTCCATCGCCCAGGCGGCGACCGCGCTTCGCCGGCAATGGCCTGACAAGACGGCCACCGCCTATCTGGATGCGGCAAGGCTGGTCAGGCTCGCCATCGACGGCAGCTGCCGCCAGCGCGTCGCCTTCGAGGCTTTCACCAAGGCGGCCGGGCAGCAGGGGCTGCTGGTGGCTAAGCCGCGTAGCCGCGCCCATGAATGGCTCGACGCCGCCGCGGGCCCGTGAGGTGGCTGAAAACGTGATGCAACCGCGCCGCCGCCTTGCACGTTGATAGGGGCTGGCTTCCGAGCCGCGCGCAACGCCAAGGTAACCGCCGTGGGTACCATGAAAACAGGATCTCCGCTCAAAGTATGCCTGGACGGGCATGTCGAGGTGATCGACGGCGTCGCTGAGGCAGCCGACTTCCTGCAGCGCTGGCCGATTGAACGGCGTGGTCATGTCTACCGCAGTGCGCTCAACGCGTGCAGCGCAGCCATCGCGGCGCAGATTTCGCACGCCGACGCGATGAAAGCGTTCACCGGCTTCGCCCGGGTTACCCGTATATTGGCCGGCGATGACGGCCGGCCAGCGATGCCTGATGCAATAAGCGTGCGGATGCCAAAGCAGGGCCACGATCTGCCAAAATAAAAGCGTTGCGTGGCCGCCGTTCTCGCCAGATCGCCAACACTGCAAAAGAAAAGCCAGCGTTGCAGCTAGTCTCTTTCTCCCCGTTTTACGGGGAGAAATGCCCGGCAAGGCAATGAGGGGCGGTGCCACCGCTTCGATACCTTGCATCTGACCCAATCTCCCTCCCGAATTCATGCCGTTCCCAATCCTGCACCCGGCGCCGCCCGCCTGCCGTTAGCTTCTCTCCAGAACGGGAGGAAGCTCACCCCGCCTCGCAGACACGCCGGCGGAAGCGCGCCTGATGATAGGTGCAGTAGCTTTTCATCGCCCTTGTGCGCATGCCGCAGCACAGCATGTGGACGCCCGGCCGGCCGCCGGGCGCGTCGTTTTCCGGATTTTGCTCCAGCGCCAGGTCGAGCGGAGCGCGGCAGCGGCCGAACAGGCAGTCGACGAAGCGCATTGCCACGCCATGCGGCTGGCGGCCGATCGGGCTTCGCTGCGGCACCGGCACCTCCAGGCGGTAGGCTTGCCCGTCCGCCATCAGCACGCCGGCCTCGCGTGCTGCGAGGCGTTCCGCACCTTCACCCTTCGGCACGCGCTTGCGTCCGGCCTTGGCGGCGCGGTCGGCGGCCTTGTCATTCGCCCTCTCGGCTGCCGCGATGCGCTTGCTGTTGGCAAAACCGATCGAACTCAGCATGGCGTTACGGTGAACGATGCCGATGATGGCGTCGCGCGACACCGGGCTGCCTCGCGACGCGCTGAACCGAGCCGCGATGCGCGAGGCGGAAAGTCCGTCCGTCAGCCAGCCGGCGATCGCCTGCAATTCCTTGTCGCCGTAAAGTGCCATATCTGGTCTCCGTCCATTGCGCGGCCGCGGCAGCGCGCGACGCCGCCGGCGAGTATCGGTGTCGGCCCGCCGCAGGCGGTGGGCATTGTTGGGTTGGATCCGGCCTGTCGGCCGTTGGATTGGCGGCCTCAGCCCGGCCGGCCGCCCAGCGCGGCGAGGCGCGCCAGCCGCGCCTCTGCCGTCACCCGGTCGGGTGCGAAAACCGCCCTGCCCGTCAGCCTGTCGAGCAGGATCACGGTGCCGTCCTCGGTCCGGATCAGGGAGCGGATCCGCACCGCGCTGAATTGGGGGCCGGAGCCGCGGGGAGCGGCGGCTCCGGCCGTTCCGGCCGCCGGTGACGGGCGGACCGGACGTGCGGCTGATGCATCGGGGCAATCAGCCTCACGCTTCGCCCTGGCCGGGGAGGAGGACAGCCGGGGCGAAAGGGAATGAGCGCTGGCCGGCTCGCGTGAAGCTGGCCTGAGGGCGCTTTCGACTCGGAAGGGGTTGAGCTTTTGCATGAACGGATATAAGCATAACTTAAAAATTTATGCAAGCCATTCTTTCATGGACGAAAGCAGCGCTTGTTGGTCACATGGGCGCCATGGTGAAAACGCAACTGTCGATCAAGGTCGGGGCGGCAATCCGCCAGGCGCGCAAGCAGCGCGGCCTGGTCATGCGCCACATCGCCGAGCACAACGACACCGACGTCGCCGCCGTCGGCAATTGGGAAACCGGTCGCAACCTGCCCAAGACGGAAAACCTCCTGAAGACTGCCGCCTTTCTGCGTGTCGACCCGGTCGCGCTCGGCAAGGGCGAGGTGGTTTTCCTCGACGATGCCGGACCGGTCAACGACGCCGAGATCGTCACCGACGCCGGGCCGCCCCCCGCCGGGCCGATGGACATCCAGGTGCTGGGCGCCGCCGTTGGCGGCGACGACGGCGATTTCACCTTCAACGGCGAGCCCGCCGGCTACGTCCAGCGCCCACCCGGCATCCGCAACCTGGCCAAGGTGTTCGCGCTGCATGTGCTCTCGGATTCCATGGTACCCCGTTACGAGCCCGGAGACCTGATCTATTGCGGCGGCCGCGATGCCGTCCCGGGCGATCACGTGGTGATCGAAACCTTCCCGGAAGAGAACGAACGCAACGGCAAGGCCTTCATCAAGAAATTGGTCAAGCGCACCGCCGCCGAACTGGTGGTCGAACAGTACAATCCGCCGAAGACGTTGACCTTCAACCGCTACGCCATCAAGCAGGTCTGGCGGGTCATTCCGTTGAAGGAATTGCTGGGCTATTGAGGGCGACGGGGCAATTCTTCCTCCCACAAGGAGAGCAGGCAAAACCCAGCGTCGATGCCACCCTCACGCCCGCCCCGATCCCTCCAGCGGCATCTCGCGCTCGCTCAGCATCAGCGCCTCGCTGCGCACGCGCTGGCGCTCGTTGATAAACGCCGCCCGGATCTGGATCGCCGTGCCCGGCAGCCCGTCGGCGCGGCAGGCCGAGCAGACCAGCCGGCCCGAAAGCGCTGCCAGCGGCGTATTGCCAGTCACGCCGAAGCGCCGCAGCTGATCGGGCTTCCACCACCTGTTGCGGCCGCAATCGGCGCATTCGACCGATATCGAAACGACATCCGCAATCACTGATCCCTTGCCCGTCAATGCCATCGCGGCTCGCCTTTTTGTTCCTTGTTTGTTCGCATATTCCTGTGTTTTGAAACGAGAGTCGAGTCGCATCTTTCAGGGCTCCGCAAAAGTTTCTCTTTCGCCAATTTTTGAGTTATGCTTCTATACGGCTTGCAAAGCCGAGTCGGCGCGCGTGCAGCACCCCGGGAGAGACGATGGACGCCCTTGCCGCCGATTTCGCTCATGCCTGCGGCTATGGCGGCGACAGTCACGCTCTCATCGAGGCCTTCGCGAGAATCCGCGAACACGGCATCCGCCAGGCGCGCCTCGGCCATTTCAGGCGCAAGGTGGTCGTCGACGCGCTGAAACAATCGGAAGCGCTTTTCCTGGCGGCGATCGGCCCGGCGCTATCGGCACAAGAAGCCATCGAGGACGCCGCCCGCTTCATCTCCTTCTGGCGCAACATGCCGCGCTGGCGCCAGGAACGGCGCCTGGCGGACCTCGCCAGGGCGAGGCAACAACGCCTGCTGGCGCGCTTCTTCCGCCGCTACGGCCACCGCATTTGGGCCTTGCAGGCGGCATAGGCGGGCTCGCCAAGCCGTCGGCGACCACACTGCGCCACGAGAGAGACGCAGCCACGAGAAGAGCTGGGCAATGCCGCCATTTGCGGGTTCCCATCCGCGCGTTTTCTTCCTAGATTGCCTGCGGGTGGCTGATCGTTCGACGTGCATATCAGGGAATGTTCAAGACTGCCCGTTCAAGAGTCCAGGCCTGGATGACGGCAGGCGCGGGAACCATCGCCGCGCTGTTGGCGGCCGGCCTCATGGGCGCCTTTGGCGCCCTGCCCGCTCACCCTCCGCCGCAACTGCCGTCCGATGCCGCCATCGATGCCGGCCGCTGGCGCATCAAACCGGTGCGTGCCTACGTCAGCCATGCCGACATCCATGGCGTGCCGCTGAAACCGGGCCAGAAGGCACTGGTGCTGGAGGCCGACATGACCAACCGCACGGCCGAATCCAACAAGGCCTACTTCGCTGTCTTCAAGCCGGAGGGAATCACCCTGCCGGACTCGATGCCGATGATCGCCCTGATACGCGATTCGACCCTGGCGCCGGAACTGCACCCCGGCATGACCGAGCGCCTGGCCTATGTCTGGCCGCTGGCTGGCGACGCCGCCGTGCCGCCGACGCTCGCCTTCGGCGTCACCGCGGAGATCTTCAAGCCGCGCGACAATCTCTACGGCACGCCCGGCTGGTACAATCCCTACCGTCTCGGCACCGTGACCTTGCCGCTCGCCGATATGCCGGCAACGGACACGCCGGGAGCCGGCTCATGAAGATGCGGGTCCTCGGCAATCTCGCGATTCTCGCCGCCACCGTGGCGCTGAGCTACGGTATGCAGCTTTCCAAGCCGCATTATGCCGACCTCACCGCGCCCATCCCGGTCGACGGCGCCATGCACGACACGGTGCGGGCACGCAGCTTCGACGTGCGGCTTGACGAGGTTGTCTTTGCCCGCGCGCTGAAGACCAACCAGTTCGGGCAGCAAAAGCTTTTGACGACGAGCGGCGTGTGGGCGGTGGTGACGACCAGCCTCACCGCGACCGACGCCTCCATCACGGTCGCGGACGGCACCTGGCAAGGTCCGACCGGTCTGCGCTACCGCCAGACGGAGCGGCTGGGCTATCGCCAGGACATGCCGCCGCACGGCGTCGATCCCGGCTTGCAAAAACGCGGCCTGTTCGTCTTCGAAGTACCGCCCGACCAGATCGGCGGCGCCAGGCTGCTGGTCTCGGAACGCCAATTCGGCGCGCTCGACGCGCAGGCCCGCATCAGCTTCGACGGGTTGTCTGCCGGCGCCGATGGACAACCGGCCGGCATCCTGCCGCAATACGATCTGGATGCACCACCGGGCCAGACTTCTCCGGGCCAGACACCGCAGGGCAAGCCATGAGCGCCGTCGCGACCGACATGGGGCCGGCCGCCGAGCGGCAGGTCGAGAAAAAATGGCGCAGGCGCAGCCTGGCGGCGCTTGTCATCCTGCTGCCGCTGGCGCTGGCAGAAACCAGCCATGACAGCTTGCGCGAATGGCTGGGCGGCGAAGACCTCATCGCCAGGGATGTCGAGTTTGGCCAGTCCGCGCACTTCGGCGGCAGCGACTGGAAGCTGGCGGACCTGCGCGGCGGCAAGGCCGGCCGCTTGCCCGATCAGGCCTTCGCCGTCATCGCCACCTTCTCCGTCACCGTCGGCGATCCCGACTTGCAGAAGCAATGGCTGGGCTGCAGGCTGATGCTGACCGATGCCGCCGGCCGCCGCTGGCTCCCCGACATGATTTCGGGCGTCAGACTGCCGGACGGCGTGATGAACTGCACCTCGGCGATCTTCTCCGGCGCCAAGACAGGCGACGTCATCACCATCGGCGACACCTTCATCGTGCCCGAGGATGCCATCAAGACGATCCGTCCCGCCATTGGGCTGGGAAGTGAGCGGCCGTGGTACCTGCGGTTTCAACGGCCGCCGAAGTAGCGACAGCGCCGCAGTCCGGAGTCACGGCACGGCGATCAACAGGACGTAGGCAACGAAGACGACGAGGTGAGCAAGTCCGGTGAGAACCGTCGTGCGTCCGGTACTGAAACTTACGACACTCACCGCAAGGGCCAGAACCAGCAAAATCACGTCGCTCGGACCGAGACCGAGGTTGAGCGACTTTCCGGTGATGAGGCTGGCCGCCGCCACTGCCGGGATCGTCAGTCCGATGGTCGCGCACGCCGAGCCCAAAGCGACGTTCAATGCGCGCTGGAGCTCATTCCCCCACGATGCCTTGATGGCGGAGATCGCCTCGGGGAGCAGCACGACAAACGCAATCATCGCGCCGACGATCGCATCCGATTGCGGGATCTGCAGGTAGGTAAGGCCATCTTCAACGCCAGCCGCGACCCGTTCCGTCAGCAGAACGATCCCGACCAGTCCCAGAAGCAAAAAGACGAAATGGGTTGGCACGCCGTGAACCTGCGGAGAATGGCTTTCCGGAGCGCTTTCACGGACCTGCACCTCCAGGAAGTCCTCTTTCTGGCTGTAGCTCTGGGCGAAAACGAAACTGCCGTAGAGCAAGAGCGACAGCAGTGCGACGAAGGCCAGTTGCGTGGGAGAAAATGTCCCGGGGCTGGTGGCAAGCGTGTAGTTCGGCAGCACCATCGTCAGCACCGTGATCGCGGTCAGCACCGAGAGAAAGGAACTTGTCCCTTGCCTTCGGACGTCCTGGTGGCGGTGCCGCCACCCGCCAAGTGTCAGGCACATGCCCACAATGCCGGTGCAAACGATCATGACCGTGGAGAACACGGACTCTCGCGCCAAGGTCGGATTGTTGGCGCCATGCCGCATCATCGAAACGATAATCGACACTTCGATGGTCGTTACAGCCAAGGTAAGAACTAGGGTGCCGTACGGCTGTCCGACACGTCGGGCTATCGCCTCCGCATGTCGCAACACGGCAAAGACGGTTGCCAAGGTAAGAACGATCGATATGCCGGCAACGATCACCACAATCGCCGTCCGGTAATCTTCGATCGGCTCTATGTTCGATTGCAGTATTAACGCCAGCGCGCAGCAGACAACAGGCAGGCCGAAGGTCATTGCCTCACTTCGACGGCGGAAGAAGTAAGTCATGGCATTCTCTTCGATCTTGCGAGTGCAAACAGGCGGTCTGTTTACGAGACCAGGAAAGATCGCACTTTCGCCCCATCACACGTACATGGCAAGGCGCGGCAAGGATACGCTACGGTCATTCCCGTCGCTACCGGGAACGACCGCCCCCCTTCGAAAGCGAGAACGCCGTCTCCAGCACCGCGGCGAGGAAGCAGATGCGCAGCGGCTCGACCAGGATGCCGGTGGAGGAATCCTGGAACGGGCTGCCGAACAACAGCGTCACGCCATGCGACAGGATCTGCCAGACGTCGAGCTCGTGCGGGCCGATCAGCCGCGTCGCGCCGAGCCACAGCCGGGCCGCGCCCCAGTCGAGCAGGCGATAGCCGACGATCAGCGTACACAGCAATACGAGGCTGGAACTCACCGTCAGCCGCACGCCATTGGCGATCGGCAGATAGCGCGAGCGGTAGCCGGCGACGAAATGCTCGACGAAATCGCGCAGGAATTTCGGCAGGCCGGCATAGCGCTTGCCGACGCGTTCCAGCCGGCCGTGCACGCGCATCAGTGCCGTATCGTCGCGCACGTCATAGCCATAGATCAGCGCCGCCATCACCAGCCAGATCAGCGGCAAGAGCATGTAGAAGAACAGGTTGACGGCGATCGTCGAGGGCGCGATCGAGGTGATCTCGACCGGCACCATCGGCGCGGCCGTCGCCGCCGGCACCGGGCTCGCCAGCCCGTCGGCCGACGCCTGCAGAACCGACCAGAAATTGCGGCTCATCAGCCATTGCAGCGCGCTGTCCTTCCAGCGGCTGATGACGTAGAGGCCGACGAAGATCCAGTTGGTCTCGCAGATCACCACCACGATCTGCCAGAACGAGGCGGCGCCCGTTTTCGCCTGCATGAACTTGGCCAGCCGGCGCACCAGCCAGGACACCGCCACCGAGACCAGCAGCCAGCGCGAATCCAGCACGTCCAGAACATTGGCGCTCTGGCCGAAGCCGGCCTGGTCGAGCGTTTCGCGCGAATATTGCCGCACGATGTCGCCGAGGAACCCCCAGGCCGCGTAATAGGCGAAGAAGGGCAACAGCGCGATGGTGATCATGCGCACCAGCCGCGAACCGCGCCGGTCCGCGGTTCCCTGCCCCTCGGCGACCGTGGCCTTTTCCGCGCCACGCTGCGCGGCCAGCACATGGGGCAAGCCGGGACGCAGCACATGGAACATCGCCACCGTCACCACCAGTTGCGCCAGCGCCACTAGCGTCAGCATGGCGAGCCCGGCGAAATGGTTTGCGAGCGCCACCTTGGCCGCCAGTTGCAGCAAGAGATCGCCGGCCAGAACACCGGCCAGCACCAGCACGACGAGCTGCGGCCAGAACCGCCGCAGCAGCGAAAAACTCAAGCTGATCGGTCTGATGATATCGGCAAACATGAGGTTCTCTCAGAATGCCACCCGCCCGAAATCCTTCTAGCAAAGGGGGGTTGTTTTGCAAGAAAGGTGGCGAGCTCTCCTGCCAGAGCGGCGATTTCCCCTTCTCCGACAACAAGGGAGAAAGAATTAGCGCCTCACCCGCGACTTCAGCCAGCGATCGAACGCCACCGCCAGGATCAGGATTAGGCCGATGACGATGCTTTGCGTGTACGACGAGACGTTGTTGAACTGGAGCCCGTTCTGTAGCACGCCGATCAGGGCGGCGCCCACCACGGTGCCGCCCACCGAGCCGATGCCGCCGAACAGCGAGGTACCGCCGATGACGACGGCCGAAATGACCGTCAGCTCGTAGCCGATGCCGGCCACCGCTTCGGACGAATTCAGCCTGGCCGACAGCACGAAGGCGGCGAGCCCGGCGAAGAAGCCGACGATCACATAGACCGAGACCAGGATGCGGTCGACGCGCAAGCCCGACAGCCGTGCGGCCTCGGCATTGCCGCCGACGGCGTAGACGGCGCGTCCATAGCGCGTGTAGCGTAGCACGATGTGGCACAGGATGGCGGCCGCCGCGAAGATGATCGCCGGCACCGGCACGGGGCCGATCAGCCCGGTGCCGAACCACCGCATAGAAGCGTCGAAGCCCGAGATCGGGCCGCCATTGGAGATGGTCAGCGTCAGGCCGCGAAACACGGTGAGCCCGCCAAGCGTGACGACGAAGGGCGGCACTTTCAGCCTGGTGATGGCAAAGCCCTGAACACCGCCGGACACCGCCCCCACCACCACGGCGGCAAGCAGCGCCGCGAACCAGCCATAGCCCTGCGTTCCCGACGTCGACAGCGACAGCGTGTTGGCGGTGCCGCCCTTGGCGACCACGGCCGCCACCATGCCGCAGAAGGCGAGCAGCGAGCCGACCGAAAGATCGATGCCGGCGGTGAGGATGACGAAGGTCATGCCGAGCGCGATCAGCCCGGTGATCGATATCTGGCGGGTGATGTTGAACAGATTGATCGGATCGATGAAGCTCGGCTTCAGCACGGTGAAGACGACCACCAGCGCCGCCAGGAATAGCAGCGGCCCGAAATTCATCAAGAGCCGCGCAATGCTGATGCCGCCACGCCGGCTCTGCTCCTCGGCCACGCTCATCGTGCCTCCTCCTCAACCGCTCCCGGCTGGTCGAGCGCCATCAGTTCCATCAGTTTTTCCTCGCTTGCCTCGATGCCTGGCATCTGCCCGGTGATGCGCCCCTTGCGCATGGTCACGATCCGGTCCGACACAGCCAGCACTTCGGGCAGCTCGGACGAAATCATCATCACCGCTATGCCGCGCGCTGCCAATTGCACCAGGATCTGGTGCACCTCGGCCTTGGCGCCGACATCAACGCCGCGCGTCGGCTCGTCGACGATCAGCACCTTGGGGTCGCGCGCCAGCCAGCGCGCCAGGATCACCTTCTGCTGGTTGCCGCCTGACAGGCCCTCGATCGCCTGCTCGGCCGACGCCATGCGGATCGATAGCATTTTCCGGAACCCCGCCAGCGCATCGCGCTCGCGCCGCTCGGCCATGAAGCCGAAGCCATTGCTGAACCGCCCGAGCGAGGCGACGGAGAAATTCGGCAGGATGCCGAGCGCGGCGAAGATCGCCTGATGCTTGCGATCCTCAGGCACCAGGCCGATGCCGAGCGCTATGGCATCCGCCGGCGAGGCCGGCGCGATGGGCCTGCCGTTGAGCGTGATCGTGCCGCCCGCGATCCGGTCGGCGCCGAAGATGGCGCGCGCCAGCTCCGTGCGACCCGAGCCGACGAGGCCGGCGACACCCAGGATCTCGCCGGCCTTGAGGTCGATATCGACGCCGTCGAGCACGATGGCGTGCGGCGCTTCGGGATCGCGCACCGTGCGCAACCCGCGCACCGACAGCACGACGTCGCCGGCCACCGTGCGCTGCGCCGGCCGCGCATAGAGCTCGGACGCCGCGCGGCCGACCATTTTCTCGATGATGCGCGGCAATCGGATCGGCCCGCCTTCGCGGTCGAGATTGCCGGCCAACCTGCCGTCCCGGAGCACCGTCATGCGGTCGCAGATGGCGGCGGCCTCCTCCAGCCGATGGGTGACGAACATGATGGCGACATGGTCCTTGCGCAGCCTGTCCATGATCGACAGCAGCCGCTGCACCTCTGTCTCGGTCAGCGCTGATGTCGGCTCGTCCATGATGATCAGCCGGCTCTTCAGCGACAGCGCCCGTGCAATCTCGACGAGCTGCTGCTCGGCCACCGAAAGCGCCGAGACCGGCGTCATCGGATCGATTGTGAGGCCGACGCGGGCGATGATCGTGCGGGAGTCCTGCTCCATCTTGCGCCAGGAGACAAGGCCAAGCGGACCGGTCGGGGCGCGGCCTATGAAGATATTCTCCGCCACCGTCAGCGTCGGGATCAGGCTGAGTTCCTGGTAGATGGTGACGATGCCGAGCCGCTTGGCATCCTGCGGGCTCGACGGCCGGTAGTCGGCGCCGTCGAAAATGATATGGCCGCTGGAGGGCGGCATGACGCCCGACAGGATTTTCAGCAGCGTCGATTTGCCGGCGCCGTTTTCGCCGAGCAGGCCGAGGATTTCGCCGGGCCTGACATCGAGCGAGACATCGTTCAGCGCGGTGACGCCGGCGAAATGCTTGGTGACGCCTTCGACGGAGAGCAGGACGGGTGCGGCTTCAGCCAATGATTGCTTCCTCGATGCGGTTCATGCTGGCTCCGTCGGCGCTCGAACGCCCCCCTCTGGCCTACCGGCCATCTCCCCCTCAAGGGGGAAGATTGGCGGTATCACCGGCGGCGCTTTTCCTCGAACGTTGAAGAATTAGCGAAAGCAGAACAAACAGCCAATCTCCCCCCTTGAGGGGGAGATGGCCGGCAGGCCAGAGGGGGGTGCTGCCCCGCCGACCTCTCCATGCGAGCTCACTTCGTCTCGTTCAACCTCTCGGCCTTGTCGAGATTGTCCTTGCCGATGACGATCGGCGTCAACAGCACCAGCTTCTCCTTCGGCTCCGTCTTGTCCCTGGCGTAGGCGACGGCGATCTGCACGGCGGTGCGCGACTGCTGGCCGGGGAACTGTTCGACCGTGCCGGCGAGCTTGCCGTCGCGGACCGCGACCAGCGCTTCCGGCAGCGCATCGAAGCCGTAGATCTTGACGTCGGTGAAGTTGCGCGCCGCGCAGGCTTCGAGCGCGCCCAGCGCCATGTCGTCATTGGCACAGACGATCGCGTCCGGCTTGCCGTTGGCGGCAAGGCCGGCTTCCGTCACCGACAGCGCCTCGGCGCGGGCGAAATTGGCGGTCTGCTCGAAGACGATCTGGTACTTGTCCTTCAAGGGATCGAGCACATTGTGCACGCCCTTGTTGCGGTCGATCGCCGGCCCGGCGCCGGGTTGGCCCTGGAGGTGGAACAGTTTCGCGCCGTTGGGGAACGCCGCCACCACGGCCTGCGCTTCCGCCTCGCCGCCCTTGACGTTGTCGGCGCCGACATGGGCGAGGATGCCCTCGACGCCGTCGACGCGGCGGTCGATCGTCACCACGGGAACGCCGGCCTTGACCGCTTCCTCGATGGCCGGCGCCAGCGCGTTGACGTCGAGCGGCGAGATGACAATGGCGTTGACCTTCTGCACCAGGGCCGCCTCGATGTCGGCGGTCTGCTTGGTGGCCGAGTTCTGGCCATCGCTCTCGGTCAGGTTGACGCCTTGCGTGGCGGCTTCCGCCTTGATCTCGTTCAGCATGTGCACGAAGAACGGAAAGCCGAGACTGGGCACCGAGCCGAGAATGGTGAGCTTGTCCTGCGCAAATGCCGAGGGCGCGGCAAGCACCATGGCGCCCGCGGCCACGGACGTCATCAGGAATTCACGTCTGTTCATGGGATCCTCCTCCACAAGAACGCACGGCCCCGGAAACCGGGACGGTTTCAGGAAGGATCATGCGTCGGTTCAAAGTGTTGGAGCATCCTCCTTGCGTTTGCTAACGCATGCCGCTCCAGCTGATCGCCGTTGCAAAAACTGCCTCCCGTCGGCACCAGCAAACGGATGCTAGCCCAGGCTCAACCATTTGTGCAACATCGATATAACAGGGCCAGACGGCAATGGTCGGAATTTGGATGAGCCGGGTGCCCAGCTTCCATTCTCCGGCGCTGGCCCTAGTTTGAACCGCGCCTGAGCCCATTCCCTGGAGACACCCGCATGAAACCGCACATCATCTGCCATATGATCGCGTCGCTGGACGGCAGTCTCCACCCGAGCCGCTACACGGCCAGCCCGGACGGAACCCGGGCCGAATGGTCGAGCCTCTACGAGTATATCCATAATGATTTTGCGGGCGACGGCTGGATCGTCGGCCGCGTCACCATGGCCGAGATGAGCAAGGCCGGCGCGCACCCGCCGGCCGATGCGGGCAAGGTCGACCGACCCTATCATGTCGCGCAAACCGGTACGGGAAGCTACGCGGTGGCGCTCGATCCATCGGGCAAGCTCCACTTTTCCAAACCCGACATTGGCGGCGACCATGTCGTGGTGCTGCTTGGGCACGATGTCGCCGACAGCCACCTGGCCGAGCTCGCTGCCGACGGCGTGTCCTATATCGTGGCGGAAACGGCTGACATGGATCTCGGCCGGATGCTCGAAGTTCTCAACCGCGAATTCGCCATTCGCCGGCTGCTGCTCGAGGGCGGCGCCGGCATCAACGGCTCCTTCTTCGCGGCCGGCCTTGTCGATGAGCTCAGCCTTCTCGTCGCTCCCGCTCTTGATGGGCGGGCGGCGAACCAGGGTTTCGTCGAATTCGGCGAAACCGGCCTCGCGGGCAAGATGCAACTGTCGCTCAAAAGCTGCGAAGCCCTCGCCCACGGGCTCGTCCATTTGCGCTACGCCGTCGGCTGACGACGCTTTATCGGCGCATCATACGTCGTACCGCATGGCCCCGAGATCGGCGATCAGCGTCGGGCCGGTCGGATGCCAGCCGAGCCGCGCCTGGGTGAGCGCGCTGGAGGCCGGTAGATCCATCGGGGCGAACATTGCCATCCAGCCGAAATGCTCCGCCGCCTGTTCCGGAGCGATCGAAACCACCGGTACGTTGAGGCCCCGCCCGATCACCTCGGCGATAGCGCGTACTTCCACGCCTTCCTCGCCGACCGCGTGATAGCGCGCGCCCGGCTGCCGCTTTTCCACCGCCAGCCGGTAGAGGCGCGCCGCGTCCACGAGATGGCCCGCCGCATAGCGGTTACGGCCCTCGCCGACATAGGCCGAAACGCCTTTCTGGCGCACGATTTCGATGAGCGGCGTGATGAGCCCTTGCTTGACCGGGTTGTGAACCTGCGGCAGCCGCACCACCGAGACGTTGACGCCGGCTTCCAGCAAGGCATTGCCGGCGAGCTCCGAGGCGATGCGTGGATTGGGATGGCTGGCGTTGAAGACGTCCTCGCTGGCAAGCTCGCCATGTCCGGGGCTGCCCACGCCGACGCCGGAAGTGATCACCAGCGGCCGGTCGGATCCGGCCAATGCCTGGCCGAGTGCCGCGATGACACGGCTATCCTTCTCGCAATTCTCGGCAAACCGCGAAAAATCATGGTCGAACGCCGTGTGGATCACCGCTTCCGCCTTTGCCGCGCCGTCGCGCAGGCCCTCGGGATCCTCGAGCGTTCCCCGATGCACTTCGGCGCCCGCCGCCGTCAGCGCTTCGGCCCCCGCTTCGGAGCGAGTGACGCCGACCACCTGATGGCCCGCCTTGATGAGCTCGGCAACGAGCGCCGAGCCGATGAAACCGGTCGCGCCGGTCAAAAAGATACGCATGCGAATTCTCCTGCACGATTGCCTGCGCAGTATCGCCGGTCTATTATTCCATTAAAGTAGTGATCTTATCGTGGTATAATGGCTAACAGGATGCCCGCCAATTCCGCCGGTTCGCTCGCGGCGTTTCTGAGAGACCGGCGCACCCGGCTCGATCCGGCCTCGTTCGGATTTTCAGGGCGCCGGCGCACGCCGGGGCTGCGCCGGGAGGAAGTGGCCCAGCGCGCCAACATCAGCCCGACCTGGTACACATGGCTGGAGCAGGGTCGTGGCGGCGCGCCTTCGGCCGATGTGCTGAACCGCATCGCCAAGGGGCTGATGCTGACCGAGGCCGAGCGCGAGCACCTTTTCATGCTCGGGCTCGGACGCCCGCCCGAGGTCCGCTATATCGGCGCGGAAGGCATCAGCCCCCGGCTGCAGCGCCTCCTCGACACGCTTGAAGCGAGCCCCGCCTTGGTCAGGACCGCTACCTGGGATGTCGTTGCCTGGAACCGCGCCGCCCAGGTCGTGCTGACCGATTACAGCGCCCTGCCCGCAGACCAGCGCAACATTTTGCGCTTCATGTTCCGCAGCCCGGCCATCCGCGAAAAGCAGCACGACTGGGAAAGCCTCGCCCGTTTCGTGGTGGGCGCCTTCCGCGCCGACGCGGCGCGTGCCGGCGCGGTGTCCGAGGTACGCGAACTCGTCGACGAACTGTGCAGCGCCAGCCCCGAATTCGCCGCCCTGTGGCGCGAGAACGACGTGCTCAGCCATGGCGACGGAACCAAGCGGCTGAAACACCCCGTGCTCGGCGACATCGAGCTGGAATATTCGGGATTCGCGGTCGACGGCCGCCCGGATCTGAGCCTGACCGTCTACAATCCGGTCGACAGCGCGGTCGCGGAGCGGATTCGCGAGCTGGCGAAGCGCGCCAAGGTGTCATTGGACCCGCCGCGATGATCCCTGCTCCTTCCTGGAACATTCCAGAAATGCGCAGCGGGTTGCGTCCTGCCATGCGTCCCATGAAACCGTCATCGCGGCGCCTTACCACCGCATCCCGCCGACAAAGTCGATGAATGCCCGCAGCGGCGCCGGGATGAGCCGGCGGCCCGGGTAATAGAGGAACGGGCCGGAAAACTCCTGCCACCAGGGCTCCAGCACCGGCTCGAGCCGGCCATCGTCGAAATAGGGGCGCAGCCAGTCCTCGAACAGCGAGACGATGCCGCCGCCGGCGACCGCCACATCGAGCGCAAGCGCCATAGCCGTGCCGGTGCTGACCAGCAGCGGCCCGGTCGGCTCGACGCTCACTATCTCGCCGTCGCGCTCGAACTCCCAGGGCGGCGTCAGGCCGCTGGCGAAGCGGCCGCGCAGGCATGCGTGATCGAGGAGGTCGCGCGGATGGTCGGGCCGGCCACGCCTGTCGAGATAGGCCGTTGCGGCAGCGGTGGCGAAGCGCTGCCGGCGCGGGCCGATCGGTATGGCGATCATGTCCTGCTCCAGCCGCTCGTCATAGCGGATGCCGGCATCGCAGCCGCTCGCCAGTATGTCGACGAAACTGTCCTCGGCGGTCACCTCCAGTCTTATGTCGGGATAGGCGGCAAGGAAGGGCGGCAGAAGGCGCGGCAGCACCAGTTTCGCCGCCACGACAGGCACGTTGAGCCGCAGCGTGCCGGCCGGGCGGCCGCGAAAGCCGTTGACGACATCGAGCGCTGCCTCGACCTCGCCGAGCGCGGGGCCCAGCCGCTCCAGCAGTCGCGCGCCGGCCTCGGTCGGAGCGACGCTGCGCGTGGTGCGGTTGAGGAGCCGCACGCCGAGCCCCGTCTCCAGCCGCCGCACCGTTTCGCTGAGGCTGGAGGCGCTGACGCCGCTGATCCTGGCCGCCTCGCGAAAGCCGCCGGCGCGCGCCACCGCCATGAATGCCTGGAGGTCGCCCAGATCCGTCATTGTACGCCTTTCCGCACAGCCTGTGCCGATTGCGCCATATTATCGCGCAGGCGTGCATTGTCTATATCTGGCCGATCCAAAGGAGATTGAGACCATGACCGACATCAGCAAGGCCGGAACCTTCAAGCTCGGCGACCGCACCGTGAAGCGCATGGGCTACGGCGCCATGCAATTGGCCGGACCCGGCGTGTTCGGCCCGCCGAAAGACCATGACGGTGCACTCGCCGTGCTGCGCGAGGCGGTGGCGAGCGGTATCGACCATATCGATACCAGCGATTTCTACGGTCCGCACGTCACCAACCTGATCATCCGCGAGGCGCTGCACCCCTATCCCGCCAATCTCACGATTGTCACCAAGGTCAGTGCCCGGCGCGGCGCCGATGCATCGTGGATCCCCGCAATGTCGCCGCAGGAACTGACGCAGGCCGTGCACGACAATCTCCGCAATCTGGGACTCGACACGATGGAGGTCGTCAACCTGCGCTCCATGCACGGCATACACGGCCCGGCCGAAGGCTCGCTCGAACCCCAACTGAATACGCTCGCCGAACTGCAGCGTCAGGGTCTGGTGCGCCATATCGGCTTGAGCAACGTCACATCAACCCAGATCGCACAGGGGCGCGGCATCGTCGACATTGTTTGCGTGCAGAACCAGTACAACATCGCGCATCGCGAGGATGACGCACTGATCGACGAGCTTGCCGCGGCCGGCATCGCCTATGTGCCGTTCTTCCCGCTCGGCGGCTTCACGCCGCTGCAATCCAGCACGCTGGCCGATGTCGCGCAAAGACTCGGCGCCACGCCCATGCAGGTGGCGCTCGCCTGGCTCCTGCGTCGCGCGCCCAACATCCTGCTCATCCCCGGCACCTCGTCCATTGCGCATCTCAGGCAAAACATCGCGGCGGCGGAGCTGGAGCTGCCAGCCGACGCGCTTTCCGTGCTGAACGGGATCGCGGACGAGACCGAGCAAGCAGCCTAAGCCGGCGCGACTAGCGCTTGCCGGGCGGCACCGCTGTCCGGCAAGATCCCGACCTCGGCGGCGGCTTGCGCAGCCGTCGCCGGCCATGGCATCTGGTCCGGTGCAACGGATCGATCCGAAGCAGCATGGCTCCACGACCACCACGACCCGGCGTCAGCCTCAACCGCGCGCTGTCGAAGCTCGGCCTGTGCTCGCGCACCCAGGCCGAGCGGCTGATCGCCGAGGGCCGCGTGCGCGTCGGTGGCAAGGTCGCGCGCGATGCTTCCCTGCGCGTCGATATGAATCGCGACCGCATCGCCGTCGACGGCGAAAAAATCGTTGCCGAGCGCAAGATCTATCTCATGCTCAACAAGCCGCGCGGGCTGGTCACGACCCGCGACGACCCGCTCGAGCGCGACACCGTCTATGCCTGTCTTGAAGGGCTTGACCTGCCTTTCGTCTCGCCGGTCGGCCGGCTGGACAAGGCGAGCGAAGGCCTGCTGCTGATGACCAACGACACGCGCTTCGCCAACCGGCTGATGGACCCGGCCTCGCACCTGCCCAAGACCTATCATGTTCAGATCGCCACGGTGCCCGACGCGGCGGTGCTGGAAGCGCTGCGCGCCGGCGCGCGTATCGAGACCTTGAGCGCCAACTCGATCGAGCTGCTGCGCAGCGGCGGCCGCACCGCCTGGCTGGAGATCGTGCTCGACGAGGGCCGCAATCGCCACATCCGGCGCCTGCTCGCCGCCCACGGCATCGAGGTCAAGCGCCTGATCCGCGTGGCCATTGGCCGCTTGCCGCTCGGCGATCTCGCCAAGGGTACGGCAAGGCATTTGACGCCCGATGAATTGGCGCTGCTGGCGGGGTGAATAGGCGCAGGGTTGGCACTGTCGTTCGGCATATCTGAAAATCGCGCCGGCACTTCCGTCTCCTGACGGAAAGCTGTCAGGAGCCCCGGCCTATAGAAGGCCGGGAGCCCAGCCGCGGCTTCGACGATCAGGGAGCCAATGCGATGAATTTCGTCTCTGTCCGCATCATCACGTCCGATGTCCAGCGCCTCGTGCGCTTCTATGGCGAGATCACCGGCATGCCGGTGACGATGTACACGGAGGATTTCGCCGAACTGGCGACGCCGGCCTGCACGTTGGGGATCGGCAGCACGCGCACCCTGATGCTGTTCGGCAGCGACATCGCCCGCCCAGCCGACAACCGCACGGCCATAATCGAATTCCGAGTCGGCGACGTCGATGCAGAATTTGCCAGGCTGGCGGAAACCATCAAGGGCGCAATTGTCCAGGAGCCTGCCACCATGCCTTGGGGCAACCGCTCGCTGCTGTTCCGCGACCCGGACTGCAATCTGGTGAATTTCTTCACGCCTGTAACCGCCGAGGCGATCCGGAAGTTCGACAGCTAGGCCGTCCTACTTCCCGTTCCATTTGCGCACCACCGGCTCGCCGAGGTCATGCTCGTAGCCGAGCACGCTGATGCTGGCCGTATCAAGCACGAACAGCGCGCCGTCCTGCGGCGGCAAGCCGAGCCAGCGGGCGGTGAGCACGCGCAGGAAGTGCGCGCTGGAAAAGATCAGCATGTCGGCATTTGCCTCGCGCAGGCGATCGATGATCCTGTCGGCGCGGGCGCCCACATCGGCCGCCGTTTCGCCTTGCGGGCAGCCGTCGCGAAAGACGTTCCAGCCCGGTCGTTCGGCCAGGATCTCCCTGGTGGTTCTCCCTTCATAGGCGCCGTAGTCCCATTCCTGCAGGTCGTCCATCTTGATGCTTTGCGCCCCGAATCCGGCAAGCACGCTGGTGTTGTAGGCGCGCTGCGAAGGGCTCGACCACACGGCCGAAAACGGCAGGCCTTTCAGCCGATCCGCCACACCCCGCGCGGCGGCCTCGCCGGCCGCCGTCAGCGGCATGTCGGTGCGGCCGGTGTGCTGGCCCGAAAGGCTCCACGCCGTCTCGCCATGCCGGACCAGATGGATTTGAGGAAACGCGCTGCTCATGATGGGCCTTTCGAAGTTGCCGCACCTTAGAGGACGATGCGGCGAAGGGGAATCCGGCTGGCGCGAAAGTCCGGGGGTGGAACGCTCGTTTGGGTGCGGTCCACGCGATGCCCACCACATTCCCTGGCCCTGATCCCCGCCGCATTGGCACAATGACTGGGCGCCGGGCATAACTATGTGTGGTCCATAGTTCACCAAGCACGATAGGTCACGATCATCATGTACAAACATCTGCTCATCGGCACCGACGGGTCGGAACTGGCCGACAAGGGCGTTGCCCACGGCCTCGGGCTGGCAAAGGGCCTCGGCGCCGCCGTGACCTTCGTCACCGTCTCGGAACAATTCCCGATCTTCGCCTGGGGCGGCGCCATGGCCGGCTACGCCGCGGGCGATGGGCTGGCCGCCTATCAGGAAGAAGCCCGCAAATACGGCAAGGAGGTGCTCGACAAATGCAAGGCTTCCGCCGAGGGGCTGGGCGTGTCGGCCAAGGTCGTGCACATCGAGGACAGAAGGCCCGCCGAGGCGATCCTGGAGCTGTCGCAGACCGAACGCTGCGACCTGATTGTCATGGCCTCGCACGGCCGCCGCGGATTGGGCAGGCTGCTTCTGGGAAGCCAGACGGCGGAAGTCGTATCTTACAGCGAAATCCCGGTCCTGGTGGTGCGGTAGGCCGGGTCCGGCCAGTCGGCGCTCGGCAAGCGGCACTCAGAACGCCGCTTCGGCCACCAGATAAAATCCCAGCGCCAAGAGCCCGGCGAAGAACACTTTGCGAAAAGTCTCGACGCTCATGCGCTGGCGCAGCGCCTGGCCGACAGCCATGCCGGCGAGCGCAGGCGCCAGCGCCGCAATCGAACCCGCCAGCCCAGCCGTCGGCGACGCCAGGGCGCCGGCCCTGAACAGCCCGATGGCCAGCGCCGCCGTCGACACGGTGAAGGACAGGCCGAGCGCCTGGATCAGCTCTTCCCTGCCCAGCCGCAGCGATTGCAGGTAGGGCACCGCCGGAATGACGAAGACGCCGGTGGCGCCGGTGACCAGGCCGGTCGCCACCCCGACCAGCGGCGATAGCAAGGCCTCGTGGCGTGGCGGCGTTGAGAAGCCGGCCTTGGCGAGGCCGAGAACGGCATAGAGCATCAGTGCCACGCCGAGCGCGCCGGACGCGGCCGCCGTATGCGCGCCGGTGAGCAGGCCGGCGCCGGCAACGGTGCCGATCACCACGCCGGCCATCATCGTCCATAGCCGTCTGACGAGCCCGCCGAACGAAGGACCGGTGAATAATTGCCACAGGTTGGTAGCCAGCGACGGGATCAGCAGAAGCGTGGCCGCCTCGGCCGGCGCCATGGTCACCGCCAGCAGGCCCATCGCCACCGTCGGCAGGCCCATCCCGACCACGCCCTTGACGAGGCCGGCGGCAAGGAAGACGGCGCAGATCCAGGCGACGGCGGCGGCGCTCAGCATGATGGCGTGTCCGGCAGCGGCTCAATCATGGAGCAGCATGTCGGCAGCCTCGATCCCCGCTGCCGGCCCCGCCGGTCCGGCGGCGGCGCTGCTGGCAGGGGCGGATGTCATGGCGCATCCTGGCATGCCGGAACCCGAGCGCACCACGGCCAGAAGGGCGACGGCAACCGCCAGCAGCATCGCCGCGCTTTCAGCGATGCCGAGCCCTTGCCGGTTCGATGCTGGTTTTCTCATCTTGGACCTCCACCGAAACTGTTTGACGAAATTCGCCGTCACCCGCAATGTGGAAATCGCGGCACCAGCCTTCGGCTGAGGCGAAGGCTGGCGCCGCAAGCCGGTCGGCCCGCTGCGCCATCGATCGCGTGATAGCGGCCATCGCCCGGGCTGTCTTGCGGGAGGAAAAAGATGCGCTTCGACCTCGTCGATCTCCGGCTGTTCCTGCTGGTCGCCGAGCGCGGCAGCATCACCCATGGCGCCGAGCTCGCGGGCCTCGCGCTGGCCTCGGCCAGCGCCCGCATCAAGGGCATGGAGGATAGGCTCGGCGCGCCGCTTCTGGAGCGCCGCCGGCGCGGCGTGGTGCCGACCGCCGCCGGCCAGGCGCTGCTGCACCACGCGCGCGCGGTGCAGAACCAGATCGAGGCGATGGCCGGCGAGCTCGGCGCCTATGCCACCGGCCTGCGCGCGCGGGTCCGCCTGCTCGCCAACACGGCCGCCACCAGCGAACTTCTGCGCGACAGGCTGCCGGCCTTTCTGGTCGCGCATCCCGGCATCGACATAGACCTCGATGAGCGCCCCAGCCATGAGATCGCCGAGGCGGTGGCGAGCGGCGCCGCCGATGTTGGCATTGCCGCGACCTGGGCCGGCCTTTCCCATCTCGAACAGAAACCGTTCTTCGTTGACCGGCTGGTGGTGATCGCCGCGCGCAACCGCCCCGGCCTCGAAGGCCGCGCGACCGGCCTCGCCGACATTCTCGGTGAAACCTTTGTCGGCCTGAGCGCCGGCCATCCCTTGCAGGAGCACATCTCCCGCCAGGCCGCGCGCCTGGGCGGTCATCTGCATTTTCGCATCCGCGTGCCCGGCCTCGACAATGTCTGCAGGCTGGTGGCGCAGGGCGCGGGCGTCGCCATCGTGCCGGAAAGCACGGTGCGCCGCTCGGCGCCCAGCCTGCGCAGCCTGCGGCTGACGGACGACTGGGGAACCCGCCAGCTCAATCTCTGCGCCCGCCGCTTCGACACGTTGACGCCGCAGGCCAAGCTGCTGGTGGCCGCACTGGTGTGAAGCCGCCGCCCACATGCTGAATTCGCGTGGAATCATGCCTTGCCTTTAAGGAATCCATGAAATAGCTTGTTTGCACATAGGCAAAAAAATCGCCTAGCTTTTTTCGTTTTATGAAAGACGGGGGACTTGCGGGAACATCTCGATCTGACCGATCGGCGGCTGGTCAAACAGCTGTCGCAGGACGCACAGCCGGGCATCAACCGCCTCGCCGAGATTCTGGCGATCTCGGTGCCGACGGTGCGCACGCGGCTGCGCAACCTGCTCGACCGCAACCTGCTCAAGATCGTCGGGCTCTTGAACCTGACGGAGCGGCCCGAACTGATCTCGGCCATCGTCGGCATCAACGCGCAAGGGCGCGGCCGCGCCCGCGAGCTGGCGCAGCGCATTTCCGAACTGCCCTTCGTCAACTCGGCCTCGGTCGTCACCGGGCGCTTCGACATCATCGTCGACGTGACGGTGGCCGGCGACGTCGCCGATCTCTACCGCGTCACCAGCGAGTTGATCCCGGGCGCCGGCGAGCCGGGCGAGGTCGTGCGCAGCGAGACCTTCGTCGTCATGGCGTCCTGCAACAAATGGGTCAGCCTGCCGGAAGGCTGCTGGTCGGACGACAGCATTCGCAAGGAGCCGGCATGAGGATAGCGGTTCTCGAGAGCCTCGGCCTGCTCAACCCGCTGCTGCATGTGCCGGACGCGCCTTTCTTCGGCGCGTTGCCCAGGCGCGGCATCGCGGTCGCCGAAACGGCGGCCCGGCACTAAGGAGACGGATTTTCGAACGGTGGCCGCCGCCGGCAACGGCGCCGCCGCTCAAAAAGCACCCTGTAGGGTGGACAACAAGACGACAAAAGGAGGAATGCCCAATGAAACCAATGAAGATTGCCAAGCTTTTCATCGCCGGCCTCGCACTCGCCGGCCTCACCGCCGCCGCCAGCGCCGGATCGCTCGACGACATCACCAAGCGCGGCGAACTGCGTGTCGCCGTGCAGACACAGGGACCGCCCTTCTCGCTGGTCGGCGCCAATGGCGAACGCACCGGCAGCTCGGTGGAACTGGCCGAACTGATGGCCAAGGAAATGGGCGTCAAGATCACCTTCCTCGACTTCGACTGGGACGGCCTGATCCCGGCGCTGCTTTCGGGCAAGGCCGACCTTCTGGTCGCCGACATGACGCCGACGCTGGCACGCGGCATGAAGGTCGCCTTCACCACGCCTTACATGTATACGGGCAGCACCGTCTTCACCAAGGCCGACGGCAAGTTCAAGACCGCCGACGACTGCAAGGCCAAGGGCACCAAGATCGCCGTGCTGCTCGGCGCCACCGGCGAGAAGGAAGCCAAGGCAGCCTTCCCCGATGCCGACATCAAGAGCTACAAGGGCGGCGGTCCGCTGCTGCTCGACGCCGTCAACAACGGCCAGGCCGATTGCGGCGTCAACGACGTCTCGGCGGTCAAGGGCCAGTCGACGGCTTATCCGGCCGGGACCTTCACAATCATGCCGGACCTCCTCTCGAAGGAGCCGCTTGCCTTCGCCACCCGCTATGACGAGCCGGATCTCCTGATCTGGATGAACCTGTTCCTCAACCAGGTCACCATCGACGGCCGCCTGCAGAAGAACCTCGACTACTGGGTCAATTCGGAAGACTGGAAGAAAGATCACTGATTAGGGATTAGGGAATTAGGGATTAGTGAGTAGCGAATTAGTGAGTAGTGAATAGGGAATTCCGGATCCGCCTCACTACTCACTGCTCACTACTCACTACTCCCTAATCACCATTCACGCCCATGCTCGAGAATTTCAGCTTCCGCACCATCGTCGAATACCTGCCCCTGTTCGGGCAGGGCCTGGTCACGACAGTGTGGCTGTCGGCGCTGTCCTTTTTCGGCGCGCTCGCGGTCGGCATCCTGCTGTGCGCGATGAACCTGCAGCGCGGCTGGCTGTTTCGGGTGCCGGCCAAGGCCTATATCGACGCCGTACGCGCCACGCCCCTGCTGGCGCAGCTCTATTTTCTCTATTTCGGCCTGCCGCGCCTCGGTTTCGTGCTGCCCGAACTCGTCGTCGGCATCCTCGCGTTGTCACTGAACAGCGGCGCCTATGTCGCTGAAATCATTCGCGCCGGCATCCTGTCGATCCCGCGCGGCCAGGTTGAGGCCAGTGTTGCTTCGGGCATGACCTATGTCCAGCGCATGCGCCTGGTGGTCTTGCCGCAGGCGTTCAAGGTGACGATCCCGCCGCTGCTGGGACAAGCGATCGTGCTGGTCAAGGATTCGGCGCTCCTGTCGCTGATCTCGGTTGCCGAGCTGACGCGCGCCGGCCAGTTGCTCGCCTCCGACCGTTTCATGCCGGCGGAAGGATTTCTCACCATCGCCGCCTTCTACCTCCTGCTCTATTACGGCCTCAAAGGGCTGGCGGTTCTCTCCGGCCGCTGGCTCGGCTCGGCGGGAGCGCGCATATGATCTGGCAACAGTTGCAAAGCCTTGCGGGCAGCTATCCGCTGGCGCTGCGCGGCCTCGGCATGACCGTGGTGCTGTCGCTGATCAGCCTGGTGCTGGGCACCCTGCTCGGCTTCGGCCTGGGCATCTTGCGGACCGGCGGCAACCGGTTGATCGCCGGCGTGATCGGTGCCTGGGTAGACCTCATCCGAGGCACCCCGTTCCTGGTGCAGATATTCCTGATCTTCTTCATCTTGCCGGAGCTGGGCATCGAGCTCGACGCCTTCACCGCCGGCATCATCGCGCTGACCAACCTCGCCGCCTGCTTCATCTGCGAGATCGTCGCCGCCGGCATCCGTTCGGTTCCGACGGGCCAGGTCGAGGCGGCACTGGCGTCCGGCCTGTCGCGCTGGCAGCGCATGCGCCAGGTGGTGCTACCGCAGGCGATGCGCATCGTGCTGCCGCCGCTGGTCGGGCAATATGTGCTGCTGATCAAGGATTCTTCGGTCGTGTCGGCGATCGGCCTGACCGACCTCACCCGCGTCGGCTGGCTGGTGGTGCAGCGCGTGCCGAACGGCCTGCTGGTGTTCTTCCTCGTCGGCGTCGGCTATTTCATCGTCTGCTATCCGCTGATCATGCTCGCCCGCCGGCTCGAACGGCGCATGGGTGCCGCCCATGGCGAGGTGCAGATATGACATCGAACCCAAAGGTTCTGACCACATGACCAAAACGGGCATGATCGATTTTCGCGGCGTCAACAAATGGTTCGGCACGCTCAACGTGCTGAGGGACATCACGCTCAGCGTCGAGCCGCGCGAAGTGGTCGTCGTCTGCGGCCCGAGCGGGTCGGGCAAGAGCACGCTTATCCGCTGCATCAACGGGCTGGAGACGATCAAGGACGGCGACCTTGTCGTCGACGGCCAGCGGCTCGGCGACCCCGCCACCAACATGACGAAGCTGCGCACCGAGATCGGCTTCGTCTTCCAGTCCTTCAACCTCTACCCGCACAAGACCGCGCTCGAAAACGTCACGCTGGCGCCGATCCATGTCCGCAAAATCCCGCGCGCCGAGGCCGAGCAGGCCGGCCGCGAACTGCTGGCCAAGGTCGGGCTTGCCGACAAGGTCAACGCCTATCCTGCGCAGCTTTCAGGCGGCCAGCAACAGCGTGTGGCGATCGCCCGCTGCCTCGGCATGCGCCCAAAGATCATGCTGTTCGACGAGCCGACCTCCGCCCTCGACCCCGAGATGATTTCGGAAGTGCTCGACGTCATGGTCGCGGTTGCCGAGGAAGGCATGACCATGATGGTGGTGACGCATGAGATGGGCTTTGCCCGCAAGGTCGCCCAGCGCGTGGTGTTCATGGATGCCGGCGCCATCGTCGAAAGCGGCACGCCCGACGAGTTCTTCTCGCACCCCAGGACCGATCGCAGCCGCGCCTTCCTGAGCAAGATCCTGCGGCACTGACCGGCGCCGCCGCCTTCAAGTGACCGCCAGCACCTTGCCTGTATCGTGCTGGCGCACGAAATCCACGCGGCGGCCGTCCCAGTGGTAGCTGTAGTGCCTCCCCTGGACGGGAACGGTGATTGCATCCGGCCAGAAGATGCCGATGCACTGCCCGCTTGGCATGCGCACGCTGTTCCACACCAGCCCGTCGCTGCCGGCCGCACGCAAGGCGCGGCCTTCGGCCTGCGAGGCGGTGTAGTCGTCCGGGTCGAGCGCGCCGGGCACCGCGTTGACGTCATCGAGGTCGCGATCGACGCTGCCGATCAGCACGCGGAAATCCGCGGTCCAGCCCGGCTCCTCCTTGGTGGCGCGCATAAAATTCTGGTGGTGGTGGATGGTTTCGGCCAGCGCCACCTCCTCGCTGTCGCCGGCATAGTAGATGCCGTAGCTGCCATCGGAAAACCGCCCGGGCCGCAAGGTCGAGCAATGCACGAAGGGCGCCATCACGAAACTTGCGCCGGGTCCGGACACCCGCCTTTCGGCAGGAACCTTGCCGAGGTCGCCGAGTTCCAGCCGGATGCGCGGATTGGTCTTCTCCTCGACGGCGGCCAGCGCTTCCCAATCGCGTGGGTCGGCAATGTCCTCGAAGAGGTCGATCGGCGGATGGATGGAGCGGATGATGCGGAAGGTCTGGGGCCAGTGGACGCGGCGCCGGACCGCGAGCCCACTCACCATGCACCACGCTCCGCGTCGAGCCATTCGCGCATCGCGGCAAGGTCGGAGATTTCGCCGCGCAGCATCAGGTCGAGCGCCGATTGGCCGCCGAACGTGGCATTGGGCTTGCGGATCCAGGCATAGCCGCGCGCCGGCTCGGTGAAGAGATAGCGCAAACCCTTGTGGATGCCCATCAGATGCGCCATGCGGGTGCGCAGGTCACGGTCGATCCGGCCGATGCCGCCTTCCTTCCAGCGCGCCCAGGTGCGCGCCGACATGCCGCCGAGCAGGATGCAGGCCTCGAGGTCGGTCAAGTTCCAGGCCTTGAACAGATTGACCGTGGTGCGCGCCAGGGCGCCCGCCTCTTCATCCGAGATGGCGCTGCCGACCGCGGCCGGCGTGGTGACGATGGACTGAAGCTGCATTTTCTGCTCCCGCTACTGGCAGACATATAGCATGTATTTGCCAATTGGCAAGGAAAACAGGACCAGAGCGGCCACCTAGGTGGTGCGGCATAACAGAACCAGGGTTCCTCGCCCCCACGAAGGTGGGGGAGAGGTGGCTCGGCGAAGCCGAGACGGAGCGGGGGAATGGCGCGGCGTGGATATGCCGTGAAAACCTCCATCGCCGCAGCCCCCTCTCCGACCGCTTCGGGGCCACCTCCCCCCGCTTTGCGGGGGCGAGGAACCCACGTTCTGTGAGGGCGGCTCTTGTCCGCCTACTCCGCCGCCTCATACCCCGCGATACCCTTGATCTCCAGAAAATCCTCCAGCCCGTATTCGGCGTATTCGCGGCCGTTGCCGGATTGCTTGTAGCCGCCGAAGGGCAGGCCGGCGTCCCATTGGGGATAGTTGATGTAGACGTTGCCGGAGCGCATGCGCGCCGCGACGTCGCGCGCCTTCTGGATATCCTTGGCCTGGATATAGGAGGCAAGGCCGTAGACGGTGTCGTTGGCCTGCTCGACCGCCTGCTCGACCGTGTCGTAGGGCATGATGGCCAGCACCGGCCCGAAAATCTCCTCGCGCGCGATGCGCATGTCGTGGGTGACATCGGCGAACACGGTCGGCCTGACATAGTAGCCACGGTTGAGTTCGGCCGGACGGCCGGGGCCGCCCGTGACCAGCGTGGCGCCCTCGTCGATGCCGCTCTGGATCATGTCCTGGATCTTGTCGAACTGGGCCTGGCTGACGACAGGGCCGAGCTTGGTGCCGGGAGCGTCGGCCGGGCCGACCACGAACTTTTCCGCCGCCGCCTTGGCGTAGGAAGTCGCCTCGTCATGACGGTCGCGTGGCACGAACATACGGGTTGGCGCGTTGCAGGACTGGCCGCTGTTGCTGAAGCAGCCGGCGACGCCCTTGGTCACGGCGGTGGCGAGGTCGACATCCGGGAACAGGATGTTGGCCGACTTGCCGCCAAGTTCCTGGTGCACGCGCTTGACGGTGTCGGCGGCGGCCTTGGCCACCAATATGCCGGCCCGGGTGGAGCCGGTGAACGACATCATGTCGATATCGGGATGGCTGGACAGCGCCTGGCCGACGCCGGGGCCGTCGCCATTGACGAGGTTGAACACGCCCTTCGGCACGCCGGCCTCGTCGAAGATCTCGGCGAAGATGATGGCGTCGAGCGGCGCGATCTCGGATGGCTTCAGCACCATGGTGCAACCGGCGGCAAGCGCCGGACCCACCTTGCAGGTGATCTGGTTCAGCGGCCAGTTCCATGGCGTGATCAGGCCGACGACGCCGATCGGCTCCTTGACGATCAGCGAGGAGCCCTTGACCTGCCGGAACTGGAAGCTCTTCAGCACTTCCGCCATCTTGGCCAGATGCGCGAGCCCGATGCCGACCTGGCTGTCGAGCGCCATCCGGCGCGGCGCGCCCATCTCGCGTGACACGGCGAGCGCAAGGTCCTGGCTGCGCTTCTTGTAGACCTCGATGACGCGGTTGAGGATGTCGAGCCGTTCCTCGACCGAGGTGAAGCCGAATGTGCCGAAGGCCCGCTTCGCGGCGACCACCGCCTTGTCGACGTCGGCCTTGGAACCAAGCGAAATCTGCGCGAAGCTATCTTCGTTCGACGGATCGATGACATCGATCGTGTTGGGCACGACAGGATCGACCCACGCGCCATCGATGTAGAACTGCAGATTGTGTGACATGATTTCTCCTGAGGGGCGCCGCACAGCCGTCCGGCGTGATATCTGGTTAGAAATAACGATGCGCGACCGGCACTGTCAAACGCAACCCCCGAACTGGTGAGCGAGCCGCGAGCGGTTGAACCAGCCGGGCGGGCGATAGCTGGAATAGAACGAGTTAAAGCAGAGTATGCCCCGCTTCGCCCAGAAGCCGTGTCGCCGCGACCCGATCGGCGGCTTTCACCAGCAGGTGATCGCCGTCGAAAGTCGACACCACGAAAATGCCCAGCTCGTTTTCCGACAGTGGCCTGATGATCGACAACACGATGCCGGTTTCATCGAAAGCGAAAGGTCCTTGGAGCTTGAAGGCGACCCACTCGTCATCCCGCTTGACGCCATCTGGAACGCGATCCTGCAGACAGACGATCGAAAGTTCATCCTCGGTTCTGGTGATGCTGACGAAGCCTGGCCCGTCCGCCCAACCGGGAACGCTCGCTCCAGGCTCGAGCCGCGAAATCGCGTACAGCCCGGGCAGTTGCTTCAGCCTGATTTTGGCAGCCATTGTCGAACTCCGATTGCGGTCTATCCAGCGAGCCTCTTGCTCATATAGACAGTCGTACCGTTCATGAACGGCTCCTCCCGGTCGATCCTATAGCCGTGCCTCTTGTAAAGCGACACATTGGCCGCGAAGGCGCCATTGGTCAGCAGGCGAAGTTCGTTGCGGCCCGCCTCGCGCGCCTTGCGTTCAGCCCGCTCCAGCAACAGCCGGCCGATCCCCCTTCCCTGCGCATGCGGTGCCACGCAGACATTCTCGATCCAGACATGATCGTCGGCCGGCATGGTTTCGATCGCGCCGACGATTTCGCCCTGGTCGGTCGCAAGGTCGAACTCATGCTCTGCAACCGCTATGTCGTAGTCGGCGCGCATGGGCAGCGGTTCGCGGCCGATCAGCGGCACCCATTTGGCATAGGCCAAGCGCACGATGTCCCGGATGGCTGCGGCGTCCGCCGGCCCGGCCTGCCGGAACTGGATGGAAGGATTGATGCTCATCGAGGGCTCCAGACATGAACAGCCCGCCGGCGGTTTCGCGGGCGGGGCTGGGAAGAACGAACCGGAATTAACGGGCCACTCCTCGTCGTCGCGCAATCATGCCGCCTCGCAGTGTACAGGTTCGGCGTCGCATGACATTGGCGCGGGGAAGAACGAACATGGCGCCAAGCTGGCGCAGCATGAGTGGCCCGTCAAGCCGACGCCAAGCCACCTTCTGGCGGTGCCCCAGCCTCTTTACCGCGCTGCCTCACCAACCCTGATTAGAGGCCGTATCGGCCCTTGGCCGACGACCGCATTTTGGTCACGTAAGCCGGAAAACCGTCCTGGAAAATCGATCATTCTAACGAAAATAATTCATTGGAAAGATTAGTTGGGGAATGGCATTCCCCGGGCGAAGTCGCCTGGAGCATGACGTTGTCTTCCTTATCCCACATTGCGAACGACATTCCAAAAAGCCTGATTTCCGCCGAACCCGCGCAGCGCCGCAAGGCGCTCGACTCGACCAAGGCCGGACCCGTGCCCGGTATGATATTGGTCGCGATGATCACTGCGGTGGCCTTCTCGGCTCGCAACGTCTCCGGCTTTGCCCTGTTCAGCCCGATGATAATAGCCGTCGTCGCCGGCATGATCTACTCCAACGTGCTCGGCACGCCGGGGCACGCCAAGGCCGGCATCGCGTTTTCGCAGCGCCGGCTGCTGCGCTTCGCCATAGTGCTGCTCGGTTTCCAGCTGACGCTCGGCCAGGTGGTGTCGATCGGCGCCGGCGGTGTCGGCATCGTGGCAGCCACCCTTGGCGCCACCTTCGTCTTCACCATCACGCTCGGCCGGCTGATCGGCGTCGACGCGAAACTGGCGCAGCTGATCGCCGCCGGCACCTCGATCTGCGGTGCCTCGGCAATCGTGGCCACCAACATCGTCACCGACGCGCGCGACGAGGACGTCACCTACGCCGTCGCCTCGATCACCTTGTTCGGCACCGTCGCCATGCTCGGCTTCCCGCTGCTGGCGCCGCTGCTCGGCCTCGACCAGCATGCTTTCGGCCTGTGGGCGGGCGCCTCGATCCATGAGGTGGCGCAGGTCATCGGCGCCGGCTTCCAGAACGGCACCCAATCGGGCGAGATCGCCACCGTCGCCAAGCTCACCCGCGTCGCCATGCTGGCGCCGATGGTCATCGCGCTGGGCCTGATGGCGCGCCGCAAGAGCAGCAGCGACCAGCAGGCGGCGCGCCCGCCCATGCCATGGTTCGTCGCCGCCTTCGTCGCCGTCGTGGCTCTGAACAGCCTTGTCACGATACCCGCCGAAGTGAAATCGGCGATGGCGCTCGCCACCACCATCATGCTGACCATGGGGCTGGCCGCCATGGGCCTGCAGGCCGATATCTCGCAGCTGCGCTCGCGCGGCCTGCGCCCGCTGGCGCTCGCCTTCTCCGCCTTCCTATTCATCGGCGGCTTCAGTCTGATGCTGGTGAAGTTGGCCTAGGCCCCAAAGGTAGCGCTCTACGGCGCCCCCTTCTGTCCGGCAGGAAAGCGCCTAATCCTCGAACGAACTGGCCGCGACATAGATCGCGGCCAGCGTTTCGATGCCGGCCTGGTCCGCCTTGTCGAAGCGGCCGGGCAGCGGGCTGTCGAGATCGAGCACGCCGAAGACGCCTTCATCGTCTTCGAGAAGCACGACCAGTTCCGAACGCGAATCGGCGTCGCAGGCGATGTGGCCGGGGAAATCGTGCACGTCCTTGATAAGCATCGAGGTGCCGAGTTCGACCGCCGTGCCGCATACGCCCTTGCCTACGGCGATGCGCACGCAGGCCGGCTTGCCCTGGAACGGACCCAGCACCAATTCCTCGTCCGAGGCCAGGAAATAGAAGCCCGCCCAGTTGAGATCGGGCACCATCTGGAAGATCAGCGCCGCGGTGTTGGCGGCATTGGCGATCGAGTCGCCCTCGCCCTCGAGCAGCGCCTTCAGTTGCGCGGCAAGATCGCGGTAGAACGCGGCCTTGTCCGAAGTGTCGATGGCCTTGGCTGCGAACATGGCTTGTCTCCGAACTGAGAATCGCGGTTCCGTTTTCCGCAGGCGCTCTGCACCAAACGACCACCGGAACAGTCTACCGTGAATCCTACCCGCCACGAAAGCCGCAAGATCAGGATCGCTGCCGGCGTCATCGCGGATGCGTCGGGCCGGCTGCTTTTGGTGCGCAAGCGCGGCACCAGCGCCTTCATGCAGCCCGGCGGCAAGATCGAGCCGCGCGAGGCCCCGCTCGACACCCTGATGCGCGAACTGCGCGAGGAACTCGGATTGGTGATCGACCCCGCCACCACCTCCTGGCTCGGCCTGTTCTCGGCCACGGCCGCCAACGAGCCGGACAGCACGGTCGAGGCGGAATTGTTCGCGCTCTCCATCGACGGCCAGCCGATAGCCGCCGCCGAGATCGAGGAGATCATCTGGCTGGAGCCCGGCTCGACCAATTCCGTCGAACTTGCGCCGCTGACGCGCGATGTGGTGCTGAGGTTGAGCGGAATGTAGCGGCGGCGGCGCCGCTATTACATCGGACGCTTGGGTTCGCCCTTTTGTGGCGTTGCCGGATCGGGCTCGGATTTCTTGTGCTTGTCGGCGGCAATCCTGCGGATGCGGTCGAAGCGGCTTTCCTCTGTCGTTTCGGTCGTGACGACCGTCTGTGGCTTCTGCACGAACACGATCATGGATCGATCTCCTGGGCCAGAGGCCTGCGCGCCGGGGGAGAATCCCCCGGCGATAGTCGTCTCGCCTGCGGCAAAGGCCGGTTCGGCGAGATACGGATCAGGCCTGAAAGACGGCTTTTATGAAACCATCTTCGCGAGCCGGTCGAATCCTAGTAGCCGCCCATGCCGCCACCGCTGCCCGCAGGCGCGGCATCCTTGGCCGGAATGTCCGAGATCATCGCTTCGGCGGTGATCAAAAGCGCGGCGATCGAGCCGGCATCTTGCAACGCGGTGCGCACCACTTTCGCCGGATCGACGATGCCCGCCTTGATCATGTCGACATACGCCTCGTTCTGGGCATCGAAACCCTGGTTGTGGTCCTTGCTGTCGGAGAGCTTGCCGACGACAACAGAGCCTTCAACGCCCGAATTCTCGGCGATCTGGCGGAGCGGCGCTTCGAGTGCCCTGAGCACGATCGAGATGCCGGCGGTGACATCGGCGTTGGCGCCGCCCAGGCCGGCAAGCGCCGTCCTGGCACGCAGCAGAGCCACGCCGCCGCCTGGCACGATGCCTTCCTCGACCGCCGCGCGCGTGGCGTTCAGCGCGTCGTCGATGCGATCCTTCTTTTCCTTGACTTCCGACTCGGTGGCGCCGCCGACGCGGATGACGGCAACGCCGCCGGAGAGCTTGGCCAGCCGCTCCTGCAGCTTCTCCTTGTCATAGTCGGAGGTGGTTTCCTCGATCTGGCCCTTGATCTGGGCGACGCGCGCCTGGATGGTCGCCTTGGTGCCGGCGCCGTCGATGATCGTGGTGGTGTCCTTTTCGATCAGCACGCGCTTGGCGCGACCGAGCATCTCGATGGTGACGTTCTCCAGCTTGATGCCGAGATCCTCGGAGATCATCTGGCCGGATGTGAGCACCGCGATGTCTTCCAGCATCGCCTTGCGGCGGTCGCCGAAGCCCGGCGCCTTGACGGCCGCGACCTTGAGGCCGCCGCGCAGCTTGTTGACGACCAGCGTCGCCAGAGCCTCGCCTTCGACGTCCTCGGAGATGATCAGCAGCGGCCTGCCGCTCTGCACCACCGCTTCGAGGATCGGCAGCATTGCCTGCAGATTGCCGAGCTTCTTCTCGTGGATGAGAATATAGGGGTCTTCCAGCTCCGCGCGCATCTTGTCGGCATTGGTGACGAAATAAGGCGAGAGATAGCCGCGGTCGAACTGCATGCCTTCGACGACGTCGAGTTCGGTGTTCGCGGTCTTGGCTTCCTCGACGGTGATGACGCCGTCATTTCCGACCTTGTCCATCGCCTTGGCGATCATCTCGCCGACGCTGGCATCGCCATTGGCGGCGATTGTGCCGACCTGCGCGATCTCGGCCGACGATTTGACCTTCTTGGCCTTCGCCTTGATTTCCACGACGACGGCCGCGACGGCCTGGTCGATGCCGCGCTTGAGGTCCATCGGGTTCATGCCGGCGGCCACCAGCTTGGCGCCTTCGCGCAGGATCGAGGCGGCCAGCACCGTGGCAGTGGTGGTGCCGTCGCCGGCGAGGTCGTTGGTCTTCGAGGCCACTTCGCGCACCATCTGCGCGCCCATGTTCTCGAACTTGTCGGCAAGCTCGATTTCCTTGGCGACGGTGACGCCGTCCTTGGTGATGCGCGGCGCGCCATAGGCCTTGTCGATGATGACGTTGCGGCCCTTGGGGCCGAGCGTGACCTTGACCGCATTGGTGAGGATCTCGACGCCGCGCAGCATACGGTCGCGCGCATCGGTGGAGAATTTGATTTCCTTGGCAGACATGATTTTATCCAGTTCGCATTTGGAGTGGAGCCGTCACCGCGCAGAGGCGCGGCGCTTCAGGCGGCCTTCTTGGCTTCGATGCTCTTTTCGATAACGCCCATGATGTCGGCTTCCTTCATGATCAGAAGATCCTCGCCGTCGATCTTGACCTCCGTGCCCGACCATTTGCCGAACAGGATCAAGTCGCCGGCCTTGACGTCGAGCGGAACAAGTGCGCCGTTTTCGTCGCGGGCGCCGGGACCAACCGCGATCACTTCGCCTTCCTGCGGCTTTTCCTTGGCATTGTCGGGAATGATGATGCCGCCCTTGGATTTGATATCGCCTTCGGCGCGCCGGATGACGACGCGGTCGTGGAGTGGCCGAAATTTCATGAGAACTTCTTTCTGGGGCCGGCATAGGCGGCCGCCCCCTTCTATAGGCTCTTTGGCACTCGATAGATAGGAGTGCCAAAATTTATTCCGAGCGGATATTGAATAATCATAGTATTATTTCGGCGCCCGGTTTCATGGGATCGGAAAACGACCAAATATTTCAAAAATTTGAATTTTCCCGGCAGAGTGCCTATTTATCGGACAAGTTCATTTTCACGATTTCAGACGCAAGGGAGATTTCCTCGATGGCCGACGGCAACCAGACGATCATGGAAAAAGCTGAAGCGCGCTTTGTCGACAAGCAGAAGAAGACGGCGGAGCGCAACAAGGCAACAGCCGAATATATGTCCGAAGCGAGGGCCAGGGAGATCAAGACGGCAAGGCTGAGGCAATTGCGGCTGGCCAAGGAAGAAGCCGACCGCGTGGCCGAGGCCCTGAACCCGACGCCGAAGAAGAAACGCGCGGTGAAGAAAACGACGGAGGCAAAATCATGAGCCTGACCTTCCCCAACCGCAGCCGCAGCTACGACGAAGCCGGCAAGCGCATCCGGTTCGTCGGCTATGACGGCATGTTTCAGATTTCCTTCTCGGTCGCCGCCGATGCCATGACCAGGATGCAGCCGGCGACGGCAGCCAATGAAGCCGGCTATCTCGCCACCTTCGACACCGAGAGCAGTGTCATCCGCGACGTAGCGTCAAAGGCCTATGACCGCACGCGCAAGAGCATGTATGTGCTGACGGCCGACGACTTCCGCTGAGACGACAGGCGGACGGCGCTGGATCAGGATTTACGCTCCGCCTTCTCCCGGCGCTCGACGTCCCGGACATTCATCTGATCGACCATGGCGTTGGCGTCGCGCGGGCTCATGCCGACCATCGCCCTTTGCCTGACGACGACGGGCTGGCCGGTGAAGACGTCGATGATGGCCCAGCTTTGGGGCAAGTCCATGCGCAGTGCGTAGCGGTTGGCCATTTGCCTCAGCCCTGCAACATGAAGAAGACCATGCCCAGGACCGATATCGTCCAGGCGACGACCGACAGCTTCAACACCATGCCGCCATGGGCGGCCAGAGCCTCCCGCAGCCGTGGGGCGATACCTGCCGACGGGACCGGTTCCACCGCGACGACACGGGGTCCCTTGGCGCCAAGTTTTCCAAAGACGGGCAACAGCGACGGTTCACGCACGAAAATGGCCTCGAATGTCGGGGAAAGTCGGAGCGGGCAAGCTCTCGCCCTTCCATAGCACTCTTTTGGCGAGTGCCCTGCATGCCAAATGCAAATAGGCTGCTTTAACGCCGGCCGCATGCCACGTGACCCCGATCGTCAGATGCTGAAAGCGCGCAAGTCGGCTGGGTAGCAGTCTTCTTGCCGGCGCGTCAGCGTCACAACGAAGACTAGGACCTGTCCGGCCCAGGCCGCAAATGCAAGCTGGCAAGACCCATCGCCCTTGATGGTCCGACGCAGGCTCTACGTCATATGATTTTGGAGGCCTCGCCTCGGGATCGAACCGAGGCTTCAGAGATTTGCCGTCTCCAGCGTAGCCGCTCCGCCACGAGGCCATGACTAGCGAACTAACCGATAATATTTGCGCAAGCGTTAAGACCGAAGAGTCGTTTGTAGACATGTCGCCGATTGCTGCTTTGGTTGGCTCGCGCCGTGGGCAGCACTGACGGCTGCCGATCAGGAATTCGCCTGATGAACTCGCCGGGCGCCGAGCCCGTGAGCCCGCCCTCCGGCGGCCACTTCGCACCACCGGAGGACCAGCCACTTTTCCTCTTGAACAGCCTCTGTATCTAGCCTAGCTTGGGTTGAGAAAAGGTTTTTCCAAACATTTCCGAGCGGGCTCGGCCATTGGCCGGGTCATTCCGGCCTGTAAGAGAAAACCTTTTCCCAATCGGGATTTTCGCCGCAATGGCATTGGACGATCAGCCAGCCTTTCCCAAGCCCGTCACCTTGCGTGACGTGGCGGCCGAGGCTGGCGTCAGCGTCGCCACCGCCTCGAAGGCGCTCAACGACCAGGGCCGCATGACCGCCGAGACCCGCGAGCGCATTCGCGAGACCGCGCAGCGCCTCGGCTTCCGGCCCAACAGCCTGGCGCAGAGCCTGCTGCGGCGACGCTCCTTCACCGTCGGCCTGCTCACCAACGATACCTATGGCCGCTTCTCGCTGCCGCTGATGTCGGGCATTTCCGACGCGCTGGTCGACGCCGGCGTCTCGGTGTTCCTGTGCAATGTCGAGGAGGATCCGCGTCTCGGCCAGCTCCATGTCGAGGCCATGCTCGACAAGCGCGTCGACGGCATCATCGCCACCGGCAAGCGCATCGACCGTCATCTGCCGGTCGACCTGTCCAATCTGCGCATTCCGGTGATCTATGCCTTCACCCAGCCCGATCCCGACGCCGTCGCCTTCGTCTCCGACGACGCCGGCGGCGCGCGGCTGGCAGTGGAGCATTTCTGTCGGCTCGGCCGCAGGCGCATCGCCCATGTCTCGGGACCGGCGAGCTTTGCCGTGGTGCACGCCAGGGCGCAGGCCTATCGCGATGTTCTGACCGAGAACGGCCTGTCGGGCACCGAGCCGCTGCTCGGCTCGTGGTCGGAGGCCTGGGGACACGAAGCCGTGGCGAGGCTGTTCGACGGCGCGGCCGACGGCGCAAGCGAAAGGCCGGACGCCGTCTTCTGCGGCAACGACCAGATCGCGCGCGGCGTCATCGATGCCTTGCGCGAGCGCGGTCTCGACGTGCCCGGCGATGTCGGCGTCATCGGTTTCGACAATTGGGAGATCGTGGCCGAAGCGACGCGCCCGCCGCTGACCTCGGTCGACATGAACCTGGCTGCGCTCGGCCGCGAAGCGGGGCTGACCTTGCTTTCCCTGGTCGGCGGCAAGCCCGCCGCGCCAGGCATCCGGAAACTGCCGTGCCGGCTGGTGGTGCGTCAGTCCTGCGGCCGCCTGCCGGACGGCTGAAGAACCAAACGCCGCAATCGGCGGCAAGCCGCGCATCGCGGCCAAAACGTGGAGGAGGAGAATATGAGGACTTTGATTGCCAGGCTGGCCTTGACGGCCGCCGTATTCGGCTGCGGGCTGCAATTTGCCGCCGCCGAGACCGCCAACATCTGGGTGCGCGCCGACGGCTCGAACTTCATGCCGCGCATCGTCGATGCCTACAACAAGGGCCACACCAACCAGATCAAGCTCGACATCATCCCCAACGCCGAGATCATTCCGAAATACGGTGCTGCCGCCGCCGGCGGCACGGCGCCCGACGCGCTGTCGCTCGACCTGATCTACACGCCCTCCTTTGCTGCCGCCGGCCAGTTGGAGGACATCACCGACTGGGCCAAGTCGCTCCCCTATTTCGCCAGCCTGTCGCCGGCTCATGTGAAGACGGGCACGTACAAGGACCGCATCTACGGCCTGCCCTTCTCCGCCGACGCCTCGGTGCTGATCTGGAACAAGAAGCTGTTCAAGCAGGCCGGCCTCGACCCCGAAAAGGGCCCGGCCAATTGGGCCGAGATCGAAGCCGACGCCGAAAAAGTCAACGCGCTCGGCGGCAACATCAAGGGCTTCTACTTCTCCGGCAATTGCGGCGGCTGCAACATCTTCACCTTCACGCCGCTGGTCTGGGCCTCGGGCGGCGATATCCTCTCACAGGACGGCTCCAAGGCGACGCTGGACAGCCCGCAGCTGCGTGGCGCCATCGATCTCTACCGCTCGATGGTCAAGAAGGGCCTGGTGCCGGAAGGCGCCCAGACCGACACCGGCGCCAATTTCTTCGCCGCCTTCGCCGGCGGCAACATCGGCATCTCGCCGTCGGGTGCCTTCGCTATCGGCGCGCTCAACACCCAGTATCCCGATATCGACTACGGCATCACCTTCCTGCCGGGCAAGGATGGCGGCTGGTCGTCCTTTGCCGGCGGCGATAATTTCGTCGTTACCAAGGGCACCAAGAAGATCGATGTGGTGAAGGAGTTCCTCGACTTCGCTTATTCGCTGGAAGGCCAGACGATCCTGGCCAAATATGGCAGCCTGCCGGTGCGCGGCGACATCGCCAAGGACGCGCTGAAGGACCTCGACCCGCGCTACCAGGTCGCAGCCGAGGCCATGGCCAAGGGCAAGACGCCCTATTCGGTGGTCTTCAACGACCTGATCAACTCCGCCAACGGCCCGTGGACGCAGATGGTCAACGAGGTGTTCTTCGGCGACGACGTCGACGGCGCCATCGCCAATGCGCAGGAGACCATGCAGTCGATCATAGACCAGGCGCCGCAGAAATAGGCGCCTGCCTGCCGGCCGGCCGTCTCCCTGAGCGGGTGGCTGGATATTGTTTGGTTCAGATACAGGGCTATCGCGTTGAGAAGACTCACTAGCATCGACAGCTTGGGACCTAGCGCACTTCGCCTCCCCTTCTCCCCTTGTGGGGTGAGAAGCAGTCCGCGCAGGGGACGAAAAGCCAACTGCTTGGCTTTTCGAGCTTCGAACGCCCTGAGCCTGCGAAGGGCCGGGTGGTGGCCGATCCACTCTGCCGGGTCCCCGCTGCTTCGCAGCCTCCCGGTGTTCGCCGGCCTTTCATCGTGCCACTGGCACGATGAATTCGCCTCCGGCGAACCGGCCGCTCACCCCACAAGGGGAGAAGGAAAAGCGGGCCAGCCATGACCACCATCACAGCAACCACCGCCCCGCCCCGCGCCCGAAAACTCGTCGGTGCCGGTCGCCGGCAATGGATCGGTCTCATCTACGTCGCGCCGGCCGTGGCGCTGGTCATGGTGTTCTTCGTCCTCCCGCTCGGCATGACGGCGTGGATGTCGCTGCACAACTGGCCCCTGATGGGCGGGCACTCCTTCATCGGCCTCGACAATTACGTCGCGATCTTGCGCGACACCAGGTTCTGGAACGCACTGAAATTCACCGGCTACTACACGGTGATCGTCACCATCGCGATCTTCGCCGTCGCCTTCCCGCTGGCCATCTTCATCGAGCGGCCGCGCCCGTTCACCAATCTATACCGCACCGCCTTCTTCATGCCGGCGGTGGTCGGTTTCGCCTCGGCGAGCCTGCTCTGGTCATGGCTGCTCAACGTCGATTCCGGCCTGTTCAGCCCGGCCGCCTACAACCTCGGCCTGATCGACAGGAAATTCAACCTTCTGGCCACCTTCCAGCCGGCCTTCTGGTCGATCATCGCCATGGTGGTGTGGAAGGTCGCCGGCTTCACCATGATCATCCTGATGACCGGCCTGCAATCGATCCCGCAGGATTTGCAGGAGGCCGCCGTCATCGACGGCGCCGGCCCGTTCGCGAGGTTCCGGGCCATCACCTTGCCGCTGATGCGCCGCACGCTGGCGCTGGCGCTGATCCTGTCGGTGGCCGGCTCGGTCCTCGCCTTCGACCAGTTCTACATCATCCTGCGCGGCGGCCCGCGCAACCAGACGCTGACGGCGGTGTACTGGATTTTCAACCAGTCCTTCGTGTCGTTCAAGCTCGGCTATGGCGCGGCGCTCTCCATGGTGCTGCTGGTGATCCTTGTGGCGCTCAGCCTCGTGCAGCTCTGGCTGCTGAGGAAGCCCGAGGGCGTCGACTGATGGCGCAGGCAATGTCCGCTCAAGGCAAACTCGCCGCCAGCGTCGTCAGGCACTCCACCGGCATCATCGCCTCGGTGCTGTTCGTGGCGCCGATCGTGTGGGCCGCGCTGTCGGCCTTCAAGCCGGCGCAGGAGGCGCGCCAGCCGCCGTTGCCGCCCTGGCCGACGACAGGCTTCTCGCTGGAAAACTACGCCACGCTCAACACGTTCGGCGACGGGCTCTGGGTCTCGGCGCAGAACAGCATCTACGTCTCTGTCATGACGGTGCTGGTCTCCGTCGTTGTCTCCGTGCTCGCCGGCTACGGTTTCTCGCGCTTCCGATTTCCTCTCAAGGACCTGTTCTTCGTCCTCATCCTGTCGACGATCATGATCCCGTTCCAGTCGATCCTGACGCCGATCTTCCTGGTGCTCACCAAGCTCGGCCTGCACAACACGCTGACCGGGCTGGTCGGCGTCTATGTAACGCTGCAACTGCCGTTCTCGATCTTCATGATGCGCAACGCCTTCGACGCGGTGCCGCGCGAGATCGAGGAGGCCGCGCGCATGGACGGCGCCGGAAACGCCACCATGCTGTTGAAGGTGATGCTGCCGCTGGTCTGGCCGGGCGTCGTCACCATCGCGCTGTTCGCCTTTCTCGGCGCCTGGAACGAGTTCCTCGCCGCTTTGGTGCTGATGACCGACCAGTCCAAGTTCACGCTGCCGGTGATGATGACCGCACTCCAGTCCGGCCGCTTCGGCGCCATCGACTGGGGCGCGGTGCAGGCGGGCGTCACCGTGATGATGGTGCCGTGCCTGATCCTGTTCCTGGCTTTGCAGCGCTTCTACATCCGCGGCCTGATGGCCGGGGCCGTCAAGTGATCGATCGAATGGAGTAAGTTCATGACCGCATCGTCTTCCGCCAGGCCTGCCGGCGCCTCCAGGCCCAAACTCGCCTTCCGGCCGCTACCGGTGCCCCAGGTCGACGTGCACGGCTTCTGGGGCGACCGTGCCGACGCCGTCGCCGCGCGCACCGCCGATATCCTCTACGACCGCTGCGTCGAGGCGGGCATGCTGGAGCAGATCGATCCGGACCGGCCCTCGCCCGGCGTCGTCATCCCGTTCCATTCCCCTTCGCCCGACGAGGCGGCCTCCCCCGGCTTCACCGGCTCGACGGTGACGACGCAGATGTTCTGGGACTCCGACTGGGGCAAGACGATCGAGACGGCGGCCTATTCGCTCTACCGCGCCAAGAACCCGGAGCTGGAGAAGAAGATCGACGCCGTCATCGACCTCTACGAAAAGCTGCAGCAGCCGGACGGCTATCTCTCGAGCTGGTACCAGCGCATCCAGCCCGGCCTGCGCTGGACCAATCTGCGCGATTGCCACGAGCTCTATTGCGCCGGCCACCTGATCGAGGGCGCCGTCGCCTATTACCAGGCGACCGGCAAGCGCAAGCTGCTCGACGTCATGTGCCGCTATGCCGACCATATCGCCTCGGTGCTCGGGCCCGAGCCGGGCAAGAAGAAGGGCTATTGCGGCCATGAGGAGATCGAGCTGGCGCTGGTGAAGCTGGCGCGGGTGACTGGCGAGAACAAATACATGGAGCTGGCGAAATACTTCATCGAGCAGCGCGGCCAGCAACCGCATTATTTCGACGAGGAGGCGCGCGCCCGCGGCACCGATCCCAAGGCCTATCATTTCAAGACCTATGAATACAGCCAGTCGCACATTCCGGTGCGCGAGCAGGACAAGGTCGTCGGTCATGCGGTCAGGGCGATGTATCTCTATTCCGGCATGGCCGACATCGCCACCGAATATGGCGACGACAGCTTGCGGGTGGCGCTCGACCGGCTGTGGGACGATCTCACCAGCAAGAACCTCTACATCACCGGCGGGCTCGGACCGTCGGCGCACAATGAGGGCTTTACCAGCGATTTCGACCTGCCCAATGAGAGCGCCTACGCCGAGACCTGTGCCGCCGTCGGCCTGGTGTTCTGGGCCAGCCGCATGCTCGGCATGGGGCCGAACGCCCGCTACGCCGATATCATGGAGCGGGCGCTCTACAACGGCTCGATCTCGGGCCTGTCGCTCGACGGCTCGCTGTTCTTCTACGAAAACCCGCTGGAAAGCCGGGGCCGGCACAACAGATGGAAATGGCACCGCTGCCCGTGCTGCCCGCCCAATATCGGGCGCATGGTGGCCTCCATCGGCAGCTATTTCTACAGCCTGGCGGACGACGCGCTTGCCGTCCATCTCTATGGCGATTCCACCGCTCGTTTCGACATAGCGGGCGTGCCGGTAGCACTGACGCAGGCGAGCCGCTACCCCTGGGACGGCGCGGTCGCCATCACCATCGAGCCGCAGGCGCCGGTCGCGTTCACCCTGCATCTGCGCGTGCCGGCATGGAGCGCCGGCGCGGCGCTCAAGGTCAATGGCGAGACGGTGAAGCTCGAGGACGTCACCAGCGATGGCTACGCGGCGATCCGGCGCACATGGAAGAAGGGCGATAGCGTCCGCCTCGATCTCGAAATGCCGATCGAACGGCTCTACGCCAACCCGCAGGTGCGTCAGGACGCCGGCCGCGTGGCGCTCTCGCGCGGCCCGCTGATCTACTGCGTCGAGGCGACCGACAATGACGGCAGCCTGCACCGCATCGCATTGCCGCGCACCGCAAGCATCGAGGCGCATGACGAGCCGGACCTGCTGGGCGGCGTGGTGGCGCTTTCGACCACAGCGCTGGCCGACACCGATGAGGGCTGGCAAAACGGGCTTTACCGCACCGACCCGCCCGCTGCCAGACAGACGCGGCTGACCGCCATCCCCTATTTCGCCTGGGACAACCGCGAGCCCGGCGAGATGCTGGTGTGGCTGAGGGACGGATGAGGCCAGAAGGGCGCGAAGGAGCGCGACAGGCTTCATTCTGCCCGCCGCATTCTTCGGTGCCAGTCACACGGAGCTTATCGCCGGGCCTTTGACTTGTTCAGAGCCACAGCGGCGCGGATAAGCGCCTTGAACGCTTCCTCGTCGACCTCCTCGCCCTCTTGGAAATCGATGGCGCGCCTGGTGTTTCCTTCCAGGCTGGAGTTGAACAGGCGCGACGGATCGGGCAGCGCCGCACCCTTGGCAAAGGTCAGCTTGACGACGTTCTTGTAGGTCTCGCCGGTGCAGATCATTCCGGCATGCTCCCACACCGGGACCCCGCGCCATTTCCACTCCTCGACGATCTCGGGGTCGGCTTGCCGGATCAGGCCGCGCAGCCGGCTCAGCATCTCGCCCCGCCAGTCGCCGAGTTCCTCGATCCTGCCGTCTATGAGCTGCGAAGGAGATCTGCCTTCTGGCGACCCGCTCTTCGTCATGTCCGTTCTCCTTCAGCCTTGAGGGCGGTCACCGCCCGTCCGCCCGATCATAGGCGCTCTGTTGCGCGCGGCAAATCCGGGCCCGGCGCGCAAATCTCACATCCGTTCGCCGGGCAGTCGGCTCGCCTGCTTCACCCACTCGGTGAACTGGGCCTCGTCGAACTCGTCGTCCTCATGAATGTCAAGGTAACGCGTGTCCTTGCTTTTGGACTGGCCAGGCGGCACCGGGTTCAGCGACATGCCGCGGAAGAAGGCCACCTTTATGTATTTCGTGAAGCAATGAAAGCTGAGGAACCAGCCCTCGCCTTCCACGCCATAGAAGGGCGAGTTCCATTTGACGGCCTTGCGCACATCAGGCACGGCACGCTCGATGAGCGCGTCGAGACGGCCGCCGGCCTCGCTCTTCCAGTCCGGCATGGCTGCGATATAGGCCTGCACGGGGGCGTTGCCTTCGCCCTTGGCGATCTGCGGGTTGCCGCCAGAAAGCAGGACCGGACCGGCGGTTGCTGGCCTGGCGGCGCCTTTGGCTGATCGCCCCTGCCTCTTCGCCATCCATCCCGTCCTTACTGGCTCGCGGGCTGCCGCCCGTTAAGCCGCTTGGCGGCGTATGGCAGCACGAACATGTAGAGGCCGCTGAACAGCAGCAGGAACAGCGGCAGCAGCGGCGAATAGACCACCCAGGCAGGCGGCTGCCCCAAGCCCATGGCGACGAAGTTGGCGAGGACGGTCCCCGTGAAAATGATCGACAGCCAGCGATGCGTTTGCCGGACCCATTTGTTCCAATCCATGCTACCTCCTCCTGGAAATGAACGAAAGGCCGCTTACCAGCGCGCCAGCTGGGTGATCTGGATGAGGTTGCCGCAGCTGTCGTTGAGCTGCGCAATGGTCGAGCCGGTCACTTCGGTCGGCGCCATGGCGAAGGCCCCGCCCCGCGCCTTGATGCGCTCGTGATCGGCCTTGATGTCGTCGGTGAAGAGCATCAGCGCCGGCTGGCCCTGCTTGAACAGGGCCTGCTGGTAGGCCTTGGCCGCGGGGTTGTCGCTCAGCGCAAGCTGCAGCTCGGTTCCCTCAGGCTCGTCCGGCGAAGCCACGGTCAGCCAGCGAAACGGCCCGTTGCTGAAATCGGCCTTCTTGGTGAAGCCCAGCACGTCGGTGTAGAAGGCAAGCGCCTTCTCCTGGTCGTCCACATAGACGCGGGTCAATTTGATCTTCATCGCATGTCCTCCATAGGTTTTGTTGCGGCGGCCGCCTTCGAACAGCCTTGCCATGAACCCCGGCCGGCGGACTTCAGTCCGTGCGTGCCAGGAGCTCTTCCAGCTTCTCCAGGAATTTCGGCCATCCCATCTTGGCGCCGCCATAGGCCCGTCTCTGCTCGGGCCGGAAACCGGACTGCTCCATGCGCAGATGGGTCCCGGCAGGCGTCGGGGTGAGCGTAAAGGTCACCACGCTCCTGAGATCGAAGGCCGGGTCCTGGTGCGCGAGGTTCCAGGTGTAGGACAGCGTCTTGTGCGGCTCGACGGCAAGCACCTCGCAATCCAGCACGCCGCCCCAGGCGGTGCTGAGGTTGAAGCGATGGCCCACGACCGGATTTAAATCGTTCTTCATCAGCCACTCCTCAATCAGATGCGGTTGCGTCAGTGCGCGCCAGAGTTTTTCCGGCGGATGCGAAATCTGCCGCTCGACGACGACAGTGCGGGTCTCGGCGGCACTGTCGTTCACTGGTCCATCCTTTTGAGCAGATCCTCGAGATCGTCGAACCGGCTTTCCCAGAACCCGGCCATCTCACGCGTCCAGTCCATCAGCGGCGCCAGCGCGCCGAGCTGCGCGCTGTAATGTGTCTGGCGGCCTTCATGGCGGTCGCGCACCAGCCCGGCCTGCTTCAGCACGCCCAGATGCTTCGACACGGCCGGCTGCGAGACCCCCGACTGGATCGTCAGCGCTCCCACCGTCTGCTCTCCCTGGCGGCACAGCCGTTCGAAGATGGCGCGCCGCGTCGGGTCGGCGAGCGTCCTGAAGAGCGCATCATGAGCATCCGGCATTTAATCGATAACCCGTTGGCTATTGATGGACGTATAACCGTCGGGATATGTATTCGTCAAGCGGAAGATTTGGAGGGGCGGGAAAGCGTCTGGAACTTCCGGATCGCGTTGCGCTGGGACGCCGATCGCTAAGCCGTGGCGTGGACGCGGTTGATCTCCTCGGCCACCAATGCCTGCAACTGCCACAGGTTGCGATCGCGAATGCCGCAGGCGTCGAGGTGGCGGATGGTCTCGAACAGATATTGCGCGCCCGAGCCCCAATGGCCGGCGGCCCGGGCCAGCGTCGCCGCGATCGCCCGTTTGTCCAGCCTGCCGACATAGCGCGTATTGGCGGGATCGACGACGAAGCCGAGCGCGCGGCACATGCCGCCCTCGGTCCTGACCCGCAGCCAGCGCGGCACGTTGACGGCGGGCAGGATGGTCATCTCGCGGCGCAGCAGCGCCTCGAGATTGTCGGCAACCGGCTCCGCGATCTCGAACACCATGCCCTGGCATTGGCCACCACGGTCGAGCGCCATCATCAGGCCGGGCTGCTCGATCGTGCCGCGAAACCGCTGCACGGTGAAGCAGAAGGAGCGGTGCCAGCCGGTCGCCACCGCGCGCTCGCCGCCCCTCACCTCGCCCGCCGGCTTCCACAGCAGCGAGCCATAGGCGAACAGTTTCAGCGGCCCGGCCGGCGCATCGGCCAGGATTTCGTCGCTGAAACGCGCATAGTCGGCGTCGGTCATGTAGACCATGCCCGGCGTCGGCCCGGCATCCTCGACCGCGCGCAAGGTGCGGGCGACCAGCGCCTCCGTCAGCGCCATCGCCGCCTTGCGCGGCGATGCGGTGGAAATCGGCTTGTTCATGTTCGTCATGTTGCCCAAGGCAAAGGGATTCTCAAGAGCCAGAGCCACTCGGACCCGGACTCAGAAGCTGAGCGGACCTGCCCAAGCGTTTGAAAAGACTCGGCGCACCACCGTCGCGATAGAATTGGCCGAAAGTCCGCCTGGGTTGGCGCGAGCCGCCGTCGGCGGAACGAGATCGCGTTCGAGGCGTTCCATAGGGTTGGGAGGGAACTATGAACGATGCGCCGGCAACGCCCGTCGGCAGGACACTTACGCCTGGCGAAATGGTCACCGTGATGTCGCATTTCCATCGCGCCGAGATTGCGCGCATGGCGGGATGGCGCGACCGTATCGACAGGACCAGCAATTGGGCGATCACCGTCGTGGCCGCGATGCTGTCGGTGTCGCTGTCGACGGCCAGTGCCCACCACGGCGTGCTGTTGTTCGCCATGCTGCTGGTGCTGCTGTTGCTGTGGATCGAGGCGCGGCGCTACCGCTTCTTCGATGTCTACCGCGCCCGCGTGCGCCAGTTCGAGCGCCACTATTTCGCGCAGATATTCTCGCCGCAGCCGGACTTCGCCTCGGACTGGCTGCTGATCGTCGGCGAAAGCCTGCGCACGCCGAAATTCCTGGTCTCGCAGCGGGTGGCGCTGGCGCGCCGTTTGCGCCGCAACTACATCCATATGATGCTGATCCTGCTGCTCGCCTGGATCCTCAAACTGTCGACGCCGAGCCTGCTCGATCGGGCCGCGCCGGTGGGTTTCGTCGGCACATTGCGCGAGGCCGTCAGCGCCGCCGCCCTGGGTCCCGTGCCCGGCCTGGTCATCGTCACGCTGGTCGCCATCCTCTTTGCCGGCCTGCTGGCCGTCGCCTTACTGACGCCCGACGACAACGGCGAACTCTCCTTCGGAGACGTGCATGTCTAGCCCGCCAACAGACAAAAACGCTTTGCGAACAACCGGGTGAGGCGCCATCCTGAATCAAACCGCGAATGCGCGCCTGTGTGCCGGCTTGGAAAATAGCCGCATGGATGCCATCTAGAGGGAGAGAGCCGGCCTCTGGGCGGCCGGCCACGGAGCATCGAAACAAGTGACGCAGCGAAGCGGCAGCGCCGACCTGCCGCTGCATGGCGGACGGGTCCCGAAGTGGCTGGGCGACCGCATGACGCGGCTCGGCGCGGTGCTGTGCCAGGCGATCGTCCACCATTATGGCCGCGACGAGCTGCTGCGCCGGCTGGCGCATCCCTTCTGGTTCCAGTCCTTCGGTGCGGTGATGGGCATGGACTGGCATTCGTCCGGAATCACCACCAGCGTCATCGGCGCGCTGAAGCGCGGGCTGACGCCGCTGTCGGGCGAGCTCGGCATCCATGTCTGCGGCGGACGCGGCGCTCATTCGCGCAAGACGCCGCACGAGCTGGAGATGATCGGCGAACGTGTCGGCTTCGACGGCGCGGCCCTTGCCACGGCCAGCCGCCTGGTCGCCAAGGTCGACAGCGCCGCCGTGCAGGACGGTTTCGACCTCTATCTGCACGGCTTCATCGTCACCGACGACAGCCGCTGGGTGGTCGTCCAGCAAGGCATGAACGGCGACAGAAGGCAGGCGCGCCGTTACCACTGGTTGTCGGAAGGGTTGAAGAGTTTCGTCGACCAGCCGCACGCGGCCATCGAGGGCGAGCGGCAGGGCGAGATCGTCAACCTCACCGACCATCGCGCCGAGGCCTCGCGCAGCGGCCAGCTCGATCTTCTGCGCCAGCTCGGTCCCGACCGGATCGTGCACGAATTCGCCGCCATCGAGCCTGCGGCGACTGAAGCAAAGCGCGACAGTGCACAACCAATGCTGCCCAATCTGGTCATGCCGGCGCACCATGACGTGCGCGAAAGCGACATCGTCATGCGCCGGCTGCACGGCAACATCTCCGCCGCCATCGAGAGCGGCCCGACGGATTTTCCCGAATTGCTGCTGGTGCCGGGCGTCGGCGCCCGCACGGTGCGGGCGCTGGCCATGGTGGCGGAGGTGGTGCATGGCGCGCCGTGCCGCTTTTCCGACCCGGCGCGCTTCTCGCTGGCGCATGGCGGCAAGGACCGGCATCCCTTTCCGGTGCCGCTGAAGGTCTATGACGAAACCATCGCCGTCATGAAGTCGGCGGTCGCCAAGGCCAAGCTCGGCCGCGAGGAGGAGCTTGCCGCCTTGCAGCGGCTCGACGGCCAGGCGCGGCGACTGGAGCGCTACGTCACCGGCCCGAGCCTGACGGAGATCGTCGCCGGCGAGTTCGACCAGTCGCACCTGCTCGGCGGCCGCAGCGTCTTCGGCCCGGAGCCGCCGCCTGAAGGTGCTTTGCCGGGCGGCGCCAAGAAGTCGGGCTAGATCGCCGATCGCGGCCGCTACGCCGACAATTGGCGAAGCAATCCGCGGGCGGCGTCCAGCCGGTATGGGCCTTTCTCCCCGTCACTATACGGGGAGAAATGTCCGGCAGGACAATGAGGGGCGGCGCCAAGCTTTCGGCAAATAGCATCTGGATCCTGTATTTCTCCCATGTCGGCGCTGCCCCTCATCCGCCTGCCGGCACCTCCTCCCCGTATAGAGACGGGGAGAAGAGCGCTGTCTCCTATGTCGGCACTTACCCCAACAGATTGGCCCAAACAGATTGGCCCGCCCCCCGCAACCTTGCGCGGCATTGCACGTTTATGCGCAGCGGACTTGATCCGCGTTGAGGGGTTGGATGACTAGGCACTGGCCGCAAACGAGATTTCTTCCTGCCATTCTCATCCCTTCCGCCGTCCTTGCCTCAGCAGGTCCGGCCTGGGCAGCCCAGGCAAGCAGCCACGCAGCGGGCATGGGCGGCTCGGCGGAGGGCGTTTTCGTCGCCGAGATCGTGCTTCTGCTGCTGGTCGGCCGTGGCCTGGGCGAAATCTTCCAGCGCTACGGCCAGCCGGCGATCATGGGCCAGTTGATCGGCGGCATCCTGCTCGGGCCTTCCCTGTTCGGCTGGCTCTGGCCCGGCGCGCAGCAGCTGATCTTCTCGACCGACCCCGCGCAGAAGAGCATGATCGAGGCGGTCTCGCAGCTCGGCGTCCTGCTGCTCCTGCTGCTCACCGGCATGGAGACGGACCTGCGCCTGGTGCGCCGGGTGGGCGCGGCGTGTTTTTCGATCTCGGCAACCGGCGTCGTCGTGCCCTTTGCCTGCGGTTTCGCGCTGGCGCAGTTCCTGCCCGACACGCTGCTGCCCGACCCCAGCGAGCGCGTCGTCGCCGGGCTTTTCCTTGGCACGGCCCTGTCGATCTCCTCGGTCAAGATCGTCGCCATGGTGGTGCGCGAGATGAACTTCATGCGCCGCAATCTCGGCCAGGTCATCATCTCCTCGGCCATCATCGAGGACACGATCGGCTGGCTGATCATCGCCGTCACCTTCGGCATCGCCACCAATGGCAGCCTCCAAATCGTGCCGCTGGTGGTGACGGTGGCCGAAGTGGCGCTGTTCATGGTGTTCTCCTTCACCATCGGCCGCCGGCTGGTGTTCACGCTGATCCGCTGGAGCAACGATTCCTTCCGCAGCGAATACGCCGTCATATCGGTCATCCTGATCATCATGGGCGTGATGGCGCTGATCACCAATCTGATCGGCGTCCATACCGTGCTCGGCGCCTTCGTCGCCGGCATATTGGTCGGCGAATCGCCGATCCTGTCCAGCCACATCGAGAGCCAGTTGCGCGGCGTCATCACCGCGCTCTTCATGCCGATCTTCTTCGGCATGGCCGGGCTTTCGGCCGACCTCACCGTGCTTGCCGACCCGACGCTGGCGCTGCTGACGCTGGCGCTGGTGCTCATCGCCAGCATCGGCAAGTTCGGCGGCGCCTTCATCGGCGGCCGCTTCGCCGGCATGACGCTGAAGGAGGCGACCGCCGTCGGCAGCGCCATGAACGCGCGCGGCTCGACCGAGGTCATCGTCGCCTCGATCGGCCTGTCGATGAACATCCTCTCCCACAACCTGTTCACCATGATCGTCACCATGGCGGTCATCACCACGCTCGCCATGCCGCCCATGCTGCGCTGGGCGCTCGGCCGGCTGCCCGTCGAAGACGCCGAGAAGCAACGGGTCGACCGCGAGCTGCTCGACGAGCGCGGCTTCGTCTCCAAGCTGGAGCGGCTGCTGCTGCTGGTCGACGACAGCCCGGTCGGCAAGTTCACCGCCTATCTCGCCGGCCTGGTCGGCGGCGGCAGCGGCATGCCGACCACGCTTCTCCACCTCAAGGACGGCAGGCTTGCCGGCCCGGCCCGCGACAAGGGCCCGGAGCGTGCCTTGAAGGAGGTCAAGAAGGGCGCCGCCAGAAGCGCCAAAGCGGTCAGCAAGGCCGAGGACACGCCGGTCGAGAAGGTGCATCTCACCGCCCGCAGCGAACGCGAAGCGACCGCACGGACGATCGCCGAGGAGGCGCGCAAGGGCTATGGCCTGCTGCTGGTCGGGCTCGAGGCCATGCTGACCGAGAAGGGATCGTTCACCGAGGCGCTCAACGACATGACCAGCGGCTTCGACGGTCCGCTCTGCCTGGTGCTGAACGGGGCCGGCGCCGGGACCAAGATGCCGGTGCTGCGCGCCGGAACCACCATCCTCGTTCCCGTCAACGGCACGGAAGTGTCGCGACGCGCAGCCGATTTCGCCCTGGCGCTGGCAAGGCCGCACCGGGCGCGGGTCAAGGTGCTCTATGTTTCGCAGGCGCGCAAAGGCGCCCGGCAAGGCACCGTTTCGCATCGTCGCGAGGAGGCGGTGCTCAAGGATGTCGTCGATCTCGCCGACCGCTACGGCGTCGCCGTTGACACCGCCATCCGTGCCCGCGCCACGCCCGACAAGGCGATCGCCAGGGAAGTGGCCAAGGGGGCGGCGATGGTGGTGATGGGCGTCACGCAGCGGCCGGGCGAGGAACTGTTCTTCGGCGACACCGCCATGGCGGTGCTGGCCGCCGTCCCCTGCCCGGTCGTGCTCGTGGCAAGCGACCGCATCCGCGCCGAAGCAAGACCCGAAGCCGCGGCCGAAACCGGCGCCTGATGGCGGAGCCTAGAGGCCGAAGAACTGCCTGCCGATCACGTAGCCCAGCGCGACCACGGCCAGCGGGAACAGCGCCGGCGCGACCTTGCCGAGGACCGAGCCTTGCTGCTCCTTTGGCGGCATATAGCGTGCATTGCCGAGATTCTTGGTCATTGCGTACCCCCGCGCGAACCAGTTCATTAGCAGATGCTTATTAACAGCACGGCCGAATTAACGGTTCGCGAAGAAATTCGCTCGAAAGCCGGCCATTTGAGCGGAGAGCTGGCGAATGCGGCTTGGCTCAGCCTCGATCTCGGAAACGGGTTTGCCTGCACCCTCGCGCAGCGTCGCGGCTTCGGCCGTCGCGGCGAAGCGCTAAATCCGGCAAACCGCCATGACGAAGAATTCGCGGTAGCAGAAATCCGGATCGTCGAGCAGGCGATCCGGCCGCTCCTTCAGCTCCCGCCAATAGGCCTGGTCGGCATCAGGCAGGGCATAGCCCGGCGCGACGCTGGCGAAATAGGCCAGCAGGTCGCGAACATAGTCGCGCGTGAAGCGAGGCGCGGGTGCCCAGCGCTCGACCAGCCAGCCCTTGCGGCTGACGACCTCCAGGCCCGCCTGGCGCAGGCGCGCCGGAAGCGTCGAACCGCAATCGGTGCCGAGCACGCCCCGGTCGCGGAAACCCTGGAGCCTGGCTGCCATGAAGCGCGCCAGCAGCGCCCGGTCCATGGGCAGGATCTGCAGAATGGTCGAATCGAAATCCTTGACGGCGAAGATGCCGCCCGGCTTCAGCACGCGCCTGGCCTCGCCGACGGCAAGCTCGAACTCGGCCGGCGTCAGATACTGCATGACATTGCCGGACCAGACGCAATCGAACGATGCGTCGGCGAATGGCAGCGACAGGATGCTGCCGACATGCGTCGCAATCTCCGGTGGCTCGGACAGCGTGCCCGCGAGCGCCTCGACCCGGGCGATGTTTTCGGGCGCGAGGTCGAGCGCGGCGATGAAGCCGGAGGGGCCGATGGCCCGGGCGATGAGCGGCAGGAAGCCGCCGCTGCCGCAACCGGCATCGAGCACGCGCGAGCCCGGGCGGATGCCCGCATCGAGCAAGGCCGCCTCATATTCGGGGCGCGACGATTCGAAATGAAGATCGAGCCAACCGGCCTCGCTCGCTTCGTGACCGGTGGACGTTTGGTTCCTCGCAGACAAATGATTACCCCCCCATGGCGCGCCACGGATAGAAGCGTACCGGGCGGCATCACGCAATGCCCTGTGAACTAAGTGGACCAACGCTGGTGATTGCCCCCGCCTCAGCATCCTCATCCACCCCAACACGACAAACCCCAAGCGCGACCATCTGGTCGACCCGATCTGGATCGGGCGGCCGCTTGCGGTGCATGGAGAGGTGCTGGGTGAGGAGGATGAGGCGGGGGAAGTGCTGGAGGTAAATACGGAGCCGTCGCTGGGGGCGTGAGGGGAGACGCGTGAATTGTTGCTGTCGGCTTAAGCCCGAAACTCTTGACGATTGCGGACGGTCTGGTTTCAGCGGAACATTGTGAGCGGCTGTGGCATTCGCCGCCCTTCTTACTCTTCCAGGACCAGCATCCGCGCATCGCTTCAAGGCTGGCAAATCGAGATCAGTCACCACTGATCGTGTGCGACGCCGCCTTCTGCGCTTGTCGCGTACGGCTGACGCAGAGATGATTTTACTCATTCAAATGGAAGCGCTTATGCGATACTAGGTCGATCCCTCACAGAAAGATACGAAATTGGGCTCTAACCGTTCCGCAGCTCGTTCGGCCATCTTAAGACATGCTTTGACCGAGCAAAAGGGTTGGAACGTCCGCAGGACTTCATATGGATCACCTATCGGCTACCGCTCGCCGAGACTTGATGGGACGAATTCGACGGCAGGATACCGCGCCGGAAATACGGGTGCGGCGGGTACTTCATCGACTAGGATTCCGGTTTCGCCTTCACCGTCGCGACTTGCCAGGCACGCCCGACATCCTCCTTCCTCGATACAAGACTGCCTTATTTGTCCACGGCTGCTTCTGGCATCGGCACCCCGTGTGTAAGCGCGCTAGCCATCCTGCCACCAATACGGAAAGATGGAATCAGAAATTTGCGCGAAATATCGAGAGAGACCGTATTGTGGAGCACGAGCTTTCCGCTCTCGGTTGGAGGGTTGCAGTCATTTGGGAATGCGAGGCAACGAACGATGAGGCACTATCAAAGAGGCTTCTCCATCTGCTAAAAGGGAATAGTTGACTGCTCGACCTGTCAGGTAAACAGTCGACCAGACATCTCGACACTCCTCGACCGCGGCGCTAGAATGTGCTATCGGGAATGGGGGATTTTTGCGTGATGTTGAATATGACGGCGGCAAAGTCACTACTTGGCCGGTCCGAATTAGATGGTTAACTGCGTCGATCTGTTTGCTGGCGCCGGGGGGTTTTCTTTGGCCGCGAGGCAAGCAGGCCTCACAATAAAGCTGGCAATTGAAAATAACCGCCACGCGGCATCCACCTATCGCAGCAATCTTTGCCATGCTGAGGACGCTCCTGTCGTGCGTGAAGGTGACATTTCAACTATGTCACCTGAGGAAGAGCACGAGCATGTTTTCAACAAAGGGGAGATCTGCGATCTCTTACTCGGAGGCCCCCCATGTCAAGGATTTTCCACGCACCGAATCAAAGATGCAGGTGTCGCGGACACACGTAATGACCTCATACACGTCTACTTCAATTTCGTGAAAGTATTTAGGCCGACCATTTTTCTCATGGAAAATGTGCCAGGGATGCTTTGGCCTCGCCACGCCGCGGCTTTGGATAGGTTTTATGATGAAGGCCTTAAAGCAGGTTATCACGTCTACGAACCTATCACGATAGATGCACGTGATTTCGGTGTTCCGCAAAGGAGGAAGCGCGTCTTCATCCTTGGCCTCCGAAATGGTGTGCTGCTAGGTGATCTGCCATGGCCGCCATCGCCTACCCACGGAAGTCCGACAGCGCGGGAAAGGAGTCCCACTCTCGCAGCCTGGGTTGATTGCAGCAACGCCTTCAAGACGGCTCCGGTCGGGGATGAGAATGACGTCCATATGAACCATGGCGCGGAACTTGTCGAAACTTTCAGACGAACACCTCCGAACGGAGGAAGCCGTCATGATTCTGGCCGCATTCTATCCTGTCATGAAGGGCACGACGGTCATAATGATGTCTACGGACGGATCAATCCTAGTGAACCCGGGCCGACAATGACGACCGCTTGCATTAACCCATCCAAGGGCCGCTTTGTTCACCCAACATTGGACCACGGCATCACCGTTCGCCAAGCGGCGAGAATTCAAACCTTTCCTGACAACTATTTTTTCTCGGGAGGGTTGATGGCTGCGGGCGAACAGGTCGGAAATGCTGTCCCTGTCGCTCTCGGCAGATTTCTTATCGAATATCTCAAGCCTGTTATACAGCGCTCGCACGCAACTCACGAGCAAAGTGCCGACACAAAGACCGCCGCATTGAGAACCCAAGAAATGGCATGATTGACGGCGTATCGTTTCAGACCAAAGCTAGAACCGTCGACCACCTGGGCCGCGAACAGATTGCGGACTGCCCGACGGCGATTTCTGAGCTTTGGAAAAATGCATTCGACGCATACGCTAGAAAAGTCGAACTCAACATTTATAATGGCGAGGATCCGGTTGCCGTAATTTCGGACGATGGGCACGGGATGAGCCGGTCAGAGCTTGTAGGGCGATGGCTGGTCGTTGGCACTGAGTCGAAAGCCACTTCGGATACCACACCAATAGCTGATCGGCTGGGTCTGCCTCAGCGGACACGCCAGGGCCAAAAGGGTATTGGTCGGCTGTCATGTGCCAACTTGGGACCAATTTTGCTTTTGGTCTCCAAGCGCATCAATGCGCCTTACGTCGCCGCTCTAATCGACTGGCGCTTATTTGAGAACCCTTTCCTCAATCTCAGCGATATTTTTGTACCAATTGTCGAATTCGAGGAACAGAGCGATCTTCTTGGGCGGTTACCTACTCTTATCTCCGCTCTAAAGGAAAATCTAACAGGGGGGCACGACGCCAGTCGCGCGGAGCGGCTTCAAGATGCCTGGAGGGCATATGATCAATCCCATCTGGACGATAATAGAGGCACTGGAGATCGACTACTGCCCCCATCGGAGGCGATCCTATCCACGTTGTCTCATCTCAACTTTGGTAATCGTCATTTTGCTGAATGGTCTGTTTGGAGCGGTCAGGCGAACCACGGAACTGCCCTTCTTGTTGCTCAGATAAATTACGATCTACGCGTAGAGCTTGACACAGATGACGCTGATCCGGCGGCTCGAGCTGCACGTGAGCGCTTCTTCGAAACACTGTCGAGTTTCGTTGATCCGTTTGTTGATCCAGCCGACGACGACGATCAACGAAAAAAGCCAGATTTCTCTTACTCCGTAAGAGCGTGGGAAGGCTCCGTCCCTCGGCTCATCCTTGGTGACCAGAAGCAATTTGACCGTCGCCAACTTGATGGCATGGAGCATCAAATAGTCGGTACCGTCGGGCCAGATGGCGCGTTTCGAGGACGCATAAAGGCCTTTGGCAAATGGCTTGATATGCCTTGCGTCATTGAGCCTCCGAAGGATCTCGACATCCCTCAAAGATCTGACACCAGGGTCGGCCCATTTGATATATATATCGCCACGATGGAGTTCACCGCTCTCAGGACAACCCATTCCCAAGCTGAGTTTCAACACTTTAAAGGGCTAGCGGAGCGATATTCAGGGTTTATGATCTTCAGAGACGGACTGAGAGTTCTGCCGTACGGCCGTACGGACAATGATTTTTTCGAAATCGAATCGCGCCGCAGCAAGAATGCAGGCAGAGAGTTCTGGAACCATCGTCAAATGTTTGGCCGGCTGTCCATAAGCCGAGCCACCAATCCTAATCTCAAAGACAAAGCTGGGCGAGAGGGTTTGCTGGACAATCGGGCCGCAAAAACATTGAAGCTCGTCGTCTCCCAAATTTTGGAACAATCTGCGAGACGCTATTTCGGCTCTGATTCTGATATTCGCCAGGAACTACTCCCGCAGATAACAGAGTCGAATAAGGCCAAGCGTGCAAGCGAAGACCGCAATAAGCTGCGTCAGAAGCAACGCCAGGAATTTCGAGGAAAACTAAGACGTTTCTCACAAGAGCTTCCCGGACTTGTTCGTGAGTTGGAGAACTATGCCCAGAACCTTTACATAGCGGACGAAGGCCACATTTCGAGGGCACAGCAAGATTTGGAGATTTTCAGGGAGCGTGCTGCAGATTTTAGGCTTCCAGGCGCTCCAAAATCGCTTGGCTCTCTGGAAGAAACGTACACAAGCTACCGAGATTCAGCTCGCGCAGCCAACATATTAGTTGAAACCATTTCCCAGGAATTGGACGCTCAAATCGAGCGCGTCGCACCGAGGAAACCTCGCGAACTTTTGGAGCGTCAGTTGGCGCGAAATGCCGGGCAGATTCATCATCGGATCAAAGTCTCGGCTCGCACGATCGACGAACTTCAGAAGGCAGAATTCAAACGAATCCGTGATCTAGTTAGTTTACGAAACAAACACTTCCATTCGGAAGCCGAACCTCTCTTGGAACGATTTGATCGCGGAGAGCTTGGGTTTGCCGAAACATCTAAACTCATGGAACAGATGAAATCCCGCGTCGATTCTGATAACGCGGATATCTTCCTGCCATATATCGGCGCATTGGAAAGCTTAAAGGAAAGTATCGATCTGGAGCAGCTTGCTGCCTTCAGTATGGAAGAAGTGAGCGACATGCGTGCTGAACTTGATCGGTTGAACGCGCTAGCGCAGCTCGGGATTGCGGTTGAGATTGTTGGTCATGAGCTTCAGGCTTATGACGACATAATTGGAGATGGACTCGGGAAATTGCCGAACGAGGTTCGAAGCAGCCGCGCCGTGAAAGACATTGAGTTCGGCTATCAAGGACTGACGGACCAGCTCAGATTTCTCTCGCCGCTCCGGCTGGCAGGACAGAAGATTCAGCGCTGGATCACTGGTAGGGAAATCGCCGATTATGTCGGCGAGTTTTTTCGTCTGCCTATGGCGAAGCAGGGTATCGTTTTTAGTGTTACTGACGCGTTCCTGAAGTTCCGTGTCTTCGATCAACAATCTCGGCTACTGCCGGTTTTCATAAACCTGATAAATAACAGCATCTATTGGCTGAGCACTGCTCAGGACGCGGAACGTAAAATTGTACTCGGCGTGGTGGATAAAGAGATAGTCGTTTCGGACAGTGGCCCTGGTGTCGATGCAGATGATGTCGCAAGCTTGTTTGGTCTGTTTTTCACGCGCAAAACTCGTGGTGGCAGGGGTGTGGGGCTCTACCTGTCGAAAGCCAACCTAGCGGCCGGCGGGCATAGAATTAGGTATTAGGCCCCCACTTCCGAAATGCCGCTCAAGGGCGCAAATTTCATCATAAGCTTCCGGGGGGCGGAATTTGACGGCGAGTAATCACTACACCGCTTTCATCGATCAGGCATTTGTCCATCCGATAAGGTCAGTCCTAATCGTTGATGACGACTATCCAACGATTGATGAGATGTTGGAGACCGAGATGGCCCGTGCGAGGGGGCAAGAGCAGGCCAGATCAAAAGAATGGTATCGTGATCCAGGACGTATCAAAAGTGTCCTTGCAAACTTGCGAGACAAATCACTCCTTATCGACATCCATGATGGTTATAACGTCTCCGCCGGGGATGATCTAAAGGTCGCCAAGCACCTCCATCAGTCTGACCTCCTTGTGTTGGACTATCAACTTGACAAAAGCATGCAGGGAGATGGCACGCGGGCGATCGAGATCATAAGGGCGTTGGCTCGCAATAACCATTTCAATATGGTTGTTTTGCATACAAGCGAAAACCTAGATAAGGTCTTTCGCCAAATTCTAGTTGGCCTACTAACACCGATAGGTGAACGCCAGACGGATGAAGATACCGCTTCAGCAGCTGAATTGATCGCCCGTCGTGAGGACACGGAAGAGGGCTCCGAGGCCCGGATACTCGCTAGCATTGACGTAGACCAGTATATTTATGTACGTGCTCATCCTGACTCTTACTTCCGAGTAGTCAGAAAGGGTCACGCTCCTTTCTCTAATTTCCATGCCGAATGTCAGGCTGCCGGATGGGACGGCGTTCAAGAACGTCTAGTTTTGTGCATTTTGTTGGCGTCGATCGAGCAAAAACTCAAACGTGATTTCAGCCCGGTTTTGTTTGAGCGTCTCCACTGGGCCAGCGAAGGGGTACATTGGATAAAGTCTGAATCCCTCTTCATAGCCTTCTCCGATAAAGCCGATCGTGAGGATCTAATCTCCGAGCTTCAGACCGCTCTGTATGCTTGGAATCCACAGCCATCCAGACTGTTGCTGGCTCGCATCCGCGCGGAAATGGACGAGTTAGGAGTCCTTGCTCAGACCAATGCACTTAGCAATCAGCACGCTCTCGCCCATTGGTACAAGCGCCTATTGACGGCGAATGGCGTAGAGCGGCGGTGGCTTATTGCCGAGGCCGTGTCGCGCCATTCGGAACGGTTAATGGGTGCTGTTCTGCAACCTGTGCAGAAGTTCGCGGACAGGTTGATCGAGGCGGAGGCGCAGGGAGACGCCGAGGACATTTGCTTTGATCATTTCAAGGTCAAGCTTGCGGACGCAACTACGCGATCAAAAGCCGAGCACGAACACAATGCTTTTGTATGTAGCAAAGAGCCCGAGGGCTGGCATTTGAACACTGGGCATGTTTTTAAAGCAAAAGACGGCTATTGGGTGTGTCTATCGCCCGCTTGTGATATGGTACCGGCGCAATTATCCAAAGAACGTCGATCAATGTTTGGTGGACGGCTTCCTTTCATGGCGGTAAAGCTTGTTCCGTTAAAGGAAGGAAGATCTACGCCAAGCGATATTCAATCAAATCGCTATATATTCATTCATTCCCAAAATTCGGTTTCCGGCTTCTGTTTCAACAGGCCAGAAGGAGAAAGTTCCTCGCCTGATTGGCAAATCCTCTACGCTGACAAGCTCGGCGAATTCAGCGGTGAGTTTGAGTTCGACGTGTTCATCACGAAAATGGGTAAAACACGACTGGTATCGGAAAAACAACATGCCAAGGTAGTCGGACAACTGCGATATGAATATGCATTGAATCTGACCCATAGACTTGGCGCCGCTATGACCCGGGTTGGACTTGATTTCACTGGAGCGCCCGCTCCACGAAAAAGCTAGATCGGCGACACTGCCGATGCTTGATGTCTAGCCAGAATGCCAAACTATTGGTGGGTAAATCATAAGCAGACAACTCGACAAGAGATCGAAGGCCGCTACTTATGGTCACCGAAAACAGAGAGTGACGGAAAGCGGAGCCAATTCTACAATAATATGCGCCGCGCATCGCCTGGCGACCTTGTGCTTTCCTATGCCAACCAGGAAATCCGCTACGTTGGTAGGGTTGCCGAGTTCGCGTTCAATGCACCTAAGCCGGAGGAATTCGGTAACGCCGGCGTTTATTGGAATCGTGACGGATGGCTGCTTCCGGTCTATTGGACCCCGCTCACTCCAGCCGTTCGGCCGAAAACACTCATTAGCTCTCTGGGCCAACACCTGCCCACTCGATATTCGCCAATTCACCCTATTACAGGAAATGGCAATCAAAAGGCATACCTCGCCCAGATCCCGCGAGCTGCATTCGATGTGATCGTTGCCAGCGCTGTGTTCGACCACATTGTCCTTGCGCGTGGCGGATCAAACAGCCTGAATTTCGAGGTGGTGAGTGAGCTCCTCGATGATGCTGTAGAGCGACGTGTCGCGGTCGACTTGACGCTAGACGACACGGTGCGGAGAAGCGTGGTCATGGCGCGTCGGGGGCAAGGCGTCTTCAGATCAAACGTTGAACGGATAGAGCGGTCTTGTCGCCTTACAGGGATTACAAACCCCTCGCTGCTTATTGCGAGTCACATAAAGCCGTGGCGTAATTGCAGCTCCGCGCAGGAGCGTCTTGACGGACATAACGGCCTTCTTCTCACGCCCGACGCCGACCTTCTTTTCGACCGTGGGTTCATAAGTTTTTCAAACGAGGGCGGTGTACTGGTATCACAGCGTGTACAGCACGCCGACATGCGTCGGCTTGGTTTTGAGCATTTGGTTCACGAGCGGTTGGGATTTGAAGAGGCCCCCACGCCTTGGGGGAATGCAGGGCTAAGTGACGGTCAGCGCCGGTACATGGAGCACCATCGGGCCGAAGTCTTCATCTCATAAAGTTCGATATCGGTGCGGCGCGTTAAGCCCATCACGTTTGCATGGGCTGGGTGCTCACTCCCGCCATAGACCGCTCGAAGCTCAATCCCAAAGGAATGGCGGCTTCCGAGATTGTTGAGAACAGGGATGAACGGCATGAATCGGGTGCAAAGCTGCTTATCCGGTACGTCGCGCAGTAATCCCCTCACCCCCCAGCCAATCTCGGCAGCAGAAAAATCTCCGCCCCCGGCGGCAGCTTCTTCCCCCACGTATCCCTGTAAATCACCCCGTCGATCGCCACCGCGATCCCCCGGTCGATCAGCGGCTCCAGCCCGGGATACTGTTCAGCCAGTTTCCTGAACAGTTCCCTTATGTCCTTGGCCTCGACCTCGACCTTGCTCTGGCCTCCGGCGGTCGCGGCAAGCGCCCCCCAGAGCGTCACTTGCACCATCAGCCTTCCCGTTCCGCCTCGATCGCCGCCAGGATGCGGGGCGGCGACATCGGGATGTGCGTCATGCGCACGCCGGCGGCGTTCGACACCGCGTTGGCGATCGCCGCCAGCGGCGGCACGATCGAGGTTTCGCCGACGCCGCGCACGCCATAGGGGTGGTTGGGGTTGGGAATTTCCAGGATCTGCGTGTCGATCATCGGCAGGTCGGAGCAGACCGGGATGCGGTAGTCGAGGAAGCCGGCGTTCTGCAGCCGGCCGTCCTTGCCGTAAATATACTCCTCGTTGAGCGCCCAGCCGATGCCTTGCGCGGCACCGCCCTGGTACTGGCCCTCGACATAGGTCGGGTGCACCGCCTTGCCGGCATCCTGCACCACCGTGTAGCGGATCACCCTGGTCGAGCCGGTCTCGGGATCGACCTCGATGTCGCATATATGGGTGGCGAAGGAGACGCCGGCGCCGTCGGCGACGAGCTCGCTATGGCCGGCGATCGGCCCGCCGGTCTTGCCGGATTGCGCCGCGATCTCCTTCAGCGACAGCTTGCCGAGATTGCCGTGCTTCTCGCCCTTGGCCACCGCATGGCCCTGTTCCCAGACCACGTCGTCGACGGAAATGTCCCACATCTGCGCGGCGCGCTCGCGCAGCACCTTGATGGCGTTGCGGGCAGCCGAGATGGTCGCCATGGAGGAGGAGAAGGTGCCGCGGCTGCCGTCGGTCATGTCGTTGTAGCCGAGGCTGGACGTGTCGGCGACGACGGCCTTGACCTGCGAATAATCGATGCCGAGCTCCTCCGCCGCCACCAGCGACAGCGAGGCGCGGGAACCGCCGACATCGACCGTGCCGACGGCGAGCGAGACCGAGCCGTCCATGCCGATGTTGAGGTCGGTACAGGTCTGGCCGCCGAAATTAAACCAGAAGCCGCAGGCCATGCCCCTGCCCTGGTTCTTACCAAGCGGCGCCTTCATGTGCGCATGGTTCTTCACCGCCTCCAGCGTCGGGCCGATGCCGATGGGGCCATAGACCGGGCCGTAGGACGATCGCGTGCCTTCCTGCGCCGCGTTCCTGATGCGGAAGTCGACCGGGTCCATGCCGATTTCCTTGGCGAGCTCGTCGACGGCGCTTTCCACCGCGAAGGCCGCCATCGGCGCCGACGGCGCGCGGTAAGCCGCGGTCTTCGGCCGGTTGACCAGCACTTCGTAGCCGACGGTCTTGACGTTCTCCAGCCGGTAGCAGGCAAACGCCGTCATGGCGCCGATCTCGGCCCAGGTGCCGGCGTAGGGGCCGCTGGTGTAGCGCAGCGTCGCTTCCGCGGCGGTGATCGTGCCGTCCTTGCGGGCGCCGATCTTGACGTCGATCGAGGTGGCGCTGGTCGGGCCCGAGGCGCGGAACACCTCGTCGCGGGTCATCACCAGCTTCACCGGCCGGCCGGCCTTGCGCGACAGAGCGAGCGCCACCGGCTCGGCCCAGACATGGGTCTTGCCGCCGAAGCCGCCGCCGATCTCGGAGGAGGTGACGCGCAGCTTCGAGGCTTCCATGCCCAACAGCTGGGCGCAATGCTGGCGATAGACGAAATGCCCCTGAGTGCACACCCACAGGTCCGCCGTGCCGTCGGAGCTGACATTGGCCACGCAGGCATGCGGCTCGATATAGCCCTGGTGCGTCTGCTCGGTCTTGAAGGAGCGCTCGACGATGAAGTCGGCCTGCCCAAAACCCTGATGCACGTCGCCATGGCCGAACTGGCTGCGCTTGGTGACGTTGGAGGGCTTGACCGGCTTTTCCTCCAGCCCCTCGGTGAAGATGGCGTCGTTGATCAGCGGCGCGTGGTGCTGCATCGCCTCGTCGACATCGGTGACATGCGGCAGCACCTCGTAGTCGACCTCGATCAGCTTCAGCGCCTGCCTGGCGGTGCGGGCGTCGATCGCGGCGACAGCGGCCACCGCATGGCCGTCATAGAGTGCCTTGGCGCGCGCCATGCAATTGTCGAGGATGTCGTACATGGCGGCATCGCCGTCGGTGAGGTCCGGCAGGTCGGCCGCGGTGATCACCGCCTTCACGCCGGCGAGCTTTTCCGCCTTCGAAGTGTCGATCTTCCTGATCTTGGCGTGCGCGTGCGGGCTGCGCAGCACACGCCCGACCAGCTGGCCGGCCATGTTGAAGTCGGCGCCGTAGCGGGCGCGGCCGGTCACCTTGTCGACGCCGTCGGGACGGATGGGACGCGTGCCGACCGAAGCGAAATTGCGATTGGAAAAACGCGGATCGAAATTCATCGTCAGGCTCCCTTCATCACGCTTGCGGCGTCCTGGACGGCGCGCACGATCTTGTCATAGCCGGTGCAGCGGCAGAGATTCCCGGCCAGCCCGAAGCGGATCTCCTCCTCGGTCGGGTCGGGGTTCTTGGCCAGAAGATCCTTCGCCGCGATCAGGAAGCCCGGCGTGCAGACGCCGCATTGCAGCGCGGCGTGCTCCAGGAATTTCTGCTGGAGCGGATGCAACTGGTCGCCATGCGCCATGCCCTCGACGGTCTCCACGCGGCGCCCTTGCGCCTCCGCGCCCAGCACCAGGCACGAGCACACCAGCCGGTCGTCGAGGATGACGCTGCAGGCGCCGCAGTCGCCGGTGCCGCAGCCTTCCTTGGCGCCGGTCAGCCCGAGCCGGTCGCGCAGCACGTCGAGCAGCGTCTCGTCGGGCTGGCAGAGATACTCGACGCTGTCGCCGTTGATCGTGGTTGAAACTGCTACACCGGCCATCACTTGCCTCCTGCACGCTTGTAGGCTGACGTGGCGGCCCGCCTGGCCAGCACGCCTGCGACTTTCCGTCTGAACTCGATCGTGCCCCGCTTGTCGTCGATGGGCCGGCAGGCCCCGGAGCAGACCTTGGCGAGCCGCTCGAGCGCGGCTTCGTCCAGCGTCCTGCCGATGAGGGCCTCGGCGGCCTCCTGCACCAGAAGCACCGTGGGCGCGGCGGCGCCCAGCGCCACGCGGGCCGCCTTGACGACACCTTGCTCGTCGAGCGTCAGGTTCACGCCGGCGCTGACCACCGCGATATCCATCTCGGTGCGGGGGATGAACCTGAGATAGGCGTCGCCCGAACGCGGCGCTTGGCTGTCGAGCAGGATCGCCTCGATGATCTCGCCCTTGGCGAGCGACGTCTTGCCCGGTCCGGTCGGCACGGCTTCCACGGCGATGGTGCGCCTGCCCGCGGGACCGACGATCACCGCCCTGGCGCCGGCGGCCACCAGCGCCGGCACGCTGTCGGCCGCCGGCGAGGCGTTGCACAGATTGCCAACGATGGTGCAGCGTCCCTGCACCTGCTTCGAGCCGATCAGCTTGGCCGCCTCGACGACGCCGGGCCAGGCCTTCTTCAGGGCCGCGTTCTCTCCCAGCACCGCGCAAGGAACCGCCGCACCGATGCTGAAGCCGTCGGCCGTCTCCCTGATTTCGCTCAAGGCCGCGATCGCCTTGATGTCGACGATCAGTTCGGGTTCGATGAAGCCGCCCTTCATCCTCACCAGCAGGTCGCTGCCTCCGGCGAGAATGGCCGCCGTTCCGGCCGATCCGGCCAAGTGGCCAACGGCATCTTCGATTGAAAGTGGACGTATGTAGCGCATCGTCTCCCCTTGGTCACAGCGATCTCAGCGACCGTTATAAACAGTCTCCTCATAATGGCTATCCGGTTCGTCATTTTCGACGATTGGGCCAGCCGCCGCAAAATCGAGTCCCAACCCAGGCTGAACTGGCGTAAGCCAGTCGCGCAGGCCGCGGCCGAGGCTCTGAAAAAATTCCGGGAGCCGGTGTCGGACTGGCCGGGCCCCGCTCGTCCTTGGGGCATCGAACAGGCATTATGAAAGGATATGATATGCCCGGCACCGTACGTTTGCACCGTGTTCTCACCACCAGCCCGGAAAAAGTCTATCGCGCCTTCGTCGAGGCCGACGCGCTGGCGAAGTGGCTGCCGCCGAACGGCTTCACCTGCACGGTTCATCACTTCGAGGGCAAGGTGGGCGGCACGTTCAAGATGTCGTTCCGCAACTTCACCACCGGCGACAGCCATGCCTTCGGCGGCGAGTATCTCGAACTCGTTCCCGGTGAGCGCCTGCGCTACACCGACAGGTTCGACGACCCCAATCTGCCGGGCGAGATCCAGGTGACCGTCATCCTGAAAAAAGTATCTGTCGGCACCGAGATCGACATCACCCAGGCCGGCATTCCCGACGTCATCCCGGTCGAGGCCTGCTATCTCGGCTGGCAGGAGTCGCTGCGGAACCTGGCAAAGCTCGTCGAGCCCGAGATAAATCAATAGGCCAGACGGTGGCGGTTTCAGCCATTTGCCGCTAGCTATCCTTCCGACGCGCCCGGTCGATCGGGCGCGTCGTGAGCGATACAGCGGAGGCCAAAATCATGACTCTCACCAACCGGGACATCGTCGAGCTGACCGAATGGCGGCGCAAGTTGCACCAGCAGCCGGAAATCTCGAACGAGGAGGAAAAGACGGCGAAAGCCGTCGTCGACTTCCTCGCCGATACCAATCCCGACAAGGTGCTGACCGGATTGGGCGGACATGGTGTCGCGGCCGTCTACGACAGCGGCAAAAACGGACCAACCGTCCTGTTTCGTTCGGAACTCGACGCGCTGCCCATCGAGGAACTGTCCGGCGTGCCGCATGCCTCGCGCGTGCCGGGCAAGTCGCATATGTGCGGCCATGACGGACACACCGCGATCCTGGCGGCGCTCGGACGCCAGCTCGGGCGCGAGCGGCCTGCAAGCGGTCGCATCGTGCTGATGTTCCAGCCGGCGGAAGAGACCGGCAATGGCGCCGCCGGGGTGGTGGCCGATCCCCGCTTCGGCGAGATCGCGCCCGATTTCGCCTTCTCGCTGCACAATCTGCCCGGCGTGCCGTTCGGCGAGGTGCGGCTCAAGCCCGGCGTGGTCAACTGCGCCTCGCGCGGCATGCGCATCGTGCTGGAGGGCAAGACCGCGCATTCCTCCATGCCCGAGACCGGAATTTCGCCGATGCCGGCGATCAGCGCGTTGATGCCTGCCCTGCCCGCGCTCGGGCACGGAACGTTCGCCGACGACGATTTCGGCATGGTCACCGTGACCCACGCCGAGATGGGCGAGGCCGTGTTCGGCATCGCGCCCGCCCACGCCGAGGTCTGGGCGACGCTGCGCACCAGGCGCGACGAGCGCATGGCGGATCTGTGCGCCGCCGCGGAAGCGCTGGTCACGAAGATCGCCGGCCAGCATCGCCTGTCCGCAAGCTGGGACTACCACGAGATCTTCGTCGCCAGCGTCAACGCGCCGGACGCGGTGGAGCATCTCCAACGCGCCCTCGACGAAGAGGGCGTCGCACACACGCAAGAGGCCCTGCCGATGCGTGCCTCGGAGGATTTCGGCTTGTTCGGCCACAGCGCGACGTCGGCGATGTTCTTCCTCGGCGCCGGCGAGCGCCACCCTGCCCTGCACAATCCCGACTATGATTTCCCCGACGACTTGATCCCGATCGGGTCGAAGATCTTCATGCGCACGGCGCGCAACTTGCTGGGGTGAAATAGGCCGGATGGCCGATCGGGGCGAGCCGGCACGCCACGCCCTGGCTGTGGTGGCATGGCTCGCTAAACGTCGAGAACAACCGTCATTCCACGGACCTCGGCCATCTCGAGCAGCAGGTCCTGCAGGCTGTCCTCGGTCACCATCTCGCCGGTTCGCTCCAGCAATTCCTCGATGCTTTCCTTCATTGAAAGGGCGGCAACTCCGGTTTTTTCGGAAAGCAGCCGCCCAATAGCAGCGCGGATCAGGGCATTCTGGTCAGGCATGATCCCCCTTTCATGCTGGGATGGCGGCATGAGTTTTCTTCAATGCATGCTTCCGCCGCAACTTCTGCGAGCTTCAGCTTACGCTTGCAAGTCGTTTTGAGGGACTGAGATTCACTATTTGGCGAATAGTTGCCCACGGACGACACCAGAGGCGCAACTCCTCGTTGCCGGATCCGGACCTCGCCGCTCCAGAAGGCACCTCACGCGCCGTCTCTATTAGAGGTTGCATGGGTCAGCCGCTTTTTGCCAGTCGGGATATGCAACCGCGGCACCGTGCCTGACCCGCGCCAGGACCACCGTCAATCGCGATTGGCCCTTGCCGAAGCCGGCGGCCTCGCTCATCCATGCCTGGAAACGATCGCCAGGGGCCAGAAGATGACCGATGCCAGCCTTCACATCGTCGAAGCGACGATCGAACAGTTGCGGCGCGCGCTCGACGACGGCACGGTGAGCAGCGTCGAACTTGTCGGTGCTTATCTCAGGCGCATCGCGCATTTCGACCGGCACGGCATCAGCCTCAATGCGGTCCCGGTTCTCAATCCTGATATGTTCGAGGACGCCGCGGCTTCGGACCGGCGCCGCAGCCAGGGCAAGACGCTCGGCCCGCTCGATGGCATCCCCTACACCGCCAAGGACAGCTACAAGGTGTCCGGCTTGACTGTTGCCGCCGGCTCGCCGGCCTTCGAGCATCTCATCGCCAACGAGGACGCCTTCACCGTCGCCCGGCTGCGCGCCGGCGGCGCGGTGCTGATCGGCCTCACCAACATGCCGCCCATGGCCAATGGCGGCATGCAGCGCGGAGTCTATGGCCGCGCCGAAAGCCCCTACAATGCCGATTACCTGACCGCTGCCTTCGCGTCCGGCTCCTCGAACGGCTCTGGCACCGCGACGGCGGCGAGCTTCTGCGCCTTCGGGCTTGGCGAGGAAACCTGGTCGTCCGGCCGCGCGCCGGCCACCAACAACGCGCTGGTCGCCTACACGCCGTCGCGCGGTGTCATTTCGGTGCGCGGCAACTGGCCCCTGGTGCCGACCATGGATGTCGTCGTGCCGCACACGCGCAGCGTGCCCGACATGCTCGAATTGCTGGATGTGATCGTCGCCGACGATCCCGAGACGCGGGGCGATTTCTGGCGCGCGCAGCCCTGGATCGCGCTGCCGAAGAGTTCCGAAATCCGACCGCCGCGCTATACCGATCTGGCGCTAGCGGGGTCGCTGAAAGGCATGCGGCTTGGCGTACCCAGAATGTATATCGGCCGCGACAGCGGCGCCGACCGGCCGATCGAAACCCGCGCCTCCGTGCTTGATCTCTGGGAGCAAGCGGCGGCGGACCTGACACGGCTTGGAGCCGAGGTGATGGAGGTCGATTTTCCTGTCGTCTCCAACTACGAGCGCGATCGCCCCGGCGCGCGCACCATGGTCGACCGCGCTCTGGTGCCGCCGGACTTCGCCGATCGCGAGATCTGGGACCTCTGCATCTCAGCCTGGGATGATTTTTTGCGCGCGAACGATGATCTGAACATTCCCGATCTCGTTTCGGTCGACGGCCCGAAAATCTTTCCGCAGCCACCGGGCACGCTGCCCGACCGTTATGAAGGCGGTTTCGACTTGGCACAGTATGTCGAGCGCGCGAAATCAGGCGTCACGCCGTTCCGGGCCATTCCGACGATGGAGGACGGGCTGAAAGGGCTGGAAGCGACGCGGCGGCTCGATTTCGAGGACTGGCTGGACGCGAACAGGCTTGATGCCGTCGTGCTGCCTGCCGTCGCCGATGTCGGGCCCGCCGATGCCGACATCACTGAGGCCTCCGCCGCGCTTGCCTGGCGCAACGGCACCTGGGTCGCCAACGGCAATCTGGTGTGGCGGCATTTCGGCATCCCGACCGTTACCGTGCCGATGGGCACCATGGCCGACATCGGCATGCCGGTCGGCCTGACCTTCGCCGGCAAGGCCTATGACGATGAAAGGCTGTTGCGCATGGCCGGCGACTTCGAACGCTCCACGCAGCGCCGCACCCAGCCGCCGCGCACGCCGGAACTGGCAGACGATGTGTTTTCGCGCCGGGCCAGTCAAGCCGGCAATGGCAAGGCACCTGCGCTCGCGATCAAGCTTGCGGCCGAGACGCGCGACAGCGGCGATCAGGACGAGATCGTCATCACGCTCGACCTCCCCGTCGACGCAACCGAGACGGAGCACGCCAGCATCAAGGTGCACGTCAACGGAGATGCCGTCGCGATGCGCCGAGCCGGCGCGCGTCTGACCGGCCGGGCGTTTGTCCCGGCCGCGGAGCATCAACGGATCCACAGCGTCTGGCGCGGCCCCTACGGCTCGATCGTCACGGCGGTGATGCGGCTGCGGGATGGACGCAGCGCGGGCGCCTATGTGGTCACCGGCGGGATTGAATGACGATGAGCCCACGCGGGCCAATTTCGCGCCGGGCTATGTGAACCTGCGAAATTATGAGGAGCCAGCCATGATCAAGGTCAAACAACTCGCCCATGTCTGCATCTTCGCCAATGATCTGGACGAGACACGGCGCTTCTACGAGGATGTCCTGGGCATTGATATCCAGTTCAATTTCCTGCGCGAAGGAAAGATTTTCGGTTTCTACCTTAATTGCGGCGGCCGCAGCCATATCGAGGTTTTTCACAAAGAGGGTGCGCGGTTCAGCGAGACGAACCAGATCAACCATTTCTGCCTGGAGGTGGAGGATATCGACGCCGCGATCGCGCATATCGCGTCCAGGGGCGTGGAGGTCACCGCGAAAAAACTCGCCTGCGACGACACCTATCAGGCTTGGCTGCGCGACCCCGACGGCGTGAAGATCGAACTGTTCGAATACACCGGCAAGAGCGCGCAATTCACAGGCGGCGATCGCGTCGCCGATTGGTAGGCTGTCGCGGTTTCAGTGGGCAGCTACCCCCGCGCGGCCCAGAGCAAACCACGCTCGACGATGACAGCCATTTCCGGCATCGCGAACTCATCCGCCGTGTGTCCGAGCGAACTGTAGAAGACCTTGCCTGCGCCATATCTTCGCTTCCAGACAACCGGCATGTCGACGCCGCCGATGCCCGGGAAATGCTCGTCGGTGAAGGTGGTCGTCGCCAGCACCTCGTTGCTCGGGTCGACATGCATGTAGTACTGCTCCGACCGGTAGGCGAAGTCGCTAATGCCTCTCGTGATCGGATCGTCCGGTTTGGTGATGACCACGCGATAGTCGATGATGTCGCCGGGATGCGCGACCCATTGGCCGCCGGTCATGAACTGATAGTCCGGCTCGTTGCGGAAACTGTCGCCCATCGTGCCGTGGAAACCGCCGAGTCCCGTTCCCTGTCGAACCGCGCGCGTCAGATTCTGCAGCTCGGACTTTTCGATCTTCGACATGGTGATGACGGGCACGATGAGATCGAATGAGTTCAGCTCCGGATCGGCAAACATCCCCGTGCCCTCGCCGAGCGTGACCGTGTATCCATTGCGCTCCAGCATGTCGCGCACCACAGTGGCGCTGCGCTGGGGCGTATGGCCTTCCCACCCACCCCAGGCAATCAAGGCCTTCTTTGCCATGCAGTGAATCTCCTGAACTGTCCGCAGCAGCGATGGTTACACGGCTCGGCTGTCAGCGCCAACCCAGCGCCGGCGCGACATGGGTCAGGATCGCCTCGATGGCATGGGCGTTGTAGTCGACGCCGAGTTGGTTGGGCACGGTGAGCAGCAGCGTGTCGGCCTCGGCGATCGCCTCGTCCTCGGCCAACTCCTTGATCAGCACGTCCGGCTCGGCGGCATAGCTGCGCCCGAAGATCGCCCGCGTGTTCTCCTCGATGAAGCCGATCTGGTCGCGGCCCTCATTGCCGCGCCCGAAATAGGCGCGGTCCCGGTCGTCGACCAGCGCGAAAATGCTGCGGCTGACCGAGACGCGCGGGTCGCGTTCATGGCCGGCCGCCTTCCAGGCCTCGCGATAGATCCGGATCTGCTCGGCCTGCTGGATATGGAAGGGCTTGCCGCTTTCGTCGAATTTGAGGGTCGAGCTCTGCAAATTCATGCCCAGCTTCGCCGCCCACTCCGAAGTGGCGTTGGTGGCGGCACCCCACCAGATGCGCTCGCGCAGGCCTTCAGAATGCGGCTCCAGGCGCAGCAAGCCGGGCGGGTTGGGAAACATCGGCCGCGGATTGGGCTGGGCGAAGCCCTCGCCGCGCAGCGTGTCGAGGAAGACCTCGGCGTGATGCCGCGCCATGTCGGCGTCGCTTTTGCCTTCCTGCGGCGCGTAGCCGAAATAGCGCCAGCCATCGATCACCTGTTCGGGCGAGCCCCGGCTGATGCCGAGCTGCAGGCGCCCGCCGGCGACGATGTCGGCGGCACCCGCGTCCTCCGCCATGTAGAGCGGATTCTCGTAGCGCATGTCGATGACCGCCGTGCCGATCTCGATGTGGCTGGTCTTGGCGCCGACCGCCGCCAGCAGCGGAAATGGCGAGGCGAGCTGTCGGGCAAAATGGTGGACGCGGAAATACGCGCCGTCAGCGCCGAGTTGCTCGGCCGCGACGGCGAGATCAATGGATTGCAACAGCGCGTCCGACGCCGAGCGCACCTGCGATTGCGACGAGGGCGTCCAGTGCCCGAATGACAGGAAACCGATTTTTTTCATGGCCCTGACGTATATACCGGCGACACGTGCTTCAATGCCAAAAGAGCAGGGTTACACACCGTCGCCCCTGCGTGACACCAAAAGTGTGCCTTACCGAAAGTTTGAATGCCGTGGAGGGTGGGATGCTCAGGGGAATCCGCATCGTCGAGATCGAGGCGTTGGGGCCGGCGCCCTTTGCCGGCATGCTGCTCGCCGATCTCGGCGCCGACGTGATCGTCGTCCACCGCAAGCATGCATCCGTGCCGGGCCTTCCCGAGCGCTCGCTGCTCGATCGCGGCAAGCGCTCTATCGCGCTCGACCTCAGGGATGCCGGGGACGTTGCCGTGCTGATGCGCCTGATCGCCACCGCCGACGGCCTGATCGAGGGCTTCCGGCCGGGCGTGATGGAGCGTCTCGGGCTTGGTCCAGATGTGTGTCTGGCCGCCAACCCTCGCCTGGCCTATGGCCGCATGACCGGCTGGGGGCAGGAAGGCCCGCTCGCCCGCACCGCCGGCCACGACATGAACTATACCGGCGTGTCGGGCGCACTCTGGTATGCTTCCCTGCCGGGCGAGCCGCCAATGGCGCCGCCGACGCTGGTCGGCGACATAGGCGGCGGCGCGCTCTATCTGGTGATCGGCATGCTGGCCGCCATCATGAACGCCCGCGCCTGTGGCGAAGGCACGGTCGTCGACGCGGCGATCGTCGACGGCTCGGCCCACATGATGAATCTTTTGATGTCCCTCGCACAATCCGGCGTGCTTGCCGCCGAGCGTGGCCGGAGTCTTCTGGACGGACCGCATTGGTGCCGCGTGTACCGCACGGCAGATGGCGGCTTCATCAGCGTCCAGTGCGTCGAGCCGAAATTCTATGCGCTGTTCCTCGACAGGCTTGGCCTGGGCGGCGATCCGCAGTTCGCCGCTCAGTTCGACCGCGGCCTCTGGCCCGAGCTCGGCAGCCGGCTGGAAGCGATCTTTGCCGAAAAATCCCGAGACGAGTGGATGAAATTGTTCGAGGGAACGGATGCCTGCGTCGGGCCTGTGCTCAGCCCGCATGAGGCGGCGCTGCATCCGCACATGGCCGCACGCGGCTCCTGGTTGGTCGAGAATGGCGCCCTCCAAGCTGCCTCCGCCCCCCGTTTTTCCAAACGGACGGCAAAGGCACCGGCGAAAAGTCCGGCACGCGACGAACATGGTGCGGAGATTCGTGCCGAACTTGCGGATCCAGCCGCAAGTCGTTGAATAGGCTACCCGCCTTTGCTGAGGAAATCGCCGACTGGCCTGCGCCCGGCTCGGACCGAAGACGATATCGTGGCGGCACTTGCGGCAGTCGTGGGCGGCATACTTGAAAAGCATCTCGTATACGAGTATACGAGATGCTTTCATTGGGAGGAGGCTGCGCTCCATGTCCTTCAACTCGACTCGCGTCCAGACACCAATGGATGCCGTGGTCATCGGCGGCGGCATCGCCGGCTGCACGCTCGCCTATGAACTGGCCCGCCACGGTCTCAAGACGACGATCCTCGAGCAGAGCATGATCGCCGCCGAGTCCTCAGGACGAAACACCGGCACCTTGCTCACCGGCCCGCAGAAAGAGGTCGTCGAACTGCTGGACGCCAGCGTCGCGATCTATGCCGAGCTTGCCGACGGACCCGTTCCCTTCGAATTCGCCGCCATCGCACATCTGCTGATTTCCGAAGACGAGGCGAGTTTCGAGGCGGCTGCCGCCGTGGCCGACCGCTACAGGGAAGTCGGCGTGGCAATGGAAAAGATCACGGGCAAGGAACTGGCGCGCGACCACCCGCGTGTCGGCTTCAACGTGGCAGGCGCCTATTCCGTCGGCCGTGCATGGACGCTGGAACCCATGGGCGCGACACATGCCTTCGCCCACGCCGCCCGTGAGGCCGGCGCGACGATCCGTACTGGCCTGCGCGTCGCCCAGATCTTCTCCAGGGGCGGCAAGGTCCAGGGTATCTTGACCGACCAGGGCATCGTTCCCGCCGATCTCGTCTTCATCGCCAACGGATTGTGGATGTCGGACCTTCTGCGCCGCACCGTCGGCGACGGACCGCTGCCCGGCCTGCCCTTCACCGCCGGCCGCGGCTGGTTGATCCAGTTAGGAAAACTCGACTTCGAGCTGCCCTGGATCGTCGAGGAATTGACCTGGCCGGATCAGGAAGAGCTCGGCCGGCGCATGAGGCTCGACAGCCTTGCCGATGTCGCCGCGCAGCGCGACGACCAGCCGGCGGTGGAAGCTATCTGCCTCAACCCCATGGGCGGCGGCGATGCCAGGCTTGGCGCCTCCGTCCAGCCGGCCTTCCGCGATCTCGTCCGCAACACCGACATGGCGAGCCGGATCGCCAGCCGCACGCTGCGCATGCTGCCGGGCCTCGGCGCGCCGCAGGTCAGGAACGTCTATCCCGGCAACCGCCCGATGCTGTCCGATGGCTTGCCGGTCGCTGGCAGGACGGCCATCGAGGGCCTGTTCGTGCATGGCGGCATGGGTTCCATCGGCATGCATGCCGCCCCCGCCACCGCGCGCTGGCTGGTTGACGCCGTGTTTTCCGGCAATGGCAGCCCAGCCCAGACATGGCTGCGGCCGGACCGCTTTCCCGGATGGGAAGCGTCATGAGCCTGCTTGCGGAGCGGTCGGCCCGCTATTTTCCGCAGTGGTGATCGTTGATCTTGTTCAGCGCATTCGCATCCGGCCCCACCCGGTGGTAGGAACAGGCGCCGGCGGCCGTCGTGACAAGCTGCCGGTCATAGTAGCGCGGGCCGCCGAACAGTATGTCGATAATATCGCCGTCAGCGGGAACATAGCGTTCGGGTTCGCCCTGGTGGTGGCGGTGCCTGGCCCCGGCGGACGCCGAAGAGACGATGCCGCAGCCCATCACAAGGGCGAGAGCGCAGATCGCGAAGCGTTTCGTCGTCATCGACAACACCTTCCTGGCCAACCGGATTTCATCTTATATCCAAAAATCGCCGGATAAAGAAAAGTTCCTGAGAACGGGCGCCGGTTGATTTGCAGCCGGCGTGCATGAGCGGCAGCCTGGGAACCGGCGGCGCAGGCCGGCTCGCCTGACAACCGACAAAAGCCTTAGTCGGTCTGGATCCATACCGACTTGGTCTCCAGATACTCGTGCAGATGTTCGATGCCGCCCTCGCGGCCATACCCGGACATTTTCATGCCGCCGAACGGCACGGCGGGGTCGATGGCGTGGTACATGTTGACCCAGACGGAACCCGCCTTGACCCGGCGGGCAAGCTTGTGCGCCGTGCCGAGATGAGTGGTGAAGATGCCGGCGGCCAGCCCATAGGGCGTCGCATTGGCGCGGGCGACGGCTTCGTCAAGCGTATCGAAGGGCATTGCCGAGATAACGGGCCCGAAGATCTCTTCGCGCGCTATGGTCATCGTGTCGGACACCGCGCCGAAGACGGTTGGGGCGATGAAATTGCCGCCGTCATAGAGGCCGCCGGTCAGCCGCGATCCGCCGGCGACCAGTTCCGCGCCCTCCTCGCTGCCCGCCTTGATGTAACCCTCCACCTTGCCGGCCTGCCGCGCATTGATGAGCGGCCCCATTTCGGTTTCGGCTTCGATGCCGTGGCCGATGCGCAGCCTGCCGGCGAAGTCAGCGAGCCGGCGCACGAACTCGTCATGGATTTCGCGTGCCACGAAAAGCCGCGAACCGGCGATGCAGACCTGGCCCGAATGCACGAAGACAGCCATCGCCGCGATCGGAACGGCCTTGTCGATATCGGCGTCGCGGCACACGATGAGCGGCGACTTGCCGCCGAGTTCTAATGAAACGCGCTTTAGATTGGCAACACCCGCCCGGGCGATCGCCTGGCCGGTGAGCGTCGAGCCGGTGAAGACGATCTTGTTGACGTCGGGATGTTCGGCAAGCCGCGCGCCGGCTTCGGCCCCGGTTCCGGTGACGATGTTGACAACGCCGTCGGGAACGCCCGCGTCCTGCATCAGCCGCGCGATCAAGAGCGGCGTCAGCGACGCATCTTCCGAGGGCTTCAGCACGATGGTGCAGCCGGTGGCGAGGGCCGGCGCGATCTTCCAGATCGACGCGGCGGTCGGCGCGTTCCAGGGAATGATGGCGCCGACCACGCCCACCGGCTCGCGCCGGGTGAAGGTGACGATCTCGCCCGGGATCGAATTGTCGATTGATTCGCCATGCAGCGCGGTCGCCATCCCGGCATAGAAGCGCAGCATGCCGATGACCCGGCGCCGGTTGGCGAGCGTGCGCGTGATCGGCAGCCCCATGTCGAGCGTGTCGGAGACGCAGAGCTCTTCCCAGTTCTTCTCGAAGAGATCGGCGATCCTGAGCAGCACGCACTGCCGTTCGTAAGGCGAAAATCCGGACCACGGACCTTCGAAAGCGGTGCGCGCAGCCGCCACCGCCGCGTCGACGTCGGCGGCGCCTCCGCGCGGCACCGTCGCCAGCACCTGCCCCGTCGCCGGGTTGAGCGCCTGCATCTCCTGTCCGGACTGCGCAGCGACCCATTTGCCGCCGATGAACATCGGCCGGAATTCGCCATGGTAGAGCGTCGCGGCCTTCGCCCTTGGGTCGAAGTTCAGCGTCATATCCTCCTCCTCGCCATTCCGTCGCGACTATTACTCCGGTGCAGGCACACCTCAAGCAAGGAAGCCGACAAGTCGTCGAAATGACCGAACTGCGTCCCCTGGCTATCGGCCGCTCAACCGCTGGAGGCGAAGCGGTAGCCCTCCAGCGCCTGCTGAACCGCGGCCACCAACACCGCCTCCGGATCGAGCGGCTGTCCGGCAAAGCGGTCGAGTGCGGGCAGATGCTGATGGAACAGCGTCACCGGCACGGCCTTGCCCGACAAGGCGGCCGTCAATCGCTGGACAGCTTCCATCGCCTCCTGATGGTTCCAGTAGTAACGTATGCGGTCCGACAGCGAATAGTGCCGCTGCACGCGCTGTTGCGCCGCAGAGCCGTGGTAGTGGCTGTGCCAGTCCTTGGCATCGGCCGTCATCAGCGCTTCCATGGTCTGATAAAGCGGGCGCGCGCCGTAGTCGGGCAACAGATCGGAGGCGATCAGGTCCAGCCCGTAGAGCGCTTCGCGCAGGACGAAGGTCAGCTGCGGCCCCACTTTGAGGATGGCAAAGCCGTCCTCGACCAGTTCGCGCAGGGCCGCTTGCGTCTGATAGTCGGTGGAATGGGCCTCGTAGACCAGGCCCGCTTCCTGTTCGAGCAATTCGCGCAGATGCAGCGCCTTGGCGCGATCGTAGAAGACCACGTTCTCGTTGCCGAACTCCACGCCCGGCTGCACCACCACGGCGATGACCCGCGAGAAGGCGTCTGCGAGGCCGTTCTCGTGGAAGATCTGCCGATGCACCGCCAGTGTGTGCTGGACCGCGGACAGGCTTGTGGGGCTGATTTCGCCGATGAGATGATCCGCTCCGCCCGGCGGCGGAACCTCGGTGCCGATCACGTAGAGTGGCCGGTCGGTCCCGCTGGCGGCGTCCTCGGCCTTGCGCGCCAGGCGGGCGGCGCGCCTGGCAATCGTAGCGTCATCCAGCGCCGCCGGCTCGCCCGCGCATCCCATGGAGGCATCGAGATGGATCTTGCGGAAACCGGCCCGGACATAGGCGGACACCATGTCCTCGGCCTTCGCCATGGCCGCGCCGGCATCTTCCTTTCGCCATGGATTGGGACCGAGATGATCCCCGCCGAAGATGACCCGCTCGGGCGCAAGGCCTTCGGAGCCTGCAATAGCGGTCACCGCCGCGACGAAGTCAGCGGGCTGCATGCCGGTATAGCCGCCGAACTGGTTGACCTGGTTGCAGGTCGCCTCGATCAGCAGCGGCCGCGAGAACAGCGCGGCGTCGCGCACTGCGGCCCGGATCACGACCGGATGGGACGAGCAGACGGAGGTGATGCCTTCCGCCGCGCCCCGCCGCCGGGAATTTGCAAGTTTCAGCAATGGATCGGTCACGGGCGTCGCCTCGGCGTGTTGGCAATGAACAGATCGAGTTCGGCGCGCGTACCGGCTCCTTCCATCGGGCCTTGCCGCGTGACGTTGCGCGCGCCTGCCGCATTCGCGTAATCGAGCGCGGTCACGGCAGGCATGCCGAGCCTGCGGCAGGCGATGTAGGCACCGCCAAAACAGTCGCCCGCGCCGGTCGGATCGATCTCCTCGACCAGGAAGCCGGGCGACTCGACGCGGCTGCCGTCGGCGCCGAACAGGGACGCGCCCAACGCGCCGCGCTTGACGACGACCTCGCCGGCGCCGCGGGCAAATAGCGAGGCGAGCGCGTCGGCTTCATTGTCGTTGCCCGAAGCGGTGTGGAGTTCCTCACCCGACGGCAGGATCAGATCCGCAATGTCGAGAAGCCGCGCGAAGCGCTCGCGCGTCTGGCCATGGCCGAGCAGTTCCTTGCGAAGATTGGGATCGAGCGAGATGCTTCCGCCACGCGCCTTGACCACATCGATGGCATGGTCGAGCACCTGCCAAATGGCGGGAATGCTGAGTGCGGTGCCCATGACGTGCAGGTGGCCTGAACGCGCCAGCAGCGCCCTGGCCTCAGGGGTCAAGCCGACCAGCGCCGCGGCCGATTTGCCGATATTGTAGACGAAGTCGCGCGAACCGTCCTCGCGGTAGCGCACGAAGGCGCTGCCCGTCGGATAGTCGGGGCTGACGGCGATGGCCGTGACATCCGCACCGTCCCGGCGCAGGCGCTCGACATTGATCCTGCCGAAATCATCGTCGCCGACGCAGGCGATGATGCCGGCCCGCCCGCCAAGCCTGGCGCATTGGTCGATGAAGATCGCCGGCGCCCCGCTCGGATAGGGTCCGGTCAGCTCGATGGGCTCGAGAAAGCCATTGCCACGGCTTGTGGCCATGATCTCCACCAGGATCTCGCCGACGGTGACGGTCGGCCCGAGTCCATCGGGCGCCAGTGTCTTCAATGGGGATTTGCTTGGCATGGCGAAGGCCCGGTGTGAAAGGCAAGGGAAATCCGGATTCCAAAAAACGGATAGAGCGGTTCCGCGATTCTATCAAACGTTGGACGGCCCTGGCTCCGGCCTTCCAAACGCCCCGGGCGTCGGCGTCGTCACGATGACGGCGTCGCCGGCCTGAAGCACCGTCTGGTCGCAGGCTTTCAGCACCTCGACCTTGCCGTCCTTGCGGCGCACCTTGGTCGAGCCGGCCTCGCCATCGCCACCGCCGTCAAGCCCTTGCGGCGGCCGGTTGCGATGCGAGGACAGGATGGCGCATTCCATCTTCTCCAGGAAACGGATGGTGCGCTTCGTGCCGTCGCCGGCATTCCACCTGCCCTTGCCGCCGGAGCCTTCGCGGATGTGGAAATCCTCCAGCATCACCGGAAACCGCAGCTCCAGTATTTCCGGATCGGTAAGGCGCGAATTGGTCATATGGGTGTGAACGCCCGACGTGCCGGCAAAGCCGCGGCCGGAATTCATCTCGCCGGCGGGCGAACCGGAACAGATCGTCTCGTAATACTGGTACTTGCTGTTGCCGAAGGTCAGATTGTTCATGGTGCCTTGCGCATTGGCCATGGCGCCCATGGCGCCGAACAGCGCGTTGGTGACGTGCTGCGAGGTCTCGACGTTGCCCGCGACGACGGCGGCGGGATAAGCGGGTTTCAGCATCGAGCCGTCCGGGATGATGATGTTGATGGGCCTTAGGCAACCGGCATTCATCGGGATCATGTCCTCCACCATGACGCGGAAGGCATAGAGCACCGCGGCCCGGGCGACAGGCTCTGGCGCGTTGAAATTGTTCTTCATCACCGGCGACGTGCCGGTGAAATCGACCGTCGCCTCGCGCTTTTGCCGGTTGACCGATATCTTCACCTTGATCACCTGGCCGGTGTCGGTGGGATATTCATAGGCCGATGTATCCGGCAGCCGCTCGATCACGCGCCGCACGCTTTCGGCCGCATTGTCCTGCACATGGCCCATATAGGCCTCGACGACATCGAGCCCGAAATGCGCCACCATCTTGCGCAGCTCCGCCACGCCCTTTTCGTTGGCAGCGAGTTGCGCCTTGAGATCGGCGATATTCTGGTGCGGATTGCGGGCCGGATAGCGGTGATCGGTGAGCAGCGTCTGCAGCTCATTCTCGCGGAACTTTCCGCGATCGACGATACGGAAATTGTCGAACAGCACGCCTTCCTCGTCGACCGTGGTGGCAAGTGGCGTCATCGAGCCCGGCGCGGTGCCGCCGATGTCTGCGTGGTGGCCGCGCGAGGCCACCCAGAAGAGGATCTTGGGCGATTGGCCAATCTCCCCTCTTGTGGGGGAAATCGGCCGCTCTTCCTCGAAAACCGGCGTGACCACCGTGATATCGGGCAGATGCGTGCCGCCATTATAGGGAGCATTGAGCGCAAAGACGTCGCCGGGATGAATGTCGCCGGAGTTCAGCCGGATGATGGTCTCGACCGAGCGGTCCATCGAGCCCAGATGCACCGGCATATGCGGCGCGTTGGCGACCAGCGCGCCGTTCCGGTCGAAAACGGCGCAGGAGAAATCCAGCCTTTCCTTGATGTTGACGGAATAGGCGGTGTTCTGCAGCGTCACGCCCATCTGCTCGGCGATCGACATGAACAAATTGTTGAACACTTCCAGCATCACCGGATCGGCCTCGGTGCCAAGTGCCGCCTGCCGGCCTTTCTTGCTGGTGCGCCGCATCAGCACGTGGTTCCTGGCCGTGATCTCGGCCTGCCAGCCCGGCTCGACGACGATCGTCTGGTTGGGCTCGATGATCAGTGCGGGGCCAGCGACCCGATCGGACGGCCGCAACGCCTCGCGCCGACAGACGTCGGCTTCGTGCCATTTTCCTTCCGTATAGATCCGCCGGACCTCCTCGGCTCTGGCTTTTGATGGCTGCCCCGCCTGCGCATAGGCTTCGGTATTCTGCTCGCCGCCCGCCTCCGTCCCCTCGACGCTCACAGCTTCGACGATCATCGGCTTGTCCTCATAGACGAAACCGAATTGCGCCTTGTGGGCAGCCTCGAAATCGGCCCTCGCCCGCAACATCGAGCCATGGTCGAAATGCACCGGAAGTGCGGTGTCGGTGCCGTCATAACGGATCTGCAACGCCGGTCTGGCGGTCACCGCGTCCTCGGCGATGCCTTGTGCGGCGAGTTCCGCGACAACGGCGGTTTGCAAGGCCGCGATCAGGCCTTCGATTGCCGGCCTCGATTCTTCCGCGAGCGGTGCAAGCAAGGCCTGCTGGCGTGAGGCAAAGACCGAAGACAGGCCGATGCCGTAGGCCGACAGCAAGCCGGAAAACGGATGGATCAGCACCGCCTCCATGCCGAGTGCGTCGGCGACCAGGCAGGCGTGCTGGCCGCCTGCGCCGCCAAAACAGTTCAGAAGATATTCGGTGACGTCGTAGCCGCGCTGCACCGAGATCTTCTTGATGGCGTTGGCCATGTTTTCCACCGCGATTGTGACGAACCCTTCGGCCACCGCTTCGGCCGAGCGGCCGTCGCCGATTTTAGCGGCGAGCGCGGTGAATTTCTGGCGCACGATCTCCGCGTCGAGCGGCTCGTTCTGGCCGGGGCCGAAGATGGCAGGGAAAAAATCCGGCTGCAGCTTGCCGAGCATGACGTTGGCGTCGGTGACGGCGAGCGGGCCGCCGCGCCTGTAGGCGGCGGGGCCTGGATTGGCGCCGGCGGAGTCCGGGCCGGTGCGAAAGCGGCCTGCTTCGTAGTGCAGGACCGAGCCGCCGCCGGCCGCGACGGTGTGGATGCGCATCATCGGCGCGCGCACGCGCACGCCTGCGACCTCGGTATCGAAGGCGCGCTCATATTCGCCGTCATAATGGGCGACATCGGTGGAGGTGCCGCCCATGTCGAAACCGATCACCTTTTCGAAGCCGGCGAGCCTGGCCGTCTCGACCATGCCGACGACCCCGCCGGCCGGGCCAGACAGCAGCGCATCCTTGCCCTGGAACAGGTCCGCGGCGGTGAGCCCGCCAGAAGACATCATGAACATCAGGCGGGGATTTTCCCTTCCCCTCGAGGGGAGAGTGGCGGCGAAGCCACCGGGCGGCGGATCGACTAGGTTCGACGTCTTGGTCGCACCTTCTGCGGCGATCCCCTCTGCCGGCTTCGCCGACATCTCCCCCTCGAGGGGGGAGAGAACGCCGAGTTCCTGGCCTACTTTTTGCACATATCTCGACAGGATCGGAGACAGATAGGCGTCGACCACGGTGGTGTCGCCGCGGCCGACCAGCTTGATCAGCGGCGACACCTCGTGGCTGACCGAAACCTGGCCGAAACCGAGCTTGCGGCAGACCTTAGCGACGGCCTTTTCGTGATCGGGATATTTCCAGGCGTGCATGAAGACAATGGCGACCGCATCGATGCCGTCCGCCTTTGCCTGTTCGATCGCCGGGCGACAGGCAGCGATGTCGAGCAGCCGTTCGACGCAGCCGTCGGCAAGCACGCGCTCGTTGACCTCGATGACGCGCTCGTAGAGCTGTTCGGGGAGGATGATCTCCTTGGCGAAGATGTCGGGCCGCGCCTGATAGGCGATCCTCAACGCATCGCGAAATCCCTTGGTGATGAGCAAAAGCACGCGGTCGCCCTTGCGCTCCAGCAGCGCGTTGGTGGCGACCGTGGTGCCCATCTTTACGTCGCCTATCAGCCCGGCGGGGATAGGCTCGCCGGGGCGCAGGCCGAGAAGGTCGCGAATGCCCTGGATGGCTGCGTCGGCATAGGCCTCGGGATTTTCGGACAGAAGCTTGCGCGGATGCAGGCCGCCCTCGGGATCACGGCCGATGACATCGGTGAACGTGCCGCCGCGGTCGATCCAGAAATCCCATTTTTGTTGCATTCCGACACCCTCTTTATCGCGAGTATGGCAGCAAAGTCATACTCTTTGATACCCGAGTTCGCGCCGGAACAAGTCGTCGCGCCATCGCCTCTTCGATGACGGTGACTTTGGATGTCTGAGGCCCTGGCAAGGCACGCGCCTCCGCAGCGCGCCGGCCGGAGCCGTGCGCGGCCGGCTGGCTCGCCGGCCGCTATCTGGATCCAGGATGGAAAAATGCGGGATAGGCCCGAACTTGCCTGAAGGCGGGCGGGCCCTTCCGTCAATCGACCAATGCGGCAACCACCGAGACGCAGTCGCCGGCCTTGACCAGGCCGGGGAAATGCCGCGCCGCCAACATGCCCGACATTTTTGCCCGGATCTCCTGGGGAGCGATGCCGGTGCGGCCGGTGGAATGGATGCGTGCCAGCACCGCGCCCTTGTCGACGGGCTCGCCGAGATCGACCATCGTCTCGACCATGCCGTCTTCCTCCGCGAAGGCAAAGCAATCGCCGGACGGCATGTCGAGCCATTGGGTTGGCGTCTTTTCGACCGCACCGGCAACGATGCCGGCATGCCTCAGCACGTTGAGCATGCCGCGCCGGGCGATCCGCACCGTCTCGGCTCTCGACGTGCCTCCACCGCCGAGCTCGGTGGTGACGAACACCTTGCCCATGTCCTCGGCGGCGGTATCGTACATGCCGACGGCATCGATTTCGATCATACGCATCGAGAACGGCGCCGCGAAGGCTTCGACCGCCGCGAAGGCCCTCTGCTCCAGGGCCTTGTTCGGCAGCGTATGGGCGGCGCAGAACGGCACGAAGTCCAGCGTCTTGCCGCCGGAATGGAAGTCGAACACGATATCCGCGCGGGGAAGCAGCTCCCGCTGGAAATAATCGGCGATCTTTTCCGTCACCGTACCGTCTGGCCGGCCTGGAAAGCTGCGGTTCATGTTGCCCTTGTCGATCGGCGAGGTGCGTGTGCCGGCGCGGAAGGCCGGATAGTTCATCGCCGGCACGATGATGACCGTGCCGCTGACCTGGGCGGGATCGAGCGTGCGCGCCAGATCATAGAGCGCCAGCGGCCCTTCATATTCGTCGCCATGATTGCCGCCGGTCAGAAGGGCCGTCGGCCCCTTGCCGTTGCGCAGGACGCAGATCGGGATCATCACCGAGCCCCACGCCGAATCGTCGCGGCTGTAGGGCAGGCGCAGGAAACCGTGCTGTGCGCCGTCGCGATCGAAATCGACCGAGGGCGAGACCGGCGACGGACGAAGGTCGGACATCGGTTTCAATTCTTCACCACCAGCTTGCGCGGCACATTGGCCAGGCACTCGACGCCCGTCTCAGTGATCAGGATGGATTCGGTGATTTCCAGCCCCATCGTCTCCAGCCACAGGCCGGTCATAAAATGGAAGGTCATGCCGGGCTTCAGCTCGGTGCGGTCCCCGGGGCGCAGGCTCATCGTGCGTTCGCCCCAGTCCGGCGGATAGGAAAGGCCGATCGGGTAGCCGGTGCGGTTGTCCTTGACGATGCCATATTTCTTCAACACCGCGAAGAAGGCGTTGGCGATGTCTTCGCACGTGTTGCCGGGCTTGGCTGCCGCGAGCCCCGCGTCCATGCCTTCGAGCGTCGCCTTCTCCGCATCTAGGAATTCCTGTGTCGGCTTGCCGAGGAACACTGTTCGCGACAACGGGCAATGGTACCTGTTGTAGCACCCGGCGATTTCGAAGAACGTGCCCTCGCCCGACTTCATCGGCTTGTCGTCCCAGGTCAGGTGCGGCGCCGAGGCGTCGGCGCCCGACGGCAGCAGCGGCACGATCGCTGGATAGTCGCCGCCGATGCCGTCGACGCCACGCGTGCCGGCATCATAGATCTCGGCGACGAGATCGCATTTGCGCATGCCGACCTCTATCTTGTCGACGATGCGCTGGTGCATCGCCTCGACGATGCGGGCGGCCTTGCGCATATAGTCGATCTCGGTCGGGCTCTTCACAGCGCGCTGCCAGTTGACCAGCGCGGTGGCGTCGACGAAACGGGCATTGGGCAGGTGCTTCTGCAAAGAGGCGAAGGCGGCGGCCGAGAACCAGTAATTGTCCATCTCGACGCCGACGGTCAGCTTGCCCCAGCCGCGATCGGCAAGCACGCTCGACAGGAAATCCATCGGATGGCGCTCGGTCGACTGCACATAGTGATCGGCATAGCCGACGATGTTGTCATGCGCGAGATAGGCGGTGCGCTTGGCGCCGTTGGCGTCCTGACCGCGGCCATACCAGACCGGCTCGCCCGACGGCGGCACGATGACGGCCTGATGCACGTAGAAGGACCAACCGTCATAGCCGGTGAGCCAGGCCATGTTGGAGGGGTCGCTGACAATAAGCAGATCGACGCCTTTCGCCGCCATGGCTTTCCGCGTTTTGGCGAGGCGATCCGCATACTCGCTTCGCGAGAATTTCAAGTTCGGTTGCATTTTGTTGGTCCTCGTTTGTTGGGCCCTGGAACCCGCTTCAACTTCCGTTGAACCTGGCTCCAGGTAATTTTTTGTTTGAGCATGATCTCCTCGGAAAACCGGTTTCCACTTTTCCGGATCATGCTCTTGCGGCCAGCATCAACTTTCAAAAATGGTTCCGGCTTTCGCAACCCGGGCCCGGTCACGGGCTAGCGTGGCGATCGCGGTGTCCTGCACGCCGGTGCCGGTCAGGTCGGCGATGGTGATGTCGTCCGCCGCGCGCCGGCCATGCCGTTCGCCGGCGATGATCTGGCCGAGTTCGGCCACCTCCGCGTCCGCCGCCATCACGCCGGCGGAGATGGCATGGTGCAATTCACCGAGCCGGCGCGTCTGCCTTGCGCTGTCGGCGACATAGAGATCGGCCATGCGCAGGATTGCCGGTGCGATCTCGTTCTTGTGCTCGGCGTCCGAGCCCATGGCGGTGATGTGCTGGCCGGCCGAGACGAAGCCGGCCTTGATCAATGGTTCTGTCGAGGGCGTGGTGGTGACGATGATGTCGGCGCCGGCGGCCGCCTTGGCCGCATCCGGTTCTGCGCGCACCACGATGCCCAGTTTTTCGCTCAAGGCGCCGGCCGCGGCTTGCGCCTTGGCCGCGTCGCGCGCCCAGATGCGAGCTTCTTCGATCGGCCGCACCAGGCGCAGCGCCTCGAGCTGCAATCCGGCCTGCACGCCGGCGCCGAAGATCGCGGCAATGGATGAATCCGGCCGCGACAGATGTTTTGCGGCGACCGCCCCGGCGGCTGCGGTGCGGACGTCGGTGAGATAGCCATTGTCGAGCAGCAACGCCTCGACCAGACCGGTTTTTGCCGACAGCAGCACCATCATGCCGTTGACGCTGGGCAGGCCGAGCTTGGGATTGTCGAAGAAGCCGGGGCTGATCTTAATGGCGAAGCCGTCGATGCCAGGCACATAGGCGGTCTTCACGTCGACCTCGCCGCGATGCTCGGGGATGTCGAGCCGCAGGATCGGCGGCATCGCCACCGGCAGGGTAGCGAGCGCCCGGAAGGCGTTTTCGACGCAGGCGACGGCGTCGAGATCGAGAGCTACGATCTCGCGTAGTTCTTTCTCGGTAAGGATGGTCATCCGGTTCATCAGGCGCGCTCCGCAACTACTTCGCCGCAAACGATCTTTCTGTGCAGGCTCATATCGATATTACGACCGGAAAGCAGAACGACCACCGGTCCGTTTGGCTTCACCTTGCCGGCAAGCAGCGCAGCGATACCGACCGCGCCGGCGCCCTCTACGACCTCGCGCTCCTGTTCATAGGCATGGCGGATGCCGGCGGCGATCTCGTCTTCGGAAAGCAGCACGACGTCGTCGAGCAGGTCTCGGCACATGGAAAAGGTCAGCCGGTTGTCGAGGCCGATGCCGCCGCCGAGCGAATCCGCCAGCGTCGGCAGCTCCTCCACCTGCACCGGGCGCCCCGCATCGAGGCTGGCTTTCATCGCCGCGCCGCGCGCCATCGAGATGCCGACGACCTTTGTGCTCGGCCTGACGCCCTTGACCGCTGCGGCAATCCCGGAGGCCAACCCGCCGCCGGAGAGCTGCACCAGCACCAGAGCGGCGTCAGGAACCTGCTCCATGATCTCCAGCCCGAGCGTGCCCTGCCCGGCGATGATGTCGGGATGGTCGAAGGGTGGCAGCATCACGAGACCCTCTTGCGCCACCAGCCGCTCGACCTCCTGCTGCGCGTCGTCCTGGCTGTCGCCGACAATGCGGATTTCCGCGCCGAGGCAGCGGATGGCATCGAGCTTGTTCCGAGGCACCAGCCGCGACATGCAGACAACCGCGCGCATGCCTTCGAGCCTGGCGGCATGGGCGAGTGCGCGGCCGTGATTGCCGGTCGAAGCCGCGACAACACCGCGTGCCCGCTGCTCGGCATTGAGCGAAGCAATGGCGTTCGAGGCGCCACGCAGCTTAAAGCTGCCCGTGATCTGGCGGTGCTCCAGCTTGAGGTGAACGGGAAGGCCGAGCCGCTCCGACAGGCTCTCGGATGGCACGACCGGTGTCGGCTCGACCTTGCTGGTGATGCGTTGGCGCGCGGCGCGGATGTCTGAAAGGGCGACGGCGTGCGTCATGGGTCGCTCGTGCATGCAGGACATGACCTTACTGTCCAAGCGGCAAGGTCGTCAGCCGCCCGAACTCCGGACGCGGCACATCATCGCCACACAGTCGCAGGCAATTCCACGCGCTCGCCTGGTTGCTGGTGACGACCGGGCGGCCGATAGCCTGTTCCATCGCGGCAACCGCCAGCGCCGAGCGCAGCGCCGTGCAGGACACGAACAACGCCTCGGCCTGCGGGTCAGTCGCCTCGCACGCCAGATCGACGAGGGCTGCCGGCGCAATGCGCGCCATCTCGCGGTCATCCTCGAAGCCGAGACAGGTGAAGCTGGCGATCTCGAAGCCGCGTTCGGCGAAATAGGCCGCCATCGGCCGGCTCGTCTCGACGGTGTAGGGGGTGAGAATACTGATCCTCTTCGCGCCCAGAGCCCTCAGTCCGCGCACGCCCGCCATCGGCGGCGTGACCACGGGCACGCCAGGCTTGGCCGCCTGGATCGCCGCCTCGATCTCGGCATCGCCGATCACCACGGAGGCCGACGTGCAGGAGTAGCAGATGGCATCGAGCGGTTCGTCCGGCAGGATCAGCGCCGCGCCAGCCGTCAGTTCGGGCTGCATCTTGCGCAGATTCTGAGGTGTGGTCGGATTCTTATAGGGGATGCGGGCGACATAGATGCCGATCCTCTCACTCGCCACCATGCGACGGAAGTCCGGCTCGCTGGTGTGGTCGGTGGCCAGGATGATCAGGCCGACGCGCTTTTCCAACGGGCGCACCTCGAGTGCGGGCCTTGTCGGCATCAGCCTGATTTCGGGAAGCGGCTTCATGGGAACTACCTTTCGATCTTGCCGTAGCGATGTTCCAGCCAGCGCAGCAGCATAACCGAGAAAAGGCTGATGATCAGGAAGAAGGCGCCGACCAGCGTCATCGGCTCGACATAGCGGTAATAGGTGTTGGCGACGCTCTTGGCCTGGTTCATCAGCTCCAGCACGGTGATCGCCGACAGCAGCGGCGTCTCCTTGAACATGGCGATGAAATAATTGGCCAGCGCCGGGATCATCGGCGGGATTGCCTGCGGTATGACGATGTGGGTCCAGGTCTGGCGAGCGCTGAGATTGCAGGCTTTGGCCGCCTCCCACTGGCCGCGCGGCACGTTCTCGATGCCGGCGCGATAGACCTCCGCCGTATAGGTGCCGTAGTGCAGCCCAAGACCGATGACGCCGGCCACCAGCGGCGGCAGCAGGATGCCGAAATCGGGCAGCACGTAGAAAATGAAGTAGAGCTGCACCAGCAGCGGCGTGCCGCGGATGAATTCGGCCGCCCAGCCGACCGTGCGCGACATCATCTTGTTCGGCGAGCGGCGGGCCAGTGCGATGCCCAGCCCGACGATTGCCGCCAGCACCGAGCCGAGCACCGTCGCCAGGATGGTGATCTTCACCCCCTCGATCAGCGTCGGCAGGATCTGCCGGACGAAATCCCAGTCCCAATCCATTACAGGGCCCAATCCATCAGACGCGCACTCCGTCGAGGCCGCGCGCCATGCGCCGCTCCAGCGACCGCACGCCCCAGGAGATGACGAGCGCGAGCGCGAAATAGATCACCAGGATGGTGGTGAACGGCATCAGCGTGCTGCCGGTCTGCGAGCGCACCACCTGCGCCTGGAAGGTGAGATCGGCGAGCGAAATCAGGGAGACGACGGATGTCGCCTTGAGCAGTTCGATGGCGTTGTTGCCGAAGGTCGGCAGCATCACAAGAAGCGCCTGCGGCAGGATGACATGGCGCATGCCTTGCCAGCGGCCGAGATTGAGAGCCGTGCAGGCCTCGTATTGCTCGGCGCCGACCGACTGGATGGCACCGCGTACCACTTCCGCCGCATAGGCGCCGACATTGAGGCCCAGCGCCAGCACGCCGGCTTGCAGCGGAGTGAGTTCGACGCCCGCCAAGGGCAACACGAAATAGGCCCAGAACAGCTGTACGAAAATCGATGTGCCGCGGAAGAACTCGATATAAGCGGTGGCGAGCGCCCGCAACGCGAAGAAGCGCGACAGCCGCCCCATGCCGGCCAGGAAGGCCATCACGAGGGCCAGCACCGACCCCATCAGCGTCAGCTCGATGGTGACAAGCGCTCCCTGCAATATCAGGCCGAGATAGCCGGACCATTGGGTCATGTATCAGAGGCTTCCAACGTTTGGTTTTAGCAACTTCTCCTCTCTCACGGGGAGAAGTTGCCGGTTCACCCTCCTTAGCTGCAGCGCAGCTGCCGCGAAGGACGGGCAGGCGGATGAGGCGCGGCTCCAAGCTCGCAAAAACGCGCGCTGCCCCTCATCCGGCCCTTCAGCCACCTTCTCTCCGTGGACGGGGAGAAGGGAAAAGCGCTTATTTCGCCGCGCAGAGCTTGTCGCGCGTCGTCGACATCGCCGCCGCCGCCGAGAAGCCGTAGGGCTCGATGATCTTGGCGAACTCGCCCGACTTCTTCATCTTGGCGAGCTCGACGTCGAAGGCGTCGCGCAGCGCCTCGTCACCCTTCTTGAAAGCGGCGCCGTCGCAATAGACGGGCGCGCCCTGCACGGGTGCTATGACTTCGAGGCTCGGGTCATTGGCCTTCTTCATCAGATCGTTGATCGACAGGACGGGGAGCGAATAGGCGTCGATGCGGCCGTCCTGCACCATCTTCAGCCCGCTCTGGCCGTCGGGCACGACGATGACGCGGTCACGCGGCACGCCGGCGTTGAGCGCGAGCTTCTCCTCGGTGCCGCCGCCGGGCGCGCCGATGGTGGCGGAGGTGTCCTTGGCGACATCCTCGTAGCTCTTGAAGCCCTTCGGATTGCCTTTCTTCACCAGCATCGCCTCGGCGTCGCACAGCACCGGCTCGGAATAGGCAACCGCCGCACAACGCTCCGGCTTCATGAACAGGCCGGCGGTGACGACATCGAAACGGCCGGCCTGCAGGCCGGGGATCATGGCACCATATTCCGAGATCGACGCGGCGACGTCGGCGACGCCCAGCCGCTTGAAGATTTCCCGTGCCACGTCGGGCGCGGCGCCCGAAACCTTGCCGTCGGCGGCGACCGCCGTGTAGGGCGGCTCGTTGGCGATGGCGAGGCGGGCGAAGCCTTGCGCCTTCAGCTGCTCGAGCTTGCTGTCGTCGGCCGATCCGATGTTCGAGGCCGCGAGCACCGCGGTCAGCGCAAGACCGGCGACGCCGGCCAGAATGCCAAGTTTTTTCATTGTTCCCAACTCCATGTTTGTGTTCTTGGTTGCAGTCATTTCAGGACGGCAATACCGCCCTTGCGGACGGTGTCGCCGCCTCTGGCATGGCGGTCAGACGCGATGTCCGGCCGCGATGATCTTCTTCAGGAAACCTTGCGTGCGCTCCTGTTTGGGATGGCGGAAAATCTCATCGGGTTTGCCCTCCTCGACGATGCGGCCGCGGTCGAAGAACAGCACCCGGTCGGCGAAGTCGTGGGCAAAGCCCATTTCATGGGTGACGAGCAGCATCGTCATGTCGGTTTCGGCCGCGAGCTTGCGCATGACGTTGAGCACCTCCTCGACCAGTTCGGGATCGAGCGCCGAGGTGACCTCGTCGAACAGCATGATCCGGGGCGACAGCGCCAGCGCGCGGGCAATCGCGACGCGCTGCTTCTGGCCGCCCGAAAGCTGTGCCGGCATGGCCTTGGCCTTGTCGGCCATGCCGACCATGTCGAGCAATTCCATCGCCCGCTTCTCGGCGGCAGCGCGCGGCGTGCCCTTGGTCAGCATCGGCGCCAGCGTGACATTGTCGATGACGCATTTGTGCGGGAACAGATTGAACAGCTGGAAGACCATGCCGATCTTCTGGCGCATCCTGGCCAGATGCCGCTCGTCGGCGGCCAGCAGCTGGCCGTTTCGCTCCATGTGATAGAGATGCTCGCCGTCGATCTGGATGTGGCCGCCATCGATGCGCTCCAGCGTCATCAGGATGCGCAGGATCGTCGTCTTGCCCGAGCCGGACGGGCCGATCAGCGCCAGCTTCTCGCCGGGCATGACCTGCATGGACAGGCCGTCCAGCACCTTGAAAGTGCCGAAGCTTTTCGAAATGCCATCGACCTTGATGATAGGCGCGGATGCGGACAAACGAATTTCCCGTGCTGGAGAAGCCTATGCCCTTAACGATGCGGAACCCGCCAAATCATGTCAATTGGGAAAATAATATCATGACAATTATTCTGATCCCGCACAATTCTTGGGCATTCAGTGCCCAGCAATGTGCCGAGATCGAAATCAAGCACCGGGGACACCTTTGGCGGTCGGCATCGTCTGGATAGCGGCACATCTCGCTAGATTGCGAGCAGCAGATGCTCGGGGTCGCCAAGCAGCAGCTTGGTGACAACGCCGAGGCCGGCGCGCAGTTCCCCTTCGGTGGTCGAGCCCAGCGAGATGCGCACCGCCGGTTGCCAGGGCGCTTGCGAGATGCGGAAGGAAGCGCCGGGCGCGATCGCCACGCCTTGCAGGCGCGCCTGGGCGACGAAGCTCTCCTCGGCACGGTCGGCCGGCAACTGCAACCAGACATGCAGTCCGTCGCGCCGGGTGCGATAGTCGACGCCGGCCAGCACCTCGGCGACGATGTCCTGGCGTCGCCGCAATGCTGTGCGTTGCCAGCGCACCAGTTCCATCGCGGTGCCGTCGGTCACCCATTTGGTGGCGATTTCCGCCACCAGCGGCGTCGCCATCCAGTTGGAAACCAGATGCCGGTTGGCGACCGCGGCGACATAGCGGTCGGGTGCGGCGAGATAGCCGATGCGCAGGCCCGGCACCACGATCTTGGTGAAGGACGTGACATAGAGCGTGCGTTCAGGCGCGAAGGCGGCGACCGGCGGCGGCCGGTCCTCGACCAGCGGCCCCAACACATCGTTCTCGATGATGGCTATGTCGTGCCTGCGCGCAACCGCCGCAATCTGCTCGCGCCGCGCCGCATCCATCAGCGTCGCCGTCGGGTTGATCACCGAAGGCTGCACGAACACGGCGCGGATGTCGGAGATCCGGCAGGCCTCGTCCAGCGCTTCCGGGATAAGGCCATTGCCGTCTATCGGCAGGCCTTCGAGGTTGAAGCCGAGATAGCGGGCGAGCGGCACCAGCGTATGGTGGCCGATCGCCTCGGTGGCGACGGTCGAGCCGGGCGGCGCCACGCTCATCAGCGCCACCGTCATGCCGGCGGTAGCGCCATTGGTCAGGCTGATATTCTGCGGCGACGCATCGAGACCGCACAGTTTCAGCCACTCGACCGCCACGGCGCGGTGACGGGGAAACACCATGTTGGGCCGGAACGACAGCGCCGAGCTCGACGGCAGGTTGTCGGCCAGCCAGCCCAGAGCCTGCTTCAGCCGCTCCAGATGCATCGGCTCGCAGACCGGCTTCAGGATCGAAAGATCGATCACTTCGCCCAGCCGCTCCGGCAGATAGGGCGGCTCCGGCTCGCGCCGCTGCGTCTGGACGAAGCTGCCGCGGCCGATCTCGCCCGAGATCAGGCCGCGGCGAATCAGTTCCTCATAGGCGCGACTGACCGTCTGCACCGATAGTTTCAACTCGTCGGCCAGCCGGCGATGCGTCGGCAGCCGCGCGCCGTTGGCGAGCCGCCCATCATGAATGGCGCGTGCGAACTGGTCGGCCAGCGACTGGTAGGCGGGCCGCCGGATGAGCGCGGGATCAGGTTGCCATAATGTCATGACTTATTAGAGATCGAAATCAGTGCAATTGACAATCGAAATAATGCGCCGTCATGGTACGGCGGGACCAAAAAGTGGATACAGATGGCCGCCGCGAAACTCGACCCGATCGACCTGAGAATCCTCGACGCGATCCAGCGTGACGGGCGCATCACCAAGCTGGCGCTGGCCGACAAGGTCGGCCTGTCACCGACGCCGTGCTGGATGCGGCTGCGCAAGCTGGAAAAGGCCGGCATCGTCTCCGGCTATCATGCCTCGATTGCGATGCGCGTCGTCGCACCCGTCGCCACCGTGCTGATGGAGGTGACGCTGGCCAGCCATCGCCAGGCCGATTTCGACCGCTTCGAGCGTGTCATCCGCGACATACCTGAGATTGTAGCCTGCTGGTCGGTGGGCGGCGGCGTCGACTACGTTCTGAAGGTGATGGCGCGCGATATCGATACCTATCAGCGGCTGGTCGATGCCTTGCTCGAACGCGAAATCGGCATCGATCGCTACTTCACCTACATCGTCATCAAGACGGTGAAGGACGAGACCGTGCTACCGCTTGCCGATCTGTTGCCGGTGCAGTCCTGAGATCGAAACCAGCGTTCATCTGGCACCGTACGCTCGGAGAATGCGCGAAAGCACCCGCCCCACCCCTGCGGCTAGACAGATCGTCCTGCTCCCCAGCCGAATAGAGAGAATCTCTCTATATAGCTGCACCTAAACAGCCTCATCCATCGCGCCGACGCCCCTAGTCTTGCGGCATCACCCCAATCGGGAGCAATCGATGATGTCCGCGCACTTTGCCCGTTCGCACCGCCATGAGGCGCTCGACCGCCTCGCCGACCGCCGGCTGCTGCGCGAGCTTGCCTATGTCGACGGGCACTGGACGGCAAGCGAGGCGGCGGAGAGCTTCGAGGTCACCGATCCCGCGACCGGCGCCACGGTGGCCTTCGTCGCCGCGCTCGATGGCCGCCAGACGGCAAGTGCGATCGACGCGGCGGCGCGCGCTTTCCCTGCCTGGCGGGCTCTGTTGCCGCAGGAGCGCTCGAAAATCCTGCGCAAATGGTTCGACCTCATCATCGTCGCGAAGGATGACCTCGCTCTGCTGATGACGCTGGAACAGGGCAAGCCCTTGAAGGAATCGCTCGGTGAGATCGATTATGCCGCCTCTTTCGTCGAATGGTATGCCGAGGAAGCAAAGCGCCTCAACGCCGAAAGCGTAACCAGCCATCTGGCGAAGGCGGAAATGACGGTGCGGCGCGAGCCGCTCGGCGTCGTCGGCGTCGTGACGCCGTGGAACTTCCCGTCCGCCATGCTGACCCGCAAGGCGGCTGCGGCCCTTGCCGCCGGTTGCACCATCGTCGCGCACCCCTCTTCGGAAACGCCGCTCTCGGCGCTGGCGCTGGCCGAACTGGGCGAGCGCGCCGGCCTGCCCGCCGGCGTCTTCAACGTCGTCACCGGCAAGGCGTCGATCATAGTCGGGCGAATGTGCGAGGACCCGCGCGTGCGCGCCATGAGCTTCACCGGTTCGACCGAGATCGGCAGGCTGATCGCGGCCCAGAGCGCGCCGACGATGAAGCGGCTGGTTATGGAGCTTGGCGGCCACGCGCCGCTGATCGTCTTTGCCGACGCCGATCTCGACAAGGCCGTGCGCATCGCCGTCGACGCCAAATTCGCCACGTCCGGCCAGGACTGCCTCGCGGCCAACCGCATCTATGTCCAGCGGCCGATCTACGATCGTTTCTGCGCCGCCTTCGCCAAGCGCATCGAGGCGCTGCGGACCGGCAATGGCCTTGCCGACGAAAGCGACATCGGCCCGCTGATGCATGAGCGCGCCGTCAAGAAGGTCGAGGAGCAGGTCACCGACGCGCTCGCCCATGGCGCCCGCTGCCTCGTTGGCGGCATAAGGCACCAGGCCGGCCCGTTGTTTTACCAGCCGACGCTGCTGGCTGACGTATCTGACGAGGCACTGATCATGCGCGAAGAAACGTTTGGTCCGGTCGCAGCCGTGACGCCGTTCGACAGCGAGGACGAGGTGACCGCGCGCGCCAACGCCACTGAATATGGTCTGGTCGCCTATGTCGTGACCGAGAACGGCGCCCGCCAGCAGCGCCTGGGCAGGGCGCTGGACTACGGCATGGTCGCCATCAACCGCGTCAAGATCACCGGTGCGCCGATCCCGTTCGGCGGCGTCAAGCAGTCCGGCATTGGCCGCGAGGGTTCGCGTCAGGGGCTCGAAGCTTTCACCGATCTCAAATATCTTTGCCTGGACGTCGCTTAAGCCGCGTCCACGTTCCTCAAGGAGTCAAAAGAATGCTCGACCAGTCCAACGAACTCGCCGCCTGGGATCGTGATCACTTCTTCCATCCCTCGACGCATATGGGCACCCACGCGCGCGGTGAATCGCCGACGCGCATCATGGCCGGCGGTGAAGGCGTCACCGTCTGGGACAGCAACGGCAGAAAAAGTATCGATGCCTTCGCCGGCCTCTACTGCGTCAATGTCGGCTATGGCCGCCAGAAGATCGCTGACGCCATCGCCGCCCAGGCCACGAACCTCGCCTATTACCACGCCTATGTCGGCCACGGCACCGAGGCCTCGATCACGCTGTCGAAGATGATCATCGACCGTGCGCCGAAGGGCATGTCGAGGGTCTATTTCGGCCTCTCCGGTTCGGATGCCAACGAAACCAACATCAAGCTGATCTGGTACTACAACAACGTGCTTGGCCGCCCGGAGAAGAAGAAGATCATCTCGCGCTGGCGCGGCTATCACGGCTCCGGCATCATGACGGGGTCGCTGACCGGGCTCGATCTCTTCCACAATGCCTTCGACCTGCCGCGCGCGCCGATCCTGCACACCGAGGCGCCCTACTATTTCCGCCGCGCCGACCGTTCGATGAGCGAGGAGCAATTTTCGCAGCATTGCGCCGACAAGCTCGAGGAGATGATCCTGGCCGAGGGCCCCGAGACCGTCGCCGCCTTCATCGGCGAGCCGATCCTCGGCACTGGCGGCATCGTGCCGCCGCCCGCCGGCTACTGGGAGAAAATCCAGGCGGTGCTGAAGAAGTACGACGTGCTCCTGGTCGCCGACGAAGTGGTGACGGGCTTCGGCCGGCTGGGCACCATGTTCGGCTCCGACCATTACGGCATCAAGCCGGACCTGATCACCATTGCCAAGGGCCTGACCTCCGCCTACGCGCCGCTGTCGGGCGTCATCGTCGCCGACAAGATGTGGCAGGTTCTGGTGCAGGGCTCCGACAAGCTCGGCTCGCTGGGGCACGGCTGGACCTATTCGGCGCATCCGATCTGCGTCGCCGCGGGTGTGGCCAACCTCGAACTGATCGATGAGATGGATCTGGTGAGGAATGCCGGCGAGACCGGCGCCTATTTCCGCGCCGAATTGACCAAGGCCGTCGGCGGCCACAAAAACGTCGGCGAGGTGCGCGGCGACGGCATGCTGGCGGCGGTCGAGTTCGTCGCCGACAAGGACGACCGTGTGTTCTTCGATCCGGCGCATAAGATCGGACCGCAGATCGCCACGACCCTCGCCGCAAGCGGGGTCATCGGCCGCGCCATGCCGCAGGGCGACATTTTGGGCTTCGCCCCGCCGCTTTGCCTGACGCGCGAGGAGGCTGACACCGTGGTGGCCAAGACCGCCGATGCCGTGAAGAGCGTGTTCGCCAATCTCTAATTGCCGAGATCGGCGCTGCCCCTCATCCGCCTGCCGGCACCTTCTCGTCGTTCACGGAGAGACGGTAAAGGTGAGGGGCAGCGCCACCTACAAAGTATTCGGAAGTGAACGCGATGACCTCTCATCCCACCCTCCCCGCCACCATGGCGGCCGTGCAGCTTACCGGCCACGGCGGCCCGGAAAAGCTCGTCTACCGCACCGACGTGAAAGTGCCTGTGCCCGCCGCCGGCGAAGTGCTGGTCAAGGTCAGCGCCTGCGGCATGAACAACACCGACGTCTGGGTTCGCCAGGGCGCCTATGGCACGGAGGAGGACGCAGGGGCCGTGTCGACATGGCGGCGCCAGGGCAACACCCTGACCTTTCCGCGTATCCAGGGCACCGACACGGTCGGCACCGTCGCTGCCGTTGGCGCAGGGGTCTCGCCGGAACGCATCGGCGAACGAGTGATGGTCGATTTCTCGATCTACAATCGCGACGACGATTCGCTCGCCGACATTGACTATATGGGTCACGGCCGCGACGGCGGTTACGCCGAATACCAGGCTGTACCGGCCGAGAACGCCCATGTCGTCGACACTGACTTGAGCGATGTCGAACTCGCCACCTTCTGCTGCGCCTATCTCACCGGCGAGCAGATGCTGGAACGTGCAGGGCTCAATGCCGGCGAACGCGTGCTGGTCACCGGCGCCTCGGGCGGCGTCGGCTCCGGCATCGTGCAATTGGCGCGGGCGCGCGGAGCCATTCCCTATGCCGTCGTCGGCAAGGGCAAGGAGCAGGCAGTGCTCGACATCGGCGCCGAAGCCGTGATCACCCGTGGCGTGGCCGACCTGCCGCAAGCCGTGGCCAAGGTGACCGGCGGCCAGCCCATCGACGTCGTGGCCGACCTTGTCGGCGGCGCGATCTTCAACGATCTGTTGCGCATCCTGAGGCCCGAGGGCCGCTACACCACCGCAGGCGCCATCGCCGGCCCGGTCGTCCAGCTCGATCTCAGGACCATGTATCTCAAGCAGCTTCAGCTTCACGGCTCGAGCCAGGGCACACGTGCGGATTTCCGCCGTATCGTGCGCTATATCGAGGAAGGCAAGATCCGGCCGCTGGTCGGCGGCGTCTACAGGCTTTCCGATTTCCACCGCGCCCAAGCCGATTTCATCGCCAAGGATTTCGTCGGCAAGCTGGTGGTGGTGCCTGACGCCGTGGCTGAACGGCGGCACCCTAAATAAAGAGGACGGAGCAGCAGCGCTTCTCGGCGCCGGGATGACAAGCTGCGTCACCGTGCCAAAGGACGACCGTCAGGTCTTGCCGTCAAATTCATCATGTCGGCCGGCATGGCGCACCATGCGCCGAAAGCTCATCGAGATATGGGCTCGCCTGATGTGCCCGATCGATTCCCAATCCCCGATTTCCGCCGCGGCCAGCACTTCCTCCATTTCGCGCCGGAAGGCCGTGAACTCCTCCACAAGGCCGAGTTGCGGCATCATCTTGAGGACTACGCGCGCGACCTGAAAATACAGTCTTTCGCTTATTTCGCGCAGGGGCTGGTTCCCGGTCATGCCGGATAGTTCAGTGAAGAAGTCCATGTTCAGCTGCAGAAAGGCACGCTGATCCGGGTTGAGCATATCGGAATCGCAGCGCGCGATGAGCGCTCGGATGCGATCGAGGTCGACCGCCGTTCGGGGAATTGGCGAAAGCTTGCCGACAAGCAGCGCGAGTTCCAGTCGCAGATGATAGACCTGCTGCAACTCCTCGATATCGACGTCGGTAACGATCGTACCGACGCCGTGGATCGATTGCACAAGCCCTTCGGCCTCGAGCCGCGCCAGCACGCGTCGGACCGGTGTGCGGCTGATCTCGAATTCCTGGGCGAGTTCTTCCTCGGAGAGCCGGCTCCCCGGCGGATAATCGAGCAGGCAGATACGGTCGCGCAGGATCAGGTAGATGCGTTCGAACCGTTCGCGCGCCGAAAGCGGACGCGAAGGCGGCACGGTCTTGGCCGAGGCATCCGTATCAAGCGTCATCCAGCCTCCAGGACAGCGTGCAGGAACTGCCGCGTCCGCTCATTCTTGGGTGCGCCGAAAAGCTCTGCTGGCGGCCCCTGCTCGCAAATTTTACCCTGGTAGAAGAAGCAGACGCGATCGGAAAATTCCTTGGCGAAGCCCATCTGGTGGGTGACCATGAGCATCGTCAGATCATGCTCGCGGCCGATTTGCCTTATCACTTGCAGCACTTCGCCGACAAGTTCCGGATCGAGCGCGGACGTCACCTCGTCGAACAGCATTATCTTGGGCCGCATCGCCAGCGCCCTGGCAATGGCGACGCGCTGTTGCTGGCCGCCGGAAAGCTGTGAAGGGTAATGATCCTTCTTCTGCGACAGCCCGACCATGTCGAGAAGCTCGGCCGCCCGTGCTTCGGCATCGGCCCGCTTCATGCCAAGCACTGTCATCGGCGCCTCGATGCAATTGGCCATCGCCGTCATGTGTGGAAACAGGTTGAAAGACTGGAACACCATGCCGATCTTCGCCCGGATGCGGCGGATATGGGCAAGATTGGCGGGCACCAGCTTTCCGCCTTGCTTCATATGTGTCAGTGGCTCGCCTTCGACCCAGATGACGCCGTCATTGATCGTCTCCAGCGTCATCAGCATGCGCAAGACCGTGGTCTTGCCGGAACCGGACGGTCCGATGACGGAAACCTTCTCGCCGCGCGCGATTTCGAGGTTCAGCCCGTCGAGCACAGTGAGCGCGCCGTAACGCTTCGAGACATTGTCGAAACGGACCATCGGTTGTTCGGTCATCGCGCGGTCCTCCGGTTGAGCAGGCGTTCGAGAGCACGGATGAGCGCGGCCGAAACCAGGCTCATGGCCAGGAAGAACAGGCCGACCAGCGTGATCGGTTCGGTGTAGCGGAAAGTTTCGGAGCCGATGATCTTGGCCGTCTGCATGAGTTCCAGCACGGCGATGGCCGACAGCAGCGGCGTCTCCTTGAACAGCGCGACGAGATAGTTGCCGAGCGCCGGCACGATCGGCGGTATCGCCTGCGGGATGATGATGTCGCGAAAGGTCGTCCAGGAGGAGAGGTTGAGTGCGATCGAGGCTTCCCACTGGCCGCGATGGATGTTGTCGAAGCCCGCGCGGTAGACTTCCGAGCAATAGGCGGCGTAGTGAATGCCGATGGCCAGAACGCCGGCCGTGAATGCGTCGAGCACGACGCCGAATTTCGGAAAGACGAAATAGAGGAAGAAGATCTGGATGAGCAGCGGCGTCGAGCGGATCAGTTCGACCAGCACCGAGATCGTCCAGCCGGTCCAGGGCACCGCGATACGGATTACCGCGAGGACCAGCCCGAGCAAAGCCGCGATGACGAAGCCGAGCAGCGTCGCCTCGATCGAGACGACGGCGGCGCGTGCGAGCACCGGCAGGATCTCGGCGGCAAAACTCCAATCCCAGATCACGCCGCCCTCCCCCGCGCCAGACCGAGCGAGGCCCGCCTTTCGAGAAGCCGCATGCCGATAGAAACGGTGAGCGACATGGCGAGATACATCAACAGCACCAGCGTGAAGATAGGAATGGTCTTGAAGGTGTTCTGGTTCATCTGCTGCGCCTTGAAGGCGAGGTCCGTGAGCGTGATCAGCGAAACCAGCGCCGTCGATTTCAAAAGCTCGATGAACAGATTGCCCCAGGGCGGGATCATGGCGACGAAGGCTTGGGGCAGGATGATCCGGCGCAGCATTTGCGCACGGCTCATGTTGAGCGCCGTTCCCGCCTCCCATTGGCCGCGCGCGACCGACTGGATTGCGCCGCGCACGCATTCGGATCCATAGGCGCCGACATTCAAGCCAAGCGCCAGCACCGCGACGGGAAACGCGTCGAGCGTGACCCCGAATTGCGGCAGCACGAAAAACAGCCAGAACAATTGCACCAGCGCCGAGGTGCCGCGAAAGATTTCGACATAGACCGTAGCCAGCCATCTGAGCGGCGCTGGACCATACATGCGCGCCAGCGCGGCGAGCACCCCCATGACGACCGCCAGCAGGCTGCCGAGGACGGCGATCTCGATCGTCAGGACGGCACCCTGCAATAGTCCCGGTAGGAACAGCCTGTATGTCTCCTGCGTCGCCAGCGCCGCGATCACGGCCAGCGAAACGACCAGCATGGCAACGAGCGTGCGGATACCCATCTGCTTCTCCGAGGAAAAAAGAGGGCGGCGTTTTCACGCCGCCCAGCAGTTGGGAATTTATTCGCCCTTGCAGAGCTCTGCAGTCGTCTTGTTCGGCAGATAGTCCTTGCCGAAGCCGAGCGGCTCGACCAGCGCGATATGCTCCGGAGTACCGAGGAACTTCTTCAGTTCGGCGTTGAACGCTTCCTGCAGATCGGTGTCCTCCTTGCGGAAGCCGAAGCCGCCATGGCCCTTCACCGACTTGCCGGCAACTTCACCGAAGGGCTTGGTCGAGTCGACGCCATCGGCCTTCTTGGCCATGTCGGCGATCGAGAGCGCGGTTAGCGCGGCAGCATCGGCACGGCCAGACTGGACCGCCGCGACTAGGCTGGATTGGTCGGGCAAGGAAACGACTTGTCCTTGGGCAACGCCGGCGTCCTTCGCATATCCCCCCTCGACGGCGCCCGCCATCACGGCGAGCTTGAGATCGGGATTGTCCTTGATGCTCGAATAGTCCTTCACGCCTTTCGGATTGCCCTTCGCGACCAGCATGGCCTGGCCGATGCCATAGGACGGTTCGGAAAAATTGATCTCGGCGCAGCGCTTGGGATTGATGAACATGCCGGCGGCGATGATGTCGAAGCGGCCGGCCTTGAGACCCGGAATGAGCGAGCCGAATTCGGTCAGCACGCCGTCGACCTGCGCAATGCCCATCTTGGCGAGCACCGCCTTGGCGACTTCCGGCGCTTCGCCGGTCAATTTGCCGTCAGGCGTGGCGAAACCGAACGGCGCCTCATTGGCGAAGCCGACGCGGATATAGCCGTCCTTCTTGGCGCGTTCGAGCGTCGTTTCGGCATGGGCCGGCAGTGACGTGAATGCGGTCGCGGCGAGCGCAAGACAGGCTGCGGCCTTCACGAGCGCGCGGCGGGATATCTGTGACGTGAACATGCATTCCCCTTTTCTTCTTCGATAGTTGTCGGCTCGAACGATGTTTCTCCACCATCGCGTCAAGCGCACTAAGACGTATACAACTCATCTGGACATATCGCAAGACGCACTGTACGAATCTGGAAAAATCGCCATAGAGCTTGATTGTGCGGCTTTGTGATGCGCAAGTTGTGCACAATTAAGATGTGCTTTCTCGATGCGGATACGAACCGCCCTTTGGATGAGGGCAGGAAGGAAAACGGCTTTGGACGCGTCGGGCGGGTTCAGCAAGGCGGAATACGCGCAGCGCCTGGCCGACGTGAGACAACGCATGGCAAGGCCGGCTTCGATCTCATCATCTGTCAGGACCCCAGCGTCACCGAAGGCGGCGGCGAGCGGCTCTGCGACGTGGCCCCCGATCCCATCGTCATTGACTGACCATCAGCCCAGGACCGGCAACTCAAGGACACCTCAATGGACCGCAATCCCTTTTCCGAAGCCGAGATCGCCGGCCGCTTGTCGAAAGTTCGCACGGCATTGGCAGAGCGCAAGCTCGACGCCGCCGTCTTCGCCTCGCCGGAGACTGTTTTCTACCTCACCGGCCTCGACCATTGGGGTTATTTCGCGCCGCACCTCCTGATCGTCACGCTCGACCGGCGCCCTATCCTGGTCACCCGGTCGATGGAGAAGGTAACGATCGAGAACCAGGTAAGGGCGGCGGAATTCCGTGGTCACTCCGACAGCGAGACCGCGGCCGACCTCACCGCACGCGTTATTTCCGAACTCGGCCTGGCCGGCAAACGGATAGGCCTCGAACACTGGACCTCCGGACTCAGCCACGGCCTCGCCCTGAAGCTCGAGGCGCAGGCCGACGCCAAGTGGAGCGACGTCTCCGGGCTGGTCGACAAGATGCGGTTGGTGAAGAGCGCCGAGGAACAGGTGCTGATGCGCCGCGCCGCCAAGGTCACGGATGCTGCGGCAGGTGCCGCAATCGCTGCCATCTCCGACGGCGCCGCCGAGCAGGAGGTTGCCGCCCAATGCGTGGCGGCGATGGTGCGCGCCGGCGGCCACGCGCCGGGCTTCGGCCCGTTCATCCGGCCCGCCGCCCGGCTCGGCGAGGAGCACACGACCTGGGGCGACGGCATCTATCGCAGCGGCGAGCCGGTCTTCGTCGAACTGTCGGGCTGTGTCTCGCGCTATCACGCGCCGCTTGGCCGGCTGATCCGCATCGGCAACATCAAGGACGAAGATGCCGCCATGGCCGAGGTCACGGCCAAGGCATTCGAGGCCGTCGTCAGGGCGCTCGAGCCAGGCGCCAGGGCGCGCGATGTCTACGCCGCCTGGCAAGGCGTCGCCGACGAGGCCGGCCTGTCGCATTATCGCCGCCATCATTGCGGCTATCTCGTCGGCATCGGCCAGCCGCCCTCATGGACCGGCGGCAATTCGGTGACGGGCCTCAGGCACGATTCCGATCTCGAAATCGAGACCGGGATGAGCTTCCACATCCTGTCCTGGCTGATGGGCACCGGCCGCGGCGACCATTTCATCTCCAACACCGTGCTGCTGACCGATGCGGGGGCCGAAGTGCTGACCCGCACCCCGGCCGGCCCGATCGTCCGCTAGACCATGAACATGGCGCGCTATTCGGCGTTTTCGATTTTCCGCAATGCCCTTTCCGGCCAGAAGAACTGGCGGCGCGCCTGGCGCGCGGCCGAGCCGAAGCCCGCCTATGACGTGATCGTCGTCGGTGGCGGCGGGCATGGCCTTGCGACGGCTTTCTACCTCGCCGAGAACCACGGCATCCGCAATGTCGCCGTTCTGGAAAAGGGCTATGTCGGCGGCGGCAATGTCGGCCGCAACACCACCGTCATCCGCTCCAACTACCTGCTTGACGGCAACACCCAGTTCTACGAATTCTCGGTCAAGCTGTGGGAAGGCTTGTCGCGGGCGCTGAACTTCAACGTGATGTTTTCGCAGCGCGGCCAGATCGTCACTGCCCATTCGGCCGATCAACTCGACACATTCAGCCATCGCGCCAACATCATGCGTCTGAACGGCATCGACGCCGACATACTCGACCGCGACGCTGTGCGCCGGCTGGTACCCTATCTCGATTTCTCCGAAACCGCGCGATTTCCGATCCATGGTGCGATCTTGCAAGGCCGCGCAGGCACGGCGCGTCATGACGCCGTCGCCTGGGGCTATGCGCGCGCTGCCGACGGCCACGGGGTCGACATCATCCAGAATTGCGAGGTGACCGGCTTTGTCCGCAACGGCGAAAGGATCGTCGGCGTCGAGACCAGCAAGGGCCGCATCGGCGCCGGCAAGGTCGGCCTCGCCGTCGCAGGCCATACTTCGCTCCTTGCCGCCAGGGCCGGCCTGGAACTGCCGATCGAAAGCCACGTGCTCCAGGCTTTCGTCACCGAGCCGCTCAAGCCGCTGGTAGATCACGTCGTCGCTTATGGCGCAGACCATTTCTATGTCAGCCAGTCGGACAAGGGCGGGCTGGTCTTCGGCGGCAATCTCGACGGCTACAATTCCTACGCCCAGCGCGGCAATCTCGGCGTCGTGCGCGAAGTGGCGGAGGCGGCGATAGCCCTGATGCCCTGCATCTCGCGTGTCAGGCTGCTGCGCCATTGGGGCGGCGTCATGGACATGACGCCGGACGCCAGTCCGATCATCTGCCCGACCCCGATAGAAGGGCTCTATCTCAATGGCGGCTGGTGCTATGGCGGCTTCAAGGCGACGCCGGCCTCCGGCTGGTGCTTTGCCCATATGCTGGCCACCGGCAAGCCGCATCCGCTGACCGCCGCCTACGCGCTCGACCGTTTCCGGACCGGCCACACGCTCGACGAGGCCGGCGCCGGACCCTCGGCCTGGCTGCAATAGAGAGCGAGAGAAATGCTTCGCATCGACTGCCCATGCTGCGGCCCGCGCGACCATGACGAGTTCCGCTATGGCGGCGACGCTTCCGCGGTGCGCCCGGCGCATGACGATCCCGATCCGGAGGCGTGGTACCGCTATGTCTATGTGCGCAAGAACCCGGCGGGACCGCACCGTGAATTCTGGCAGCACGTGACCGGCTGCCGGCAATGGCTGGTCATCGAGCGCGACACGAGGAACCACGCTATCGCATCGGTCGGCTTCGCCAGGAAAATGCCAGCATGAAAATGATTGGAAATCGTCTGGCCGCCGGCGGCCGCATCGACCGCACGCAGCCGCTCCGCTTCACATTCGACGGCCGCGAGCTGGGCGGCTATCGAGGCGATACGCTTGCTTCCGCGCTGCTTGCCAATCGGCTCATGCTGACAGGCCGCAGCTTCAAATACCATCGGCCGCGCGGCATCTTCTCGGCCGGCCCGGAAGAACCCAACGCGCTGGTTACGCTCGGAAGCGGTGGACGGCGCGAACCGAACCTTCCGGCCACGACACTGGAACTGGCTGAAGGTATGACTGCCGAAAGCCAGAATCGCTGGCCGTCCCTTGCCTTCGACGTGCAGAGCGTCAACGGCCTGTTTGCGCCCCTTCTTTCTGCCGGCTTCTACTACAAGACCTTCATGGGTCCGACCCGCCGCGCCTGGATGTTCTACGAGCATTTCATCCGTAAAGCCGCGGGATTGGGCCGGGCCGGCACCGAACCCGATCCCGACCGTTACGAGACCCGGCATGCATTTGCCGATGTTGCAGTCGTCGGCGGCGGCCCTGCCGGCCTGTCGGCGGCGCGCGCCGCGGCAGCCAGCGGCGCCAGGGTCGTCCTCGTCGAACAGGACTTTCTGCTCGGTGGCCAACTTCTTGCCGAGCGCACCGATGGCAAGGCGGCAGCCTGGCTGACAAAGATCGAGGCGGAGCTTGCAGGCCAGCCCAACGTCACCCTGATGCGCAAGACGATGGCCTTCGGCACCTATGACGGCAACACGCTGGGGCTGATCGAGCGGCATGACGGCCAGGTCGCGCAAGGCGCTGCGCGGCAGGTTTTCACCGTGCTTCGCGCCGGCTCGATCATCTTTGCGGCCGGTGCTATCGAACGGCCGCTGGTGTTCTCCAACAACGACCGGCCAGGCATCATGCTGGCGTCCGCCGCCCGGACCTATCTCAACCGCTTCGCCGTGCTGCCGGGGAAGAATATCCTCGTGGCCACGATGAACGACGGTGCCTATCGCGCTGCTTTCGACCTCGCCGCCGCCGGCGCGCGAGTGACGGTCGCGGACCAGCGCGGCGCTCCGCCCGCCGGTCTGGCGGCGGAAGCCGGACGCCTGAACGTAGAGATCCGCTCCGGAACCCGGATCGCCGATCTGCGCGGCAGCCATGCGGTGAAGGCCGTACGGCTTGCCGGCCCGAGCGCCAAATCGGAAATCGCCTGCGATTTCGTCTGCGTCTCCGGCGGCTGGTCGCCGACCGTGCATCTCACCTCGCATCTTGGCGTCAGGCCCGTCTATCGCGACGACATCGACGGCTTCGTTCCGGGCGGCTTTCCGGCAGGCCAGTTCGGCGCCGGCGCGATGATGGGGCGCTTCTCGACCGCCGACGCGATCGAGGACGGCCACCGCGCCGGCGTCGAAGCGGCATGCTTCTGCGGAAAACCGGCGGCCATGCCGGCGCCGGATGAACTCGATCTCGAAGGGGCCCCGGCCGCTCCCTTTCGTGCGATCTCTTCCGCGGGGCGCGGCAAGGCCTTCGTCGATCTACAGATGGATGTGACCACCAAGGACATCGAGCTCGCCCATCGCGAGGGCTATGAATCCGTCGAACACCTGAAGCGCTACACCACGCTCGGCATGGGGACCGACCAGGGCAAAACCAGCAATTTCGCAGCACTTTCGGCCATGGCGGCGCTGCGCCGGGCAACGATTGCGCAAACCGGAACCACGACCTTTCGCCCGCCCTACGCGGCGGTCGCGATCGGCGCGCTGGCCGGTCGCGCCGTCGGTCATCACTTCAAGCCGGTCCGTCGCACGCCGATGCACGACTGGCACCTGGCAAACGGTGCCGAGATGCTCGAGGTCGGTCTCTGGATGCGTCCGTATTTCTATCGCGATGCCGGACGCGACGTGAATGAAGCCTATGTCGCGGAGATGCGGATCGTGCGCGGCGGCGCCGGGCTGATGGACATTTCCACCCTCGGCAAGATCGACGTGCAGGGGCCGGACGCGGCCATATTCCTCGACCGTGTCTACGCCAACGGTTTCGCCAAGCTTCCGGTTGGCCGCGCGCGCTACGGCGTCATGCTGCGCGACGACGGCGTCGTCTTCGACGACGGCACCACCACGCGCTTGTCGCAAAATCGCTTCTTCATGACCACCTCTACCGCCAAGGCCGCCGACGTCCTGTCGCGGTTGGAATTCCTGCTCGACACCGCCTGGCCGGATTTGCGTGTCGCGGTCTCTTCGGTAAGCGACGAGTGGGCGGCGATGTCGGTCGCCGGGCCGGCAAGCCGCGATGTCCTTGCCGCCGCCTTTCCCGCGCTCGATGTCTCCAACGAGACGCTGCCGCATATGGGCGTCATCGAAGCCGGGTTCGACGGACGGGCCCTGCACGTTATCCGCCTCAGCTATTCCGGCGAGCGCGCCTACGAAATCTATGTCGGTGCCAGCGCCGGCGAACAGGCCTGGAGCCGTCTCATCGAAGCAGGCGCGCCGTTCGGCCTCAAACCTTATGGCGTCGAGGCACTCGGTGCGCTGCGCGTCGAAAAGGGCCACGTCGCCGGGCCCGAGATCGATGGCCGCACCACGCTCGACGATCTCGGCCTCGGCCGCATGGTTGGCAAACGCAGCGGATTCGTCGGCGACGTCCTCCGACGCCGCCCGGCGTTTCAGGCGCCCGACCGCCAGCGCCTCATCGGGCTGGAATGCATCGAGGACGGCAAGCGGCTGCGCGGAGGCGCCATATTGTTCCTGCCTGGCGATGCCGTCACCGGCCACGGGCGCGGCCGGATCACGTCGGTCACCTTCAGCCCGGAACTCGGCCACTATGTCGGACTGGCGCTGTTCGCCGGCAATGCCCCGGCCGAAGGAGACGAGATCACCGCGGTCTACCCGATGCGGACAGAGACGGTTCGCGCCCGCGTCGTGCCCTCCGTCTTCCTCGATCCCAAGGGAGAGCGCATGCATGGTTGAACCTGTGCTGTCGAAGGACTTCAACCTGTGGGCCTCCGATTGCCCGATCGTTCAGATCGAGGGCTGGGAAGAAACGCTGACAAGATTCGAAACGAGCGTCTCGCAGGCCTTGGGCGCGACGCTTCCTGCCGACGTCGGCGAGACGGTTCGGCATGCTGGCGCCCTCATCGTCAGGATCGCGCCCCGCCGTCTTTGGCTGATCGTCGAGACAGGTGCGGAACCGCCGGCCATTGCGATCGATCCTGAATTGGGCTGCTCGGTTCTGCTCGGCGAAGGCCGGGTGCGATTCAGGATGGAGGGTGCGCGTCTTCAGGACATTCTCTCTGCCTGCATGCCGGTCGACTGGTCGTCCGCCGCTTCGGCTCCCGGCCGTGCCGTACAGACGTCCGTCCATCACGTGCCGGCGCTCTATCTGCGAACGGGCGAGAGCAGCTGCGACCTGATCGTGCCGCGAAGCTTCGCCCGCAGCCTTGCCGACTGGATTGCCGCCGCGCGTTAAAGCAACCCCAGGAAAAGTGCGTAACGTTTTTCCGCTCGCGATTGCGTAAGGAAAAAGCTGGACCTGTCCGGCGATCCTGTCGGCCGCTAAACCGGCAGGACGCACCGCGCGCATACCTTTTGCACGACGGTCGATATAGTTGTCCGCATCGGCGAAGGCCTCGGTATCACTGTGGAGGCCGACACGCCACGGCAGCGCGCCGGCCTCCACCTGGTTCGTGGCTCAGTTGTGGCGGATTTCCGTGCCGAGCACTTTCAGGCACTCACGGATGAAGGCGGCCAGCGCCGTCCATCCCTTGGCCGACACCATCGTACCATCGACATAGGCTTCCGTCGGCGAGAGGTCGATATAGGTACCGCCCGCGAGAGTGACTTCCGGCTCGCAGGCGCCCAGCGCCCCGACCTTCTTGCCGCGCACGACGCCGTCGACCGCAATCAGGATCTGCACGCCATGGCAGATCGTGAAGATCGGCTTCTTGGTCTCGTGAAAGTGTCGAACGATCGTCTGCACCCGCTTGTCGGTGCGGATGTATTCCGGTCCGCGTCCGCCCGCGCAGTAGACCGCGTGGTACTGGTCGAGCTGCTTTTCCGCATCCGAGAACGTCTTGTTGATCAGCGCGTAGTGCCCGAGCTTTTCGGTGTAGGTCTGGTCCCCTTCGAAATCGTGCAGCGAGGTCTTGATCAGGTCGCCCGCATTCTTGTCGGGGCATACGACATGGACCGTGTGACCAACGGCTTCCATCGCTTGCTGGTAAACGAAAATCTCGTATTCCTCGGTGAACTCACCGGTCAGCATCAATATCTTCTTGCCTGGCATAGCTCTTCCTCTCTGTTGTTGGCATGCAAGGCGCATCACGCGCCTTGCCTCATTCGGATTGCGGGCCTCAGAACGGGGAGTCGGGGAAGTAATATTCCTTGGCGTTGGCCTGGGTTATGAGCGGGGCGTCGAGTTTGACGGCACCGCGAACCGGAGCCTGACCGATCAAGTTGGCCACGGTCATGTAGATAGCGGTCTTGATCATCGCCGGCGGATACGGCGTCTCGACCGGTGTCATCGCATCCCCGTCTATCACCTTCTTCACGATGTCCTTCATGCCGTTGCCGCCGAGCGCTAGCTTGATATCGGTTCGGCCGGACTGCTTGACGGCCTCGAGCACACCGAGAAGCATGTCGTCGTCATTGGCCCAGACCGCATCGATGTGCGGGTGCTTGGCCAGGTAATCCTGCATGAGCTTGAAGGCCTCGTCGCTGTTCCAGTGGGCATACTGCATGTCGAGCACCTTCAGGCCGGTGCCCTTGATGGTATCCTCGAAGCCCTTGATGCGCTCATCGTCGATGACGGTGGGAATGCCGCGCAGCACGACGACGTCACCTTTGCCGCCCAGTTTGTCGATCATGAACTTCGCTGTGTTGGTGCCAACCGCGATGTTGTCGCCGGCAAGATACAGGTCCTGAATGGAAGGGTCGGTCAATCCCCTGTCGACGACGGTGATGAACGTGCCCATGTCCTTGATGGCTTTCACCGGCTGGGTCAGTTCCTCGGAGGTGTAGGGCAGTATCACCAGCGCATCCAGCTTGCGGCTGGCCGACAGATCCTCCAGCGCGCTTACCTGGTCGGCCGCCGAGGGCGACGTCTTCACGACGACTTCGACATCCGGGAAGGCCGCGTTGATTTCCTTTGCAGCGGCCTGCGCGTGATAGACGATGCCGGCCGTCCAGCCATGATCCGCCGCCGGGATCGACACCGCGACCACCTTCTTGTCGGCTGCAAGCGCCTGGCCGGCCACCATCAGTGCGCCGACTGCCGCTACGGCAACCCATTTCCTGCTAAACATAAATACCTCCCAGAGATATGGACCACACAACAGGCGCCCGTCCGGTCCGAAGACGGGCTATTTCGAAAATCTTTGCACGAGCATGGCGATGATGATGATGACGCCCTGCACCGCGGCGACGAGGTATTCGGAAACGAAATCCGACAACACCATCAGGTTGGCGATCAGTTCCAGGATCACCGCACCGGCGATGGTGCCCCAGATGCGGCCCTTGCCGCCCCGCAGCGCCGTTCCGCCAATGACAACGGCCGTTATCACCTGCAGCTCCCAAAGCTGTCCGGTGGTCGGGGTGGCGGCTCCGAGACGAGGCACGTAACAGATGGCGGCGACCGCCACGCATGCACCCTGGATGACATAGGCAATGGTGCGCGTCTTGACGACCGAGATGCCCGAATAGCGGGCGACGTCCTCGTTCGCGCCCACCGCCGCGCATTTGCGGCCATATTTGGTCTTGTAGAGGACAAATGCGCCGACCACCGCAACGAGCGCCGACAGAAGGATCGGCACCGGAATGCCCGCGACGGCGCCGAAATAGACCGGCCGGTACGCGTCCCGCAGCGAGCGATCGATCGGGATCGTGCCGCCATCGGTCATATAGGTGATCAGTGCGCGGAAGATACCCATTGTGCCGAGCGTGGCGATGAACGGCTCGATCCTTCCGACCGTGACGATGAGACCGTTCGCGAGGCCGCATAGAAGCCCCGCGACGACTGCTATCACCATGCCTGCCGGGATGGCCCAAAGGCCGAGGCTGGGGGCCATCATGTTCATGAACATGATCGTGACGCCGGCGATGAAGGCGACCATCGAGCCGACCGAAAGGTCGAGCCCGCCTGATGAGATCACGAATGTGGCGCCGACGGCTATGATGGCGACATAAGCGCTGCGCGTGATCACGTTGCCCAGGTTTGTCGCGGAAAGAAAATCCGGATTGATGAGGAATCCCGCCACCAGTAGTGCGAACAGTGCAAGGAAAGGGCCGGCATCCGTCCACGAGAAATGGTGCTGCCTGTCGCTTCGGGCAGACATGGAATGGGTAAGCGCCGTCACTGTCTTCCTCCTTGGGCCGTGTCATGGCCTTTGTCACTGGTCGCCAGCAGCGCGATGTTGCTTTCGATCATCGTTTCGCCCGAGACCTCGCCGCTGATCCTGCCTTCGCGCATGACCAGGACGCGGTCGCAGATGCCGACCAGCTCCTGCATCTCCGAGGAGATGACGATGCAGGCTTTGCCTTGGCTCACGAGTTCCTGGATGAAGGCGTAGATCTGCGCCTTGTTGGCGATGTCGATCCCGCGCGTCGGCTCATCGATGATCACGACCGAAGGATTGGTCAGAAGCACCTTGGCCAGCAAAAGTTTCTGCTGGTTTCCGCCCGAAAGCTGCCCTGCCCTGGCGTTGTGGCTCTTCACCCGGATGTCGTAGCTGAAGACGGCCCGGGCGAGCGCCTCGGATTCGCGACCGCGCAGAACCAGCAGTCCCGGATGCAGAAGGCCAAGCGACGAGAGAGTCAGGTTCGGCGCCAGCCGCTCCTGCAAAAGCAGGCCCTTGCCCTTGCGATCTTCCGTCAGATAGCCGATGCCCGCCTCTATGGCCTCGCGCTGCGAACGTATCTGTATCGGCGACCCGTTGAGCTCGATCGTAGCCGTCGCCGGCCTAAGCCCCACAATGCCTTCGAACAACTCGGTTCGCCCCGCCCCGATCATGCCGGCGAAGCCAAGAATCTCGCCTTTGTGAACGGTAAAGGACACGTCCCGTGCATAACCCGGAACAGTCGCGTTTCTGACGGTCAGCATGGGCCGGCTCGTCTGGACCTCGCGCTTGTGAGGATAAAGCGCGGCGAGTTCGCGCCCGACCATAAGCTGCGCCATGTCGGCCTGGCTCAACGCATGGCCGGGATAGGTGCCGATCATCTTGCCGTCGCGCAGGACCGTGACCTTGTCCGCCAGCCGCTGCACCTCGTCGAGGCGATGGCTGATGTAGAGAACCGCGATGCCCCGCGCCCTGAGCCCGAAGATGATGGCGAGCAAACGCTCGACCTCCCCACCGGTCAGCACCGCTGTCGGTTCGTCGAAGATGACGACCCTGTGGTCGTCGAGCAACGCGCGGGCGATTTGCACGAGCTGGCGATCCGCCAGCGAAATGTCTCGGACCAGCGCGGTCGGCGACACCTCGCAACCGATCTCGGCCAGTTTCGCGGCCGCTATGCGGCGCATGGCGCCATCATCGACGATTCCGCGCCTGGAGAGCTCGCGGCCGAGAAAGAGATTGTCAGTCACCGTGAGCGCTTCGGCCAGGAGGATTTCCTGATGCACCAGCGCGATGCCTGCCGCCTGCGCCTGGTGAGGTGTCCTGAAACTCACGCGGTCACCGGCCATGGACAGGCTGCCGGCGGTCGGTTCGATGTAACCGGAAAGCAAGCGCATGAATGTCGACTTGCCGGCGCCATTCTCGCCGATAACGGCATGGATCTCGCCAGGGAAAATATCCAGCGTGATGTCCGACAACACGGTCACCGGGCCGTATTGTTTGCAAAGCCCTTCCGCGCGCAGCACCGGAGCCACAGCCGGTGTGGGCTCCGGCGGCAAAGCGGTGACGCTTCCGTCGATGCGAGTGGCAACTGACATCGCGGCCTACTCGAATGCAGGCAGGAGCCTGTCCCGCGAATTCTCTATGTGCACGCGCATCGCCTTTTCGGCGGCAACCGGATCGCTGGCCGCGAAAGCGGCGAGGATGGCTTCGTGCTCGTCGAGCGCCTCCTCGGTGACCCGCGAGTGATACATCAGGCGGAAAATGTGGAAGTGGGTGTGCTGGTGGTTCAGCGTTTCGCGGATGAGCTCGTTCTGCGCGAACTCCATGACCTTGTCGTGGAAGATGGCATCCTGGCGGGCGAAGTTCGAATAACGCAGGCGTTCGTCCTTGCTCACGCGCCTGGCCATCACGCCAGCCGCCTCCTGCAAAATCATCAGCCGGGCTTCGTCGAGCGCAGCGGCTGCCTTGGCGGCGGCTGCAGGTTCGAGCAGCAGGCGCAGTTCATAGAGTTCGTCGAAACGGCGCCGTGTGATCTGGGGCGCGGCCCGGTACCCGATCAGATGGGTTTTCACCACCAGGCCCTCGCCTTCCAGCCGCCCAAGAGCTTCGCGGATCGGCGTATGCGAGACGTTGAACTCCTTGACAAGGTTGTCGACGGTGATCCGCGATCCCGGAGCTATTTTCAGCGACATCAGCTGCTGGAAGATCGCCTCGTAGACGTCGCCCGACAGGCTGTTGGCGCGCTGGATGCGGCCTGTCAACCGAGCGTCATTGTCGACGGTAAGGTCTGGATTCTGCATGTTTTGCCTCTTGACAGGGGCGACCTCTAACACGATGCTCCGCGCAATTCAATCCTATATCCTATACGATTTTATAGAGGATATTTCGTGAGGCAGGAAAACTCGACGACGGCTCTGGCCCGTGCCTTGCCCGAACCACGCCACGCACGCTGGGCAAGCGGTGATCTCCGATCCCCCGCTCCCCAATCCATATTCGAAGGACACAGTTCATGACGCTATTTGCAGCAGCCCGGTTGCCGCGTGAGATTCTTTTCGGCAAAGGCCAGCGCCATGCGCTGCCTGATATTGCCGCCAAATATGGCCGGCGCGCATTCATCTGCACGGATGAGCGTTTCGCCGGGACGCCAATGTTCGCGCAGATCAGCGCGGCACTGAGAGCAGGCTCGATCGAAACGCTCGTGTACGATCGCATCCTCCCGGATGTCCCTCGTGACAGCGTTGCCGTCTGTGCCGCCCATGCGAAGGACTTCAAGCCGGACATGGTGATCGGGATCGGTGGCGGCAGCTGCCTGGACATGGCCAAAAGCGCCGCGTTGCTGATTAGCCACGGCGGGCGGCTTCAGGACTACTACGGGGAGTTCAAGGTGGCCGGCCCCACGCTCCCGGTAATCGCGGTCCCGACCACCGCCGGCACCGGTTCGGAAGTGACGCCGGTAGCGGTGATCTCCGATCCGGAGCGAACACTGAAGGTCGGCATTTCCAGTCCCCATCTCATTGCCGCGGTCGCGCTCTGCGATCCGGAACTCACCGCGACATGCCCGCCCTCCCTCACGGCAATCGCCGGAGCCGACGCGCTCACCCACGCGATCGAAGCCTTCACGTCCGCCAAACGCGGCTCCGATCCGCACTTGCCGCAGCGGCATGTCTTTGTCGGCAAGAGCGCGCTGACCGATCATTTCGCGCTGCTGGCCATCCAACTCCTGGGCCGCAGTCTCGAAAAGGCTTACCGGGACGGCTCGGACGAAGACGCACGCGCCGATGTCATGATGGGAGCGCTGGCGGCCGGCTGCGCTTTCGGCACGGCCGGAACGGCGGCTGCCCACGCCGTGCAATATCCCGTCGGCGCGCTTACCCATACGCCGCACGGATTGGGCGTGGCGACGATGCTTCCCTACGTGATGAGCTACAACCTGCCCGCCGCGACCGACGAAATCGCGGCGGTCGGCGCCGCTCTGGGGGTGACGGAGACAAAGAGCGCCGAGGCGACCGCGCGCGCCACCATCGATGAGGTGGCCCGGCTGTTCGCGGCGATCGGCATCACCCGGACGCTGGCCGATCTGGGTCTTCCACACGACAAGATCGACTGGACCGCCGAGCAGGCGCTCGGCATCGATCGACTGATCAAGAACAACCCTCGTCCTTTCGACGTCGCCGCGATGCGGCGGCTGGTGAGGGCCGCCTATGACGGCGACATGGCCGCAAGCTCAGTCTGACCAGAGGTGATGAGATGAACGTACCCCAAGGGCAACTCAACGAAGATCCGGACATGTTCGACTACACCACATTCTCGCACGGCCTCTATATCGACGGACACTGGCGACCGTCTTCCGACGGTCGCCTCATTGAGGTGATCGATCCTTCCACGGAGGCCGTGATTGCGGCTGTCCCGGACGCCACGATTGCCGATGCCGCCGCTGCCGTCGAGGCGGCTGCGAAGGCGGCTGCAAGCTGGCGCGCAACCGCGCCGCGCAAGCGTTCGGAAATCCTGCGGCGTTGCTTCGAATTGATGGTCGAACGGTCCGAGACGCTGGCGGCGCTGATCTCGCTGGAGAACGGCAAGGCGCTGCGGGACGCGCGCGGCGAGGTCGCCTATGCGGCTGAATTCTTCCGCTGGAATGCCGAGGAAGCGGTGCGCATCAGCGGCGAGTTCGGCCTGGCGCCGTCAGGCGCCAACCGGATCGTCGTTGATTATCATCCGATCGGCATCTGCGTGCTCATAACGCCCTGGAATTTCCCCGCCGCCATGGCGACACGCAAGATCGCGCCGGCGCTGGCCGCCGGCTGCACCGTCATTCTGAAGCCCGCCAGCGAGACGCCCCTGACCGCCTACGCGCTCGCCGCGCTGTACGAGGAGGCGGGTGTGCCTCCCGGCGTCGTCAATGTGCTCACCACTTCGAACCCCGGACCAGTGACCTCCGCCATGCTCGCCGACCCGCGCGTCCGGAAGCTATCCTTCACCGGTTCGACCGGCGTGGGTCGTGTTCTGCTGGCCGAAGCCGCCAAGCACGTCATCTCATGCTCGATGGAACTCGGCGGCAACGCCCCGTTCATCGTCTTCGATGACGCCGATTTGGACGCGGCCTCGACGGCGCGATGGTCGCCAAGATGCGAAACGCCGGCGAGGCCTGCACGGCAGCCAACCGCATCTACGCGCAGGCCGGCATCCATGACGCTTTTGCCGAAGGTCTGCGCCAACGCATGGCCGCGCTCAAGCTCGGTTCAGGCACCGACCCGGACACCGAATGCGGTCCGATGATTACCAGGAAGGCCGTCGACAAGATCGATCGGCTGGTCAAGGACGCGGTCGCCCGTGGGGCCAGGATCCTGTGCGGCGGCGCGGTCGCCGACGACAAGGGCTATTTCTATCCGCCGACCGTCCTTCGGGACGTGCCCGCCAATGCCGAGATGGCGCAGGAGGAGATATTCGGTCCGGTGGCCCCGATCAGCCGCTTCGAGAACGAGGACGAAGTCATCGCGCGCGCCAACGACACGGAATACGGCCTTGCCGCCTACATCTACACGCGTGATCTGGCCAGGGGCATGCACGTGGCATCGAAGATCGAAACGGGCATGGTCGCGCTCAATCGCGGCCTGATGTCGGATCCGGCGGCACCTTTCGGCGGCGTCAAGCAGAGCGGCCTTGGCCGCGAAGGCGGACAGAAGCACGGCATTGCCGAGTTCATGGAGGCGAAGTACATCGCCGTGACCATGTGAACGGGCACCCCATGCAGAATGATCCTTTCCGCATCCGCGACCACGTCGCCGAGTTCGACGACATCGTCGCCGAGATCGTTCGTCGCAGCACGGAGGTGCGGGCAACCATGCCGATGGTTGCCGATATCGCCTATGGAGCGGATGCCACCGAGACCATCGACCTGTTCTTTCCGGAAGGCAAGCGCGACCGCCTGCCGGTCCATGTGTTCATCCATGGCGGCTACTGGCGCATGTTCTCCAAGCGCGACTATTCCTATGTCGCCGAGACGGTGACGCGCGCCGGCGCAATCGCGGTCATCGTCGATTATGCGCTGATGCCGGCTGTGAGGATGGCCACGATCGTCGACCAGGTGCGGCGCGCCAAAAGCTGGGTGCTCGACCATATCGGCGATCACGGCGGCGATACCGAGCGCCTGACCGTGAGCGGACATTCAGCCGGCGCCCAACTTGCGACGATGCTTTTCAATGACGACGGCCGGACATCGACAATCAAAGGCGCGTTGCTGCTTGGCGGGCTCTACGACCTGAAGCCGCTTCAGACCTCCTTCCTTGCCGCCGAGATCGCGATCACGGACGAGGATGCAGCCAGGTTCTCGCCGCTCACCCGCCGTTTCGATCCGTCAGTGTCGGTCGAGATCGCTGTCGGCGCCGACGAAACGCCGCCATTCCACAGGCAGGCCGAGGTGTTTGCGCGGCATCTGAAGGAGCAGGGACTACAGGTCTCGCAGACCGCCCTTCCTGGAGCCAATCACATGAGCAGCGTTCTCGACCTCGGCTTGGCCGGCACCGAGGCGGCAACCATGCTGACAAACCTGGTTTCCGGCTGAGGCCATTGGCGTTCCGTCAAAAGCTGGCACTTTCAGCTGTCACCCGCGTCCCGAGCGCTTTACCTGTCTCCATCGGATCTGCTCTCACCGCGCGGGGTTGGAAACGATCGCTCATGCGATGCCAGCGCCAGCTGGCTGAGCATGACGAATTGACGGACATCCACCGGCCGCGCAACGAGGTCGTCGAGCTTCCCGAACAGCGGCATCAGATGTGGCATGGAGAGGTGCCTGTCGAGATCGTCCTTCGAACGCCAGTTCTCGTAAAACATGAATACGCAGGGGTCAGCCGGGTCGACATGGAAGTCGTAGTTGATGCAGCCCTCCTCGGCACGTGTCGGTTCGACGAGGCCCGACAGGATTCTTTGCAGTTCATCGCGGGTTTCGGGTTTGGCAACCACGGTGCCGATGACCGTATAGGGAACCGTCATCTCATTTCCTCCCCTGGCTGAGTGCAACGGCAAGGATGATGATGGCGCCGCGCGCGATTAGCTGCTGGCTGAACTCCAACCCCATCAGAATCAGGCCGTTATTGATGAGGCCGATCATCAGCGCGCCGACAATTGTCCCGATCACCGTGCCGGAGCCGCCGAACAGGCTGGTGCCGCCAAGCACCGCCGCGGCTATCACCGACAGTTCGTCGCCTTGGCCGAGTTGGAAGCGCCCCGATTGCAGCCGGCCGGCGTAAAGCATTCCGGCCAGCGCCGCCGCCATGGCCGAGATGGTAAGCACGCGGAACTTGACCGACTTGGTGTCGATGCCGGAATAACGCGCCGCGATCTCGCCGCCGCCGGTGGCCAGCACGCGGCGGCCAAAGCTCGTTCGCCTCAAAACGACGTGGCCGACGGCTCCCAGCACCAGCATCCAGATCAGCAGCACCGGCACCGGCCCGACATTGCCGCCGCCGAAGATCCAGGAGTAGCTCTTCGAGATGATCGGCACCGCAGCCGTATCGCTGATCCACATTGCGGTGCCGGTAGCGATGCCCATCATAGCCAACGTGGTAAGGAAGGATGGAATTCCGACCCGCGTCGTCAACAGGCCGTTGAAGGTGCCGACGACGGCGCCTGTGGCGAGCCCCGCCATCACACCGGTGATCGGTCCGCCGGCGTCGATCGCCATCGCCGTCGTCACCGAGGCGAGACCCGCGACGGCACCAACGGACAGGTCGATCTCGCCTGCCGACAGAACATAGGTCATGGCGATCGCCATCACCGCGATCATCGCCGTCTGCCGCACGATGTTGAGCAGGTTGTTGAGGTTGAGGAAGCCCTTGTCGAACAACGTTATCGCGAAAATGATGAAGATGACGACGAAACCGATGTAGATGATGTTCTGCCGCCAGTTGGTGAGCCCAAGCCTCGCTGCCAGCGAGGACTGGGACGCGGCAGCCTGACTAGTGGACATGTATTCCTCCCTGGCTCTTGCTCAGCGCTTTCTGGATGACGATCTGCAGCTTGCGCTCGGCCGCCTGGAGTCGCAGAACCGGATCGTTCTTTGGCGCCGAGGGATCGTCGAGATCGGCGCGGCTGACATCGTCCACGACGCGCCCCTCGGAGACGACGATGATACGGTCGCAGGCCGACAGCATCTCGGACAGCTCCGACGAGATCATGATGATTGCCTTGCCGGCGTTGGCGAGCTGGCGAACCAGCAGGATGATTTCCGACTTCGAACCGATATCGATGCCGGAGGTCGGCTCGTCGAGGACCAGGATCTCCGGATTCCTCGAAAGCCATTTGCCGATGACGACCTTCTGCTGGTTGCCGCCCGAAAGTGTGCGCATCGGGCTGTCGCGCGATGCAGTCTTGATCCGCAGCTGGGCGATCTGGCGATCAGTCAGCTCGCGCATCTTTTTCGTCGACACAAAGGCCTTGCTGCTCAACTGGCCGAGCACGGCGAGCGTCATGTTGGAGGCGACCGAATGCTCCGCGATGACGCCCTGCCGTAGCCGATCCTCCGGCACCAGCGCCACACCGGCCTCGATGGCGTCACTTGGTCTGGCGATCGCCACCGGCTCGCCGGCAATGCGGATCTCGCCTTCGACGATCGGATCTATGCCGGCGATGACGCGCGCGATCGCCGACCGCCCGGAGCCCAGCAGCCCGGCTAGGCCGACCACTTCGCCGCTGTGGACGACGAAGCTGACGTTCTTCGGTTTCTCCACCCCTGAAACACCGTCGAGCTCAAGCAGCGGCGCCCCGACATTCGATTCGCCGCGTACCACGTCGGACAGACCGCGCGAGCGTTTGCCGACAATATGCTCAATCATCGTTTCGATCGGCAGTTCCGACATCGGTGCGGTGATGACGTTGCGGCCATCGCGCAAGATCGTGGCGCGGTCGGCGATGCGGGCTATCTCGTCCATGCGGTGCGAGACATAGATGATGGCGACGCCTTCCGATCTCAGTTTGCGCAGGAAGGCAAACAGCCGCTCGACATCGGATACCGCCAGCGCCGTCGACGGTTCATCCAGGACTAGCACTTTCGCATTCTGCGAGATCGCCTTGACGATCTCCGTCAACTGCCGTTGGCCGGCGCCGAGATTGCCGACCGTCGCTTTCGGATCGACCTCGACCTGCAGCATGTCGAACAGGTCCTTGGCGCGCTTTTCGGCAGTGCGATCGTCGATCAGGCCGAACGCGACCTTGGCTTCGCGGGTCAGGAAAACATTCTGCGCCACGGTCAGCGTGGGGATGAGGCTCATTTCCTGGAAGATCATGGCGATGCCCGCCCGCCTTGAAGCTTCGGGCGAGATTTCGGCGAGTGGCTTGCCATCGACTAGAATGGTACCGGTGTCCGGCACATGAACGCCGCTCAACACTTTCAGGATGGTCGACTTACCGGCACCATTGCCACCGAGCAATGCGTGGATTTCGCCTTTCTCTACCCGCAGGTCGACATCGACCAGCGCCTTGACGCCGCCGAAGGATTTGGTGACGCCTTTCATTTCCACCGCATGAACAGGCGCCGCGATTGTCATGGTCGGACCTTGGTCCACTGGCCGGATTGGCCGGATTCGATCAGCGCGTCGGCCACCCGCTCGGTCTTGTAGCCATCCTCGAAATTGGGCAAGGGCTGCTTGCCCGAAACAATAGCCGAGAAGAAATCGAAACACTCCACGATCTTGGTTTCGGAATAGCCGATGCCGAGCGCCGGGATTGGCCACAGACCCGACCCATAGGGGTGCGCCGGACCGGAATAGACGGACCTGAAGCCGCGTGCATCCGCAGGATCATCGGCAAACATCACCTGCAATTCGTCGCGCCGTTCGTAGTTGAAAGCAATGGAGCCTTTGGTGCCGTGGATCTCGAAAGTGATGAAATTGTTGCGGCCATAGGCGTTGCGGGTCGCCTCCAGCGAACCGATCGCGCCGTCGGCGAATTTCAGCAGCGTCATCACCTCGTCGTCGACGTCGACCTCAGCCCGCTCGGTATCGGTATTCCTCTCTGCCGCGCCGAGCCTGTCGAGATTGCCGCGTTGGATCGGTCGCGTTTTGTTGTAGGTGCGCACCAACGCGCTGACCTCGGCGATCTCGCCGACCAGATAACGGGCAAGGTCGACGACATGGGTGCCGATGTCGCCGATCGAGCCGGACCCGGCGATCTTCTTCTGAAAGCGCCAGGACAGAGGCGAATCCGGATCGGCCGACCAGTCCTGCAGATAGGTGCCGCGGAAGTTGAGAATCTTACCGATGCGGCCTTCCTCTATGTACTGGCGGGCAAGCGCCACTGCCGGCGTGCGACGATAGTTGAAGGCAACCATGTGGATGACGCCGGCTTTGTTCACCGCGTCGAGCATGGTCTTTGCCTCGTCGCCGCCGCGCGCCAGCGGCTTTTCGCAGATGATGTGCTTGCCGGCTTCAGCGGCCGCGATCGCGATCGCGGCATGGCTGTCGTTCGGGGTGACGATGTCAATGACGTCGATGTCGGATCGCGTCACCACCGAACGCCAGTCAGCGGATGATTCCTCGAATCCGTAGCGACGGCGGCCTTCGTCGGCCAGTGTCTCGGTGATGTCGACCACCACCTTGCGCACGGGGATGGCGGGGGCGGGCCAGAAGAACATCGGCATCGTCGCATAAGCGAGCGCATGGGCTTTACCCATAAAGCCGCCGCCGATCATCGCCACGTTGAGCGTCTTGGTCATGATGGTCTCCTGTCGAATTGAGAAGAGGTGCGGCCGGCTGGGAGTGCGCCGGCCGCAGGGCGCGCTACATGCTGCCCTTGATCTTGTCGGTCGCCTCGGCGTGATAGACGGCTTTCCAACCCTCGAGCAGCGTGTCCTTGGTGACGGGCAGCGCCGGCAAGGCGACGAAGGCCGGAGCCTCCTTGCCGAGCAGACCGTAGCCTGCGAGCAGGGCTTCGGTGACGCCCTGGTCAAACGGACGCTGGGCGCCCAGGCCCTTCACGAAGCCCCCGCCCGCCATATTGATTGCGACGTTCTCGCCGAGGTCGCAGGTGGTGATGACAAGGTCGTCGCGACCAGCGGTGCGGGCCGCCGAGATGACGCCTTCGGCCGGCACGTCCCACACCGCCCAGATGCCGTTGATGGCAGGGTTGGAAGTGAGGATGGCCGATGCCGCCTTTTCGGCGTCGCCGGTGAAGTCCGGGCCGCCAATGCCTTGTTCGGCGACAATCTTGATATCGGGGTAGTTGTCGGCGATCGTCTTCTTGAAGCCATCATAACGCTGTTTGGTGACAAAGAAGTCGGCGGCGTGGAAGACCAGACCAATGTCGCCCTTGCCCCCCAGCGCCTTGGCCATCAGATGCGCTGCGGCGACGCCGTTGCCATAATTGTCGGCCGAGACTACGGAGACGTAATCCTTGCCCGCGACGAAGCCGGCCGGCACGTTGTCCATGAACACCAGCTTCACGCCCTTATCGGCAACTGCCCTGTACGCGGACGCCGTCGCCGACGGGTCGGTGGGGATCGAAACGATGATCTTGGGATTCTGGGCCATCACAGTTTCGAGGTCGGCGACCTGCTTTTCCGGCTTGAATCCGGCATCGGTCGTGGCGATCACCTCGATGCCCATCTTGCCAAACTGGTCTTTGAGGCCGGCGATCTGCGCGCGTGACCAGTCATTGCCGCCATAGTGCATGACGATCGCCGCCGTCGCCTTCATGTCCTTGATCTTGGCCAGTTCCTCCTGCGTCAGATTGACGGACGCCGCCGACGCTGGAGCTTCGCCGTTCGGCCCCTTGGAGAGCACTGTCTTCTGCAGTTCGGCGAGTGCTGAATCGGGGTCGGCGAAAGCGGGAGCTGCGGTATAGAGGCTGGCGGCCAGCAATGCCGCCGTGAACGTCCCGGCTATTGTGTTGAAACGTGTCATTTGGGTCTCCTCCCTGATGACAGGCTTGGTACCTGTCGGTTCAACTCTGCTTCAAAGCGCTCTTCAGATATTTCATGCTGAGTTCCGCCCCTTGCTTGGGGTCTGGCCAGGCATCCAGCTCGGTTGCGATCCAGCCGGAAAATCCGGTGTCCTCGAGCGCCTGGATGATCGGCTCCATATCAAGGTCGCCGCGGTCGAGCGGCGTGAAGGCGAAGGGATCGCGCTGCCAGCCCTTCAAATGCACATAGCTGATGCGCTTGCTGAATTCGCGAATCTGCGCGGCCGGATCACCGCCAGCGGCTGCCAGATGCGCGGTGTCCGGACAGAAATCGATCGCGGTATGTTTGAAAATCTCGCGAACTTCGTCGGGACCTTCGACGATGGTCGACAGATGCGGGTGATAGTGCGCGCGCAAGCCCGCCTTGGCTGCGATGTCGATGACCTTGTCGAGCGCCGCGCCGAGGCGCTTGAAATCATCTGGCTGCCGGCCTTTGGCTCGCTTGGCGCCACCGCCGACGACCAGATGCTCGCCGCCGAGTTCGGCCACGGCAGCCGCTCCGCGTTCGATCCGCGCCAACTCCTCGCCAAGGATATCGTCGAAGATAAAGTTGGCACCGGAGTAGCCGGCCACGAGCACGACGCCGGACTGGTCCAAGGCAGCGCGCAGCGCGCCATTGCGTCCTTGATAGTCGAGGAGATTGCCGTCGAAGAGTTCTGTTCCGGTATATCCGGCCGATCCAATGTCGCGGATCGCCTGCTCCATGTCACCGAAGGTGCGATAGGTAAGCTGGGTGATCGAAGTGACGCCGACGGCGTTGCCACCGAGCGCACCCCAGCAATTGGCGTGATAGGCCAGTTTCACCGGCATCTCGTATCCTCCCTGCCTGTAGCCGATGCATCACCGCGCGCAGCGCGGGGCCGGCATCTTTGGCTGGAGAAGAATTCGGACAACGGACGTGCGACATCCTTCGCCTTCGCGAGGGCTGTCGACGTTAGGAGCCCTCCTCCGAGCCTGGCTGATACTTATGCCCGCCTTTCGCCGCTCGTCAATCATTAAAATGCAAAAGTCGGCATACTTTTGTTTGTAAAATACATAAGTTCCTGCTTGATCCGTAAATGAGGCCACGGTACCCATGGCTAACGGCGTGATGACCCTGAGCCGGCAGCGATAGAGATCGGGAGATGAGCCTCGGCAAGACTATGGACGAGCGCAGCGCCACAGACCCCGTACAGTCGGACCAACCGCGCCGCGCCGCCGGCCGGCCGCGTGCCAGCGAATCCGCGCATGGCAGCCTGGCCACGCTGCTCAACCTTATACGGACCGAGGCGGCAACGACCCGCCAGGAGCTAGAGAACCAGTCGGAACTGGGGCGCGCCGTCGTCACGGATCGTCTCGCCACGCTGCTTCGGCTAGGGCTGATAGAAGAAGGCGAACTCGGCCCGGCGATCGGCGGACGCGCACCACGCCATGTCCGCTTCCGGCCGCGCATTGGCATGATCCTGGCCGCCGTGCTCGATCATTCCTCGCTGGCAGTCGGTGTATCAGACCTGTCCGGCCGCCTGCTGGCCGAACATCACGAAGCGGTGGAACTGGCCGCAGGTCCCGAGCCGGTGGTCCAGCGGCTAGCAACGCTGTTTGCCTGGATGCTGGAAGAGCATGGCAGTGAGGCCAGCATCTGGGGCATCGGGCTGGCGGTGCCCGGAGCCGTTGAGAAATGCGATGATCAGCGGCTGTTCGCGCCGGCGCTGAATGCGTTCCAGAACTGGGATGGATTCCCTTTCGTCGAGCAGTTGGCCACGCTTGTCGGCGCGCCGGTATGGGTGCGAAGCGGCGTCCAGACGATGACGATGGGCGAACTGAAGTCCGGCAGCGGCCTCGCCGACATGATCTTCGTCAAGCTCGGCCGCTCGATCAGCGCCGGCGTGGTTTCGGAGGGAGCGTTGCACCGTGGCGCGCAGGGCGCTGCCGGCATGATCGGTCATACTTTCATCGAGGGCAGAAATCTCGAAGCTGTTGCCGGCAGCGAAGCGCTCGGACGCGAGGCCCGCCAGGCGGCCGAGAGCGGGAGCAGCCCCTATCTGGCCGAGATGCTTGCGCGCGCCGGCGAAGTGACGGTCACCGACGCTGGCCACGGCGCCCAATTGGGCGATCCGTTCTGTATCGACCTTCTCGGGCGTTGCGGCCGTGCGGTCGGCGAGGTACTGGCGCCATTGGCCAATCTGCTGAACCCGTCATTGATCGTACTCGGCGGCAGCGTGGCCCAGACCGGGGACATACTGTTGGCAGCCGTACGCGAGGCGGTCTATCGCCAGTCGCATCCGATCGTCACCCGCGACCTGCGCATCGTCCGTTCGCAGATGGGCGGCTCGGCCGGACTGGTCGGCGCCGCCCAAGTCGTTGCGGAAGCACTGTTCGATGCGAAATTTCTGCAGGGGTGGATTACGCTCGGTTCACCGCGTGAGCATCCGGAATTCAAGGATTTTCTCGCGCGGGCCGCACTCGGAACCAGCGCTCGCCCGGCAAAGCCACGGCCACCGGGAGGAGCGCTTGCATAGCATCGCCAAGTCGGCCGGGCCGCGTGAACCTGGGGAGGGTTGAGGAATGGCGATCACCGGCCTTGGGCCGCATGGCGAACGGGCGGTTCCAGCCGACCAGGTCGGGTTGTCGAATGCCGACGCCGATCTCGCCCGCAACCGGCGCTTCTCGGTCGCCATCGTTCTCCACACCACCAAGAGCGACTGGGCTAAGGAGGAATTGGCCGGGATCGTCACCACGCTTGGCCGCTACGGAGCGGCGGTGGTCGAGGTCGTCGACTGCGGCTTCGACATCGAGCGGCAAATTTCGGAACTGAAACGGCTGGCCGGCGAAGCCGTGGATGCGGTGGTCTCCATTCCAATCGGCAGCAACCGTGCCGCCGACGCGCATCGTGCAATATCGGCGGCCGGAAAGAAGCTGTTGCTGCTCGACAATGCCCCAACCGGCATGCTGCCCGGCAAGGATTACGTCAGCGTTGTTTCCAGCGACAATTTCGGTCTCGGTCAGATCGGCGCAGAACTCCTGGCGCCACATATACCACAGGGCGGAAAGGTCGGCGTTCTGGCCTATGGCATCGATTTCTTCGCGACGCATGAGCGCGAGATTGCTTTCCGAAAATGGATGGCTGCTCGACGTCCCGACCTGACGCTGGTTCGCGGCAAGTTTGCCGACGTGTCGCAAGCGAGAGCCGCGACCGCCGACTTGCTGCAGGCCAATCCGGAGCTCGCCGGACTGTTTGCCGTCTGGGACGTGCCGGCAATCGCTGCCGTCGCGGCGATCCGCGATGCGGGCAAGGCTATTCCGGTGACGACAGTCGACCTCGGCAACGACGTCGCCACGGACCTCGTTGGTGGAGGCCTGATCAAGGGCATCGCCGCGCAACTGCCTCACGATCAGGGCGTTGCTACGGGCATTGCCACAATTCTCGGCCTGCTCGAACGCCAGCCGCCGGCCTGGATCGCGCTTCCCGGGCTCAGTGTCACGGCCAGCAATGTAGTAGAAGCCTATCAAGTCGTCTGGCGCACACCAGCGCCCGCCGCCTTGCTAATGGCGCGCAAGCCACGAAACAGCCTGCCTTGACCGACAATGTCGTCTTCGCGAGGGACCGCGCGGCAAAGAGCAACGGCACGCTGATCACAAGCGGTCCGCGTCTCGTCGGCGCCATCATGGCGTCAAATGTTTGCCTGGGCATCCGCAAGCAGGAGCCCGAGCTTCAGGCGATCCTCAACAAGGCGCTCGGCGAGATGGCCGCGGACGGTACGCTCGCGCAGATGTCGAAGAAGTGGTTTGAAGTGGGCTTGAGCCCGAAGAGCTAAAACAATTCCAGGAAAAGTGTAGAGCGGTCTCCCGGAAAAGCGTGTAGCGCTTTCCCTGGAGAATTGCATAAAAGTGATAGAGCGCTTCGTCATTTCCATCGAACGATGAACCGCTTTAGGATATCGAGCCGCGCGCCGCTCGGCGCCGCAGCTATTGCGAGGCGGACATTCGGCCGCAGGTTCTGCGAAAACTCAGCTGGATACGGCCGTGATCTGGGCGGCCTTGTCGGCGCGCAGCAGCATGCCGAAGAGGTCGCGTGGCTCATCCGGGTCCGCCAGCAGATCGAGCTCCTCGTAGAGGCCGGTGCGCTGAAGCTGGTCGCGGACGTAGCGCAGCGCGGAAAAGTCCTCGATCGCAAAGCCGACGGAATCGAACAAGGTGATCTGGCTGGCATCCCGGCGGCCGGCGGCCTTGCCGGTCATCACTTGCCACAACTCCGTCACGGGATGGTCCGGCTCGAGTTGCTGGACTTCACCCTCGATGCGCGACTGCGGCGGGTATTCGACGAATATGTCGGAGCGCAGCAGAATATCGCGATGCAATTCCGTCTTGCCGGGGCAATCGCCGCCGACGGCATTTATGTGCACGCCCGATCCGACCATGTTATCCGTCAGGATGGTCGCGGAGCGTTTGTCGGCGGTGACCGTCGTGATGATGTGAGCCCCTTCCACCGCCTCCTGCGCCGAAGCGCAGATCGCGATGTCGAAATCGAACCCCGCAAGGTTTTTCGCGCACTTCAAGGATGCCGACCGATCGATGTCATAGAGGCGAAGCCTGTCGATGCCGAGCAGGGCCTTGAAGGCGATGGCCTGGAATTCCGACTGGGCGCCATTGCCGATGATTGCCATGCAGTCCGCCGCATTGGGAGCAAGGTATTTGGCCGCGACGGCCGACGTCGCCGCCGTGCGCAACGCGGTCAGGATGGTCATTTCCGAAAGCAGCATCGGATAGCCATTGCCGACATCGGCCATCACGCCGAACGCCGTCACGGTCTGGCGCCCGTCGCGCGTGTTTTTTGGATGACCGTTGACATACTTGAAGCCGTAGAGCTGTCCGTCGCTCGTAGGCATCAGTTCGATGACGCCGTCGATGCTGTGCGAAGCGATGCGCGGGGTCTTGTCGAACAATTCCCAGCGTCGGAAATCCTCTTCGATATAGGCAGCGAGATCGATGAGAAAGCGATCGATGCCGACGGCAAGAACCAGCTTCATCATGTGATCGACGCTGACGAAGGGCACGATGTTCAGATGGGGGGTCACAGTTCAATAACTCCGTGTGGGACGGTCCATGATCCGCCGGCCCATCAGGCTCGCGGTCAGGTCCACGAGAAGGGTTGCGGTGCGGTTGCGTTCGTCGAGTGCGGGATTGAGCTCGACCAGGTCGAGGCTGGTGACGAGACGGCTGTCGTGCAACATCTCCATCACCAGATGAGCCTCGCGGAAGGTGGCGCCGCCCGGCACGGTGGTGCCGACGGCAGGCGCGATCGTAGGGTCGAGAAAATCGACATCGAGGCTGACATGCAGCATGCCGTTTTCGGCACTGACCCGCTCGAGAAAGGCGCGAAGCAGCGGGGCCATGCCGTATTCGTCAACCATCCGCATGTCGTGCACGGTGACGCCCGCCTTGCGTAGCGCTTCGCGCTCCGCCGGATCGACGCTGCGGATGCCCAGTGTGCAGATACGGGCCGGATCCACGCAAGCCGCCAGGCTGGGGAAGTAGCCTTCGAAGCCGGGTTGCCCGCTGGCATAAGCCAGCGGCACGCCATGCAAATTCCCGCTGGTCGTGGTGTCGAGCGTGTGAAAATCAGGATGTGCGTCGAGCCACAGCACGAACAGCGGGCGGCCGGCTTCCGCCGCCCGGCGGGCGATACCGGCCAGCGTGCCGGCGGAAATGCTGTGGTCGCCACCAAGGAAGATCGGCATGGCGCCGGCGCTGGCTGCATAGGCCGCCTCGGTAATCGCCGCCGTCCATGCGACGATTTCCGGCAGCGCCTTCAAGGCGGCATTGCCGTGGCTGATCGGGCGCAGATCGGCAGAGGCGACGGTGCCAAGGTCGGCCAGCGTATGCCCGAGTTCAGTGAGCGCTGCCGCCAGGCCTGCGGTACGCAGCGCACTAGGCCCCATCTCGCAACCCATCCGGCCCGAGCCGACCTGGATCGGTGCCCCGACGATCGTACAATGCATCCGTATTTCCCCGCGCGTTTTCTAGGCCTCATTGGAGCGCGGATAACTGGCAGGATGAACATATCAAATTGGCAAATTTGTCGAAATGGGCTATCAAAATGGAATGATTTGATTGCATTCTGAGCCATGGATCAGCTTGACGAACAGCTCATCACGCTTTTGCGGCATGACGCGCGGCGCAGCATCTCGGACCTTGCCATGGATGTCAGCGTCTCGCGGGCAACGGTCAGGTCTCGCATAGAGCGCCTTGAAAAAGCCGGTGCGATCATCGGTTATACCGTCATCCTGCGAGCCGATGCCGTCGACCAGCGTGTACGCGGCATCATGATGGTGGAAATCGAAGGGCATGCCGCCGATCGTGTGATCCGCGCTCTTGGCGGCTTCTCGGAGGTTTCGACGATCCATACCACCAACGGCCGCTGGGACCTGGTGATAGAGCTGGGGACACAGACACTGACCGAATTCGACGCCGTGCTGCGGCGCATCCGCCTGATCCCCGGCATCACCGGCAGCGAGACCAGCCTGTTGTTGGCGACACCCCGGAGCACCAAGGCGCGGCTTTGATCGCTGTCTGCGAATAGCCTAGCTGGCCAAACCGGCAGTGCTGCTCCTGCACCGTTGTGCGGCGCAACCCTAAATGAGCTCGGACTTGGCCAACCTGTGGCAACCTCCAGCGGGGGCGGACCTTGCTGAGAAGAACAGAGCTGCGTGAGCGGCGAGATCTGTCATCGACCCGCGTCACGCGACACCGATTGAGCGAACGCGTCAAGTCGCGCAAGTCTGCCCCGTCCTAGTGTTGGTGGCCTTCCGGCTCAACCATCTTGAACGGCAGGACCTGTTGCTTGCCCTTAGAGGTCAGGATCAGCCTCGCCTCGAACTCGTGCGGCTCGGCGGGGGCGACGCTGCTTTCACGGCGGTGGTGATTGCCGGCGACAGGCCCGAGCGAAAGCGTCTCGGGACCTTCGGACCGGTCGATGATCACGGTCGCCCCCAGATCGTCGGCATGGCTGTCGATGGTGAGACGCAAGCGCTCGCCAGCGGGCGTATCGACGATTTCGAGCGTTCCCGTTGCCAGGTCGCTGACGACCTTGAAAGGCTCCGGCGCATGATCGGCGTGGGCCGAACCGCCCGCCACGGATCCGCCTTCGCCTTCCAGACGGATGTTCGCCTCCGAGAGCGCCGGCAGGTGGTCGAACAGCTCCCCTCTCAAAGCCTCCGCGATGCCGACCACATCCTTTGCGCTCGCTGTCTCGGCCACCTTGATGGCGATATCCGCATGCAGCCTGTGGCCGATCCAGCGCGCCCGCACCTGGGCGACCCGTTGGATGCCCCTCACATGTTCAGCCGCATGATGGATTTCCTCGACGATGCCCGGCTCGACGCCATCCAGCATGCGTGTCAGCACCGCCTTTGAGGACTGCCAGACGATGGCGAGGATAGCCACAGTGATCAAAAGGCCGATGATCGGGTCCGCGAGCGGGAAGCCTAGCCAGACGCCGGCCGCGCCAAGCACCACCGCAAGGCTGGTGAAGCCATCGGTGCGGGCGTGATAGCCGTCGGCGATCAGGGCCGCGCTGTTTATCTCGCGGCCGACGCGGATGCGGAATACCGCGACAGCCTCATTGCCCAGGAAACCGACGAGGCCGGCGGCGGCAACCCAGCCGAGGAAGCTGATGGCTTGGGGATGGATCAACCTGTCGATCGCCTCATAGCCGGCGACGATGGCACTGAAGAGGATAATCAGGACGATGATGATGCCGGCCAGGTCCTCGACCCGGCCAAGGCCGTAGGTGAAGGTCTTGCTGGGCTTGCGCCGCGCCAGCATGAAGGCGATCCACAGCGGGATGGCGGTGACCGCGTCGCCGACATTGTGGATGGTGTCGGCAAGCAGCGCCACGCTGCCCGAGAGGAATACGATGACCAGTTGCAGCACCGCTGTGAGGGCTAGCAGCACGAACGACCATTTGATCGCCCAGATGCCGCGTGTGGTCGTCGCGATTGTGGGATCGACCACGCCATGCGTGTGGCCGTGTCCGCCCTCGCCATGGTCATGGCCATGCCCGCCGAAGCCTTGAGCTGCCGGGCCGAAGCCGAACCAGCCGCGAATGCCGTCCATCATGGAGCGTGTCTCACAAGTATTTGGTGATGTCCTTGAATTCATCGATCGAGCGGCGCTGCTCACGCGGCAGCGGCCCCACGACATCTTCCAGGCAGTTGTTTAGGTGATCCTGGATGAGCGTCTTCTTGGCCTGGGAAACAGCCCTTTCGACGGCATGAAGCTGCTGGGCAATGTCAAGGCAAGGCCGGCCTGCTTCGATCATCTCAATAACGCCCCTCAGATGACCGTCGGCCCGCTTCAGCCGTTTGACGATGTCGGGATGGGTCTCGTGAATGTGGGGACGCTCTTTCATTCTGAAGTGCTATCCCCCCGGAGGGGATATTGTCAATTCAGGATGCTCGATTCCCCGCGGCGTCCCGAACGCTACTTTCGAGGGTTGCATGGCTGGTTCTGGCGATCGCGGCGCCAGCGACATCGCCCTGACGCTGCGCACCACTGTTAAAATGCACCGACGCGATGACGTAGCGCGGCGCCCCTAAATGTGATCATGCCGTATCGGCTGCGGGCGCACTCAAAACCCCGTGCGGCAAAGGTTTTCAAGATCCGCCTTTGCTATTCCCTCGAGGCCGAGCGCGGGAAGAATATCGTTATCCCCCTTGAGATCGCGACCGTAAGCCGCCGATAATATCGAAACTCCAGACTCGTGGAGCGTCGCCGGTTTCTCGGTGATCTTACCCAACAATACGGTCGGCAGCAGTCCAAACGGAACATCCTCGAGAATGTAGCGGCTTTCGATTGTTGTCGGACCAAAGCCGCCACGGCCTTGACGATCCATCTCCTGGTTCATCTCCGAAACGGTTCCCTTCGGAACATGAAACGACAATGAAAAATGCTCCTGGACGGTGCGAACCGCGATACCAAAATGGGCCGCGATGGCTAGCCGTTCGGCATCCAGAGCCTCGATAAGGCGGCCAGCGGCAGGGGTGACGTTTCCCCCCTGGCTCCATTGCTCGGCTTTTTCCATGCGTGTCAGGTTGAGGAGGGCAATTCCCAAGTGGTTTTGCGGATTGAGGTTGCTGAGCGCGATCGCAAGCATGCCGTCGCGCTTGACAAAACGATCACCAAATAGGCTCGTGCAAAATCCGTATCCTTCATCCTGAGCTTTGAAAGGCAGCGTCGCGACATCAAGCTTCTGGCGAATGGTGGTGACATGGACCTCGGTTGGCCCGAGTTGCCGCCCGGTCAACAGTGTTGTGCCCCACAGGACGATCGGCAAGCTGACCTTGCGCTCCGCCAACCGCCTGGAGAGATACAGTGCCCCGAACGAACAATGCGAACTGATGATGACCGGGATTCCATCGATCAGATGGGGGGCGGCAGCATCCATCACCATCCTGTGGCCGTAAGCCGGAAGTGCAATCACCACCACGTCCGCGTTGGCGATGGCATCCTTGCAATCCTTGGCGATGCGCACCGGTACCGTCGCCGCGATGTCCCCCGTCGCTTTCAACAATTCGCCGGTAGCCAACCCCTTGGTGCGCTGCCCCGACGGTGACCAAAGCATTGGCGAATGCCCCGATCCTGCCAAATAGGCGGCAAGGCCATAAGCAATTGCTCCGGCGCCCAGAATACTCACGCGCATAATATTCCTCCTGTCGCAGGCTTTGTGGTTCGAGAATCCTTGCCGCCGTCACCTGAATTCTTTTCTTCAGGAGGCTTCGCAAGCTGGAGCCGCGTCTGACGTCCCTGTCCGCCTCCGACCCGGATTCTGGCGCTGAGGCCGGCATATGCACAAAGCCCGTAACGAACATTCGTTTCCGCTTGACATATATCAAAAACGAATGAGACGATGTCAATCATACGGATTACGCATGTAGGAGAAACATGGAAACCCGGGACCTTCAGACCTTCCTTGCGGTTGCTGCCAGCGGCAGTATCACCAGGGCGGCTGACATGCTCGGGCGTTCCCAGCCTGCGGTGACGCGCACCATTCAGGAGCTCGAGGCCGAACTTGGCTTCGAATTGCTGCATCGGATCGGTCGACGGGTGCAGTTGTCTGAAGAAGGAGTCGCGTTCGAGGAGGAAGCACGACGCCTGCTGATGTCCTTCACCGAACTCGCAGCGCGGGCCAAGATGATCGCCGCCGGCAGAGGGCGAATCCTGCAGATCGTCACCACCTCCGCGATCGGCACCGGCTTGATCCCTACGGCCTTGGCTGAACTCCAAGGTGCCGAGCTTCCGCACGAGACGCATCTCGGGCAGTTCCTTCCCTCGACCGTCGCTCAGGAAGTGCGCAGCGGACGTGCCGAGGTCGGGTTTTCAAGCCTGCCGCTCGATACGCCCGGTCTGGATGTCCTGCGGCTCTATTCGGCGCCTGATGTTGCTGCCGTGCGGGAGGATGATCCGCTGGCCGAACTAGATGTCATACCGCTTTCCGCTTTTGCCGGCCGCCGCGTCGCCACGTTGCTCAACCCGCTGCGTTTCCAGTTGCATGTCTCCAAGGCGTTGGCGGCCAGGGGCATCGACACCGGGCCAGTAATCCGCACGAATACCGCCTATGGCGCGTTGCAGATCGTACGCCGGACTGGTGTTGCGGCTGTCATCGATCCCCTCACCGCCTATGGCGTGGGCTTGCCTGGGGTCGTCATCCGCCCGATCGACGTAACCGTCCTCTTTTATTGGGGTGTTGTGGCTGCCGAAAAACGCCCCCTTCGTCCAGTCGCGCAGGCGTTGGTGGATGCGGTCGAGGCGGTGGCTGAACGGTCGATCGTTGGCTTCAAGAAACTCGATCCGACCCTGGCCGGCCAATTGGTGACCGATCCTGCCTCCGGCACAAATCACGGAACGGGAATATGAAGCACACGCCCAGTTCGCTCCCCCCGAGAGGTCTAGCCGCGCTTGAAGCACAACTTGCTCAGGACCTCGATTTTCTCGAACTGCCTGCCAAGCCATGGGTTCCCGCACGTTCGCGCGATGGCGTGCCGGTCCGTGACGTCGTTGTGATCGGCGCCGGCATGTGCGGACTTGCTGCCACCGCAAAGCTGGTGCTGACGGGGATAACCAATGTCGTCGCCTATGACGCGGCTCCGGCCGGCTTCGAAGGGCCATGGATAACGTTTGCCCGCATGCAAACGCTCCGGTCGCCGAAAACGCTGCACGGTCCGTCGCTCGGTCTGCCGCAACTGACATTCCGCGCCTGGTTCACGGCACAATGGGGCGTCGAGGCATGGCGGTCGCTGGACAAAATCCCCAAAGGCCAGTGGATGGACTACCTGGTCTGGTACCGGAACGTGCTTGGTCTGCCAGTACGCAACAGCGTGCGCATGACAGGCGTTGCAGCCGTTGGCGATCTGATTGCGATCGATGTCGAGGGCGCGGAAACCGGCCGGGTTCTCACCCGTCGTCTCGTTCTAGCCACCGGTCGGTCCGGTCTCGGCGGTTTTGCCGTGCCCGATTTCCTCAGGGGCATCGATCGCTCCTATTGGGCCCATTCTGCCGACGACATCGATTTTGATGCACTGAAGGGCAAGCGTGTTGCGGTTATCGGCGCCGGCGCCTCTTCGATGGACAATGCCGCGACGGCGCTCGAGGCGGGCGCCGGTTCAGTCGACATGTTGATCCGGCGCAAGGAAATGCCGCGGATCAACAAGCTGACCGGGATCGGCAGCCAAGGTGTCATCCTCGGCATGTATCATTTGCCCGATTCCTGGAAGTGGAGATTCTTCGACTACACCGCCTCGACCCAGACGCCGCCGCCGCGTTCATCGACGCTTCGCGTGTCTCGTCATGCGAATGCCCGCTTCTTTCTCGACTGTGGTGTGGTCGCGGTGAAGGAAGATGCCGGAGGCCTTCTGGTCGGAACCACGCAAGGGCCGATGCGCTACGATTTCATGATCGCTGCGACCGGCTTTTCAAATGACTTCAGTGGTCGCCCGGAATTCGCCGCCTTCGCCCCACACATCCGCACCTGGTCGGATGGTCGATATACGCCGGACATGGGGCCGCCGCGCGCAGGCATGTTGGAGGCACCGGATCTCGGCCCCGCCTTCGAATTTCGCGAGCGCGTCCCCGGTTCCTGCCCGATGCTGGCGCATGTCCACTGCTTCAACGACGCCGCCATGCTGACCCATGGCAAGGTCTCCGGCGATATCCCGGCCGTCAGCGCCGGTGCCGACCGTCTGGTCCGCGGCATTGCCGCGTCGCTGTTCGCCGAAGATGTCGAAACCCACTTCGCCAATCTGATCGCCTACGACACCCCGGAACTTCTGGGCGACGAATGGGTCGATTCAACACCCTTGTTGCATAAGGAAGCCGCACTGTGATCGACGCAATGGACAAGGCTGCGGGTCTTTCACCGGACGATGCCCTTTTCGCTGCACGGCGGTTTCGGCCCGAATTCGTGCGAGGGGCTGAGGAATGTCGCCTCTCCGTCCTGCAGCCGGCAAACGATCAGGGGCTGGCACCGAATTTGCGGGTCGCTCTGGCCCGTCGCATGGCAGCTCTGAACGCCGATCCCGTCCTGATGGCCGAATATGATGTACAACTGGCTCAGCTTGGTCCCACGGAGCAGCTTCTGTCCTTGGCCCGGGGGGAAACGGATTTGAATGAACCTCTGGCGACCATCGCCCGACATGTTGACCTGATCACCCTGACGCCGAAAAAGGCGGAGGCGAGCCACATTGCCCTGCTCGCCCAAGCCGGATTGAACGATCCCCAGATCGTTGCGCTCTCCGAATTGATTGCCTTCATCAACTTCCAGACCCGGGTCGCGACCGGCTTGCGATTGATGAGGCGGGCATGATTTCCTCGGTGCGCCTGAAGCCGCTGAATTGGCATCCCTATATCGCACCGGTCGAGCTATCGGAGGCAACGCCGGAACAGCTCGAAGCAATGAAGGTTACGCCGTCGGCCAAGAAAGTTTCGGAATATGTGCGCACCCTTGTGCATGATCCCGAGAGCTATCTTGCCCGCACGGTGTTGTTCAACGCGATCATGTACGTCGAGGGCGGGCTTGCCCGTCCCGACCGCGAGCTTGGCGCACTGGGTGCCTCGATCGTCAATGGCTGCAAATTCTGTGCCGTCGTTCACGCCCGCCGGCATGCAGAGCTGACCAAGAGCGATGAAGTGGTCACGGCGCTGTATCTCGACAAACCTGAAAAGCTTGGGTCGCGCGATGCGGCAATCTACAACTTTGCCCGCCGCCTGTCGGCGGCGCCGTCGGAAGCGACGGCAGACGACGTCGCCTCGCTGCGATCAGTCGGCATGAATGATGCCGAGATCATCGACCTCGTCCACGCCATAGCGATCTTCGGCTGGGCAAACCGGCTGATGCACGTCCTGGGCCATGCGGAGAGCGGGTGATGACGTTGCATCCGGTCAAGCCAGTCCGTCCCACACTTCCCGAAGGGCCAACCAGCAATGCTTGAACTCAAAGATATAAAGCTGTCTTACGGAAGCACGCAGGTCCTGAACGGCGTCAATCTCTCGGTAAAGCGGGGTGACGTGGTGTCGATCATCGGCCCCAGTGGCACCGGCAAGACCACGCTGCTGAAATGCATCAACTATCTGGCCAAGCCGTCGTCAGGAACCATCGCGTTCGATCAGATTCGGATGGACTACCAGCGTGCCGACAAGGCCGCTGTCCAGGCGATCCGGTTGAGGACGGCGATGGTCTTTCAGCAGTTCAACGTCTTCAAGAACATGACGGTCCTCCAGAACGTGATGGATCCGCTCGTTGTGGTGCAGCGCAAATCCAGGGAAGAGGCGCGGGAAATCGCGCTCAGAGAGCTCGATCGGGTCGGTCTCTCGTCGAAGCGAGACAGCTATCCATCCCAGCTCTCGGGCGGCCAGCTCCAGCGCACCGGCATCGCACGCGCGCTGGCGGTGCGTCCTGACGTCATCCTCTTCGATGAGCCTACGTCATCGCTGGACCCTGAACTTGTCGGTGAAGTTTTGAAGGTGATCAAGGATGTCACGTCGTCAGGGATCACGTCGCTGCTTGTGACCCACGAGATGCAATTCGCAAAGAACATCTCGAACCGGATCGTTTTCATGGACCGTGGCGTGGTTGCCGCCGACGGCAGTCCGGCTGAAATCTTCGACGCGCCTTCCAGTCCACGACTGGCTCAATTCCTGCAGTCGGAACTCGCTTTTCAATAGCTCAACAAGAAGGGAACCCAAGAAATGTCTGCAATCACATCCGGTTTTTCCCGCCGCTATGTCCTGGCCGTCGCTGGTGGCATCGCAATTGCCCTCGCAACCGCGGGGACCAGCTATGGTCAGACCGTCCGGACGATCAAGATCGCGACGTCTGCCGAATCCAAGCCGCTGGCCTGGGGCGCCATCGGCGTCGAACCGCAAGGCTATGAGCCCGATCTTCTGAGGGCGATCAATGCGAAGCTACCGCAATACAAGTTCGAAATGGAAGGTGTGTCCGACATCGCCCAGGAAACCGGCCTTGCCACCGGGAAGTACGACATCGCCGTAGGTGGCTACTACAAGTCGCCCGAGCGAGAGAAGCAATTCATCATTCCAGAGAACCCGATGGGCGCCAGTCTGATGAAAATCTACAGCAAGAAAGACAGCGGCATAAAGGAAATGAAGGACCTGGTCGGCAAGAGGATCGTTCCGACCACAGCCGGTGGCGGAACCTACAAGTTCATCATGAACTGGCAGAAAGAGAATCCGCAATACAAGCTCGACGTCACGGCATCGAGCGCCGGGATCCCCTACCCGAACCGCCTGGATGAAGTTCAGAACGGCAAGTTCGACGCATTGGTTCTACCGTCTAACCTCGGTGAGCAGGCGGTCATCGACAACAAGAAGCTCGATATCGTCGCATCCGATCCGGTCTACAGCAACAACACGTACATGCTGATTCACCGGTCAGCGGAAAACAAGATCCTGGCCGAGGACGTCAACAAGGTGCTCAAGGAACTGAAGGACGACGGCACGATCGACAAGCTCTCGCAGAAGTGGTTCGGCGAGGACATCGTGAAATACATGAAGTAACAAGGCGTCCTCAGCTGCATCTGGATAGCCGGCGTTGAGGCAGAACTGCAAGAAGGAGTGTTCCAAGTGGACGTTTCTGCTATGATTCCCGAGTTGCTCTCGGCGTTGCCGCTGACGCTGGCCATCACTTTTACGGCCCTCATTGCTGGGTTCTGCCTAGCTCTCCTTGCGACAACACTCCGGGTCCGCAGGGTGCCAGTGATCAGTCACCTGGCGGATCTCTACGTATCCTATGCCCGGAGTGTTCCCGTCGTCCTCCAATTGTTCGTTGCGTTTTACGGGCTTCCCTTGCTGGTAATCCTGTTCGGCTCCGAAGATTTTTTCTCGCCGACGATCGCTGCGATGGTGGCATTGAGCTTTTATCACGGCGGCTACCTGTCAGAAGTCCTGCGACCTGCATATCTGGCCGTCGATCGCGGCCAGCATGATGCGGCAGACAGTCTTGGATATACCTTTCGCCAGAAAATCACGCGCGTCATCGGGCCACAAGCAGTGCACTTCGCATTGCCGGGCTACGGGAACTCCGTCATCTACCTGATCCATAACGTTGCGCTGGTGATGTACATCGGGGCGGCGGATGTCATGGCGACCGCGCATTTGATCATGGAGCGCGACTATAATCAGTACCAGTTCGAAACCTATCTCGTGCTGGCGGTCATCTATTCGGTGATGTGCCTGATCGCATGGCTCATCGTCCGCTTCTTCGAGCTTCGTTCCCCGATGCAGGCACCGGAGGCTACGACATCTGCTCAGATCAAGAACACACTGATCGCGAGCGTGTGACCTAACAAGGGTATTTGACCATGTTTGAGACCGATATCCTGCTCCAGGACTCGCGGGAAATTCTGGGCGCCGTACCCGTAACGCTTGCAATGGCCCTCACGATCTTCGTGCTCTCGACGATGGTCGGCAGCCTGTTTGCGCTTGTGGAATATAGACGGATTCCCGCACTGCGAGAGCTCGTCATGGCCTACAAGGTCGTCTTCAAGGGCGTTCCGATGGTGATCGTGATCTTCCTCGCCTATTTCGGTCTTCCCCCCGCGCTTCAGTTTCTGTTTTCATTGGTTGGCATAGACTTCAACGCCCACCAAACGCCCAATTGGGTTATCCTTGTCATTGCGGTGACCGGCTGTGTCGCCGCGTTCCAGGCCGAGATTATCAAGGGAGCCCTCAACGCCTTTGACACCGGTCAGGCAGACGCAGCCTATTCGCTTGGCTATACAAGGGGGCAACTGTTTCGACGGGTGCTATTTCCCCAGGTCGCCCTGACAGCAATTCCCGATCTGACAACCTCGATGATGGTTATCATGAAGGCGCTTTCACTCGGATTCGCCATCGAAGTTGTCGATATCTTCGCGCAGTCACAGCTGACCGCCGCGTTGAATTTCTACTATCTCGAAGCCTTCGTAATTGCCGTCGTGATCTACATGGTGATTGCCTATCTCGTCACACAGATCGCCGACAGGCTGGAGCAAGCGCTTAGGGTACGGACGTGAGGATGTAGAATAGAATCTTCTAGCAAGATCGGCTTGTCTTCCGCGGAAGCATCCTGGTAGTCGGCGCCGCAATCGATGCGCGCCTCGAGCCGTGCGGCGTCAAGTTCCGCGAACCGTCACGGCGACCGACCTTATCTGGTGCGGAATCGAGGGATAGAGCCGAGACAATTTGAGGCCTCTCGTTAAGAATGCGATAACCAATTGGTAACGGTGCCTGCCTAGCTTCGTGATCCGATGGCCGGATCGCCCGGCCACATTTTACACGGAGCGGCGACGGGCGGGCGAATGTATCTGGTATTGGAGAAGCTTGTCGCCTTGCCGGCGTCATTGTTGAAATTCGCCTTGAGGATCTCGGTCGTCATCGTGTTTTGCGCCGCCTCTGCTTCCGCCGTGCAGGCCAATTCCAGATTTTCAGCCATTGTCATCGATGCCAAGACCGGCAAGACCCTCTACAGGGATCATGCGGACGTTCCGCGCTATCCAGCATCTCTCACCAAGATGATGACGCTCTACCTCATCTTCGACGCCCTCGAGAGCGGCAGGATCTCGAAAGGCACGGCAATACCGGTATCGGCCAATGCTGCCAACGAGGCGCCCTCCAAGCTCGGACTGAAGCAGGGTCAAACGATCACCGTCGAACAGGTCATATTGGCGCTGGTAACGAAGTCCGCCAACGATGCCGCGACGGCCATTGGCGAGTTCCTCGGCGGGTCGGAGGTCGGCTTTGCACGTCTCATGACGCAAAAAGCACGACAGTTGGGAATGACCTCCACCACGTTCAGGAACGCTAACGGACTGCCCGACACAGCCCAGAAGACCACGGCGCGCGACATGGCACGCCTTGGCCTGGCGCTCAGGGATCATCACCCTGGCTATTATTCCTACTTCAACACCCGATCCTTCAAATACAAAGGTCGGCGCTTCGGCAATCACAACCATCTGCTCGGCCGGGTGAAGGGCGTGGATGGGATCAAAACGGGATACACGAATGCCTCGGGCTTCAACCTGGTTTCTTCCGTCGAGGCGCAGGGCCGCAGCATCGTCGCGGTGGTGATGGGCGGACATACGGTCAGGAGCCGAGATGCACGCATGAAGCGTCTCATCAGCCGCTATCTGGCTAAGGCTTCCAACGGTCCGGACCGGTTCAGGATCGATCGTGGCGGAGAAAGCGCATTGGTCGCCTCCGCGGCTTCGAACGCATCGGTGCCCACTCCGACGTGGAAGCCAGCCCGGGTGGCCGATTCCCGAGCCGCTTTCGCCGCTGAGGCGATGGGCGATGTGTCCAGGGAGCAGGCCTTGTCTGCCGATGCCATCGATCCGATCAGCACCGCTTCCACCCAAGAAGGTCAATGGATCATCCAGATTGGATCGATGCCAAGCAAGGCCGCAGCTCGTGAAATCCTTTCACTCGCGGCTCGCAAAGCGCCAAAACTGCTTTCGAACACTTCTGCTTTTACCGAGGCCTTCGAAAAAGATGGCGATGTGTACTACCGCGCCCGATATGCCGGCTTCGATAACAAGTCGGAAGCGTGGCGCGCTTGCGGGCGACTGGCGCTCAAAAAAATCGATTGCTACGCGCTCACTCGGTAGGTGGGATCGAACGCCCATGCGAACGCTGCAACTCGCCTCTCCCGACGTTGTCTCACCAGGACCACGCGGCAATATCGAAAGATGTCCTCGAGCCCTCTTCAATCCTTCGCATGGGGCTTCGCTGTGAGACGCCGCGGTTGTGCGCCTCGGAGCAACGTCGTCTCGTCGACTTATCAAGACACCGGTTGCGGCTTTTTCGTCACGGGTAGCGTCCTTCGTTGTTGCCTCATCGCTGCACTATGTGTTGCAACTGTCACAAAGGCCGGCCCTCAAGCTGCTGTCAACGGGATTGCCTTGCCCCGCTTCGCGTCGTTGAAGAGTTCTCCTGTGAATATGCGGGTCGGACCGGGCACCCAATATGACGTCGAATGGGTTTATGTCCGGCCCAGGATTCCGCTTGAAATCTACCAGGAATATGGAAACTGGCGGCGCGTGCGAGATTGGCAGGGAACATCCGGCTGGGTCTTCGGTCCGCTTCTTTCGGGGCGAAGGACCGCTGTAACCGCCCCATGGAGCAAGGACAAGATCGCGCTGCGCCGGAAGCCTTCGGTTTCCAGCCTCGTCACCGCCTGGCTGGCGCCGGAAGTAATTGTCGAACTGGTGCGCTGCGACGGGCAATGGTGCAGGGTCGCGGTCAAGTCGCTGGCAGGTTTCGTCAGGCAAACCCGCCTTTGGGGCGTCTATCCTAACGAAACACTCTAACAGCAGCACTCGTCAGAAGGCTGCTGCTGGTCGGCCGGTGATGGCATTTCGCGTCGCCTTCAGCCAAATCAAACCTCGCGAGAAGAACGCCGAGTTGAGGGCGTTCCGCACAACTATGGCTGACATCTGGCCGGCGATAGCGCCCCTCCCACCTGTCGCGAGCCTTCGCGACGGCCTGCCCGACTATTCCGGCGGCCGTCGAGCAATGGACTTCCTCAAGTCAGCCGTCTCCCAACACTACCTCCGCGGGCAGGTTCCAAACGTCATTCGGCAGCTTCGACCGATCTCGATGCCGGCACGATCCGCGCGGCACAATATTTGAACTCGGGGATCTTGCCGTAAGGATCGAGCATAGGATTGGTAAGCATGTTGGCCGGGCTCTCGTTAAAGCAGAACGGCATGAACACCATGCCATCGGCGACCTCTCGATCGGCCCGCAGAATGGCTTCGACAATGCCGCGCCGCGTCTCCACGTTGATCACGTCTCCCTGCGCCAGCCCGCGGCGCTTGATCTCGTAGGGATTCATTGCAGCAATGCCGTAGGGCTCGATCGCGTTGAGCACCCCGGCGCGGCGTGTCATGGCGCCCGTGTGCCAGTGCTCCAGCAGGCGCCCGGTGGTTAGCACCAGAGGATATTCGTCGTCGGGCACCTCGTCGGGAGGCAGGAGGTCGGCGGGCACGATGCGCCCGCGGCCATCCGCGGTCGGAAACCCGGTGGTGAAGACGATCTCGTTGCCAGGAACATCAGGACCATCGGCAGGATAGACGACGGACTCCTCGCGTTCGATGCGCTCCCAGGAAATGTGCTTCAGCGACGGCATTACTTGCGCCATTTCGCCGAAGACGTCCGAAACGTGCCCGTAGTTCCAGTCCAGCCCCATGCGTCTGGCAAGCTCGATGATGAGATCGAGATCCTGCCGCGCCTCGCCCGGCAGGTTGACGGCCGGCCGGCCGATCTGCACCTGCCGATTGGTATTGGTGTAAGTGCCGAGCTTCTCAGCATGCGCGGAGGCAGGGAGCACCACGTCGGCATGCCACGCTGTTTCGGTCAGGAAGATGTCCTGAACAACCAGATGCTCTAGCTTGGCGAGTGCGGCGCGCGCATGGCTCTGGTCCGGATCGGACATGGCCGGGTTCTCGCCCATGATGTACATGCCCCGGATCTCGCCGTCATGGATCGCGTCGACGATCTCGACGACGGTCAAGCCGCGTTTGGGGTCGAGCGTCTGGCCCCAGAAATTCTCGTACTGGCCGCGGATATCGGCATTCTCCACCGATTTGTAGTCGGGGAAATACATCGGGATGAGGCCCGCGTCCGAGGCGCCCTGGACATTGTTCTGGCCGCGCAGCGGATGCAGGCCTGTGCCGGCGCGCCCGACATGCCCCGTGATCAGCGCCAGCGCGATCAGGCAGCGCGAATTGTCCGTGCCGTGGGTGTGCTGCGAAATGCCCATGCCCCAAAAAATCATCGAGCGCTCCGCCTTGGCATAGGTGCGCGCCACCTCGCGCAGTACACCGGCCTCGATGCCGCAGACGGGAGCCATCGCCTCGGGCGAAAAATCCTTCACCTTGGCCTTCAATGCCTCGAAGCCGGAGACATTGGCCTGGATGTACTGCTCGTCATAGAGCCTCTCTTCTATGATGACGTGCAGCAGCGCGTTGAGCATCGCCACGTCGCTGCCCGGCTTGAAGCGCAGCGCATAGCTGGCGTGGCGCATCAGTTCCTGGCCGCGCGGATCCATCACGATCAGCTTGGTGCCGCGCTTTGCCGCTTGCTTGAAATAGGTGGCGGCCACTGGATGGTTTGTCGCCGGCCGCGCCCCGATGATGATCACGCATTCGGCCTTCATGGCGTCCATGAAAGGCGCCGAGACCGCGCCAGAGCCGACGCCCTCCATCAGAGCGGCCACGGAAGAGGCGTGGCAGAGCCGGGTGCAGTGGTCGATATTGTTGGTGCCGAAACCCTGCCGGACGAATTTCTGGAAGAGATAGGCCTCCTCATTCGACCCCTTTGCCGAGCCGAAGCCAGCCAGCGCCGTGCCACCATGCTGGTCGCGGATGCGTTTCAGCCCGCTGGCAGCGCGCTCCAGCGCCTCTTCCCAGCTGGCCTCGCGGAACACTGTCAGCGGGTCGACACTGCGCAGATCAATGTCGCCGGCCTTCGGCGCGTCGTCGCGACGGATCAGCGGCTTCGTCAGCCGTTCGGGCGACATCACATAGTCGAAGCCAAAGCGCCCCTTGACGCAGAGCCGGTTCTCGTTCGCCGGACCGTTACGGCCGTCAACCTGGACGATTTTATTGTCCTTGACAGCGACCTGCGTCTGGCAGCCAACGCCGCAAAACGGGCAAACCGTATCGACGACCTTGTCGAACGCCTGGACGACACGCGTCTTGCCGGTCTCGTCCATCAGCGATTTCTCGTAGAGCGCACCAGTCGGGCAAGCCTGGACGCATTCGCCACAGGTGACGCAGGTCGACAGGCCCATCGGATCGTGCATATCGAAGACAGGAATCGAGTGATTGCCGCGCTCGGCCATGCCGATCACGTCGTTGACCTGCACCTCGCGGCAGGCGCGCACGCAAGCGCCGCAGGTGATGCACGCGTCGAGATTGACGGCAATGGCCGGATTGGTGATGTCGAATTCTGGCGCTAGCCCCTCCTCGGTGAACTTGGAACGGTATCGGCTGCCCGAAATCCCCATCGAACCGGCCCATTGCCAGAATGCCGACTGGTTGTCTGGACCGTCGCTCGCCGGTCGCATGTTGCTTGCGAGAAGCTCGAATACCATCTCGCGCGATTTGCGGGCGCGTTCGGTATCGGTTTTCACGACCATGCCGGCGGAAGGCTGGCGAACGCAGGAGGCAGCCAGCACGCGCTCGCCTTCGATGTCGACCATGCAGGCGCGGCAATTGCCGTCGGGACGATAGCCCGGCATGTCGACATGGCACAGATGCGGAATCTTTGTTCCCTGGCGCTTGGCGACATCCCAGATAGTCTCGCCAGGGGCGGCGCTCACGGTTTGCCCATTGAGGGTGAATACCACGCTCTCGGCCATCAGAGGTCACTCCGGAAATGCGTCAGCAGATGGTTGATCGGATTGGGCGCCGCCTGGCCCAGGCCGCAGATCGACGAATCGCGCATCACGGCTTCGAGGTCGCGAATCTTGTCTTCCGGCATCGGGCCCTGCTCCTGCAAGATAGCCACCAACTTTTCGGTTCCCTCGCGACAAGGCGTGCACTTCCCGCAGCTCTCATGTTTGAAGAATTTCATGAGGTTGAGCGTGACCTGCTTTATATTGTCGGCCTGCGAGAACACGACTATAGCATGGGAGCCGACGAAGGCGCCCTGCTTGGCCAGATCGCCGCCGAAATCGAGCGGAATGTCCCCCAGTGCTGCTGGCAGGATGCCGCCTGAGGCGCCGCCCGGCAAATAGGCCTTGAACTCATGACCGTCCGCCATGCCGCCGCAATAGTCGTCGATCAATTCGCGCACCGTGACGCCGGCCGGCGCCAGCTTGACGCCGGGATTTTTCACCCGGCCGGATACGGACCATGAGCGGATGCCGGGGTGGCCGGGCCTGCCCTGCGCAGCGAACCATTGCGCGCCCTTTTCGACGATGTCGCGGATCCACCAGAGCGTCTCGACATTATGGTTGAGGGTCGGCCGTCCAAACAGGCCGACCTCGGCGATGTAGGGGGGGCGGTGGCGCGGCATGCCGCGCTTGCCCTCGATGCTTTCCAGCATCGCACTCTCCTCGCCGCAGATATACGCACCAGCGCCGCGGCGGAGCTCGATGAAGCCCGGCTTGACGATGCCGGTGGCCTCGAGTGCGGCGATCTCCTGACGAAGAATGGCGAGCACCGCAGGGTATTCGTCACGCATGTAAAGATAGATCCGTTCCGCCTCGACGGCGTGCGCCGCGATCAATGCACCCTCAAAGGCACGGTGCGGATCTCGCTCGAGATAGATGCGGTCCTTGAAGGTGCCGGGCTCCCCCTCGTCGCCATTGATCGACATCAGACGCGGGCCCGGATAGGAACGCACGAACTGCCACTTCTTGCCAGCGGGAAAACCCGCACCGCCCAGACCCCTCAAGCCTGCATCGCCCAGGGTGGCGATGAGCTCGTCCGTGGTCAGCGCCCCAATCCGTACCCGCTGCAAAAGCTGGTAGCCGCCCGCCTGCCGATACGCCTCCAGCCCGACATAATCGGGCAGGCTCACACCGGTCTCCGCTGCCGCGGCCATGCGCCTCAGGCCCTCGGCGGTTGCCTGGTCGACCTCGCGATCACCGATACGCGCGGCAGGCGCGCCAGCGCAACGGCCCATGCAGGGCGCACGCATGACCCTGATCGCCGCTGGATCGGCGCCCGCTTGCAATTCGGCCAGGAGGGTGTCGGCGCCCGCCAGCATGCAACTCACTGAATCGCACACGCGGATTGTCAACGGCGCCGGCGGCATCTCGCCTTCCTTCACAACGTCGAAATGGTCGTAGAAGGTCGCCACCTCGTAGACCTCGGCCTGCGACAAGCGCATATCTTGCGCCAGCGCCCGCAAATGCCGCGCCGACAGGCAGCCATATCGGTCCTGGATCAGATGAAGGAATTCGATCAGCAAGTCGCGCCGTCGCTGGCGCGCGCCCAGGAGCGCCTGGACCTCGGCGAGCGCGGCGTCATCCAGCGGCCTGCCCTTTGGTCCGCGATCACGCGGCCGTCGTTCCTGGATCGTCATGTGCTCACCTCCCCGAGTGAAACGCCCTTACCTCTTAACGATACCCCGCGGACCAGGATGTCGACTATGAGGCACGACATGTCCCCTGCACGACCAGCGCAAGCATTGCCTCGCAAATCTTGGGACCGCCGCCGACGGGGTGCAACTCGTCACATCGTCGCGGGCTGCGTCTTTTCGATCATGAACACGACGCGATCGCCGTCGCGTTCCGTCGCTTCAAGTCGCTCGCCCATTTCGTTGAGCAGATTGGGGATATCGATGACCGCCAGCGGGTCCGTGCAGTGAACCTCGAGCCGCTCGCCTGGCTTCAAGGCTTTCAGCGCCTTACGAGTCTTCAATGCTGGCAAAGGGCACTTAAGCCCGGTCAGATCCAACTTCGTCGTGGTTATCATGGTCGGCATGATGCCCGACGGGACCTGGCCGCGTCAATCGAGCCTGGGTTGCGGCTCTCGTTTCGAGGACGCGATCCGACGGCGCTCACATAAGACTGGAATAGGGGAGGAACTGGACCGTGTGACCTGGCTCGACACGGACTATCTCCTCTCCCAACTCGACGAGACCGTCGGTCGCGACCAGGGATGATAACAGTCCTGCGCCTTCCCTGGGAAACTTCGTCGCTTCGTAGCATCCATCCGCGGCCGCGCGTACGCTTGCTCGCACATACTCCCGCCGTCCCTGCTTTTTGCTATAGGAAAAGGCGGCCCGCATAGCGATCGGGGTCGGCGGTGGCTGGAGGGCTCCCGCAAGGGCGAGGATTGCCGGGCGGGCAATATGCGCGAAGGTGACGAAGCTCGCCACCGGATTGCCAGGAAGTCCGATCAGCGGGGTTCCATCGATCACCCCCATGGCGACCGGCCGGCCAGGCTTGATCGCGACGCGCCAGAACACCAGGGTTCCGGCACTCTCGACGGCGGCCTTCACGCAATCTGCCTCGCCCGTCGACACACCGCCCGAAGTCAGGATCAGGTCATGGCTTAATGCCGCTTCGCTCAGCTTTTCAGCGATCAGTCTGCTGTCATCCACGAGGATACCGAGATCGGTGATGTCGCAGCAGAGTCGAGCGAGCATCGCCGTCAGCATGAAACGGTTGGAGTCGAAAAGCTGCGCCGGTCCGCGCATGTCTCCCGGCGCGACGATTTCGTCCCCGGTCGAGAACACTGCGACGCGTATCCTGCGCCTAACCTGGAGTTCCGTGAACCCCAATGCGGCGGCGAGCGCTATATCTTGCGGCCGCATCCGATGGCCCGCCGGGAGGACGGCCTCGCCCAATGCGACATCTTCACCCGCAGGGCGCACATTGGCACCCTTTTTCAGGCCGGGCGGGAGAAGGATCCTGCCGGAGCCGTCGATGCTCACGTCTTCCTGCATGAACACCGTGTCGACCCCGTCGGGCATTGGAGCGCCAGTGAAGATGCGTACCGTCTGGCCCGGCTGCACAGGTTCATTCGCCGCCATGCCGGCCTGAACCCTCCCGGCAACGGCGAATGCCGTCTCGACGGTCTGCGGCAGATCTGCCCCTCGCACGGCGTAGCCGTCGACCGCGGAATTCGTGAAGGGCGGCAGCGGCAGCGATGCCACCATCTTTTTTGCCAGGACGCGCCCATCCGCCAGCAAGAGCGGGACCGTCTCGACCTCCTGTACGGCGCTGAGTTTCGAGGCGATCAGCGCGGCAGTCTCGTCGATGGGCCGCATCTGTCCGCCGAAAGCGAAGCAGTCATCCGAGATTTGCGCCATTTATATTCCCACTCTACGAGCGTGTCGGCTTCTTCGTAATCGCATCAATCCGGCTTTTTTTAATCAGCTTCGGTTGAACAGCCTGTAAGATACGGCAAGCTAGCGCAGGCGCGAGCCAGAATACGACGTCAGGAGACTGCCATGCCTTTGATGCTACGCCAACCGGAACACGCTATCATCACACCCGATCCGCAAGACCAACGGCTGACGGAGCTGGTTGCGGGCATCGACCATACAGGCGCGGCGGTAGAGGTCCGCGTACCGATCGAACGTGCCCTGACGCTCTATCTCAACGCTCAGGAGATCGTCACGATGATGACGGTCAACGACTATCCTGAATATCTTGCGCTCGGCTATCTGCTGAACCAGAACATGCTTCTGCCCACCGATGTGGTGACGGACGTCGAGTATGACGAGGACCTCCAGGTCGTGGTCGTTCGCACCGAGCGCAACACCGACTACGAGCAGAAGCTCAGAAAGCGAACGCAGACTTCGGGTTGCGCCCAAGGCACCGCCTTCGGCGACGTGCTGGAGGCGATCGAAGACATCACGCTCCCGCCCGCTGAGCTTCGCACCTCCTGGCTCTACGAGCTGACGCACAAAATCAACACCATGCCGTCGCTCTATCTGGAGGCAGGCGCGATCCATGGCTGCGTCCTTTGCGGAGAGGGCACGCCAATCTGCTATATGGAAGACGTCGGCCGCCATAACGCTGTCGACAAGATCGCCGGCTGGATGTACCGCCACGCCATCGATCCGGGGGATAAGATCATGTACACGACCGGGCGGCTGACCTCCGAGATGACGATCAAGACGGTTCGGATGGGCATTCCCATCCTGGTTTCGCGTTCCGGCTTCACCGCCTGGGGCGTGGCGCTGGCCCGCCAAGTGGGGCTGACGCTGGTCGGCCGGGCGCGCGGCAAGCGCTTCACCGCACTTTCGGGCCAGGAGCGGATCGTCTTCGACCAGGATATCGCTTCGGTCGATGAGGAAGCGCCGCGCCACCGCCGCAAGGGTGCCGAGCATGACGACTGAGCGGCCCATGACGCTGGGCGTCGTGCTCGCCGGCGGTCTGGGTCGGCGCATGGGCGGCGGGGACAAGCCGACGCGCGTGATCGGCGGACGCACGATGCTCGAGCATGTCATCGAACGGCTAGGACCTCAATGCGAGGGGCTCGTGCTTAATGCCAATGGCGACCCCGTTCGCTTTGCCCGTTTTGGCCTGCCAGTCGTTGCCGACACGATCGAGGATTATCCTGGGCCGCTCGCCGGCATGCTCGCCGCGCTCGATTGGACGGCGGACAACAGGCCCGACGTCGAGTGGGTGGTCAGCGCCGCCGGTGATTGTCCTTTCCTGCCGCGCGACCTCGTTGCACGCCTCCAGCGGGCGCGCATGACCGAGGGGGCGGATTTGGCGGTGGCGGCATCTGGCGGTCAGGCGCATCCGGTCATAGGTCTCTGGAAAGTCGCCCTGCGGGGCGAATTGCGGCATGCGTTGACCAACGAGGGCCTGCGCAAGATCGACCGGTGGACCAGTCGCTACGGCCTTGCCACCGTATCCTGGCCGGCAGAGCCGGTGGACCCGTTCTTCAACGCCAACACAGTCGAGGACCTCGCCGAAGCCGAGCGGCTGGCCGCGTTGCTTGCCGCTAACCCGGCCGGCTGAACCCCGCATGCTCCAGCGCCGAATGCACCTCGTCGGTCTGGAGGACTTCGAGAAACGCGTGCACCGCGGGCCGATCCTTTCGCGCGCAAACCAGCGCGAAGTCGTAGTGCTCTTCGGTCAACGGGATAAGACCGAGCCCGGCCGCACGCGCGACCGGCGCAATGGTGACGCCCCAGTCAGCGCGCTTCTGCGCTACCGCCGCGGCCACGGCATTGTGTGTGCGCGGCTGGTTCCAGTAGCCGTCCGGGCGTTCCGCGCCGAGGAGTTGGTCGATCAGGATACGCGTTCCCGAGCCTTGGTTGCGGTTGACCATCATGCAATCGGGATCGGCGAGCGCGGCACGGACCGCGTCCTCCGCGCCGAGGCCCTCGAAGCGCTCGTCCCCTCGGCGGAACACCAAACCTTGCATGCGGCGCCAGCCTGGCACGAGTTCGAGACCGTCACCGAGGAAGGGCGCGTTGTAGTTCCGCGTCTTCGGGTCGAAGAGATGGATGGGAGCGAGATCGCACTCGCCGCGCTTGGCCGCCGCAAGACCGCCCAGGCTTCCCACAGACAGCGAGCGCACCGAAATACCGCGACGCGAAAGTTCGCCAACGACCAGATCGAGGCCGACGCAATGACTGCCGATGACGACGAGGTCGGGAACGCGGACCCGCGGCGTGAACAGCGTCACCGGCACGTCGGCACCGGCAGGCACGTGATCGGCCAGGGCCTCGATGCGGATGAAGCCATCCGCCTGGGTAAAGGATGTTATCGCTCCCGAGCCCTTACCAGTCGGATAGGCCGTCAATCCTCCCTGCCCTTGCACAAGGGAGACCATCGCGAATTCGGTCCGTCCGAGTTCTGAAGGAACCCGCAACGGAAGGCTTGCGGTGACCTGAGCATCGACGCGCGGCGGCAGCCCCGCCATGCGCCGCAGGGCGGGTACCACCATGTCATGGAAGGTGAACATGGCCGAGGTCGGAAATCCCGGCAGGACGATGACCGGCTTGCCCCCGCACACCGCAAGGCAAAGCGGCTTTCCGGGCTTCAGCGCCACGCCGTGGGCGATGATGCCGGGTTTGCCCAGTCGGCCGATAATGCGATGCGTGACATCCCCTGCCCCTTTGGACGTGCCGCCCGACAGGATCATTACGTCGTGGGCGGCGAGCGCCTCGCGCATAGCCGTCTCAAGCGTTGCCTCGTCGTCCGGGAAGGCGCCGAGAAAATGCGCTTCGCCGCCATTTTCAGTGACAGCCGCAGCGATGATCGGCCCGTTGGCGTCATAGATGCCGGCCGCCCGCAGCGGCTCGCCCGGCTGAACGAGTTCATCGCCAGTGGAGAGCACGGCCACGCGTGGCCTGCGCGCCACGGCCACTTGTGCGATTCCGCACGCGGCGAGCATGCCGATTTCGCGCGAGCCGATTTGCGTTCCGGTGCGCAGCACGACCTCTCCTCGCGCCATGTCGGATCCTGCATTGGAGACAAACTGGCCGGGCGAGATGCCGCGCCCCACCTCGATGGCACTCAATCCCACCGGATGCGTATGCTCCACCATGATGATGGCGTCCGCGCCACGCGGCAGCGGCCCGCCGGTTGCGATGGGTGTGGCGGTTCCGGTCAGAACGGGGAGTTGCGGAACCGTGCCGCAGGCAATCGCTTCCGCATTCAGCTCAAGCCGAACGGGACGGGTTTCAGAGGCGGCAGCCAGATCGGCCGCACGTACCGCGAAGCCATCGACATTGGAGCGGTCGAAGGGCGGCACGTCGACCGGCGCCGCCACGTCCTCGGCAAGAACCAGCCCGAGCGCGTCGGCCAGCGTCCGCGTCTCGGTCGGCAACGGGCGGGGAAACAGCGCTGCCTCGAAGCGAGCCAGCGCAGCTTCGCGCGACAATATCGTCAGGAACTGCTCCTGCCCGCTGTTCTGCCGGGCCGATGATGGAGAATTCGTCATAGCGGCTCACTCGATCAAAAGTTGCGGAGCGGAAAGGCGGAGACGGGCGTACCGGCGGCATACCCTTCGCTATCGCCCGGGACCGCAAGCCAGGCGTCGGCAAGCCGCATCGCGTCCAGCGAAAAGTCGCCGACCGCGAGCGGCGTCCACATGTCCCTTTCCTTCCCGAGCAGAACGAGCTCGTAAAGTCCGACCGCGGATGAGATTTTCCGCGAGAGCGGCAAGATGATGCCGGGCCGTTCAGATCTGCCCGACAGGCGGTCCAGGACTGGCTGGACAAGCGCAAGGAACCCGGCGAAAGCTTGGTGCGGCGATCCGGCCAATGCGACCACCGGTGTCTTGCCGAGCCGGCCTATTGCCGTTGTCCCTCCGGGCCGTAAGGCAATGCCGTGCCCAATCAACACCCCGCGCCGCGCCAGAGCCTCGGCGGTCACGTCGGCGTGGCCGTCACCAGTACCGCCGATCAGGAGCAGAAAATCGCAGGCCTCGCCGTCAAGAGCGACAATGATCGATGCCGCGTCGCGCTCTACGGTCTCTATACCGACGATCGAAACGCCCGAGGCACTCAGGCTCTCGACCACGAGCCGCATGGAGAATGTCTCGTGGCTGTCGGCAGCGACATCGATCACGCGCACGCGCGGGCTCCGTATGGCAAGCTGGCTCAGTCCCACTTTGCGGGCGACCAGCAGGTCGGCGACGCCGATCGCCTTTCCCTCAAGCATTGGCGGGCGGGCCGCCGCCATATCCTCGCCCGCCCGGCGCACACCCTGACCGGGCACCGCTTCAGCTGCTGCTTGGATCATCGGTCCACTGCAATCGACGAGGCCGGCCTGCAGCACACAGTCGCGATCTTCAGGCATGGCCTCACCCGTCTCGACCCAGATCGGCGCGACCGGCAAAACTAAGGGCGAATAGGCTGATGCCCCCATGAGGTCGAGGGCGCGACACGCCCAGCCGTCGACGGCAGCGATGTCTCGCACAGGCTGAGCCGGCACGACAGGCGGCATCCCGGCAGCGACATAGCCCAAGGCTTGTTCAGGCGGCACCAAGCGGGGGGTGACGGGCATTACACCATCGAGCAGCGCGTCGAGCGCCGCTTCCAGGGGAGTCAGCGGGCCCGTCGAAGAAAACGTTCTCGTCATGGCGCGATATTGAAGCAGACGCGAGCCTGTTTGCAACCAGCTTCAGGAACGCCCGCGCTGCGCGTTCGGGAAGAAGAGCTGCTGGCCGTCGATCTTGTACTCTCCGATCGCCTTCTGGCCTTCCGGAGAAATCAGCCAATCGATGAAGCGCTGGCCGGCCTCCACTTTGACGCTTGGATGCTTGTGAGGATTCACCAGCATCACGCCATACTGATTGAACAGCCGCTTGTCACCCTCGACGGCGATGTCCAACTCGCCACGATTCTTGAACGACAGCCAAGTGCCACGATCGGAAAGCGTATAGGCGTTCATGGCTGCCGCGGCGTTGAGCGCCGCCCCCATGCCCTGCCCGATCTCCTTGTACCACGGGCCCCTGGCCGCCTCGATGTCGATGCCGGCCGTCTTCCACAGACCCAATTCGGCCGAATGGGTGCCGGACCTGTCACCACGCGACACGAAGGCCGCCTTCTTGGCTTTGATGGCGATCAGCGCGGCTGCGATGTCCTTGGTCCCGCTGACGCCCGCCGGGTCGCTCTTGGGGCCAACGAGGACGAAGTCGTTGTACATCACGTCGAAGCGCTTCACCCCGAAGCCTTCCTCGATGAACTTCTCCTCCTGCGCCTTGGCATGGACGAAGACCACGTCGGCATCGCCACGCCGACCGGTGTCGAGCGCCTGACCGGTGCCCTGAGCGACAATCTTCACGCCGATGCCGGTTTTCTTCTCGAACAGCGGCAGGATGTGATCGAACAGGCCGGAATCCTGGGTCGAGGTCGTCGACGCCACGACGATCGACTGGTCCTGGGCAGGCGCGCCGCCTGCTAGCATCAGAAGCACCACAAGCGCAGAGAATATTCGGCGGGTCAGCATCTCAATCTCGGTCCAGTTGATCAAAGCACGAGCTCGCCGCGCACGAAGGCAGCGGCTTGCGGGGTCGCGGGGCGGTCAAGGAAGTCGTCGGCGTCGGCATGCTCGCAAACGCGCCCTCGGAGCAGAAAGACGACGTCTCCCGCGATCCTGCGTACCTGGCCGAGGTGGTGCGACGCCATGATGATCTTCGTGCCCGATTGGGCAGCCGTGATGATGATCTGCTCGACAAAACGCGTCGCCGCCGGATCGAGGCTGGCTGTCGGCTCGTCGAGCAGCAGGATCTCGGGCTGGCGCGCCAGGGCGCGGGCGAGGGCCAGCCGCTGCTGCTCGCCACCGGAGAGATGCCGTGCCGGACGTGTCGCGAGATCGAGAAGACCGACGCGCTCGAGCAGTTCCTCCACGCGCGGGGCCCGGAGCCGGCGCGGACAGCCCGCTTGAGCCAGTGCATAGGCGACATTCGCGGCCGCCGAGCGACGCAGCATCACCGGCTTCTGGAACAGGATTGCACGCCGTGTCGGCGGGGAAAACGTTCGTCCCCCCCAAGTCAGGGTTCCAGCAGAAGGTGCAACAAGCCCCATGCAGAGCCGCAGCAGGGAGGTTTTGCCCGACCCGTTCGGGCCGACGACCAGAGTCGGCGCGCGCGGCCCGATCGTCAGGTTCACCCGGTCCAGGATGGTCGTCGCACCGGCGACCAGCGACACGTCATCGAGGACAAGTGGAAGATCGCTCTGAGCAGCCCGCATCCCTAGCCAGCCCGTTGCTCGGACCAAACTCGCACGCCCCAGGCGGCGGCGTTGATCAGCAAGATGAGGAAAATCAGCATCAGGCCGAGCCCCATGGCGAGCGGCAGGTTTCCCTTCGAGGTTTCAAGTGCGATTGCCGTCGTCATGGTGCGGGTGAAGCCATCAATGTTGCCGCCGACGATCATCACGGTGCCGACCTCGGCCGCCGCCCTGCCGAAACCCGCGAGCAGAGCCGTGACGAGGCTGAAGCGGCCGTCCCACAAAAGCGTGGCGACCAGGCTCGCCGGCCCGACCTGCATCGCAGTCAGTTCCTCACGGTACTCGCGCCACAGATCCTCGACCGTCTGGCGAGTCAGCGCGGCAACGATGGGCAGCACCAATAGCGCCTGTGCGATGACCATGGCGGCGGGTGTGAACAAGAGGCCGAATTCACCCAGCGGCCCGGATCGCGATAGCAGCAGATAGACCGTCAGCCCGACCACCACCGGCGGCAGGCCCATGAAACCGTTCAGCAGCACGACGATCGCCGAACGACCGGGAAAACGTGCCAGCGCGATAATTGCGCCCAGCGGCAGGCCTGCGACCATGGCGATCGCGACAGCCGAAAGGCTCACGGCGAGCGACAGGCGCACGATGGCAAACAGCGTGGCGTCGCCGCTCGCGATCAGTTGCCATATGCCCAGCCCTTCCGACATTGCTCCTCGCAGTCCTGTCCCGTGTTCAATGTCCTGCAACTCCTCCGTCACTGTCAAATCCTTGAACCTGAACAGGAATATGCATATCAATGCAGGATGGATTTGCTGACGACGTCCGAAGCCGCCGACTATCTGCGCATTGGTGAGCGCAAGCTTTATGAGCTGATTGCGGAGGAGCGTGTCCCGTGCAGCAAGGTGGCGGGCAAGTGGCTGTTTCCTCGGCATGAACTCGACCGTTGGGTCATGTCGGGGTTGATCCGGCCCGCAGGAATGACGCAATCCGAGCCGCCGCCGATCGTCGGTGGCAGCCAGGACGACCTGCTCGAATGGGCTCTCCGCCAATCAGCCTCCGGCCTGGCCTTTCTGACGGAAGGCACGGAAGCCGGCGTGACACGCCTGCTGCGCGGCGAGGTGTCTGTCGCCGCGATTCATTTCCACAGCCCCGACCCGGACCCGAATGTCGCCGCGATTGCGGCCAGACCGCGGCTTTACGATGCGGTGCTGGTCGGATTCGCCCGCCGCGAGCAAGGCCTGCTGCTCGCGCCAGGCAATCCAAAATCGCTCAACAACCTGACCGACGTACTTGCGACCGGCGCACGCATCGCGGTTCGTCAACGCGGCGCAGGCGCGGACATGCTGCTCACGCAATTGCTGGCGGACTCCGGCGCGAAACAGGACGACGTCAACCGGTTGGAGCCGCCCTGCCTGACCGGACCCGATCTCGCGGCTGCCGTGCGCATTGGTAGGGCCGATTGCGGAATTGCCACGCGCGCGGCCGCCCGCGCCGCTGGCCTCGATTTCGTTCCATTGGCCTGGGAAAGCTTCGATCTCCTGATGCGGCAGCGGACCTACTTCCAGCAACCGATCCAGGCGCTCCTGCGTTTGCTAGGGCAGGAAATCTTCGCCAGCCGCGCCGCCGAGCTTGGCGGATACGATCCATCGCCCGCCGAGCAGATACGGTTCTTCAAGTAGCAGCCGACCCCGATCAAGCCGCAGCTCTCATCCAAGATCGATCTCGCCCTCCACGACATGGCGCAAGCCTGCCGGCTCCGAGGTGATGACGGCCCTCACGGTCAGTCGGCCCTGTCCTTTCAGGCCCTTCTCCGCCACGGCTTTCTCGATTGCCTGCTGCGAAGTCACGCCGACCTGCTTCAGGAACTTGCGCATGGAGACGTTGAAGGGATCGGTTTCCATATTCTGGGTCATATGATTGCCTCGAACGGTGTGGACGATATGGCCGGTCCGGCAAGCTTGGTGCCCGCAACGGCGGCGCTGCGCCAACGGAGCACGGAATGGCCCGGGGTGCAATGAGGACGACGCTCGCACTATGTCTGACGCGGTCCGTTCCTCTGTGGCGTAACAACGCGTGGTGCCGAGATCCCTGGTCATGCCGGAGCGCCGCGGGCGATTGCCGTGACGGCCGATGGGCAAACGGCGATCACCGGTGGTTTCGCAGCAAGTGGCAACTGATGAAGGGCATGATGGGATGGGCTGTTTTTTCGCCCGTCAGCGCGCGCTAAGCAATCCTGGTGCCACTACGAGCATCGAACAGATGCACCTTGGATACCATGATCTCCAACCCAACCTCTTGATCAAGTTTGAAGGGCGGCTGATCCCGCACCTCGGCCACGAGGTCGACTCCACCTGCACTTAATGTAAGCTCCTGGGCCTCACCGGTCGGCTCGACCACTTGCACCCTCGCCTGAGAGTGGTTGCCACCAACCGAAATGTGCTGCGGACGAATCCCGTAAACTACCCCATCCCTGTCGCCCATCCGAGCATCCGCCGGCAAAGGTAAGCGCAAGCTGTCATCGGCGACGAATGCGCCGTTGTCGATGCGGCCCTCGATCAGGTTCATTTCCGGCGAGCCGATAAAGCTTGCGACGAACAGATTGGCTGGGTTCTCGTAGAGCTCGGAGGGGCTGCCGATCTGTTCGATCCGGCCTTTGTTCAACACCACGATGCGGTCGGCGAGCGTCATCGCCTCGGTCTGGTCATGCGTGACATAGATGCTTGTTCGGCCGAGCCGTTGGTGAAGCTTCTTGATTTCGGCGCGCATCTTGACACGCAACTTGGCATCGAGGTTGCTAAGCGGCTCATCAAACAGGAAAGCGGCTGGATCGCGCACGATGGCGCGGCCCATGGCGACACGTTGGCGCTGGCCGCCGGACAACTGCCGCGGCATGCGGCCAAGCAGATCCTGCAGGCCAAGGATTTCGGCCGCCGCCTTGACCCTCGAGACAATCTCTTCCCTAGGGACCTTCGCCAGTCGAAGCGCGAAGCTCATATTGTCGGCCACGCTCATATGCGGATAGAGCGCGTAGCTCTGGAAGACCATGGCTATGTCGCGCGACTTGGCCGGCATCTCGTCGACGACACGCCCGCCGATGCGGATCTCGCCGGTCGTCTGCTCTTCCAGCCCGGCGATCATGCGTAGCAGCGTTGACTTGCCGCAGCCTGACGGACCGACCAGCACCACGAACTCGCCACTGGCGATCTCGATATTGACATCGCGCAAAACTTCCACGGCGCCGAAGCTCTTGCCGAGCTGTTCTATCTCAATTGCAGACACCTATTGTCCTCCCGTCCGGCACCACTCATTTTTGTTGAGCATGCCGCCATGCTCGGTATTCGGCCTCGCCCTCGGGGCTCAACGGATAGTATTTCCGCAGGTCTCCCCCTTGCGCCAGGCGCGAGCGCGAAAACTCTTCCCACTCAATATGCGCGCCGGCGAGCTCGACCAATTTTGGAGCAAGGGCGACCGGCACGACGACCACGCCGTCATCGTCGGCGACGATGATATCGCCCGGGATGACCAGCACGTTCGAGCAGGCGATGGGGACGTTGACGGCGAACGGCACGATGTTGGTTTGGGCGTGGAAATTCGGCGTGACGTCCCTCACCCAGATGCCGATGTCCAAAGCCGCCGCCTGGGCGGAATCGCGGATGCAGCCGTCGACAACCACGCCGGCCCCGCCGCGCCCGGCGAAATAGGTCAGCATCATCTCGCCGAAGATGCCGCTTCCCAGATCGCCGCGCGCATCGACCACCACCATGTCGCCCGGCTGCGTGGGATAGAGCACGTGACGGTGCAACTGCCGCTCCGGCTCCTCATATTCGGTCTCGTTGTAGAGATCCTCGCGCTTCGGCATGCACTGGAGCGTGAGAGCAGGCCCCGCCGCCGTGCGGCCCAGCCTCAATGGACGCGGGCCCCGTATCTGCGGGTCGCGAATGCCCATCTTGTGGTAGAGTTCGCTGGCCAGCGTCGCCGAGCCGATCGCCGCAAGCGCATCGACCAATTGTCTCGGCGGCCGCGAAATGTCCGATATCGCCGGTATCTGATCAGCTGCCATTCCGTATCCTCCGATTGCGCGGCGAGGTCCCTGACCCCACCGATCGTCACTCAGTTGCATATCCCGTCGTCGAAGCCGTCGAGCGTTCTGGGTGCATGTCCGCCATTCAGCCGCGGACGGCACCGGTGGTGAGACCCTTGACCAGCAGCCCCTGGGCAAACCAGACAAACACCAACGTCGGGATGACCATCAGGACGCCGGCTGCCGACATCGCGCCCCAGTCGATGCCGAATTGCGAGACGAAGTTGGTGAGCCCGACCGGCAGAGTCTGCGCGGCCTTGCTGGAGGTCAGGGTCAGGGCAAGCAGCAGGTCGTTCCAGGTGAAGAGGAAGGTGATGACCGCGCTGGCGCCAATACCAGGAGCAATCAGCGGCGTCACGATCTGGACCAGCGTGCGCACCGTGCCGGCGCCGTCTGACTGGGCAGCCTCCTCGATCTCTTTCGGCACGTCCTGGATGAAGCCCAGAAGCAGCCAGATGGCGACAGGCAGTTTGGCCGCCGTATGGCTCAGGATCAGCGCCCAGATGGTGTCGAGCATGCCCATGGCGGCAAACACGGCAAAGAGCGGAATGGCAAGCGCTATGACCGGGATCATGCGCATGATCAAAAGCAGCCCGAAAATCAGCATGGCGCCCGGCATCCTGAAACGCGACAAGGCATAGGCGCAAGGAATGGCCAGCAGATGGACGAGGATGACCGTCGCCGCCGAGACGATGACGGTGTTCCAGACATAGTCCATCGTGTCGTACTCCGCGAAAACGGAGACGTATTGTGTTAGCGTCGCGGTCTCGGGAATGATGTGCACCGGCACCGAGAAGATGTCGGCCGAACTGCGGATCGACGTTAGGAACAGCCATACCAGCGGAAAGACGGTGAACGCGACGGTCAGGGCCAGCGCCATATACTGGCCGGCGGTTCCCACCGTAAATCGACGGCGCCGGCGCTTTGGCCTGGGACGTGCGCTAACGATTGCGGCTTCGCTCATATCGCTCTCCGTTTCGCAATCAGCCACGGTATTCCGTAGAGGAGCCCGAGCACGAACAGCGACATCCCCAAAGCAATGTAGGAGACGGCCGCCGCATGTCCGAAATCCACCGCCTGAAACGCCAGCAGGTAGGAATAGACGGTGAGCAGGTTGGTGGCGCCGCCCGGCCCGCCCTGCGTCATCAGCCAGACGACGTCGAAGGTCCGGAACGTGTCGATGATGCGAAGCATCAGGGCGATCATGATGATCGGACGCATCAGCGGCAGCACGATATGCCAGAAGCGCTGCCATGGCGTGGCGCCGTCCACGGTGGCCGCCTCGAGCGGTTCCTGCGGCAAGGACTGCAGGCCGGCAAGGAACAGTAGCACCATCAACGGCGTGTTCTGCCAGACATCGGCGACGATCACCGAGACGAGCGCCCAGGTCGGATGGTTGAGCCATGGAATGTCGGGCAGGTTGAACATGCGCAACAGCGCGTCGACCAGGCCGTACTGGGTGTTGAACAGCCACCGGAAATTCAGGCCCACCACTGCGGGCGCGATCATCGGAGGCACCAGGAGCAAGGTGCGCGCGAGCCGCATGCCGCGCAATTTGCCATTGACGAGCACGGCGATCGCCATTCCAGCCACCACTTCAATCGTGATCGAAATGATGCTGAATATGGTCTGATTTCGCAGTGCCTGGTTGAACTGGCGGCCGAAGAGTTCGTCGGTGTAATTTGCCATCCCGATGAAGGGCGCCGAACCGCTCAGATCCCAGCGGAAGAAACTCATGGTGAAAGAGTATCCGAGCGGATAGAGCAGGATGGCCAGCATGACGAGGAGCGCCGGGCTGGCCAGAAGGTATCCTCTCTGCCAGGTGTAGGGCAGCGGCGAACGTCGCCGACGCCTCGACACCGTATGCTGCGCGACGGACGGCATCGTCAATCGTAAGCTCCGGCCCGACGCATGATCTCCTCAGCCTCCGTCGCCGCCTGGTTGAGCGAGTCCGCGGGAGAGACCTGGTCGGTCAAGGCCTGTTCGATGGCCGAAAACATCAGCGTGCAGACTTTCGAGAAGCCGGCTAGCTTCGGCCATTCCTTGCCGTTGGCTATCGTCGTCTCGAGCTGCTGCAGCCACACGGCCTGAGGCCCCTTTGCCGCTGATATCACTTCCTTGGCGATCGCCTGGCTGCTGGGAAAGTTGGTGAATTGGTCGAACTGCAACCGCTGCGCCTCCGGACCGACCGTATACTTGATGAATTCGACGGCGGCGTCCTTGCGTCCGGATTGTCCGTTGAGCGCCATGGCATGCGAAATGGCGCATGAAATCGCGGCCTTGTCCTTGACGTAGGGCGCAGTCGACCACTTGCCGACGACACGTGAGGTCTCCGGATTCGATAGGGTCGCGAAGGCGCCCGGCCAATCGAAATTCGCATAGACCGTGCCGGACGAGAATTCGGTCGAATTCTCGTTCCACTGATAGCCGACCGCATCGGGTGGCACGATTTTGTGCTTCTGGATGAGATCGCGATAGAAGGTCAGGGCCTTGATGCCGGCTTCGGAATTGAAGGCCGGCTTGTTGGCCTGGTCCACCCAATCGCCGCCGGCTTGCCAGAGCAGATCGCTGAAGGTGCGTTGTGCTGGATCGCCCTGCCCCGGCACGACCAGCCCATAATGGCCATTGCCGGTCAGTTTCAGCCCGACGTCGACGAGCTCCTCCCAGGTCTCAGCCGGCTTCAGGCCTTTTTCCTGATAGATGTCGCTGCGGTAGTACTGGACGCGCGAATCCATGTTGCGCGGAATGGCCGCCAGATTTCCAGTCTTGGGATCGCGCAGATACTTGACAGCGACCGGGTAGAATTCCGCGAGTTCGCTGTCGCTGAAATAGCTGTTCAGCGGCGCAAAATGGTTGAAGTAGGAATCGATCTGCGCCGTATGGGTGCTATAGACGTCGTATTGGCTCGATCGCGCTGCGCTCAACGTGACCACCTTCGCGGTCAGCGGGGTGAATTCCAGCAAGTCGTAGCGAACCTTGATACCGGTCTTGGCGGTGAAATCCTGAACGATCTTTTCCCAGTATTTGGGATAGAGCGGGCCGCCGGTGATCAGCAGTGCGGTGATCTCGTTCGCGTCTGCCCTGGCGATCCATGGCGCGGCTAGCGAGCCGGCCGTCACTGCCGCGCTCGCGGCCAGGAATTTGCGTCTCGATAGGTTTGCGGACATCATAATCTCCTCCTTGGTTTGATTGGTCGGCCCATCCAAGGGTCGGCCGATAACTTCAACCTTTCCGGCAAATCCGCGGCGGCTTGCTCCTCCCGCAGCGAGACTGCCTGGACTACGTCCCGAACGACGCTTGCGAGCCCGCCGGGCACCGTTCGATCCTCCCTTCCCGCAGGCCGAGTTATAGGCTACTGAGCACCATGAGATAAGTTGACTGCATATCTAGCTATCAGCCTATAAGCTTATCAGACAAGTGGATGTTAATGATGGATGCCATGGAGGTCAAGCTTCAAACTTTGCCCAAGCAGGTGGCCGGCGTGCTCGCGCGCCGCATCGCCAGCAGCGGCGTCGCCGGCGGCCAGGGACCGTCGGAGCAGCAGATCCTTCAGGAGTTCGGGGTTTCGCGCGCGGTGGCACGGGAAGCGCTCAAGATCCTGGCGTCTCTCGACATGATCGAGATCGCGCAGGGACGACGCGTGGTGCTGCGTCCGGCAGACGAATGGGACTATCTCAGTCCATTGCTTATCGACTGGCTGCCGCCCGAGCAGACCCGCGAGATCTTGGCGGAAGCGCACGCGACGCGGATAATCATCGAACCGGCCATCACCGCCATCGCGGCCAAGCATATGACCAAAGAAAACCTCGAGCGTCTTGGCACCCTGCTGGCAGCGATGTCGGCCAGCGAAGACAATGCGGACGCCTATCTGAAACTCGATCTGGATTTCCACATGGAGATTTGCCGGGCAGCCAAGAATAGGATCCTCGACCGCTTCATGTACTCCTCCCGGTGGTGGCAGATGGCAAGCAGGCGCATCAGCAACCAGGTGCCTCATGCCCTGCCCTCGGCGACTGAGATGCACAGAGCGATCTACGAGGCGCTCGTGGCGCGTGATGCAAAACGGGCGGAAGAGGCGATGCGCCGGCACCTGAAGATCACCACGGCCGTTGGCCTGCCCCCATAAGAAATCGCCAGCCGATGCTCCCGAGCGGCGCAGCCAGCAATCGGGCTGGCCGCGCCGCTGCGCGCCGGGAGGACGCGGCCGATATCAGGCGCTTTTTGCTTGCTGTTCCTGGCGCTGGCGCGCGCGAAAACCGAACATGTCGCCCTTGTCTTTGATTTCCGCCCATACCGGTCCGGTAATCTTGTCGATGGCAGCGATGTCCGCGTCGGAAATCGCCCAGCCTGTGCTCTCAGCATTTTCCTCGAGTTCCTTGACCGTGCGCGCGCCGACCAGCGGCGAACTCACGCCCGGCCTGTTGGTAAGCCACTGGATCGCAAGCTGCGGAACCGTCTTGCCGTAGCGCGCCGCAATCGGCTTCAGGGCGTCGACGGCGTCAACCGCGCGCTCGTAGGTGCCCGGCTGGAACAGAACGGTGGTGCGGCGCTCATCGCCTTCGACGAATTTGGTGTCCGGCGACAACAGCCCTGTAAGCAAACCCTGGGCGAGACCGCTATAGGGCATCACGCCGATATTATGCTTGCGGCAATAGGGCAGCGTCTCAGCCTCAACCTCGCGCCACAGCATGTTGTAGGGTGGCTGGAGCACGTCGACGACGCCATGCTGACGGGCGCTGTCCATGTCGGCGGTGCTGAAATTCGAGACGCCGACTGCCTTGATACGCCCGGACGACCGCAGCCGCTCCATCATCTCCATGGTCGGGCCGATCGGAAAATCCGAGTTCGGCCAGTGGACAAAATAGACATCGACATAGTCCGTCTGCATCCGCTTCAGCGAACCGTCGAGCGCCGCCTCAATCGCGGCGGGTTCGAGGTGATTGGGCGCAACCTTGGTCGCGATAACAGCCTTGTCGCGACGGCCGGCCAGTGCCTTGCCGACGATCTCCTCGGCATGGCCATGTCCATAGGCTTCGGCCGTGTCGATCAGCGTTATGCCAAGCTCCGCGGCGCGTCGGATCACCCGGATCGATTCCTCGTCGTCGGCCGCGCCCCAAAAGGCGCCGGACATACCCCAAGTGCCTAGACCGATCTCCGATACCCTGACCGGCGACGATCCCAACTGTCGCTGTTGCATCCTGTTCCTCCTGATTGGCAGGCAGGGCTATCACCCTGCTGATGTCCAATTTATACGCTTATATACTCGTCTAACAAGTAGGTCCCGGCGGATTTATGGCGATTGGCGCGGAGTGACGAATTTCCCAAGTAATTCAATGATACCTGCCGTTTCAAGGTGTATTTGCGCAAAATCGTTCAAAGGGGGTTTACGTCCCATCTTCTCATCTTGTATGCTTATTGGACAAGTTGACCTAACTGACCATATGCATTTGAAGGCGCCGCGCGCCATCACGGGGAGGAGGTTTCGATGAAGATCACGGACATCAGGACAGCGGTCGTCGCCTATCACGGCAAGGCGACCCTGATCCGCATCGATACGGACGCCGGCATCTCCGGTTATGGCGAGGCAAATCCCGATGCAGGCGCCGCCGCAATCGTCGGGCTGATTTCGGAACTGAAGTCGGAACTGATCGGCCAGGATCCGCGCAATGTCGAATATTGCTGGGACAAGATTCGCCGTGACCATGTGTTTTCCGGTGCGCAAGCCGGCGTCTTTCTCATCGCGCTGACCGGGCTGGAGATGGCGCTCTGGGACGTGGCGGCGAAAGCCGCCGGGCAGCCGCTTTATCGCTTGTTCGGCGGCAAGTTCCGCGACCGGATAAGACTCTATGCAGATTGCGGCGATGGCGATGAGGAATCGGGATCGCCGCAGGGATGCGCGGCACGCGCGCGCCGCATGGTGGCGGAAGGCTTCACGGCGCTGAAATTCGACATCGACAATCTGCGCCACCCGGCGAAGTTCGACGCGGTGAACCATACCATCAACGGCGCCGAACTGCGCTTCATGGTCGAACGTGTTGCAGCGGTCCGCGATGCGATCGGCCCCGACGTCGATCTCTGCATCGACCTGCACGCGCGCTACGACGTGCTCAGCGCCAGCCGCATAGCGGCCGAGATGGAACGGTTCAACCTTCTCTGGCTGGAAGAGCCGATCCCGGCGGAAAATGTCGAGGCCCTGAAGCAGATCCGCATGCGGACCAAGACGCCGATCTGCGTCGGCGAAAATCTCTACCTGCGCTGGGGCTTCCGCGAACTGTTCCAGAACTATGGCGCCGACGTCATCATGCCCGACGTGCCGAAATGCGGCGGTCTTGCGGAAAGCCGCAAGATCGCGAATCTCGCCGAGATGTACTATGTGCCGTTCGCGCCGCACCTGGTGTCGACACCGCTGGGCACGATGGCGACATGCCATGTCTGCGCCAGCGTTCCGAACTTCCTCGTGCTGGAGTGGCACGCGCTTGAAGAGCGGGAGGCGTGGGACAGTTATGTGCGCCTTCCTGACGGCGCGAAGTCGATCGTCGAAGACGGCCACATCGTGGTGCCTGACGTGCCCGGCATTGGCGTCGAGCTCGACATGGAAGGCGTCCGTAAGCGCGCCGTGCCAGGCTTCGGCATCTTTGAATAGCTGACGACCGGGCCGGGCGGATTGAACTGCTCGATCAAACAAATCCGTTGTGAGGAAGCCATGGGCAAGCGGATCATCTTCACCGGCGGCAGCGGCAAGATCGGCCGTCACGTCATACCCTACCTGCTCGAGCGCGGGCATCAGGTTCTGAATCTCGACCTGACGCCGCTCGATGTGCAGGGCGTCGACACCGTCATCACCAATCTTGCGGACGCTGGCGAGACCTACAATGCACTGACGCTGCATTTCGGGTTCAACGAATACTTCGGCGGAAGGAGCCGCGGCCCGGTCGACGCAGTGGTCCATTTCGCGGCGATCCCGCGGATATTCCTGCGACCGGATAACGCCATGTTCGCCGCCAATGTGCAGTCGACCTACAATGTGATCGAAGCCGCCACCAAGCTTGGCATCCGCAAGATCGTCACTGCTTCCAGCGAAACGGTGTACGGTGTGTGCTTTGCCGAAGGCGACCGCGATTTCACATCGTTTCCGGTGGACGAGGACTATGACGTCGATCCGACCGACAGCTATGGTCTCTCCAAAGTGCTGGGGGAGAAGATTGCGCGCTCTTTCGCCTCCCGTACTGGAGCCGACGTCTATGCCCTGCGGATCGGCGGAGTCGTCGAACCGCGGGACTATGGCCGCTTCCCGGAATTCCTGGCCGACGCCTCGAAACGGCGGCGCGACGGCTGGACCTACATGGACGTGCGCGATCTTGGCCAGATCATCGATCTGTGCATCGAGAAGGACGGCTTGGGGTTCCAGATATTCAACGCAGTCAACGACAACATCGTGGCCGAGATGCCGACGGCGGAATTTCTCAGCAAGCACGCACCCAACATACCAGTCACACGCGCCATGGATGTATTCGAGGGACCGATCTCAAATCGGAAGCTGCGCGACATCCTTGGGTTCCGGCAAGAGTATGACTGGCGCACACAGCCTGCGGATACTTGACTGGTGGCGGAGAAGGCAGCGGTAGATGGGGAATGTTCCTGAGGCCAAGGTTGGCGCAGAGACCAGATTTTCCTGAACTCAAGCAGCGCGCTGGGTAAACGTAGCACTCGGTTCACGAATATTGCCGGCGCTGCGGTGCCACATGGCTTCAGGGCCTTTGGCCGGGCTAGTCCAACGTCTGCTTCCTAGCTCACGCAGTTTGGAGCTAAACGGCGGGTTGGAGCCGCAAAGCTGCCATCCGCAGACGATGCGATCGGCGAGTGTCTAGACCATCGCCTCGAATCGCCTTGGCGAACCGCTTCGTAGCCTAATGGCGGATAACGACAATGGTCGGCCCGGAGGGCCGACGTCTTCTACTGGAAGTCAAGACGTTAGCGGACGGTTCGGCAACCCGTTTCCTTCATATTCTCTGGTATGGTCTGGCGAACCTAAAGAACCGGGGGAGCACTAGTTTTTACTACGCGTGGTATCTCTGTCTTGTCCCGCAAAGGGGTCGATGCATGTTGACCCAGGGCATGAGCCCGACTGGTTAGGAGGCCAATAGCGGACGCGCGACTCCGAAGATATAAAAACCATAGGCCAACGTTATCCTGCGGTCCAACTCGAGGCGTAACACCCAAGTGACAACTACTCGTTTCCTTAGTATCTGGCGATCGCTCTCCGGTGTCGGCATGGCCCTCGGCATGCTGTTCTTCGCGGCCGCCCTGACGCCGACGCTCGTTCCCCGCACCGACCTGACGCAAGGCGTACTGGCGGGCGCGTGCTTCGCCATCGGCTACAGCCTTGGCGTCGCCTTGCGGTGGCTGTGGAAATATCTCGAGATTCCGGAACTGCCGCCACGGCCGCGTTTGCTGTCCAAGGCGATTATCCTGGTCCCGTGCCTCGGCCTTGCCGTTGTGGCACTGTGGCGATCCGGCGCGTGGCAGAACTCCATCCGCGCGGTGATGGGCATGCCGGCTGTCGATGGCGCTCATCCCCTCAATGTCTGCGCCCTGGCCATTTGCACCTTCATCGTCGTGCTCGCGCTGGCGCGCCTTGTCGCTTGGCTGGTGCGCGCCATCGCCGGGGCACTGAGACGCTACATACCCCGGCGCCTGGCGAATGTCGCCGGCGCCGCTGTCGCCGTGCTGCTCATCTGGTTGCTGGTGAGCGACGTTGCGATCCGCGCGATCTTCGGCGCGCTCGATTCCTCGTTCGCCAAGTTCGACGCACTCATGGAACCGGAGCGCCAGCAGCCGAGCGAACCCTCCAGGACCGGAAGCCCCGCCTCGCTGGTCAGGTGGGACGAGCTCGGCCGCGCCGGCCGCGAGTTCATCGCGGACGGTCCCGCCGCCGCCGAGATAGGGACCTTCACCGGCCGGCCGGCGCAACAGCCGGTCCGGGTCTATGTCGGGCTGGGAGCGGCGGACAGTGCGCAGGCCCGCGCGAAACTCGCGCTGGAGGAGCTGAAGCGGGCGGGCGGCTTCAGCAAATCCACGCTTGTGGTCATCACGCCGACCGGGACCGGATGGATCGATCCGGCCTCGATGGATGCGCTCGAATATCTGTGCCGCGGCGATGTCGCCAGCGTCGCCGCGCAATATTCCTATCTGAGCAGTCCGCTGTCGCTGCTGGCGCAGCCGGAATACGGCGCCGAGACGGCCCGGGCGCTGTTCCTCGAAATCTACGGCTACTGGACCACCCTGCCGAAGCAGTGGCGGCCGAGGCTTTACCTGCACGGGCTCAGCCTTGGCGCCATGAACTCCGAAAGATCGGCCGGGCTGTTCGAGATATTCAGCGATCCGATCAGCGGCGCACTCTGGAGCGGCCCGCCCTTCGAAAGCCGCATCTGGCGCTCGGTGAGCGATACGCGCAACAACGGCTCGCCGCAGTGGCTGCCGATCTTCCGCAATAGCAGCCTGGTCCGGTTCATGAACCAAAGCGGCCCGGCGGTGGCGCCCGACACGCCCTGGGGCCCGCTGAGGATCGTCTACCTGCAATATGCCAGCGACCCGATCGTATTCTTCGATTATCGCGACGCCTACCGGCAGCCGGATTGGATGAAGGCGCCGCGCGGGCCGGACGTCTCGCCGCAACTGAGCTGGTACCCGGTGGTGACCATGCTGCAGCTCGGTCTCGATATGGCCGTGGCGACAACCACGCCGATCGGCTACGGCCATGTCTACGCGCCGCAGGACTATGTGGAAGCCTGGAGTGCGGTGTTGGGCGTGAAGGACTGGTCGCGACAGGACCTCGCCGCCCTCAAAACCCATCTTGCCAGCAAGGTTGCAGCACAGGCCGACAGAGGCGGCTAGCTGGGGCTTCAGGGCACGGCCGAAATCAGCAGGAACATGGCGAATATGCCGAGATGGACCACTCCCTGGAGTCTCGTCGTGCGGCCCGTGCCGAGCGTGGGCGTGCTGACGAACATGGTGAGCAGAAGAAACACCGCGAGCCCCGACATCCGTTCAGGCTCATGATGCAGTCGATTTGCCACTGACGTAAATGGCGGAAAACGGCAGCGGGCGTAGGGAGCCCGCTGCCGCCAGGAGCGAGGCACGACGACGGACTGACGTGCTCGGCTCCTTGTTCCCGCAGCGGCTTGGCGGCAGACATCGCCGCGGGAAATTGCTGGATGTTCGCGGCTATCGCGGCGGCAGCATTTGGGGCGGGCGCCCTGAAACCAACAGGCTCCAGGCCGCCTTCTGTCAGGCCTTGCCCACGGGCAGCGCGACGAACCGGCTCGAGTCGTCGCGGGTGATCTGCATCAGTACGGCCTTGCGGCCAGCCTTGGCTGCATCGGCCATGGCCTTGGAGACGTCATCAGTGGTGTTCACCTTGGTCGAACTGACGGCGGTGATGACATCGCCCGGCTGGATGCCACGATCGGCCGCATCGCTATTGGGATCCACATCGGTGACGACCAGTCCTTTGCCATCGTCTGACTTGGCGATGGTCAGGCCAAGATCGGCCAATGCGTCGGCCTTGGCAGGCGCGACCTGCTTGCCGTCATCGCCGGAGGCCTGTTTGTCGCTGGACGGCAGTGTGCCGAGATCGACCTTGATCGTCTGGCTTTTGCCATTACGCAATACGGTAAGATCGACCGACTTGCCCGGCGCATAGGCGCCGATCGTGCGGGCGAGGTCTTTGGGCGAATCGACATCCTTGCCGTCGACCTGGGTGATGACGTCACCGGCGGCAATGCCTGCCTTGTTGCTGGGACCAGCGTCCTGGGCGTTCGAGACCAGTGTGCCCTTGTCGGATTTCAGACCAAGGGATTCAGCAATTTCAGCGGTGACCGGCTGGATCTGGACGCCGAGCCAACCTCGCTTGATGGAGCCTTCCTTCATCAGGTCTTCCACGACCTGCTTGGCGGTCGAGGCCGGGATGTCGAAACCAATGCCGACACTGCCGCCCGACGGCGAGAAGATGGCTGTGTTGATACCGATCACCTGGCCATTGAGATTGAAAGTCGGGCCCCCCGAATTGCCATGATTGACCGGAGCATCGATCTGGATGAAGTCGTCATAGGGGCCGGCGCCGATATCGCGGCCCCGAGCGGATACAATGCCGGAAGTGACGGTGCCGCCGAGGCCGAACGGGTTGCCGACTGCCACCACCCAATCACCGATGCGGATCTTGGAGTCGTCGGCGAAGTCGACATAGGTGAACTTGCCGCCGCCATCGACCTTCAGCACAGCCAGGTCCGTCCGCGGATCGGTGCCGACCAGCTTGGCGTCGAGTTCCTTACCGTCACTGGTGACGATGGTGAAGGACGAGCCTTCCGAGACGACGTGATTGTTGGTGACGAGATATCCGTCCTCCGAGATGAAGAAGCCTGAACCCTGTGCCACCGGGCGCGGCTTGCCGTCACCATGTTTGAAGCCGCCCTGCTGCCGGTTGTCGGGCAGGTTCTCGAAACCATCCTGATCGTCGGAACCGTCGTCGGCGACCGGCTGGACCGTGGACTTGACCTTGACGCTGACGACCGCCGGCGAAACCTGCTCGACGACATCGGCGAAGCTCGGCATCTGCGGCGCCTGGACATGCACCGCGTCGGCCAGCACGGGGGCAGTGCCGGAAACAACAGCTCCGACGCCTACAGCGCCTACAGCGCTCAGCGACACTACAGCCGCCGCCAGGCGCCGACGAGTTCCGGAATACGAATTGGGGACAATATTCATGGGGTTCCATCCTTTTGAGTGAGATGCACTGAGCATCCTTGGCCAGGATGGTTAGAAGAACCTACATTACGGCATCATTGCCATATCATGAAAGTTTTGTCATTTTCATTCCATAGTATTTATAAAGACGATATGTATAGTTATTTTCACTAATATTGCAAATTTGTAACTTGCACGTTCGATTATTATTCAATTCTGTGACATCGAATTCGGTGGATTTGCGATGTCACGACAATCTAAATCGACACTAGAAAAAGTGAATGTGCCTTCCGATTTATTCGGAGTTTACGCGACATTGGGCCGGGGCTTGCCGGGCGGCGATTTCAGATCGAATTTCATCGCGAGTTCTCTATGTGTTGATTGCATGGCAGGCCATTTGAAGGTAGCGCGCATGGCATTGGGCGCGCCTTTGTCGCCGGGACGCCAAGAGGCCGCTCCGGGCGGTGATTTTCAGCAGGGTGAGAGCCTCCCCAGGAGGTGATTATCGTCCAAGCGAGGCGTCGAGAGGGTCTGTCGCTAGCTCGCTAAAGACCGGCGCACCGCTACCATACCACTGGCCCTCCGTCCCGCATCGCCACCGGCATTCGAGCAACACTGGTGGCGCCTGTCGCGACGGGCGTCATTGGCGGAAAGACATGCTGTTCGACTAGCCTCATTCATACCGCAAGCAAGAAATAAACGCTCGATCCACGTTTGGGATTCACCGCATATTCCAAGAAAACCAGGTACTGCCTTAAATTACTTGGCTTTGATGCCATCCGCAGCAGCAGGTCGCACGGCGGGATGAAGTCCACGGAGAAGCATATGAGGCGCATCATCGTCGCTGCGATCATCGCAAGCATGGCAGCCCCCACCTGGGCAATGCCCGTCGGAGCGCTAAGGCCGTCGGCTTCCGATACGGTCACGAACATCGACCTAAGGAGGCCTTCCCGCCATCGACCGGGACATGGAGTACGGCCACCGCACCACAGGCCACCCCATTATCGGCCCTCGCGTCCGCCACGCCATCACCGGCATTCGAGGAACAATAGCGGCGCCGTCGCCGCGGGCCTCATTGGCGGAATGCTGCTCGGCGGGATGGCGATCTCGGCTGCCCGCCAGCACAATCACAGCGCTTGGAACAACCATGTGAACTGGTGCTCGCAGCGGTACCGCTCCTACCGGGTCTCGGACAATAGCTGGCAGCCCTACAATGGCCCACGCCGGCAGTGCATCTCGCCCTTCTGAGTGCGCTCTGGGCTCGCTGGTGCTAGGAAGCCTACTGGGATTTGTTGAAACGGCTGAATGCAAGCTTGGACGGGAGCAAAAGCGAGCCTGGCAAAGGCCGGCGGGGCCATTGGCGTGAGCCAGCGGAAGTATCCCGCCTGTTCAAAGAGCATCTCCGCGAAGGCGTTTGCCGATCAATTGATACATGTCCGGCGTTCTGGTCGATGCGACGAATCTCGGTCCGAAAGTCGCAGGTCCGCAGGGAAGACATGGTTCTCTGTTTTCATCCACGTCGATGCGCCAGTTGGGAGGACTATTGTGCTAAAAAATCTATCGATCGCGGCAATCAGCGCCATCATGATTGTAAGCTTCAAGCATTCCGCGTTTGGCACGTCGATCGGCGTGGGCAATCCCTACCCAGTCAGTCACTACGAGTGCCAGGACGGCACGCGTCTGGCAGTGCGTCTCCTCGGGGATCGCGCTTCTGTATCCGTCAACGACGCGGCCGAGGTCGATCTGCCCTCCAAGGGACCGGAAGGAACGACGTATTCGAACGGTCAGTGGACGCTGACCATCATACAGGGACGCCTGTCCTGGGGTGTTGGCCGAGCTGTGCCATCTCTATGCGCCGGCGGTTGAGCCTCCCACCTCAGGAAAACTGATGAAGACTATCCAGTTCGGTCGCGCACTTCATCGCAGCTTTCGAGATCCAGATACGCGTCGGCTCCTCGTGCATTGCAGTGTTTCTGGACGCCTGGTGCCTCGGCGCGGCCGGCGGCAGGAACAATGGCACCCATGACAATCTCCATCCGTCAAACCAGCGGTTAATGCATGTCGCCCAGAAGTGCGCAGCGGTTCTGGGACAACGATATGCATCAAAACAAAGACTTAAAGCGAGTCGCCTGAATCTGTTTCGACGCGACACGCTTTAATCCCAAGAGATGCGCTTCGACAATAATACCGAAAACGCACGCGCTCTGACGGCAGTGCATAAAATGCAAAGAATCCAGAAACTAGGCATTGTGTCTCCAAATATCCGAGCCACCATGCAGAATTATTGACAACGTGTTCGCATGCGCGTGATGTCGGCTTAATTCACCAAAGAGGACGAAAGATATGCGGAGATATGCACTAGCTGCCCTGTTAAGTGCCGCACTCGGCTTTGGTATTCCTCTTGCCGCTGTGTCCCCAGCGGGAGCTGTGACCGTAAATATAAATATCGGATCAAACCTTAACAACGGCCGCGCGATTACTTGCGCTCAAGGCCAGCGATTGATTCAGAGCAGAGGCTTCAGGGACGTGCGTCGCGTGGACTGCCGGGGACGCAATTTTGTTTATCACGCGCGTCGCATTGGCGGCAGCACTTTCGAAATAGTGCTGAATGCCCGTACTGGCCGCGTGGTGGATTTCCACCGCATTCGTAGATGACTCAGAGAGGCAAGGGAATGACGCAGTTGTCCGAGACCCAGCAACCCAGACGATCTGCGTGGACGAACTCGGCGATCGGAATCGTCTTTATCCTGGCAGGGATCTTCGTGTTGGGCGATCTGGCGCTGGCCACGACCATCAGCGCGCTTGTCCTGGGAATTGCGATCGTATGCGCCGGCTTTGTCGAGATCGCCCTCGCCATCTGGGCCGGCGGGTGGCGTGGTTTTCTCTGGCAGACGATGCTCGGCATCCTGTACGTCGTTTTTGGCTGCCTGCTCATCAGCTTGCCGGTGCTGGGATCTATCATCCTCACATGGGTGCTCGGTGTCGTGCTCGTGATATCTGGGCTCGGAAGAATGTCTTTGAGCCTGCGCTACCTGTCCACCGACCGATGGATGATGCTTCTTTCCGGCCTGTTCGGTCTCGCGGCTGGCTTCTTGATACTCATCGGATGGCCATCGACCGGGGTTTGGGTGATTGGGGCGTTCATGGGTATCGACCTAGTTCTTCACGGCCTGGGCTGGCTCGTTACAGGCTTTCGGCCAACGGATACGACCCGATGATCCAACCATTTTCACCGTGACCGTTACCCGCTTTGCGGCATTGGCTCCTGTCCTGCCGCGACGGTTCCCAAGCGCGGCAAGCTTTTTGCGTAGGGTTTCATTTTGTCCTGGACGTCGCGAACGGCCCGTCGATGCGCACGATGCCGCATGATCGGGATCAGCCACCCCTCGAGACCAGCAGCGCGCCTCTGATCACATAGGAGAAGTTCGGGCGGCTCCGGACGAGAATTCGTCGCGACAAAGCCGAGCGCAACGGACGAAGCGGCCGACAACCAATGTCGAGACCGCAGGCTTGCCAGTCGGACAGGCAAGCAAAATGAGACGTGCTGCACACTATTCGGATTTCCGGCTCAATCTTTCACCTTCTAGGATGTGTATTACGTGCCCTTGGAAAGTCTTAGCCTAGGAGGGTCCCATGTCCGATCTGATCGTCATCGTCTATCCAAACGAGGCCAAGGCTGAAGAGGTACGTCAACGGCTCATAGGACTTCAAAAGGAATACGTTATTAAACTTGGCGACGCGGTTATTGCCACCAAGACCGAGGCGGGTGCGATAAAGCTCAATCAACTTGTGAATACGACGGCGGCAGGCGCTGTATCCGGTAGCTTCTGGGGCTTGCTTATCGGTGTTCTCTTCCTGAATCCGTTGATCGGACTTGCGGTCGGCGCCACCTCCGGAGCCCTTGGCGGCGCTTTGACGGACGTGGGTATCAACGATGCGTTCATGCGCGATCTGTCAGCCAGCATCCAGCCTGGGGACGCTGCCCTGTTCGTGCTCGCGCACGAGATGACAGCGGACAAGGTGCTCAAGGAGATCCAGGCCTTTGGCGGCGTGGTGCTTAAGACGTCGCTGGATGAGACGAAGGAGCAGGTTCTGCGCGATGCGCTTCAACGCGCTTCGGCGATGGCCGGCCAAGGCGCGGCCGCGACCGCCTGACCGCGGTCACGGAACATCCCGGAATCGGAACTCTGCTGGTCGGCAAGGGCGATGGATGGCCCGATAGTAAGTGGGCGATGCAAGCATGTCCGGCCTTGAGACAGCGGCCCTGCTTTTGATTGAAGCCATCTGCGGCGCGGGCGGAGCTTTCGCTACGACTTGGTTTTGGCGCATGGCTGCGCTGGGTTGGAAATCTGTCGCGGCGGCTGGCGTCGTGGGAGGACTGACCCTGACAGGGCTGGCCGGTCGGATTCCCGCCTTGGCAAACTTCCTCGGCAACGTCGAAAATGCTGTCGATGCCACCGCTCGTGGTGTCGGCACCCTCACGCCCGGCGTGCTGATTGGCGTCGGCATTGCCGGCCTTCTTGGCGGCATCCTGTCGGTTTGTATCATCGGCCTCGTCCGGGGCGCGGGATCCGGACGTCGCTAGGGGCCCGGCCAATCGAATTTCCTGGCGGCAATCACGCGTTCCGCCGATCGGCGGACCCAAGCAACTGAGCGATCCAAAGGGTCGCCGGCGATTGCGAGCAAAAAGTAACCAGCGCGATGGTGATGGGCACACCTATGAACGCGCCGAACACACCCCAAAGAAACGACCAGAAGAAGACCGAAAACAGCACCACAAAAGGCGACATCGCCAACACGTAACCGGCAACCCGCGGTTCTATGTAGCTGCCGATGACGAACTGAATGATGTTGAGGCCGGCAAAAATCGAGACGGCGGCCTGTGGCGATCCGAACTGCGCGAGCGCGTAAAGCGTCGGCAAGAATGTCGCGACGAACGGCCCGATAAACGGAATATAGTTCAAGGTGAAGGCGATAACGCCCCACTCGGCGGCAAACCGCAGTCCGAAAGCCGCCGAAAGCGCGCACACCATCGAACCGGTCGCAAGGCTCATCAATGTCCGAACCAGCATGTAACGTCGCCATTTCGATGCTGTCTGACTGCTGCCATTGATCAGTGCGGCCGCCGCCTGGGCGCTCAGCGCTACACGAGCATTGCGAGCCGCCGCTTCAGCGTCGAGAAGACCCAGAAGCACGTAAACGACGACAACGATCCAGAACGAGATCACGGTATTCAGCCTTGCGGTCACGCCTTGAGCTATCCGCACGAACCAGCCGACATTGAAATGCTCGGCCCAGGCGCCGGCCATCACGACACCGTGCCCTTCCAACCACTCGGCGAGTTGACTGTAGAGTCCTTGAAAGCGGGCGCTGTCGGCGAGGACCGATCGGCCAATGCGGCCAAAACCCCAACTGGCGATCGATGCAAAGGCGAAGAATGCCAGGACGACGACACAGACGACTATCGCCAGTGCGATCAGCTTTGGAAGAAGCCGCTGCAGGTTGCGCTGCAATGGCCACACCAGCGCGATGAGGAAAAGAGCGCACACGACTGGCGCGAAAATTGAGGCAGCGGCCTGCAGCGCCCATATGACGGCGATAACCGCCAGAATATACGTAGGCGCAAAGAGCGTTCGCTTCGCCATGGTATAGTCTGTTCCCGGCCGGCTGGATGACGTTACAGACAACTCCGAAATTGGTCCGGAAGCTTGCTCAGCGCCCAGACCAATGTTCATCGATATCGCTTAACCAGCTCGATTCGTGCTGAATAAAGCTGATCTTACGCATCGCGCCTAGCACCGTTTTGTGATGGGTCGACCCTGACGATCGCGAACCGTGTGACCCCAGCGATCACGAACCCAGCATTCGCGATGATGCGCGCGCGGTGCCGTCGCAGCGCCGACCACAGCCCCTGTGCCGCCACCGACCGCCGCGCCTACAAGGGCACCTCGACTGCCGTTTGCAAGGCCGCCGATGACCGCACCCGTTCCGGCTCCTGCCAACGCCGTGCCTGCTGTTCGCTGTTCCGTGGCAGTACAACCCGCGGCCATCAGAGCCAAAGCAGAAACGAATATAATACTTCTCATGGTTTCATCTCCTGGGTACATTTACATCCGCTCGCCAACAACGAGCATTCCGTCCAACAATGTGCCGATTGTTCCTATAGGATTGGGAGCGACTCCAACGCTCTATGAGCAATTCTGGGGTAGACGGTCTTTATGTGCTGGAGGCCGTCCGACAGGTATGGCCTTCAGACTATTTGGGGGCCGACCGGCCGCCTGTATCGAGCCCGGCCGGATTGCTATCAATAGTCGACCGCATCGCGAATGATGGGACAGGTCATGCAATGACCCCCGCCTCGGCCGCGGCCGAGCTCCGCGCCTGAGATAGTGATGACCTCTATGCCTTCCTTGCGCAGCAGCGTATTTGTGTATGTGTTGCGATCGTAGGCAAAAACGACACCAGGCGAGGCGCAAACCAGGTTGGCGCCGCTGTCCCACTGGGTGCGCTCGCGCATGTAGTCGTTGCCGCCGGTTTCAACGACGCGCATCTTCTTGAGACCAAGCGAGTCACGCACCGTCTCAACGAAACTGCCTTTGTCCTTGTGGAGTTCGACGCCCCCCTTGCCGTCAGGGCGATAGGAGAATGCGTCAATGCCGTTGACGATGTCCGGATACATCAGCACGCAGTCACGATCGGCAAACGTGAATACCGTGTCGAGATGCATCGCCGCGCGCAGCTTAGGCATTGCGGCGACGATCACACGTTCGGCAGCTCGTTTCTCAAACAGGGCCGCCGCCACTTGGCTGATAGCCTGGCGCGAAGTGCGCTCGCTCATGCCGATAAGCACATTGCCCTTGCCGATAGGCATCACGTCCCCACCCTCGAATGTGGCAAGCCCCCAATCCCTGGTCGGGTCACCCCACCAGACATTGACCTTGCCGGCGAAGTCCGGGTGGAACTTGTATATCGACGTGGTGAGGATGGTCTCCTCGTGGCGCGCAGGCCAATAAAGGGCGTTCAGCGTCACGCCGCCATAGATCCAGCAGGTGGTGTCCCGGGTGTAGAGCGTGTTGGGCAAAGGCGGCAGCAGATATTCGTTGACGCCGGCCGCGTCACGGATCAGCGCCAGTTGTTCGCCGCCGATGCTTTCCGGGAATTCGAAGGTCGACAGCCCGCCGATCAGTGTTTCAGCGAGGTCGCGATTAGAGAGGCCGTCGAGATAGGAGCGGACCTCGTCGATGAGGCCGAGGCCGACCTGGTTCGGTACGATCTGTTGGTCGAGGATCCACTTCTTGGCTTCCGGAATGGCGACCGTCTCGGCGAGCAGATTGTGCATCTCGACCACCTCGACGCCCCTGTCGCGCATCTTGGTCATGAAGTCGAAATGATCGCGCTTGGCATTGTCTACCCAGAGCACGTCGTCGAAGAGGAGTGCGTCACAATTGCTGGGTGTCAGCCGCTGGTGGGCACGGCCGGGAGCGCACACCATGACCTTGCGCAACTGACCAACCTCTGAATGAACGCCGAATGAAGTATTGTTTGTCATGACCTTCCTTCTTTCTGTTCAAGGTGCGATGGCGCCCGTCAGCAGCCCGTAGGCTCCGATCAGGCCAGCGATGAGCGTGACGGCGAACACGAAGAGTTCGGCGAGCGTGAACAGCTGCAATTTCTGCTCGCGCCGCGCCCAGACGTAGAGGATAGTTCCGGGCGCGAAGAGGACGGCAACAAGCAGCACGTATTTGAGCCCGGCGGCGACGAACATGAAGACCGTGTAAATCGCCGCGATCCAGGCGAAGATCTGGTCGCGGCCGCGCTGATCCGGCGTCTTTTCATAGCCAACGCCGCTACGAGCGAGCAGGATGCCGTAGCCAGCCACGAGCAGGTAGGGCAGCAACGCGGTGACGCTCGTCATGTCGAGCATGAAGTTGAACGCGTCCCGCGACCAGTAGGTGGAGATCACGAAGAGCGATACGACGATGTTGGTGAGCCAGAGTGCATTAGCGGGAACCTTGTTGCCATTCTGCGCTGCGAAGAGCCTTGGCATGTCCTCCGACTTCGCCGCCGCGAACAGCACCTCGGCGCAGATTAGGGACCAGGCGAGATAGGCGCCGAGCACCGAGATCAGAACGCCGATCGAGATGAAGACCGCACCCAAGTGACCGACGACCGCTTCGAGAACGCCGGCCATCGACGGCTGCTGGACACCGGCGACAGCCGATTGCGGCAGAGCCGCGTAGGGCAGCAGCGTGACCGCTACCATCAGGCCTGTGACGCCGACGAAACCGAGAATCGTCGCCGTACCGACGTCGGAACGCACCTTGGCAAAGCGGGAATAGACGCTGGCGCCCTCGATGCCGAGGAAGACGAAGACCGTGATCAGCATTGTGTCGCGCACCTGGGCGATCAGGGACTTCGGCGGCATGTCCAAGCCGCCGAAGAAATTCTCGCGGAACTGCCCGAAATGAAAGAAGAAGATCAGGAGCAGGATGAAGACCAGGATCGGCACGATCTTGGCAATCGTCACGACAGTATTGATGAAGGTCGCCTGCTCGACGCCGCGCAGGATCATGAAGTGGAAAGCCCAGATGCCGATCAACGAGACGATGATGGCGATGGCGCTGCTGCCGTCCCCAAAGATCCCGGGAAAGAACCGCCCCAGCGTCGAGCCGATGAGCACCCAATAGAAGACGTTGCCCAGGCAACTACCGAGCCAGTAGCCGAAGGCGGAAAGGAAGCCCATGTAGTTGCCGAAGCCGGCCTTGGCATAGGCGAAGACGCCTGAGTCGATGTCTGGCCTCTTCTCGGCCAACGCCTGGAACACCCGCGCCAGCATGTACATGCCGGTTCCCGCAATTGCCCAGGCGATGATTGCGCCGAACGGACCTGTCGCAGTCGCGAACCGGCCAGGCAGATTGAAGATGCCCGCGCCGACCATCGATCCCACAACCATGCTGGTCAGCGCAAACAGCGAAAGCTTCTGATTTTCGTTTGAAGTCATAAACCGCTCTCCTGGCTGGGCGAACCAGAGTTCGCGATCAGACGCCTCGCCGACACGTCTCGGTCCAGCAAGGTTATGTCTGATCAGAAGCAGTAAATTCGAATATCGGCAACCGGTTAAACGAGCCAAGGCAAAGGTTTTGGACGTCAGGTATACTAGTGGGATTTTATGCCAATCACGTGGGCGCCAGATTCGAGATAGGTTGCAGGCGTAACAATGAGGCCGCTGGACCGCCGTCCGCTAAGGAATTGTTGATCCAAATTCAATGAACTCGACCGTTCAGCAAAAATTCTCGATATGGACCCTGACGGCTATGGTCGTCGGTTCGATGGTCGGCGCGGGCATCTTCTCTTTGCCGCAGGCTTTTGGTCGCGAGACCGGTCCGTTCGGGGCCATGATCGCTTGGGCCATCGCTGGCGTCGGAATGCTGATGTTGGCCTTCGTCTTCCAGACCTTGTCGGTTCGCAAGCCGGACCTCGATGCGGGCGTGTATGCCTATGCCAAGGCCGGCTTTGGCAACTATCTCGGCTTCCTCTCGGCCCTCGGTTACTGGTCTGCCGCCGTTCTCGGCAACGTTTCCTATTTCGTGCTGATAAAGTCGACGCTGGGGCTTTTCTTTCCTGTGTTCGGCGATGGCAATACCATCACGGCGATCGTCATTTCCTCGATGCTTCTGTGGATCGTACATTCGCTGATCCTGCGGGGCGTCAAGGAAGCGGCGGCGATCAACACCATTGTCACTTACGCCAAGATCATTCCGATCTTTCTCTTTATCATCTTCGTTATCTACGGCTTCAGCGCCGATGTCTTCACGGCCAATTTCTGGGGCGGGGAAGAAGTCAGCGTTGGCAGCATCGCGAGCCAGGTTCGCGGGACCATGTTGGTGACCGTATTCGTCTTTGTCGGAATCGAAGGCGCGAGCGTCTATTCGCGTTACGCACGCAACCGCGGGGATGTCGGGGTCGCGACGCTCCTTGGTTTTCTCGGCGTGCTCTGTCTGCTTGTGCTGGTCACCATTCCCTCCTACGGGATCATGCTTCGTCCTGAACTGACAGCGCTGCGCAATCCCTCCATGGCCGGCGTATTGGAAGCGGTGGTCGGGCCATGGGGCGCCAAGTTCGTCAGCTTCGGCCTGCTGATCTCCGTTGCCGGTGCCTATCTGTCCTGGGTGCTGCTGGCCGCTGAAATCCTGTTCACCGCATCACATCACCAGACCATGCCGCGTTTTCTTGCGTATAAAAACAAGCATGGCGTGCCGTCGCGGGCGCTCTGGCTGACCAATACGGTCGTGCAGGTTTTTCTGGTCCTGACGCTCTTTGCTCAACAGGCCTTCAGGCTCGCTCTCGAGCTGACCAGTTCCATGATCCTCATCCCATATCTTCTTGTCGCCGCTTACGGGGTCAAGCTCGCATGGGGCGGCGAGAGCTACGAGAACGACCCCGTAGCGCGGCGTGTCGACTTCGCAAGGGCGGCGATAGCATTGATCTATACGGCCGGTCTCATCTACGCCGCCAGCGCCAAGCACCTGCTGCTCTCGGCCGTCATCTACGGACCGGGCACGATCCTCTTCGTCATGGCTCGGAAGGAGCGGGGGCAGAGGGTGTTTACTCCCGCCGAGATGGGGATGTTCGTCGTCGCCGCACTTGGCGCGGTCGCGGCAATCTACGGCATCCTTGCCGGCGCCATCGCAGTCTAGGGCCCAAAGCTGTTTCGCAGCAGAAGACCACTCAGCGTGTGCGCCCTGCTGTCAGGCTGGCTGATCTGCTGCGAGCTCGTGGCTTGGGCGCCTTGCCAGCCTTCCACGCGTGCCTCCTTTGGCGTAATGCCGAATTCCTTCCTGAACATCCGGCTATACGCCGATGGATCCGTGAAGCCCCAATCCCCGGCAATGGCGGAGATCGGGCGCCCATCCAAGCTGTTGGAAAGTATATCGCGTGTCTTGAGCAGGCGTTTGTGGCGAATATAATTCGAAACACCTCCGGCCGGTTCGAATATCCGGTAGAGGCGAGAGCGGGACACACCGAGTTCGCGGCAAAGCCTGTCGGATGCCAAGGACTGATCATTCAAACTTTGTGCAATGATTTTGGCAGCGCGCTCGGCGATCACGGCGTCGATCACACGCTTCGCCTCGGTGATGCGGTCATGTGATGGCGACACGCACGCAGCCAGCAGATTGGTGGTGGCAGTGGCAATGTGCGACACATCCACGGCCCTCAGATCGGAAAAGGAACGGTGCAGCAGAAGCATGTAGTCTGCCAGGAGTCTTTTCGACTCCTCACGTATTTCAATCCTGGACGATTGGATGAAAGGCAGGTCGCGTGGCAGGAAAACGGCAAGGAGGGCGTCGTTCTCCATCACGCATTCGTAGGGCTCTGCAAAAGATTGCAGGGTCGTTCTCACGACCTGCCAACTTCCAGGAAGCCTGCCCTTGGACAAGGGCAGGCTCAAATACCAATTGTCCACCGAAGGGTTTTTCAAATGCCGCCAGCGACAGCGGTAGCCACTGCCAGGCAATTCGAGGAACATGACAGCCAACGTTCCCAGATCCCACACTGTTTCATGTGCTGGAAACGAATGGCTCCGTTCTTGCATAAGTTCAGTGTCGGCAACGCCTTGATACCAGGTTCGAAACAGGTCGAATTGCTTAGCAGGTGGTGCCGTGGAGGTATCGATGTCGACGGCGCATTGCAGGGACTTCTCGGCACCTGCTCCTCCAGATAGCCCGGCGGCATGAACCATAGCATCCATAGCAACTATCCGTCTTTGTTGGTGCAACACGGGTTATTGCAAGAACATTAGTTCATTCTAATATATACAACTCCGGCAAGCAATGTTGAAGGTGGATGTAATACCCTGTCTACTACCAGCATAGAAGCATGTTAATCAATCGTTAACATGCCATCTGGCCCATTTGAGGTATCCACCAGGAATTCGTGAACTGGGCTTAATTGTACCCGACGGAAGTTGTGGAGGTGGCTGCGTGATATCCGAGGCTTATCAGACCGGTTGTGGTGGCTCTCAACTCAGTATGCAAGGCATCCCAATCATAGACCACCAGTCCATTTTTCTTGTTGGAGGCTGTACTCCCTGAAATGTCTTGTGGGACTAATGCCCGGATACCACGCGCACAACGGGAATCGGTAAGGACGATCTAGCCGCCCTCGCAGGCGTCACCGCGAGATCTGCAGCATGATCCTCATCGGCAGGGACCACACAGCCATGGCGCATGAAACCAGCGAGGGCCTCGGACGTCGCGACTTCATGATCGCATCGGTCGCTACCATCGGCGCTGCCGCTGCGCTCATGGCCGGGCCGGCGCAGGCGCAAACGGGCTCGGCACCTGCAAGCGCGTCTCCCGCAGGGACGTCGGGGACCGTCTATACCGGCGATGTCATCGACGGAAAGAAGGTCATCAGTTCGCTTGACATCTCGGATCTGAAACCAGGCAAGCACAGCTTTTATTTCCAGGGCGTACAGATGCCGACGGGCCAGCACTGGTACGTCTCGGTGATGGTCGCCAAGGGGGCAGCCCCAGGCAAACGACTGGGGCTGATGAGCGGCGTGCATGGCGATGAAATGAGCCCCATTCAAACCGTGCAATCCGTAATGCGTGAGCTCGATCCGGCCGCGATGTCGGGATCGGTGGTGGCGGTACTCGACATTTCGCGCCCCGCAATGGAAGGCATGGAACGGAGATGGCCGAATTCGGGGCGCGGGATCGACCTGATCGACATCAATCGGTTGTTCCCTGGCAACGAGGACGCTCCCGACGCGCCGACGCGCCACGCCGGCCTGATATTCAACCGGCTTCTGCGGTCAAACCTCGACTACGGGATCGATTTTCATACAGCCGCCACGGGCATGGACGCGACGGCGTTCCACCTTGCGCGCATGGATCTCCCCGAAGTGCGGGCGATGGCGGAACTCTATCCGGTCGATCAGATTTTCGACAACTTTGGCGAGCGAGGTCTTCTCGCCAATGCCCTCATCGATGCCGGCATTCCCGCCTTCACGCCCGAGATCGGCAAGCCGCGGATCTTCGATCACGACATGATCGCCCTGTTCGTCGAAGGAACGATGAACGTCATCAAGCACCACGGAATAATTTCAGGCCCTATCGGCAGAACCAGCAAGGATTCGAGCGTTTTCGTCGCGGACGGCATGTTTCCCGTCACCGCGACGCATGGCGGTTTCGTCGAATTGTTGGTCGAACTCAATGAGACCGTTCGGCCCGGACAGAAAGTTGCAGTCCAGAGGAACACCTTCGGCGAAATCGTCGCGGAATATTTCGTGCCTCTCGGCGGCGAAGTCGGCGCCAGGCGGACCGATGCAACAGCCGAGTCGGGGACTCCGATCGTATTCCTCATCTTTGACAGCGCCAATCCTGTCGGCGGCGATGTGTTGGTCGAGTAACGGGACCTGAAACGACAAGAACCGCGACACGAAGCGCCGTCCGGCAGGTGTCAGTGTCGCTCAACCGAAAGCAAAAGACATGCTGCGGCTAGGCTCGAAGTACGGTCACCTCGTTCACAGTTCCGGTTGCGGTTGTCTCAATCCCGATCTTCAACGAGTCTCTCGTCGTCTGGAGGCCTTTTCCAGGCGTAGTTTTCTCTCCGGTTTCGGGGCTGCCGCCATCGCCGGGGTGCTGACAAAGCCGTCCTTCGCGCAGACGGCCGCGCCCCCTTCCAAGATCCTGTTTCGCGAAGTCCGGCTATTCGACGGCAAGTCGGGTACGGTGAAGGACGGAGCGCAAATCCTGGTGGAGGGCGGCAGGATTTCCGGAATCGATATGACGAACGCCCCTCCCCCGGAGGACGCCACCGTCATCAAATGCCGCAATGGCGTTCTCATGCCAGGGCTCATCGACGCGCATTGGCATGCGATCTTCGCGGCGGTCCCGGTCAACATCCTGCTTAACGGCGACCCGGGGATTATCTTCGCAGCGTCCACCGCCGAGGCGGATCGCACGCTCAGTCGCGGCTTCACCACCATACGCGATCTGGGAGGTCCCTCCTTCTCCTTCAAGCAGGCTATCGACACCGGGCTGATCCCTGGCCCGCGCATCTATCCCTCCGGCGCGATGATCACGACCTCCGGGGGCCACGCCGATCTTCGCCTGCCAAGCGAGATTCCGCGCGACGGCGGCAAGCTCAGCAAAGGTGAACTCCTGGGGGGAGCGGCCATCGTCGACGATATCGGCGACCTGAAGATGCGGATCCGGGAGCAGCTTCTCCAAGGCGCGTCACAGATAAAGTTGGTGGGCGGCGGTGGCGTATCATCGCCCCGCAGTCCGCTGGACATCGTCACCTTCAGCGAAGAAGAGCTGCGGGCAGGCGTCGAGGTGGCACAGGATTGGAGCACCTACGTTACCGTGCACGCCTATACGTCTCGCGCGATACGACGCGCGCTGGCAGCTGGGGTGCAGTCGATCGAGCACGCGCATCTGATGGACGAGGACACGGCGGCGATGATCGCCGAGAAGGGCACATGGCTAAGCACCCAGCCCTTCCTGACGGCGGAGGACACCGGCCCGCTGACGGGACCTAGCGCCGACCGCGCCCAGGAGCTTTTCTCAGGGACGCCGAGGATATATGCCTTTGCTCGCAAGCATGGCATCAAGACGGCCTGGGGTTCCGACGTGCTGTTCTCGCCTGCGTTGGGTCCGCGCCAGAGCATGATGCTCACGCATTTGGCCAACTGGTACAAGAACGCCGAAGTCCTGCAGATGGCCACCTCCGGCAATGCCGAACTGCTCGCACTCTCCAATCTGCGCAACCCTTATCCGGGCAAGCTCGGCGTCATCGAAGAAGGAGCTTTCGCGGACCTCTTAGTCGTGGACGGCAACCCGCTCGACGACATCCGGCTGATCGAGGATCCGCATAAGAACTTCGTCGTCATCATGAAGGACGGCCGGCTTCACAAGAGCACCCTTTGAGAGTCAGCGGAAAACCGTATGCCGCCTTCACTTCCTAGCAATCAGTTAATCCGACACGGCCTCATGGTCCTGACGAAGCAAGGCCGCGAGAAAATCTCGACTAGGCAGTGGTCGTCATCGGGAAATCTCGCCGCGAGGCAACCAGACAGGCTCCTGACGCTCCGTCCGGCAGACTTCTTCCTGATACTTTCCATTGAGCGCTCTCGGCTCTCTTCTCTGCCCGCAGGGTGCGAGATCGATATTTAGAACCTGCATGGAACGGGGACATGCCAGAAAAATCGGATCACCCACCTGCAACGCCATATGAACGGGCCGAAATCGAGCAGGGCAAGTGGCGCAGGTTTCTGCTCTTTGGGCTCCTCCTGCTTGCGGGCGGCGTGTTTTCAGTCGCAGTTCCCAGCGTTTCCAATTTCGCATCCAACGTCGTGTTCGCCGTGGCCCTGATGGCAGTCGGCGTCATCAAGGTCATCCAATCGCTCTGGATCAAAAGTTGGGTGGGCTTCGTGTGGCAGGAACTGACCGGCTTCTTCGAGCTCATCGGCGGCATCATGATTTACTTTAATCCTATCAAAGCATCGGCCGCAATATCACTGTTCATAGCGTTTGTACTATTTGTCCACGGTGTTCTTCAATTAATCATCGCCGCTGAAGTCAGGAAAGTCGGCGGCTGGTATTGGTTCGCCGTTTCCGGAATCGCGGCCATATTCGCTGCTTTCTCCATACTGCTGAAGTGGCCGATCGTCAGAGAGATGCCGACTGGCTTGGTGGCCGGATTTTCCATGATGATTGCTGGACTGGCGTATCTCGTCATTGCCCTGAGCGTGCGCAGGACGAAGATTTTGTCTTGAGAGCAGGATCCGACGATGATGAAAAGCAATTTTGACTTTCGAGCCAGGGTCGTGGCGGCCGCATTGCTAGTCAGCGTGGGCGGCTTCGCGGGAGCGGCACGTGCGCAGACCGCGGCGACGGTGCCAGTGGTCGTGCAGAAGGTCCAGTCCGGTCCGGCAAACGCGCCGCTGACATACAACGCGCAGGTCGAGGCGATCGATGCGGTCGACATTCAGGCGCGCGCGTCCGGCCTGCTCAAGGAGATCAGGTTCTCCGAAGGCCAGCACGTGAAGGAGGGCGATCTGCTTTTCGAAATCGAGCCGGATCAACTGTCGGCGGCGGTAATGTCCGCACAGGCGCAGGTGGCCAGGACCGAAGCCACCCGCAACGCCGCGCGACAAAGCCTCTCACGCGCCAGGGACCTGCTCAGCCGCAGGACTATTTCTCAGGCCACGTTGGATGACGCGCAGGCTGCATTCGATGTCGCCGCGGCGGATGTTCAAAGCGCCAATGCAGCCCTCAATACGGCCGAACTCAATCTTTCCTATGCTCAGATCAGGTCTCCCATCAATGGCACCATCGGCCGCTCCCTGGCGACGCGCGGTAATCTCGTGGGGCCCGGCTCCGGATCATTGGCGCGCATCGTACAACTCGATCCTATCCGCGTCGCATTCTCGATCGCTGACAGCACTTTGGTCGACATCAGGCAGAAACTTGCCGGTGGCCAGAAGATCGATGCGAACAAATTCCACCTGAGTCTGTCTCTCGCCAACGGCACACAATTTGCTTTGCCGGGGCGGGTGCAGTTCATCGACAACGAGGTCAATCAGCAGACCGGTACCGTCGCTGTCCGCGCGCTGTTCCCCAACCCCGACCACATTTTGGCGCCTGGCCAGTTCGTCCGGCTAACAATCGTCGACGAAGAAGCCCGGAAATTGCCGATGGTGCCGATGGCGTCCGTTCTTCAGGACCGCCAGGGCAAGTTCGTCTTCGTGCTCAACGACAACAATACCGTGACCAGGCAGGCGATCACGACCGGTGCGCGCATCGACAATCGCTGGGCGGCGACGAGCGGATTGGAAGGCGGCGAAACGATCGTCGTCGAGGGCCTGCAACGCGTTTCCGATGGTCAGCAGGTCACCCCCCGCGAAGCGGAGGGTACGCAATGATCTCGGACCTCTTCATCAGCCGCACCCGGCTCGCGATCGTCGTCTCGATCATCATTTCGATCGCCGGCGGGATCGCGGTGTTTTCCCTTCCCATACAGCAGTATCCGCAGATCACCCCTCCAACGGTGACGGTGTCGGCCTCCTATCCGGGAGCAAGCGCGGAAGTCATCGCCGACGTGGTGGGCGGCCCGCTGGAGACGGCCATCAATGGCGTGGACCACATGATGTACATGTCGTCCACCAGCTCCAATGCCGGCCAATACACGCTATCGGTGACCTTCGAGGTCGGAACCGATCCCGAGACAGCACAGATCAACGTGCAGAACCGCGCTCAGCTGGCGATCTCGCGCCTGCCGGCAGCGGTCGCGCAGCAAGGTGTCTCCGTGCGTGCCCGCTCGCCGGATTTTATCCTCGGCATCGCTTTCTATTCGCCGGACGACAGCCTCGATGCGCTGGCGATCACTAATTTCATCACCACGACCGTCGCCGACACGATATCGCGCGTGCGGGGCGTCGGCGAGGCTTCGGTCGCCGGGGCTTCGGAATACTCGATGAGGGTGTGGCTCAACCCGCAGCGCATGGACGCGCTTAGCCTGACGCCCGACGATGTCTCGGCCGCCATCCAGCGGCAAAACATCCAGGCGACGCTCGGACAGGCCGGCGCCCCCCCGCAGGCGCAGGGCTCGGAGCTGCAATACACTCTGGTCGCGCAGGGGCGGCTGAGAAGCGTCGAGGAATTCGGGGACATCGTCGTGCGCACGGGCTCGGCGGGGGCCAAGGTCTACCTGCGCGATATCGCGCGGCTCGAGCTTGGCGCGCTAAGCTATGCTTCGAGCGCCAGCTTCGCCGGACACGCCTCGGCGATGATGCAGATCAACCAGTCGCCCGGCGCCAACGCCATCCAGACCACGGCGTCGGTCCGCGCCGAACTGGAGCGCCTCTCGTCACGCTTTCCCAAAGGCATGCAGTATCACATCGTCTACGACGCGACCCGCTTCGTGAATGCCAGCATCTCGCTGACGGCCAGAACCCTGCTTGAGGCGTTCCTGATCGTTCTCGCAGTCACCTACGTCTTCCTGCAGGATTGGCGCGCCATGTTCATCTCGGCGCTTGCCATCCCGGTTTCCATGCTCGGCGCCTTGGCGGTGCTGTTTGCCGCCGGCTATTCGCTGAACATGATTTCTCTTTTGGCGCTGGTGCTGGCGATCGGCCTGGTGGTGGACGATGCCATCCTTGTCGTCGAGAACGTCAAGCATGTGCTGGAGGATACCCCTGACATCGCGGTCGCCGACGCCACGCGCAAGGCGATGCACCAGATCACTGGGCCGATCATTTCCACGACCTTGGTGCTGCTTGCCGTGGTGACGCCGACTGCGTTTCTCGGCGGCATAGGCGGCCAGCTCTACCGGCAGTTCGCCGTGACGCTGTCTTCGGCCCTGGTGATTTCCTCCTTTGTCGGATTGACCCTGAGCCCGGCGCTGGCCGCACTGCTTTTGCGGCGCGATGTGGGCCATTTCAAGCGTGGCCCGCTGGCCTGGTTCACGGCATTCATGAACAAGACGCGTGACGGCTATGGACGCCTCGTCGGGTTTCTGGTGCGGCATTGGTACGTGCCGATGGCGGGATTGCTTGCCTGTTTTGCCGCCGCCTATCTGATCTTCACCGGGCTACCGTCGACTTTCCTGCCCGACGAGGACCAAGGCGCGTTGTTCGTCGACATCCAGTTGCCCAATGCCGCTTCGCTCGACCGCACGAAAGCCATCGTGGAGGACGTGCGCAAGATTCTGACCGACACCGGAGGCGTGCAAGACGTCATCACGGTTGCGGGGTTCAGCATCCTTCAGTCGACGAGTTCGCCGAGCGGCGCAATGGCGGTCGCGGCGCTGAAGCCCTGGGACGAGCGCAGGTCCAGCGAACTGCAGCTCGCCGGCATCCTGCAGGCGCTGCGGATGAAGTTCTCCCAAATTCCGGGCGCGAACGTCGCCGTGTTCGCGCCGCCGGCGATTGCCGGCATCGGCTCGGTCGGTGGCCTGGACTTCCGCCTGCAAGCGCTTGAAGGACAGCCGCCACAAGAGATCGCGCAGGTCGTCGGCGCCCTGCTTGGCGCCTTCAATCATCTGCCGGAGCTCGGCGGGGCCGCCACCACCTTCAGCGCCAATGTCCCGCAGGTCTATGTCGAAGTCGACAGAACGCGCGCCGAAGCGCTTGGGGTAAGCGTGTCGGACGTCTATTCCACCATCGGCGCGGCCTTCGGATCGCGCTACGTAAATGATTTTACGCTCAATGGCCGCGTGTTCCAGGTCAATCTGCAGGCCGATGCCGATTTCCGTGCCCATGCGGAAGACATCTTGAACCTGCATGTGCGTAGCCGGAACGGCACCATGGTGCCCTTGAACAATCTGGCGTCGTTGACGACGATCCTGTCGCCATTCGCCATCCAGCGTTACAATCTCTCGGTCGCCGCTCCCATAAACGCCATTACCGCACCTGGAAGCAGCAGCGGCGGCGCCATGGACGCGATGGAGAAGACAGTGGCCCAGCTGTTGCCGAATGGCTATGGCTTCGAGTGGTCAGGCCTGTCGTTTCAAGAGCGCCGCGGCAGTGGCCAGGAGGGGCTGGTCTTTGCGCTGGCGTTCCTCTTTGCCTATCTCTTCCTTGTCGCCCAATACGAGAGCTGGTCGCTTCCGTTGATCGTCATCCTTTCGCTCGGAGCGGCTCTCTTCGGCGCCATAGCGGCATTGAAGGTCTTCGGGTTGCAGAACAGCCTCTACGTGCAGATCGCCATCGTGCTGCTGATCGGGCTGGCGGCGAAGAATGCCATCCTGATCGTGGAATTCGCCAAGGAGCGGCGCGATGAGGGACTAAGCATAATGAAGGCGGCGCGGATCGGGGCCGAGCAGCGCTTCCGGGCCGTCATGATGACCGCGGTTTCCTTCATCCTCGGGATCATTCCTCTTGTCGTGTCGACTGGTGCCGGTGCGGGCGCGCGGCGGGCTGTTGGCGTCACAATTTTCGGGGGCATGGCCGCGGCTACGACTATTGGCCTGTTGATCATCCCCTCCGTCTATTTTGTCGTCCAGAAAGCAACCGAGTATCTGTCGTCCCGGCGTCGGGGAGATCGTACGGAACGCCTCGATACGATCGAACCATCACATTGAGGTTCGTCCTCGCCAAAGGGCGGTCGAAATGGCCCGCGGCAACCATTTATATTCTTGGAATCTCAATTCTTGGCTTTGCGTCCATTTTTTCGCCGAACGGACTCCTTCTCCGAAACGCGACGATGGACTGAAGACCGGATGTAGGTACATTCGGCGCAATATTTGGCGAAGTTGCCCCCAGAGGCCGGTTTCCGGGCGGCCTTCGAATTCAGTGACGCATCGTCTGGAGGCTGCAACCGTGAGTCCAAAGTCCTGCTCATCCTTGCCGTTGGCCGCTTTGCTCGCGGTGTTGTCGCTGTACGCCACCGCAACGAGCAATGCGGAGGCTGCCTCGTTGGCTGCACGCGGCAACGAACCCGGCTGGCAAATCAGCATCTCGGACACCGCGCTCAGCTTTAACGCCTTAGGGGGCGAGACCTTCACAGCTCAGCCGGCTCCGCGTCCCACAAGGCAAGGCGACGCCGACACCTATCTGGCGACGGTAGACGGCCGGCAACTCGCGCTGACCATCGCTGCCAAAATATGCGTCGATACCATGAGCGGAATGCCATACCCCCAAACCGCGACCGTCATCCTTGGCGACCGGAAATTTGAAGGCTGCGCCGGAGAGCCGGGCGACCTCCTTCACGGAGATTGGCTCGTGGACGAGATTCGAGAAGAAACCACTGTCGCGGGTTCGAAACCCACCCTTGCCTTCGAGCCGGATGGACGCATCCATGGGAATGGTTCGTGCAATCGGTTCTTTGGCGGCTTCGCCTTGACCGGAGAAGCGCTGACGATCTCGGAAACCGGCTCGTCCAGGATGATCTGCGATCAGCCCCTCATGGATCAAGAGCGCAATCTTCTGGAGGCACTCGGGTCCGTCCGTCGCTTTGAAGCCCCACAGACAGGACGAGTGCAACTGTTGGACAAGGATGGCCAAAGGCTGGTGAGTTTACGAAGATAAGCCGGCGCGGCCAGCAGCATGCAGAACCCCGCAGGACGATTTGTGTTGGTTATCTCACTGGCGTTGCTGGTGCAAAGCTGCGCCGGTCCAAGAGCCGTGACGGGCCTTGCCTCGCCTGTACAAATTAGCAACGAAATGTCGGCTATTTCCTTCCTGATTGCCACCACGCGCACAAGGTTCCCCACCTCCGAACCGCCCTATTCGCGGGATCGTTCCCCGACATTGAGTTTTTCGCAGTTGACTGTCGTCGTGCCGGCCACACACCGGCCGGGCGTCGTCGAGACGTCATCGACATCACCCGATCCGAAGCGCCATTTTTCCGCTCGTGATCTTGTCCGCTTCGAGAACAGAGCATCCTTCGCAGGTCGGTTGAACGGGATGCTGGCGAAGCGTCCGCCTTCGGAGCGCGAGGTGTTTATCTTCGTGCACGGCTACAACAACAATTTTGCCGAAGGCCTGTTTCGTAATGCCCAAGTCGTCCACGACTACCGCATCTCCTCGGTTCCGGTTCATTTCTCCTGGGCGTCGGCGGGATCTATCGGCGCCTATCTTTTCGATCGCGATAGCGCTCTCCAGGCGCGGGACGGCTTGGCCGAAACGATCGAAATCGCAGCTCGATCGAACGCTAGCGGTGTTTTCATCGTCGGCCATTCCATGGGCGCGTATGTCGTAATGGAGGCGCTTCGCACCCTTGTATTGCAAGGTAAGGCGGCGGTTACCTCAAGAATCCGCGGCGTCTTGCTTGCCGCGCCCGATATCGATCCAGATGTCTTCAGCAGCCAAGTCAGGGACATACCCCAACTGCCGCACCCCTTCACGATCGTTGTCTCTCGGCGAGATCGCGCCTTGAGCCTGTCGCGGCGCATTGCAGGTGGCCAGCCACGAGTCGGCAGTGGCTTCGATATCCCGCTCCTTCAGAAAAAGGACATTCAGGTTATCGACATTTCCGACGTGGACGGCGGCGGCCACAGCGGCTTTGCAACGTCGGAAACACTGATGAAGCTGTTGAGGTCCGGGCCCCTGCTGCGCCGTCTCATCGTGAACGAAGATATGCCGGTCGAAGACAAAGCCGAAGAGACCCGGCAGATCATCTTCGATAACGCCTCCCTCGTTCTCCATCTGCCGCTCACAATCCTGAAGCGGTCGGCATCCCGGCAATCCGTGTCCCAGCAGCCGGCGTCCGAGATCGGCGCCATGTGATGAAAGCCCCTGCATTTTGAATCAGACGGAATGAACATTTGGAAGCTGAAGTCGCGATAACTCAATCAATCCTGCTGAAGCTCGTGCTTGCGTTGCTGCTCGGCGCGCTGATCGGTGCGGAACGCCAGTACCGGCAACAATATACAGGACTTGTGACGCACGCGCTGGTCGCACTGGGCGCGGCGGCATACTCCTCGCTGCCGGGCGCTCTTGGCTCAGGTCTCGATCTTAGAATGGGGGCTCAGGTCGTAACCGGCATTGGCTTCCTTGGCGCCGGCCTGATCATCAGGGACGGTTCCAACATAAGAGGGTTGAGTACGTCCGCGACGATCTGGAGCACTGGCTCTGTCGGGGTCTTCGTAGGCTTTGGCTTTCTGCTGCTGGCCGCGGAAACCGCAATGCTCATTATTATACTCAATTCGCTTCTTCCTAATTTCTCAAGATTCTTTCGAAGGCACTCTCAGGAACAACCTGCCGTCGAATACACGTACACCGTAGAGATCGTATGCTCACGAGATAATGTTTATTTGCTCAGATCGATTCTGCTTCAGACCATCAATACAAACCTCCTCCGCCTACGCTCCCTTAACAGCCATCCCATCAATGAGGGCGACGCCATGAGAATAGAAGCAACGTTGTTCAGCAACCGTGATGATGCGCAATCAGTCGAACGCGTCGTCGCTCACCTCGCGCTCGACTCGAATGTTCAGTCGGCTTCCTGGGAGCCGGAAGAAAAGACCGAATAGAGCGAAAGCCAGAAAGACCCTCGACACCACCTCGAAACGTCAAATTTTAAGGAGCTGCTACAATGGAAGGAAACACCAAGGCCTTGTTGGCAAACAAATTGATAGCTATCGGCCTCTTGCTCATAGGCTTTCTCATTTTTGCATCGGGCTATCGCTATGGCTCTCCATCGAGCATCATGGTTGGCTGTCTTCTCTTTGCTATCGGAATCATTCTTCTGATTATAAAGATCGCCCGCAGAAACAAGCCGGACTCGGTTGCTTGACTTATCGAGTTGGACGAAAGCGATCGCGTCCAACTCCAGTCCGGACAAAAGACTTGGAGAGGCCCTCGTTGTTGGAGGCTCCTAGCTGGTACGCCCGCCAGTATAATTCCGTGGTCGCGCGCACCCGCGAGTCCGATCCCGACGCGGAATTCCATATCCAGCAGATTGGCGAGCAGCGCCATGCATCGAGCCTTGCAACGATAGACTATGGCGACGCGTTCGTCCTCGATTTGCGGGACAAGGGTGGCATCGCCATGTCCGGGGCGATCAATGACGATGCGTTGACGGCGGTGTTCCTCTGGGGCGAAGGCACGACCTTCAACGGACAACGGAGTGAAGTACCGCAGTTGCGGATCATCGGCCCGGGAACAGAATTCAAGCTGGAGATGCCAGGAAGCTATCGCCTCATGCGGATCGGTCTGCGTGGGTCCGCGCTCGAGTCTCTGCGCACGGCATCAGCCTCCCACCTGGGCCAGAGGACCGCGCTGATGCCAGGGATACATGAGCAACGCCTCACGGCAGGAGCCGAGCTGGAGCTTCAGCAGAGGCTGCTGCGAACCGTCGGGTTCGCGGAAGCTGCAGCACAGCGTGGCTATGACCTAAGTGCCGGCCTGGCCGTTGCGGCGAGCGAAGCGGGCGCCGCGCTCGCGCGGGTGCTTTCCCTCACGGAGCAACCATCCCCCCGCGCCCTCGGCTCCAGCGATCGGCGCGATATCGTTGATGCCACCCTGGCCATTCTGGAGGCAAGGCCTCATAGCCCTGTTTCCATCAGTGCAGTCTGCGAGGTACTGGGCATTGGCGAGCGAATGTTGGAGCGCGCCTTTCAGGAACGTCTGGGAGTCAGCCCTCGAGCTTACGAGCGGGAGCGGCGGCTTCGGGCCGCGCACGGCCTTATCCTGACGCAGGGCGATCGCCTCTCGATCACCGACATCGCCATGAGCTTTGGTTTCTGGCACCTGGGCCGTTTCGCTGGAGCCTATACGTCAATCTTCGGATGCTCCCCCAGTGAGGCGCGTCGGCGCTTCTGGAGACACGCAGCACCAGACTGATGGGATGCTCAAACCTGCCGATCCGAGGCTGGTTAACGCGGTGCCCCAGGCATTTTGATCAGGATGGAAGACGATGAAGCCGTCGGCTCCTGTGGACGGAGGCAGTCGGCAGAAATGCCGGATACCCGCGGTCGGCGAATCCTAAAGCCAACGACACACCTACGCGTAGGGCCTCATCACAGCTATGTGCAGCCCGCATTCGGCCTAGTTGCCTACTGAACCACCCCTTTCCGAGAGCTTTCGGGCACTCCGTCGGAAAGTGGATAGAAATTGGTTGGCCGTCAGGAGATTCTGATGGCGCGACCTCAGTGGGGCCGCGACAAACCTTCCGACCGGTTGGTCGCAAGCAAGAGAAACGCAAGGTCACTCCACATGGCGCGCTCGGCGCCGATGAGAATGGCCATAGTCGCAAGGGTAAATACGATGCGAAAACGCTGTCCCAGCTTTCACGAGAAATAAACGCATTGTCTACGTTTGGGATTCCTAGCCCACTCTAGGGGAGCATCTCCGGCTTAAGATTGCCTCAAAATCAATCTCATCCGCGGCGGCAGGTTGAGGGTGTGTTTTATTGTCGGTTTCCTTGCCGGAAACGGCCTGCCGACCTCTTGATCTGCCTATACTTCGGCGTCTCATGTACGACAGGAGTTTGTTATGGACGCGAGAGTAACCGCTGCCGGCATTCCCACCGACCCTTTTGCGGATGAGCCTCTAAGATGCGCCATCGACGTAAATAGCTTGTCGGCACCCCCAGCCGAACAGTTTGATTTCTATCGATCATGGTTTGCCGGGGTTGCCGAAATACAGCTTCTTCGGGCCGAGCACGCCGTGTTCCCGGCTCGTCATCAGGTATGGCAGTTGGGCGATCTGGCGTTGAGTTCCATCGAAATCCCAGGCTCCGGCTACGAGATACAATGGGAACATCGCAGACGGTCCCTGTTGGATCACTGGATGCTGTCCGTGCCGTTCTCGCAGTCTGCTGCCGGCGAGATGATATCTCGTCGGCCCCGCATGAGGTGTCTGGCCTTGCCCGATGTTGGAGTGAGCAACGATGATCTGTTCATCACACTGTTTCTGCCCCGCACATGGCCGGCAACCAGATCATCGAAAATCGAAGCCAGCGACGAGGCACTGGATTTTCTTGCGCACTACGCCGTTCTGCTGCACCGCTCACTTCCTCATTTGAGAGAAGCGGATCTGCCCCATATCGTCACCGCGACTGCCAACATTTCCGCGGCTGCTCTTATGCCGACAAAAGATCATCTGGCAGAGGCGCAAGGGCCTGTGAACGCGGTGTCTGCCGCTCGGATTGCCAAGCGTATCGCAGAGAGGTTGAGCGATCCCGACTTGACGCCCAACAAACTCTGCCGCGCGGTCGGTGTCTCACGCTCCCGTCTCTACCGGATTTTCGAGCCGGTGGGCGGTGTGTCCAACTATGTGCGGCGCAAGCGGCTGCTGAAAACGCGCGACGCTCTAGCGGACAGTTCGGACAGGCGAACGATCTCCAGCATTGCCGAAGTATGGGGCTTCCAAGATCCGTCTACCTACAGCCGGATGTTCAAAACAGAGTTCGGCATCTCTCCAAGGGAAGCGCGCGAACTCGGGTGGCAGGGCGTCAAGCATTCGACCTGGCTGACTGTGGATGAGCCCCTCGCGGATGCTGGCATCCTGAGCAACCTTCTGATCAACAATTCATTGGGATTGTCCCTTTCTTCAAGACAGTGACGGATTCCTGGCAGAGGTCGGGGCGCCTGGAGATCATCCCACAAGCTACAAGAAATATACGTCAAACCCATATTATGGATTCCTCGCATATTTTTCAAAAATCGATGACCGTTTAAGCTCGGCCGTGTCCTCGTCATTAGCATCACGATTTTCGATAACTCCACTCTGGGTTTTTAATTGTCAGGACCGTCTCCTTGCGAAAAGCACATCGTTCATTGTTGATCTACTAGCTCGATAGGAGCTTGTGATGGAGGTAACAGTACGAAGCGATACTCTTGGCGAGCCGGTCGCTGGAGCAGTTGCCATACACGCTGCCGACATCCGCACATCATCGATTCTGCTGGCTGGGCGAGATGTTCTTGTCGACTGGTTCTATACCACCCAAGCAGGTGCGGGTGTCGGGATTTCAAGTCCCATAACCTCGATCTCGCCGCGGCTACATCCGCCGGGGATGAGCCCGATACGTCTGGTCTCTTGATCGAGAATTCCATGGGGTTGCCGTCACCCTCTTTCAAGCAATGAGTTTGCCTCAATGCAAGACAAGCCATCAATTGTCAGCGAAAGCGAAACGATCGGGAGCCCAGAACCTCTAAGATGCGTCGTAGACGTTGATACCTCGCAGGCGCCACCGCCCGAGCAATTCGACCTTTTCCGGAGTTGGCACTCAAATATAGCCGACGTCGAATTGCTGCGAGACGAGTTCGGCTCGTTCTCTGCGCGCGAGCGGGCGTGGCGGTTGGAGAGCCTCGTGCTGGCTTTCATCGAATATCCCGGGATGGGGTACCGTCGGCGGTGGCGCAGCAGAAAGAGTCCGGTGTTCGACCACTGGGCTCTTTCGGTGCCCCAGACAATCCCCGCGGGCGGCGGCACGCCAAGAATGGGACAGCTGCGCTGGCAATGCCTGGGTGCACCCCATGAAGACCAGGGTGAGGATGACGGTGTCCTTGCGCTATTCCTTCCGCGGGATTTCGCCTTCTCGCAACCCTTCACGCTCGATATCCGGCCCGAGATGGCCGCATTCGTCGCCGACTATGTTCTGCTGCTCTATCATTCCTTCCCCCATCGCACGGAAAGCGACGTCCCGTATGTCGCATCGGCGACCACCAGCCTGCTTGCCGCGTGCATTTCCCCGTCCCGGGATCACTTTTTCGAAGCACAGGAGCCGATCGACGCGGTCATCATGGCCCGCGCGAACAAGATCATAATAGCCAATCTGGCCGACCGGAATCTGACACCGGGAAAGCTCTCGCAAGACCTCGGCATTTCACGCTCTCGACTTTATCGGATTTTCGAACCAGCCGGAGGAATCTCGCACTATATCCGGCGACAGCGGCTGCTGAAAACGAGGGACGCGCTCGGAAACATCGCGGATGGACGCCCGATTTCGAGCATTGCGGAGGAGTGGGGCTTCATGGATCCCTCGACATATAGCCGGACATTCAGGCGCGAGTTCGGAATCTCGCCCAAAGAGGCGCGGGAGGCGGGCTGGCTGGGCCTCAAGCACCCTCCGTTGGCGGAGCGGTCGAACAACGGCAAACCTTCTCTGAACAGCCTCCTGGCCAACAATTGCCTTCTCAGCCATCAGCTTTCGAGTACGTGATTGGAATCTTCGGCTGAGGTAATCTTGTCGAAGACAAGAGTGAACCCATTCCTTGGCGAAGCTGGAGATTGGACGCCGGTTCGAACTGCCCGCCGGGAACACCCCGCAGTCTGACGAGGCGCTCGTATGGCATGAGATTGCACCCTCAGCGGAGAGGCCGATGTCAGAAATGTTGGTCCCGATAGCGCAGGCTCATCGAAGCTCATAAAATACCAGCCAAGAAGTCATTAAATTTCGGAGGTTCATTTGGTGAATTCTTTGAGCAGACGATCCGTGATCGTTGGGGGAATATCATTTCTGGCGCTGTCCGGGCATGCGGAAGCTTCCCAAAAGAGTTGGTATATCGGGAGAATTCCAGATAAGCCTTTTGACATCCCTCTCGTAGACAAGACGCGCATCCCCCGGCAATTCCGTCGGCAAACGGTGCCTTACTTGGGTAGGGAAACCGCCGGAACAATCCTAATCAACAAGCAGGAGCGCTTCCTGTACTATGTCGAAGACGCAGGCAGGGCGATCCGCTTCGGCATCGCTGTCGGTCGGGATGGACAGAGATGGGGTGGAGAGGCCATCGTTGAACGAAGAGCCCAATGGCCGACCTGGACCCCCACCGCCAACATGCGACGCCGTAATCCGAGCTTGCCGCAGCGCGTTCCGGGAGGCCCAAACAATCCTCTCGGCGCCCGGGCGCTGTATCTGTATCGCAATGGCCAGGACACGCTGTATCGCATTCATGGGACCAATGAGCCGTGGACCATTGGAAAAGCTGCATCATCCGGCTGCATCAGGATGTTGAACGAGCATATTTTTGAACTCTTCGGAACGATGCGCAACGGCGCGCGCGTTATCGTTGTCTAGCCTGCGGCAATCATGAATGCCATTGCGCGGCACCTCTAAATGCCGAGGCCGACGCGTGGAGACATCCTCGTCACAGGACACCGTCTCTCCGGAAGGTTGAGCGCAAAGGAAGCCGGCGCTTCTCCGGTTTCGTTTGGCTACCGTACGACCAATACAGGCACACTTCCATCCGCGAGAACCTCCGACGTCTGGCTTCCCAGCAAAAGCTTTCTGATGCCACGACGGCCATGGGAAGCCATCACAATCAGATCGCAGCCTCGTGACTTGGCGGTGTCGATAATCGCCTTGGCCGGGTAGGTATCCGGGACATGTAGAAATTCTGCGGAAACCCCCATCCGGTCGGCTGCCTCCCTGACTTGATCGAGGACTTGCCCTGCGAATTCCTTGCTCGCGGCCTCAAAACTATCAACCTCCTCCTGCGAAGGAATAGACCCGGAGGTAAATCCGGTTCCATAGTCAATCAGCATTGGCTCCGTGACCGTGACAACTGTCGCCTTGGCAGCCAAGGCTTTCGCCAGGGCTATCCCCTGCTCAACGCCCTTCCTGGCGACGTCGGAGCCATCCGTGCTCACGAGGATATGAGTGTACATCTGAGTTCTCCCTGCCTGGTCGACCACGGTTCCGGCAACACCAACACTCGTCGAGATATGCACGTTGGTGCACTGCAAGCCCTCTCTTGGACATCCAACTCACGCCGCTTGTATCGCGACGCTGGGCACATTCGGGAGCGGACGCACCATCTCCAAACCGCGGAGGAATAGCGCTAGCCCGGCCCGACGATCACCAATTGCCTTTTCGTGTACCAGCTATGGTTAAATCACAGACAAGACGACAGATGTTCGCAATGCCTTTGTTGCCCGCTCAACCTACAATTCATCGAGTCATTGCGTTATGTGCAATTTATCCCAATGAATTGCATCTCGTCCAATTCTCCTTATTGCGACGTGCATATGTTGGCGATTCCCCTTTCGACCCCAAAATCGAACAATATGATTTGATCAATGTATCTTTCGGTGAGTATCTCCATGTGAAAAGAAGCACATTATTGACTGGAGGGGCGGCAGCCGTCACCGCCTGTCTGCAAAGCCCGCCTTTTCGCAGTCGATGGGACGTGCATCTTGGGGTTAAAGGCGACGCGCCCCTGCACCGCGCGAATGACTCGGGCGGAAGCCCCGAGCCCGAGCGACCAATCGATCTTTTCTGATCCCGGCACAGGATCGTTTTCGGTCATAATTCGAAGAAAGCAGACAACCAGATCCGCGACTATGCCGATTTGCGTCCGGCTTTGGCTTTGGGGCGGTCCTTGATGCCTTCCTTGGCGAGACTCTTGCGGAGAACCGACGCCAGATCGATAACGTTCTCCTTGGGCGGGGGCACCGGTTTGGGCGGCTGCTTGCCCTTGCGTTTTGCGTCGATCAACGCGATGAGCGCATCCTCGTAGGTGTCTTCAAATTTCGACGGATCAAACTTGGTCACTTTTTTGTCGATCAGCAGGCCTGCGATTTCGAGCAGTTCCTGGTCATATTCATGGCTTTCCAGGTCTTTGAATACGGTCTCTTCCGAGATCATCTCGTCATGGGTCCGCAACTCGGTAAGCAGCATTCCCTTGCCATATGGCTGTATCACGACTTCGCGCCCGCGTTGGTACAGCACCACGCAGGACCGCGCCGCCACGCCCTTCTTGGCCATCGCTTCGCGCAGCACGGAGAAGGCCTCGGTGGAAGCACCGTCGGCAGGGATCAGGTAATAAGGCTTTTCCAGGTAGCGCGTATCGATATCCTTGATGGCGACAAACTCGTCGACCTCAAGCGTGTGCTCAGACGTCATCTTTAGCTTTTTGATCTCGTCCGGTTCGACCTTGATGAAATCGCCCGCGTCTGCCTCGTAGCCTTTGACTTGGTTTTCGCTATCGACGACATCGCCCGTCTCTTCGTCAACATAGGCAGCCTTGACGGGCAATCCATCTTTCCGATTCAAAATCTTGAAGTGGATTTTCGATGCCTCACTGGTTGCACCCACAAGCTTCACTCCGCACGACACGGACCCGACTTTCAGAAACCCTTTCCAAACTGCTCGTGGGGCCGCCATGCAGTCCTCCTGTCGCGCCGATCCTTGGCACAAACGTCAGCCGGATCGTTCCGTTCCGCCCGCCTGATCAGCATCGACGCACGCGATCGCATCACGGATGGTGCGGCTTTCCATGCCAACGGTGCCCCCGCGCGGCGTCAATCCTGCTTTCGCCGCGACAAATGCGAGAGCAGCGCGGTGATCAGGCTGCTTACCACAATCCATGCGGCGATCTCGCCGTCATGCACCTCAGGCCGGCGCGGCGTGTCTATCTTGTCGCCGCTCAACGCCACTACCGGCGCAAGGTCTGGCCGGCTTCCGCGCCTGACCGAGTAAGCGCGCGTAATTTCTGCACCGAAGAGGAATATCTGCGCTGAATAATAGACCCAAAGCAGCACCACCATAAGCGCGCCTGCCGCTCCGTAGGAAGTCGCTATCGCGCTGGTGCCGATATACCAGCCGATCAGCGACTTGCCGATGGTGAACAGCAACGCAGTAACCACCGAACCGACGGCAACATCGCGCCATTTGAGCGTGCGATCCGGCAAGACCTTGTAGATCGCCGCGAAGAGCAGCCCAATTAGCAAGAAAGAGACAACGGTGTTGACGCTGCTGAGCACCAGTTCGCCGAACGGCAGGTGGTGATTGATGACATCGCTCAGCGCGGTGATCGCTGCGCTTGCCGCCAGCGATACCAGCAGCATGAAGCCCAACGCGGCAACCAGGCCGAGGCTTGCCGCGCGCGCCCGCACCAGGCGCGAAAGCGACAGGCCGTCGGCTTTTACCTTCCAGATCTCGTTCAACGACTGTTGCATCTCACCGAAAACACCGGAGGCAGTGAAGAAGAGCGTCACCAATCCGATGAGCGTGGCAAGCGTCCCGGACCATCGGTGCGAAGCCGTCTCGATCGTCGCCTTGAGTAGATCGGCACTCTGCGCGCCCATCGCGCCGGATATCTCCGCTGACAGGGCGAGCTGGGCCGCATCCTTGCCCACGGCCAGACCGGCGATCGCCACGACGATCAGAAGGATCGGCGCCAGCGATGTCGTGGCGTAGAAAGCCACCGCTGCCCCGTGGCTCAACGCATTATCGTCGATGAAGCCGGTGACGGCGTCCTTCAAGAGAATCCAGGTACCGCGAACCCAGTGTGGCATCTCCCTCATCCGTCACGCCATATCGGACGCGGAGCGTCGTGGCCTGTCCCGATTGATGTCACGATCGGTGGAAACTGCCCTGCACGCCGTTCTTTGGCCGCTTCCGCCAGTGCCAACACCGCGTTGCGGACCCCGGTCTGGATTGCGCGGTTGGCGTCAAGCCCTTCATGGCTCGTCGCATAGGGCTTCCAGTAGCCGATATAACGCGCGAGTTCGGCCACCTCGCCGATGAGGTCAAGCTTCATCAAGCGCAGCCCGTCGGTAGGGCCGGCGCGGCGAGATGGCGTGGATAATCCCATCCCGCGAGCTCGGCCTCGTTGGCGAGCTTTGCGTCGCGGGGTGATGCGTCAGCCATTTCGGGCCGCGCAATTTTTCTTGAGCCTTATGATCGCCGATTTGTGGACGGTAACCACCCCGCCACAGTCAATCCGTACGCTCAGCTTGTTGGTTTCAGGATCGACCCGAGTGACGTCCCCAACAAGAACGACTTTGTCTCCGACGTGAGTTCTGGGGGGCGCATCGATCGCATAAGGACGATCATAGGAGGGGATGCTCACCCTGGCGCGCCCACTGGGAAGCATGTCCATGACCGTACTCGTCAGGGCAACTTCATCACCGATTGCAACTTCTCGAGGCAGGTTGAATTGCAGCATGGCATTTCTCCCGAGACTATCCCAAATCAATGCTGGCAGCTCGAGTTGGTTGCCTGAAATCGCACCTACATAGCAGGCAATCGGAGACGTGCCGACGCGGATCGCGAGCCGCGGGCTCAACAGCTCGCCGGGGAGGAGCACACGGGGGCGGAACCTTTAAGAGCCAAGCCAACCGATATTGCGTGATCGCGAAACGTCCCAGCGCGCAACGGCGTCTCGCCCGAGGTTGGGTTGCATCTTGTAGGGCTCGCGTTCGCCGTAGCACCGGCGGTACCCCCGAGTTGGACATTTGCTGTCCGTTTCCGCAGGAAGAGCATCCAGCCTGCAGCACGTTAGCTTGCCGTAACGCTGACGTAGAACAAGTTGAGATCGGAGCGTGGGGCGCGCGAGACGCTCCGTCATCTCGACGTAGCGCTCTTCGCCGTTGGAGACGAAAGCGCGCCTTTGCGGAACAAGCAGCCCGCGCCTCAGTTATGCAGGTACTGATCCCGGGGACGGCGGCTGGCTATGATGTTTTCCAGTGTTACACCGTTGTAGTCGAGGCCCATCGCTTTTCTGGATTTTTGCGGCGGTAACCCTGTCCGGTTGCGCGGGAGGTGTGCTCGACCCGCAGGGACCGGTCGGCGCGGGGAACCGCACGATTCTCCTGAACTCAATGGCCGTGATGCTGGTCATCGTCATTCCGACGCTGGTCGCGCTGCTTGCCTTCGCCTGGATATTCCGTGCCTCGAACCGCAGGGCTCGGTATGATCCAGAGTTCACCTATTCCGGCCGGATCGAGCTCATCGTCTGGTCGATTCCGACGCTGACCATCCTCTTCCTCGGTGGCTTGATCTATTATGGATCGTACCATCTCGATCCTCGCAAGCCGATCGACTCCAGCCGGCCGCCACTCGAAATCCAAGTCGTGGCGCTCGACTGGAAGTGGCTGTTCCTCTATCCCGATCAAGGTGTCGGAACGGTCAACCAGCTGGTTATTCCAACCGGCATGCCGGTGCGTTTCAGATTGACCTCGGCCAGCGTCATGAACACCTTCTTTGTGCCCCAGCTCGGCAGCATGGTCTATGCTATGAACGGCATGCAGACCGAGGTCAACCTGCAGGCTGATCGCGAGGGCGAGTACTTCGGCCTGTCGGCGCATTTCAGTGGCGATGGCTTTTCGGACATGAATTTCCGTGTCAGGGCAGTCTCGGCTGACGCCTTCGCCAGTTGGGCCTCCTCCTTGCATGGCGGAGGCGGCGTGCTCAACGCCAGCGCCTATCGCCAGCTTGCCAGGCAAAGCATCAACGCGCCGGCATCCTCGTTCGGCCATGTGCAGCCGGGCTTGTTCGATGCGGTCGTGCGCCAGACGCTACCTCCGGGGCCGGGACCTGCTGCGACCGCCGCCGGAGAGCCGCAGGTGAGCCCGAAAGCTGAGCCCAAGGCGGGAGCGCCGCCCATGGCTCACCAGCACGATGAAGGAGGATGACGATGCTCGGCAAGCTCGACTGGTCGGCCGTTCCCTTTGACCAGCCTATTCCGCTCGGCGCGGCCCTGATCGTCTTCCTGGCCGCCGCCGCCGTTCTGACCTGGGTAACGATCAAAGGCTACTGGCCCTATCTTTGGCATGAGTGGATAACCTCCGTCGACCACAAGCGGATCGGCGTCATGTATATCGTGCTGGCGGCGCTGATGCTTCTGCGCGGCTTCGTTGACGCCGTCATGATGCGCACCCAGCAGGTGCTCGCCATCCACGGGCCGGGATACCTGCCGCCGGAGCACTACGACCAGGTCTTTTCGGCCCACGGCACGATCATGATCTTCTTCGCCGCGATGCCCTTTGTCATTGGGCTGATGAATTTCGTCATCCCGCTGCAGCTCGGCATCCGCGACGTCGCCTTCCCGACGCTGAACTCAGTGAGCTTCTGGCTGACCGCGACCGGCGCGCTGCTCGTCAACATTTCGCTCGTCGTCGGCGAGTTCGCGCGCACCGGGTGGCTACCTTATGCACCGCTGTCGGAGACGACCTACTCGCCAGGCGTCGGCGTCGATTATTATTTGTGGTCGATCCAGATCTCCGGCGTCGGCACCCTGCTCACGGGCGTCAACCTGGCGACCACCATCCTCAAGATGCGCGCGCCAGGCATGGGCTATCTGCGCATGCCGATGTTCTGCTGGACCTCGCTTGCCTCCAACATGCTCATCGTCGCCGCATTCCCTATCCTTACCGCAACCCTCGCCATGCTAACCCTCGACCGTTATCTCGGCTTCCATTTTTTCACCAACGAAGCCGGCGGTAACCAGATGATGTTCGTCAATCTCATCTGGGCCTGGGGTCACCCCGAGGTCTACATCCTCGTGCTTCCCGCCTTCGGGATCTATTCGGAGATCTTCTCGACCTTCTCGTCGAAACCGCTGTTTGGCTATCGTTCGATGGTTGCGGCGACGATGTTCATCTGCATCGTCTCCTTCATGGTCTGGCTGCACCACTTCTTCACCATGGGCGCCGGCGCTGATGTCAATGCGGCTTTCGGCATCGCCACCTCGGTTATCGCCGTCGGCACCGGGGTCAAGATCTACAACTGGCTCTTTACCATGTATGGCGGGCGCGTGCGCTTCGAAACGCCAATGCTGTGGGCGCTAGGCTTTGTCACCACTTTCATCATCGGCGGCATGACCGGCGTGCTGCTCGCCGTTCCGCCGGCCGATTTCATGCTGCACAATTCGCTCTTTCTCGTGGCGCATTTTCACAACGTCATCATCTCGGGCGTGCTGTTCGCGGCCTTTGCCGGCTTCACCTACTGGTTCCCGAAAGCCTTCGGGTTCCGGCTGCATGAGGGTTGGGGCAAGGCGGCGTTCTGGGTCACGCTTGCCGGCTACATTCTGGTGTTCGTGCCGCTCTATATCGTCGGCCTTCTCGGCATGACCCGCCGCCTTCAGCATATCGACATGGATATGTGGGCGCCGTGGCTTGTCGTGGCGGCCTTCGGAATCGTGGTGATGATCGTCGGCGCCGCATGCCAGGTCACGCAGCTTGTCGTCTCGATCAGGCATCGCGACGAGTTGCGCGACGAGACCGGCGACCCTTGGGACGGGCGCTCGCTGGAATGGTCGACATCCTCGCCGCCGCCCGTCTTCAACTACGCGCGGCTGCCGCATGTCGAAAACGAGGAGCCCTACTGGACCGTCAAGCAAAGGGCAATGGACGAGCAGAGTCAGGAGACCGAAGAGGACTACGAGGCGATCGAGATGCCGCGCAATAGCCCCACAGGCTTCGTCACCGCCTTCTTCAGCACTCTGATTGGCTTCGCGCTCATCTGGCACATCTGGTGGTTGGCGATTGTCGGCTTCATCGGGGCCTATGCCACCTTCGTTGTATTCGCCTGGCGCGAGCATGGCGATTACGAGATCCCTGCCGAGGAGGTCGGCCGCATCGATCTTGACCGCAAGGCAGCCCAGCTTGCCTGGATGCGTAGACGCGAGCGTGTGGCATGAGCGACATCCCCGCCGGCACCGCAACGCGCGATCCCTACCGGCTGGGCCGCACCGCAGGGCATGGCCATCACGTGTTCTCGGCGACCGGCCACGGCGAGGGAGGCCCGGCCTCGAAGTTCGTCACGGTTGCCTACGGCTTTTGGATCTTCCTGTTGTCGGACATCATAATGTTCTCGGCTTTCTTCGCCGCGTATGCCGTCCTGTCCAATTCGGCGGCGGGGGGGCCAACAGGCAAGGAGCTGTTTGAGTTGACGCGCGTCGCGGCACAGACGGTGCTGCTGCTCACCTCGAGTTTCACCGGCGGCCTTGCGATGCTCGCGACCCACCGCCGGTCAATGGCCGCCACCCAGTTCTGGTTGCTGGTGACCGGCCTGCTTGGTGCAGCCTTCCTGTTCCTGGAGGTGCAGGAATTCGCGGCCATGGTGAATGAGCAGGCGGGCCCATCACGCAGCGCCTTCCTGTCCGCGTTCTTCGCCCTTGTGGGCTGCCACGGAACTCATGTTGGACTTGGCCTGCTTTGGCTCGGCACCATGATGGCGCAGCTCTGGATAAAAGGCTTTCGTCCCGACATATTGCGCCGGCTTCACTGCTTCAGCCTGTTCTGGCACGCGCTCGACATCATCTGGATCGCCATCTTCACCCTGGTCTATCTGCTGGGAGCGTCATCATGAGCGAAATGGACAGCCGGAACGAGGACATGCTTGACCGCCGCGATTCCGCACCAGGCGAAGAACGCAGCGAGGAACACGAGGTGGCGGGAGGCCTTTCCGGCTATCTGCTGGGCTTTGGCCTGGCAATCCTGTTGTCAGTGGCGTCCTTCATTGCGGCACAAACCGATCTAATTTACCAGCCGGCCGTGATCTCGGCCCTGACGGTGCTTGCCATCGCACAAATGGGCGTCCATCTCGTCTTCTTCCTGCACCTGACGACAGGACCTGACAACACCAACAACGTGCTCGCGCTCGCTTTCGGTGTGCTGATCGTGACCTTGGTCGTTTTGGGCTCGGTGTGGATCATGAACCATCTCAGCCAGAACATGGGAGCGATGGATGCGCATCAGGCTCACATGATGCCATAATGCGGTTCCAGGTCTGTGGCCTGGGCGCAAAACCGCCTGTCCGTCGGTTCGGTTACCTTGCGCATAGCGTCTGCACTTTCAGGCGTCGAAAATCCATAGGTGCGGAGAGCGGTGAGGAGCTGGTCGAGCTGTTTGGCCCGGCAATGTCTATATCGGCCCGCTCACGGTCGGCGGCAGAATGAGCTGCTGCCCATGGTCGCAACGTCTGTGCCTTCCATCATAATTTCAGGAACTAGGAACATAGGGGCCTCGTCCGAGTTCCATTGAAAGTGTGGGAACATAGCTCAGTTTGCCAAGGGATCGGGCGAGGATTCCTTGCTCTGCGAGCGCTCCCACTTTCCACATTGTGTTCAACGAATGCTCCGGATCATGGGTCGCCCACAGCTTTCCTCCCTGGCTTTCAGCCTCCTGGTACTCGTTAATTGTGCATTGCTGCAAAGCAGGGCCTGGGCACAGCTACCCTGCCCCGCCGACCACGCCAAGCTCCTGGCTGCCCTCAAGGCAAACGTCAAAGCAAGCGGAGGCCCCGCCAATGGCGGCTTCGAGACCAATGAATGGGCGGCGATCGTTACGCGTGACGGGACAGTTTGCGCCGTTGCTTTCAGCGGCCCCACCAGCGATGCGCAGTGGCCCGGCAGCCGGCTGATCGCAGCCGAAAAGGCCAGCACGGCCAACGGGCTCAGCGTTGCCCAGATGGCTCTCTCGACGGCGAATCTATATGCTTCTGTTCAGCCGGGTGGCCCCTTGTTCGGCTTGCAGCTTACCAATCCTGTCAACCAGGCAGCCGCTTATGCCGGCGACAGCAAGACCTTTGGGAGTGCGAGCGATCCGCTGATTGGCAAGCCGATCGGCGGCGTCGTGGCATTTGGCGGTGGCCTTGCTCTCTACGACGGCAAAACGATTGTCGGCGGGCTTGGCATCAGCGGCGACTCCTCCTGCGCCGATCACAATGTCGCTTGGCGCCTGCGTGCGGCCCTGGGCCTGGACAAGGTTCCGGCGGGCGTCAACCCCAACGCCAAGGACGCCATCGTCTACGATCTCGATCCTGGCGGAAAGAGCGCCTCCGGCTGGGGTCATCCGTTGTGCGCGGGAACCGAGGCGGACGTCGCGGCCGAACTCGGCGCCGGAGTGGGAGGTTCGATCCGCAAATGAGGGGATCTCTGAAACTGGCGGGGAAATACGCATCTGCGACACCAGACGGCCGAGGAGCGGAAAGGGGCCGCGGTTTCGACTTTAGGCCGTTGAAGTGGCTGGTGCTGGCCGCAGGCTGCTCATTGCTGAACGCCGCGGCCGCGCAGTCCGCGGTGACACCCGCCATCACACCGCCCGCCGCGGCCGCGCCACCTGATGACGGCCAATGGACAATGCCGGCTAAGAATTATGCCTCGACGCGCTACAGCGAACTGGCGGACATTAACGAGGACAATGTCAAGAACCTTCAAGTTGCCTTCACTTTTTCGACCGGAGTGAACAAGGGTCAGGAAGCGGCGCCACTCGTCGTCGGCAACACGATGTATATCGTGACGCCTTTTCCAAACATCGTCTACGCGCTCGATCTTTCCAAACCGGGCGCGCCGATGAAATGGAAGTACGAGCCAAATCCTGAGCCTGCCGCGCAGGGCGTTGCCTGCTGCGACGTCGTCAACCGCGGTGCGGTCTTCGCCGACGGGCGCCTCTTCTTCAACACGCTGGATGGTCACACGATCGCGCTGGATGCCGCCACTGGCCAACCGGTCTGGAACGCGCATGTCGGCAACATCAATATCGGCGAGACCATAACCATGGCGCCGCTTGTGGTGAAGGGCAAAGTGCTGGTCGGCAATTCCGGCGGCGAGATGGGTGTGCGCGGCTGGGTCAAGGCGCTGGACGCGGGCGACGGACATGTCGTCTGGACGGCTTACGGCACCGGACCGGACAAGGACGTGCTGATCGGGCCGGATTTCAAGCCGCATTACGACATGGACAAGGGCAAGGACCTTGGCGTGACCACATGGCCGCCGGAAGCCTGGAAGATCGGCGGCGGCAACATGTGGGGCTGGATCTCTTACGATCCGGACCTCAACTTGATCTATCACGGGACCGGCAATCCAGGGCCGTGGAATCCGGACCTTCGGCCCGGCGACAACAAATGGACCTCCGGGATTTTCGCGCGCGATCCCGATACCGGAGCCGCGAAATGGTTCTACCAATGGAGCCCGCACGACCTGCACGACTACGACGGCATCAACGAGCAGATCCTGCTCGATATGAATTGGCAGGGTAAGCCGCGCAAAGTGCTCGTCCGCCCGGAGCGCAACGGCTATCTCTACATTCTGGATCGGACCACCGGGGAAGTCCTGTCAGCGACACCCTATGGGGCCGTCAATTCCAGCAAGGGCGTCGATCTGAAAACCGGGCGCCTGATCGAAAACCCGGACAAGAAAACCGGCACCGGCAGGGTGATCCGGGATATCTGCCCGACAGCATCCGGGCTCAAGGATTGGCAGCCATCTGCGTTCTCGCCGAAGACAGGACTGCTCTACATCCCACACAACAATCTGTGCATGGACGAAGAAGGCCTCGAGGTGAACTACATCGCCGGCACCCCCTATGTCGGCATGAATGTGCGCATGATCCCGGGCCCGGGTGGCAACCGCGGTGCCTTCACCGCCTGGGACATCGCGGCCGCAAAGCCAGCTTGGAACCTTAAAGAGAATTTTCCGGTGTGGAGTGGCGCGGTCGCCACCGCCGGCAACGTCGTGTTCTACGGCACAATGGAGGGCTGGTTCAAAGCTGTGAGCGCAAGGACAGGGGAATTGCTTTGGCAGTTCAAGACCTCGTCCGGGATCATCGGCCAGCCGGTCACCTATCGCGGCCCCGACGGGCACCAATACGTCGCGATCCTGTCGGGCGTCGGCGGTTGGGCCGGCGCGATCGTATCGGGCGACCTCGACCCGCGCGACGCTACCGCCGCGCTCGGCTTCGTCAATGCGATGAAAGACCTGAAGAACGCGACCACGGCGGGAGGCACGCTCTATGTGTTCCGGCTCCCCTGATGCTTTCGAGTTGAAGGCAGTTCGAAGACGCGAGGCGAACGGGCGTCTTGTGGTCGCGGTGGTAGCGTTTGCCTCGCTGCTCTTCGCGGTTGCCGCCGACGCACGTGAACTCAAGGTATGTGCCGACCCTAACAACATGCCGTTTTCCAACGCCGCTGGACAGGGCTTCGAAAACAAGATTGCCCAGATCATCGCCAAAGAGCTGGATGCAAGACTTTCCTATACCTGGTGGGCCCAACGCCGCGGTTTCGTTCGCAACACGCTCAAGGCAGGCCTGTGCGATCTCATACCTGGCACTCCCGCCAATCTCGAAATTCTCCGCGCCACCGCTCCCTATTACCGCTCGACCTATGTCTTCGTGACGCGGCGGGACAGTCCCGAGATCACGTCTTTCAACGATCCACGCCTGCGCACTCTGCGCATCGGCGTGCAGCTCATCGGCGATGACGGGGCCAACTCCCCACCGGCCCAGGCACTCGGCCGCCGCGGCATTGTCGGTCATCTCGTCGGCTATCCAGTCTATGGCGACTATTCGGCTCCCAACCCGCCCGCGCGCATTGTCGAGGCGGTGGCCAGCGGCGAGATCGATGTTGCCGTCGTCTGGGGCCCGCTCGCCGGTTATTTCGCCGCCAAGCAGAAGACACCGCTGCGCATCACGCCCGTGACACCTCGAATCGACGGGCCTCAATTGCCAATGGTCTACGACATCTCCATGGGCGTCCGACGCGGGGACGACGCGCTGCGCGACGAAGTGGATGCAGCCCTTGCCAAGCACAAGGCTGAGATCGACGCGACCCTGGCCCGATACGGTGTGCCGCGCCTTGATACCGGCGGGAGCGCGGCGCGATGAAGCGGAGCCTCACCGTGCTCTTGTCGACGATGCTGACCCTTGCCGCTTGCCAGCGGGAAGAGCGCGACACACGTCCGCAATCGGCCCTTGGGTCCGGCCAACAGCCAACGCCGGTGACTGCGCTGGAGCCAGGCGGCCAAAGGCCGCTCCCGAGCGACAACAAGGCGGCCAGCTTCGAGGCCAACGCCTTTCATCTCAGCGAGGGCAAGCGCCTGTTCAGCTGGTTCAATTGCTCGGGGTGCCATGCCAATGGCGGCGGCGGCATGGGACCGGCGCTGATGGATGAGAAGTGGGTTTACGGCAGCTCGATCGAGAGTATCCACGCAACGATCCGGGACGGGCGGCCTAACGGCATGCCGAGCTTCCGAAACAAGATTCCCGATGATCAGATTTGGGAGCTTGCAGCCTTCGTACGTTCGCTGAGCGGCAACGCGCCCTCCTCCGCCGCACCGCAGCGTAACGACGACATGATGGTCCATCCGTCGGAAAATCGCCTCCCCGATGCCGCGACGCTGGGGAAATCGCCGTGAAACGCCTTTTTCCCAAAGCGTGTTGCGCAGCCGCCCTCCTGGCGCTTTCAGGTTGCAGCGGCTGGCAGTCCGCTCTCGATCCGAAAGGCCCCGCCGCGGGCGAGCTCGCCTGGCTGATCTGGTTTTTCACTGCCCTGTGCGCGGCCGTGTGGATGCTGGTGATGGTCGTGCTGGTCGCTACCCTGTTCCAGCGAGTTCGAACAGGAAAAGATCCGCTCGTGCTCGACCTCGCCTCCGAACATCGCAAAATGCGCGTGGTCTTGACCGCGGTTGGGGTGACTGCGGCGATTCTAATTGGGCTGACCCTGTTGAGCTTTTTCGCCAACAGGACGCTTGCCGGGATCGGCTCGGATGAGGCGCTGACGGTCCGCGTGACCGGCCACCAATGGTGGTGGGAAGTGCGCTACGAGAATGCCCAGCCAAGCCGCATCCTGACGACGGCGAACGAAATCCACATTCCGGCCGGCGAGCCGGTTCGGCTTCTTTTGACTTCAACAGACGTAATCCACTCCTTCTGGGTGCCGAGCCTTGCCGGCAAGCTCGACCTCATCCCCGGACATATGAATGTGCTGGACATCAGGGCTGACAAGCCAGGCGTCTATCGTGGTCAATGTGCTGAGTTCTGCGGCGCGCAGCACGCCAACATGGGCACCTTCATCATTGCCGAGCCGCGGCCGCAGTTCGATGCGTGGCTGGACGACCAGTTGCGGCCTGCCGCCGCTCCGACCAATGCCGAAGCCAAGGCCGGCGCGGATCTTTTCCTCCAGCGGCCCTGCGTGATGTGCCACAGGATCGGCGGCACACCCGCAGGTGGCACGGTAGCGCCCGATCTTACCCATATAGCCAGCCGGCAAACTCTCGCAGCCGGAACGCTGACGATGAGCCGCGGCAATCTCGCCGCTTGGATCGCCGACCCGCAAGGCATCAAGCCCGGCTCCCACATGCCTGTAACGGCTCTCAATGGCGACGAGCTCAATGCCATCATTGCCTACCTCGAGGGGCTGAAATGACCAGCGCCGACCTGACGAGCGGACGTGACCTGCGGGCGGAGGCGCAAGCAAAGGGAGATCTCGCTCCCGAGCATGACGGACCGCGCGATACCGGCATGGAGCAAGCCGATCTCCAGCGGTGGCTGGAGCGCACCTGGCGTACGCCCCCGGGCATCATCGGCGCGCTGTCGAGCGTCGACCACAAGGTGATCGCCAGGCGCTATCTGATCACTGCCTTTGTCTTTCTGTGTCTGGGCGGGCTCAACGCAGTGGCTATGCGTGTTCAGCTCTCGGGACCACAGCGTGGGCTGATCGGGCCGGACCTCTACAACCAGCTGTTTACCATGCACGGCGTCACGATGATGTTCCTGTTCGCGGTACCGATCGTGCAGGCGACCGGCATTTATCTCGTGCCGCTGATGGTCGGCACCCGCAACATCGCGTTTCCGCGGCTGAATGCGTTCAGTTATTGGGTCTATGTTTCGGGCGGCCTGTTCGCCTGGGTGTCTTTCGCTCTCAACATGGCGCCGGACGTCGGCTGGTTCGCCTATGTGCCGCTGTCCGGTCCCGAATTCGCCCCTGGCAAGCGCGCCGACGTCTGGGCGCAGATGATTACCTATACCGAGGTGTCTTCACTGGCTGTGGCAGTGGCGACGATCGTCACGATCTTGAAGCAGCGTGCTCCCGGCATGTCGCTGGACAAGATCCCGCTATACGTCTGGGCGATGCTGGTCACCTCCTTTGTCATCGTCTTCGCAATGCCGGCGGTGATGATCACCTCGACATTCCTGATCCTCGACAGGCTGGTCGGCACACACATCTTCAACCCGGCCGAAGGCGGTGATGCCTTGCTGTTCCAGCATCTGTTCTGGTTCTTCGGTCACCCCGAGGTCTACATCATCTTCCTGCCGGCGACCGGCATGGTCTCCTCGATCATCCCGGCTTTCGCCCGGCGACCGGTGTTCGGCCATCTCGGCATGGTTCTGTCGTTGATCGCGGTCGGCTTCCTGTCCTTCGGCCTGTGGGTCCACCATATGTTCGCGACAGGCCTGCCCAAGCTCGGCGCCAGCTTCTTCACCGCTTCCAGCATGATGATCGCTATTCCCAACGGCGTACAGATCTTCTGCTGGCTGGCAACGATGTGGGACGGCAGACCGGTGATCCGCACGCCAATGTTGTTCGTGTTCGGCTTCTTCTTCATCTTCGTCATCGGCGGTCTCACCGGCGTCATGCTGGCCTCCGTACCGCTGGATCTGCAGGTGCACGACACCTACTTCGTCGTCGCGCATTTCCACTATGTGCTGATCGGCGGATCGGTATTCCCGCTGCTGGGTGCGGCCTATTTCTGGTTTCCTAAAGTCACCGGCCGAATGATGAGCGAGCGCCTGGGCCGCTTGCATTTCTGGCTGGCCTTCATTGGCTTCAACGCCGCCTTTTTCCCGATGCACATCGTGGGGCTGTGGGGCATGCCGCGACGGGTCTACACCTATCCGGCCGAGCTTGGCTGGGGGAACATCAACCTGTTCATAACAGCAGGCGCGGTGGTCTTCTTCCTGAGTTTCGTCCTGTTCACCTTCAATCTTGTGCATGGCGCGTTGAAAGGCGCAGCGGCAGGCAACAATCCCTGGGAGGCCGGCACCCTGGAATGGGCAACGCCCTCGCCGCCGCCGAGCTATAATTTCGCGCGCATTCCGGTCGTCACCAACGCGGAGCCACTCTGGGCCGAGCGCGACGCTCTTCCCGTAGCGACCGGGCTTCGCGTCGACGCGCGCGAGCTGCTGGTCTCGACAGTCGCTGAAGCGCATCCCGACATTCGCGAGAAATCGGCGACACCGTCGATCTGGCCGCTCTTTGCAGCGTTCGCCGTAGGCGGCACGTTTCTCTATTCGATCTTCACCCCCTGGGCCATCGTGTGGGGCGCCCTGCCAATCGCCATCACCTTGATCGGCTGGTTCTGGCCAAAAGGTGATCTGGAGGACGAGGAATGAACGAGCGTCCCGTCACAGATGTTTCCGGTCTCCCCACCTTTGGGCATGGTCCGCGCAGCCCGACCTGGTGGGGCACGCTCGCTTTCATGGCTCTGGAGGGCACCGGCTTTGCGCTCGCCGCAGCCGCCTATCTCTACCTGGCGGTCTCTTGGCCTGAATGGCCGTTGAGTGCACCGCAGCCGAACCATTGGCCAGGAACGATCGTCACGCTGCTGCTGATCGCCAGCCTGGTGCCGAACCACATCCTCGATCGCTATGCCAAGCAATGCGCCATCGTGCCGGTGCGGATCGGACTGGTTGTCATGTCGCTGCTCGGCCTCGCCCCGCTCCTTGTGCGCTGGTTCGAGTTTCCGGCCTTGAACGTTTACTGGGATACGAACGCCTACGGCTCGATGCTTTGGGTGCTGCTCGGGCTCCACACCACGCATCTGATAACAGATGTCGGCGATACGGTCGTGCTGACGGTGCTGATGTTCACGCGCCATGGCTATAGCGGGCGACGCTTCGGCGACGTCGGCGACAATGTTTTCTATTGGGATTTCGTGGTCGCAACCTGGCTTCCGATCTATCTGCTGATCTACTGGGTACCGAGGCTCGGCTGACATGCGCGCGGTCCGGTTGGGAACTTCCTGGGGTGGGCTTTTGTCGGGCCCGTTGGCTTGGGCGGTCTCGACGCAACTGAACTACTCGCTGGTTCCCTGGCAATGCAATCACCAGGTGCCGGTCGTGCTTCCCTTAGCGTTGCTGCTTGCCTTGTTCTCGCTTCTGGGCGGTGCTCTGTCCTGGCAGGCAAAGCGGCAAGGCGGCGCTGCTTTCAAAGCAGAACGCACGCGCGGTACCGAGCATTTCGTCGCCGATCTCGGCATGCTGGCGGCTCTCCTGTTTGCACTGGTCATCATCATGCAGGGAAGCGCCGCACTTATCCTGGACGAGTGTCTGCGATGAACCTGGCCACTCTCTTCTCCACCTCGATCTGCTATGGCTCCGGCGCGCCCGAGGCCGGATGGACACTTGCGCTTCCCATCACGGCCCCGCTGACGGCCGTCGCGCTCATCTACATGGCCGGTGCGATGCGGCTGTGGCGCCGCAGCACTCGCGGCCGTCCGCTACGGATGCGTCAGGCGCTGCTGTTTGCCGCCGGCTGGAGCGTACTGACGGCAGCGTTGGTCAGTCCGATCCATGCTCTCGGCGAGCGGCTGTTTGTCGCGCACATGATCGAGCACGAGTTGCTGATGGCAGTGGCGGCGCCGTTGCTGGTCATCGCCTGCCCCGCCCCTGCTCTGCTGTGGGCATTTCCCGTAACGTTCCGGCGCGCCCTGGGCACGGTCGGGCATGGCAAATCGCTGCGAACGCTCTGGACCTTTGCGAGCCGGCCTGTCACCGCAACGATTGTTCACGGGATCGCGATATGGGTGTGGCACATTCCGGTCCTGTTTGAGGCAGCGCTCGAGCATGGCGTGCTGCATTATGCGCAACATGCGAGCTTCCTCGGCACCGGCCTGCTCTTCTGGTGGGCGTTGCTGCCGCGCCAAGGCCAACAGCAGGCATATGGAAGTGCCGTGATGCATCTTTTCTTCACCTCCCTGCACACCGGCCTGCTCGGCGTCCTGCTTCTTCTATCGCCGAAGCTCTGGTACCCGGAGAATGCTGCCGGGGCGGCAGTGTGGAATTTAAGCCCGATCGAAGACCAGCAGCTTGCCGGGCTCGTTATGTGGGTCCCGGCCGGCCTTATCTATGGCGGGGCAGCGCTATTGCTGGCCGGCCTCTGGATAACGACGAGCGGAACCAGGAAGGTCGCGCATGCGCCCTGGCCCATCTAAATTGATCATCGCCGTGTGCATTCTGCTGGTCGTCGCGGGCGGCGCGCTCGCATTGTGGGCCGACCGAGCCCATCGGGTGCAGCAAGAGGCGGACGCCGCTACCGGCGGCGTCGGCGCACGTGCGGTACCGATCATGCTGGCGAATGGCTGCGCCGGCTGCCACACCATCACCGGTGTACCCGGTGCGGTAGGCCACGTCGGCCCGCGCTTAGACGCCAGTCTATCTGACAGGATCTATGTTGGCGGCGTGCTGGCTAACAATCCGGAGAACATGATCCGCTGGATACGATCAGCAAGGGACGTTAATCCGCACACCGCCATGCCCTCCACCGGCATCACCGAGCAGCAAGCGCGTGACATCGCCGCCTATCTCTATGCTTTGAGATAGACCGCCGCCTCGGCGGGATCACGGGCTGTGCCCAGGACCATAGCCGACGACCGGGGAACAAAGCTGCCCGATTATGGTTTGGACAGCAGCCGGCACAGTACAAATTCAAGTCCGCCGTGCTGCTGGGTCATAAGCCCCAGCCAAGAGCCCGCTTCCCCCTCCCTCAAGAGCGGGCTCTTTCCTTGTGGATCGGATGCGGAGCGATCAGGGGCGAGGACTGAGGCGACATGAAGCAACTTCTGTCAGATCTCGCCGCAATGGCCGAATCCGGCTTCTGGATCGCCTTGGGGCTTTTAGCCCTGCCTTACTCCGTGGGAGTAATCTTCCTGATCAAGACATGCCACTGCCTCTGATCGCCCAGCCTTCCGATCGTACGGGCTTTATTACCTGCCAGCGCAAGATGTGAGTGACCATCACGAACTGGGATCGTCGCCGAGACCATCCGCGCCGCTCGAACACCCATAAGGTTGCCGACCACGCGTTGGAGGAGTTGCTGGGGAAGCATGCATTGCCGCGGGAGGAGCCTTCCGCACTTGTATGTCGCCTTCGGTGGCCCTGAACGATGCGCGGAAGCGCGCGTTCACAGCATCGAACTGGCCGGTTGAGCATACCGCGACGTTGGTCGAAGAATCCGGATTGCGGCGAGCACATTTCTCCCCTTTTTCGGTCACATTTTATCGGGGCGGATCCCACTCACACCGATGCGGCAACCATCGAGTCCGAGGAGACACTGGACAAGTCGTTCTGTTGCTGGCGGCGAAACCAGTCCAGGGTGAGGCGCACACCCTCTTCAAGAGGTATTTGACAGGCCCAGCCGGGGATGATCCTCCGCGCTAGGGTTAAGTCCGGACAGCGGTTCGTCGGATCTTGGGGAATCGGATCAACATGCACGATTTTGGTGCCTGGCACCAAGCCAGCGACGTAACGGGCAACATCGACAACGGAAATCTCACGATCGTTTCCGATGTTCAGGGGACCAATATAACCATGCTCCTTCCCCCAGAAGAATTGTTCTAGGCCGTCCACGATATCGCTGACGTATCCCCAACTCCGCGACTGCAAGCCGTCGCCAAAAACGATTATAGGTTTGCCGAACAGCGCATTCGTGATGAAATTTGATACTGCACGTCCATCGTCAGGTCGTGTCCTAGGTCCGTAGACGTTGAACAATCTTGCAACTCGAATGTCGAGCCCGCTCAATCGGTTACTCTCAAAAAGCAGGGCCTCGGCGCAACGCTTACCTTCGTCATACGATGAACGCGGCCCGGTGCAATCAACGGAGCCCCTATAAGTTTCCGGTTGCGGCGTTACCAGCGGATCGCCGTAAACCTCAGACGTGGACGTGAAACAGAAGCGGCCCCCGGCGCGAAGAAGGGTCAGAAGCCGCATAGTTCCTATTACGTTGGCCGAGATGGTTCGTACCGGATCTTGCATATACCAGGGAGGCGAAGCAGGCGAGGCGAGATGATAGATCTCGTCAAAAAGGCTCCCCTGCTGAAAATCTTCAACAGCCACATCTATCACGACCAAGCGAGGGTCGGCGATATGATCCAGATTGGCACGCGTACCAGTCCAGAAATTGTCAACAGCAACAATTCGATTGATTTCTTGCCTTAACAACAGTCGATCAACCAGGTGGGATCCGATGAACCCGGCTGCTCCCGCGACAAGAACACTTTTCATTTCCGACCCAAAGCTTTGCAGCTTGCTCAGGAGCTATGAACGCTGACTCGTCAAGCCGTCTGAATTTCCAATGAGATGTCACTCCCTCCACGCAATGATGGTTCGCGCAACGCGCATCGCCCGAACAACCCTAATCCGCGCAAATAGTACCACCCCATTGGACAATGGCACATCTTAAGGACCCTGTCACCAGCGGTGCAGTGCATACACTACACTGTAAAAACGACAGATTTCTGTAGCCTGACTATCTTCGATGGGCATAACATCACCACAAGTTCAATGGGAAATGTATCCTCGACAAACCCAGCACAGGTGGGAGAGTAGCGGTAGAAACTCAGACGGCCCGGGCAGGTGTTCGTTCGCATCCGGATCGAACGTAAAGTCCGTGTGCGAGAAATGCCCTCCTTCTTATCGAACAACGGGGATATGTGGCGCGATCTCGCGCCCCCGGAGGATCTGGTCGAGCATTAAGGGCGGCTGCTTGCGCTCTCGAATGGTGAGGTTCGTGGAACGGCAGGCACCATCAAAAGTGCTGATTGCACTGCGCGGAAATGTAGGCCTCAATGGGGCTGTCAAGGGAGGCGGACGCCATCATCGTGTCAGATCGGACAGGCGCGCAATCAGCTGTCGTGACAATCATCGATCCGTCCCGCAAGCGAGGACTGTTCGAACCTTCCGAGCTTTGGCGATATCGGGAAGTTGTGTTCTTCCTGGCCTGGCGTGATTTCAAGGTCAAATACCGGCAGACTTATCTGGGCATCCTTTGGGCAATGCTGCAGCCGCTCGTTGCTATGTCGGTCTTCAGCATCTTCTTCGGCAAGCTCGCAGGCATTTCGTCCAACGGCGCGCCATACCCGCTATTTGTTCTGTGTGGGCTTGTGCCATGGAGTTTTTTTTCGCGAGCCGTCGCCAGCATGACGGGCAGCCTCGTCAGAAACCAGGAACTGGTGAAACGCGTCTATTTCCCGCGTCTGATCATTCCCATCTCCACGATGGCCTCATGCCTGACCGATATGCTCGTCGGCTTCGCTCTTTTGTTCGCCGCCATGCTGGCATTCGGAAACTGGCCGGCACCACAAGCAGTCTTCTTGCCGCTGTTCGTGCTCGTAATGGCTGCGTCAGCGACTGGAGTGGGCGTGGCATTGTCGGCGATCAACGTTCGCTTTCGCGATGTGGGCTATCTGTTGCCGTTCAGCCTTCAGATACTTCTGTTCATGACCCCGATCGTCTATCCAGCCAATCTCGTCCCTCAATTGTGGCGGCCGCTTTATAGTCTGAACCCAATGGTTGGGACAGTCGAGGCCATCCGCTGGAGCGTGCTGGGCACGCCTGCGGACTGGCTCATGATCTCGATATCAACGCTCTCCTCGCTAGCCCTTCTCGTTGCCGGACTGACTATCTTCTCAAAATCCGAACGCGCGTTTCCGGACCTGATCTGAGTGATGACCGACATCGTGATCCAGGCTGCCAATCTCTCCAAGGCGTATAGACTTGGTGTGGCGAACAACAGCTTCCCCACGCTGCGAGACGCGCTCGCCAGCAAAAGGCGGGGTCTTCGCGGGGAGGCCGATACAAGCCACCGCAAAGGTGCGGACGAGCCGTTCTGGGCGTTGAAAAACGTCTCCTTCGAGGTGCACGCAGGCGAAGTCCTTGCCGTGATCGGTCCCAACGGTGCAGGAAAGAGCACCATTCTCAAGATACTGGCGAAGATCGTGGAGCCGACTTCCGGCCGCGCGACGATACATGGACGGCTGGGAGCTTTGCTGGAGGTCGGCACGGGGTTCCATGCCGAACTGACCGGCCGTGAGAACATTTATCTCAACGGGGCCATACTCGGCATGCGGCGCATCGAGATCAATTCCAAGCTTGACGAGATCGTGGATTTCTCCGGGGTCGAGCCGTTTCTCGATACGCCTGTCAAACGATACTCAAGCGGCATGTACTTGCGTCTGGCCTTCGCGATTGCCGCCCACGTCAATCCCGACATTCTGGTGGTCGATGAGGTCTTGGCCGTCGGCGATGCCACGTTCCAGAAGAAATGCATCGCCAAGGCAGCGAGCATCGCCGGGACAGGCCGCACCGTGCTGATCGTCAGTCACCAGATGCCGGTTCTGCAGCGACTTTGCACCCGCGCAATCCTTATCGACGGCGGGACGATCCAGGCGGACGGTCCGACTCAGGACGTGGTCCGGGATTATCTCCAGACGCTTGAGGCCCGCGCAGGAACCGATCTGAGTGTGCGATCCACGCGCACCGGGCGCGGCCGCCTCCGTGTGGTCGGCATCGAAGTTTTCAATGAAATGGGTCCCGTCGCGTCCGGGCAGCCGGCAACTTTTCGGCTTCAGGTTGATGGGCCGCGCGAAACATTGCAGTGCCTTGTGACTATCATTGATGATCTGGGGGATCCTGTGACCTCCTTTGATAGCCGGGAGCATTCCCTGCATGACCGTCACGGCGAAGTCTACACGGTACATGTGGACAGCCTTATGCTGAGACCAGGGCGCTACAGGATTGACGTAGCGCTGGTGGCGGACGACAGGGTGGTCGAAGACCATGTCGAGACGGCCGCTGTGTTCGATGTCATGCCCGGTTTGCTCGACGATCGACCGGTCAGCGCCCAGCCTGGCTTTGGCAATGTCAGCTTCCCGCATCGATGGGTGGTCAGGAAGTGACGCCTGTTTTCACCTGGCCACGTGCGCAAGCTGTCGCCAAACCCTGCGCCGCTGCTTTGCTGTCCACATCATGATCTTCAGGGCAAGCCGTTCGGCTTTGCTTCCGATCGTTGCAGGCGTGACATAGGGCGCGCGTGCCAGCCGCAGCGCCAATTGGAGGCGGAAATCCCGCGTTCCACTTTCCATCATATGCTCCGCGATCCAGTCCAGAAAAGCGGCGCGGGCGGGGTGTTTCCCCATCCGATCGTAGAGCCCTCGCTGAGTGGCAATCGCCGAGGCCGAACAGGAATGCTGCCGGTAACGTGCGAGAGTTACAGGAGTGATAAAGGCTGGGAATCGCAGGAATAGCTTCGCCCACAGAGCCTGGTCTTCATAGAGCTCAAAGTGCTCCTCAAAGCCACCAACCGTGCTAATCGCGCTTCTCCGCAAGAGCACGGAACAGGTGCACGGCACGTGGCCGTCCTGCATCAGCAGCAGCCGACCCAAAAGCCGGGGAGGCTGATGTAAGCGTGCGGCAAGTCCATCCGTCGGCTCGACCCAGTCGGAGCGCGCTCCATCCGGGTACCACCATTTGGTCGGCCCGAAAATCATTGCGGCATCCGGGTTGGCATCGGCTGCCGCCAGGACCGTCTGCAGCATATGCGGCTCGTACAAATCATCTGCATCCAGGAAGGCAAGCAAATCGCCGCAGCTGGCCGCTATTCCGGCGTTTCTCGCTGCCGCGGCGCCACGCTTGGATCCGGGAGGCCTGCGCAGCACCTTAATTCGAGGATCGATTGCCGCGGCATCATTGGCGATCCTGATACTGTCGTCCGTCGAATTGTCGTCAACCAGCAAGAGCTCCCAATCTGCAATCGTCTGGGCCCGGACGCTGGCGATCGCTTCACCCAGATTTGACGCCGCATTGAGGAAGGGGGTTATGATCGTCACCCGCGGCACGGAAGTCATCGCTGCAGCCGTCTTACGATGCTTCGCTTGCTCGTCTTCCAGGTTTCGCGCGCGAGCACTTTCCAGATTGCGGAACGAATGCGGAAGGAGGCGCCCTGATCCGCCATCACCCCATTCAGCCATCTGAGAAACGTGATACGCGCGGCTTCGTCAGCGCCTGCCCTGGCAGAAGCGGCAGAGCAGCTTTCGACGTGCTGGCGATATCTCGCCCAGGTCTGGCCGGACACGTAGACGGGCGCGAATGCGAGCGCCTTCGCAAAGAAGGTCTGGTCTTCGAACATCAGGCGGAAGCTGTTCTCGAATCCCCCGAGCGTTGCCAACAAACTTGAACGCATCAGGGCGTTGCAAGTTGTCGGCGTCTGGGCTTGGTTCTGCAGCAGCAGTTCCAGCAGCACGGGCGGATCGTATCGGGCGTTCGGTTCGACTCCGAGCGGGTAATAGTAGTCCGCACGACCAGCAAGCTTTGCCCAGCTATGCCAGATCAACGTCCGGCCGTAGATTAGACCGAGCGCCGGATCGTTTTCCATGATGGAGACTTGTTCGGACAGCTTTTCGGGCAGCCATGTATCGTCTGCATCGAGAAACGCGACATAGGCGCCCCGCGCCTCGGCCAGCCCGCGGTTGCGCGACGCGCTGATACCATGATTGCCCTTGTCGGGATGGGAGAGTAGTCGCACCTTGCCTGGCAAGCGCTGCGCATAGTCGCGCACGATGACAGATGACCGGTCCGTCGAGCCATCGTCGACGACGAGGAGTTCCCAGTCGGTGAAGCTTTGACCTACAACGCTGTCAATAGCTTCTCGGAGATATCTCTCGCCGTTGAACACGACGATGATTCCCGTGACGCGCGGTTCTCGGCATGCATGGTCAGCCATGGCAAAGGACCGCGCGCCGGAACTCTATCTCACCCCAATCAGCGACCGTGACCCGCGGCAGTCGGAAAGGGTCGACCCTGAGCCCAGCTTCACGCGGCAGGGTGGTTACTGCATAGTCCATGCCAGCAGATCTTACCGCTTCGGCGGTGCTGTCGTCGAAGTCTCCGAAGGGGTATGCGAATCCCGCCACCCTCCGCCCTGTAATCTCTTCGCATTGTTGGCGGCTAGCGGAGATCTCGCGTTCAAGACTGTCCCGTTTCAGCAACGGCAGGGATGGATGCGTGCAGGTGTGGGCACCGATCGAAACGCCATCGGTGTCGGCGAGATGCCGCAGCTCCGAATGAGTCATGGCGCGGTCACGCCTTCGGGGGCTGGCGTCGGTTCCTGCCCATCTTGCCAGCTGCTGCAGCGCCCTCCTCCGTTCGTGTACTCTCAACGGCTTCAGCAGTGCGTGCAAGCCGAAATGGAGCGCCGTGCGGCTGATGACGAGATTCGATTTCGCGCGCGTGGCGTCCTCCGTCACCAGCCAATCATAGTTTCGGCCTGCGATCTGGATCGCGAGCCTCTCCGGGAGAGCAGGCGTTTCCAAAGTGATGCGCGACAGAATATCCCACCAGAACACTGAGGGGTCGCTGAGCGCGTGGGTAGTGACGAAGACGGTCACAGGAGCGTTCATGCGTAGCATGACCGGCACGGCATTTTGCACGACATCCGCATAACCGTCGTCAAAGGTAACTGCCGCGGCATTTCTCGCTGGCTTTCCGTCCCGAAGCCGTTGTGCCAGCCATTGCAGGGGAACAATATCGCGCGCCTTTGTCAGGATTTCGATTTGGCGTGCGAAATTTTGTGGCGAGACCGAGAGTTCCCAAGGATCGACGCGTGGTTCTCCGACGCGATGATACATCAGCACGAGCGGCCGGTTGTAACCGGCAAGCAATCGGCCCCGTCGCAGGAGCTTGCTAAGAGCTTGACGCACTGTCACGCCGCTCATCGCCTGAAAGCGCGCGCGGCGACAATCACCGGGCAACATGGGTCATGCACATCGAGCATTGCCGAATTCAGCTCATGCTCCGCCAAGCCATAGAGAAAGCCGGTAGCCGAATAGGCGTTTCCATAGTGGCGGACTTCGACATTCTCCACCCCGAACCTGTCTGAGAGAAGCCGGCCCAGCGCCGCCGGGGTTATCGACCAGAACCAGCTCTCGCCCCATTCTCCTCGGTCAATCGGGCTTACCCAAGGGACCGTGACCAGAAGCACGCCTCCCGGTTTCAGCATCCGCCATAGGGTTGCAACCGCGACAGGCATGTTGAAAAGGAGGTGCAGGGTCTGGGTGAGCACGATGCAGTCAAATGTCTCGAGCGGCAGGTCGTCGCCGTTGGCCAGATCGCCAACGAAGGTCGTCAGCGGGTGGCCTTCATATCGGTTTAGAACGTCGCTCCTGGCAACTCGACTGCCTCCGAAGCGGGTCGTATAGGCGTTGTCCCCGATCTCCAGAACCCTGCCGGATATGTTCAGCGAACATGATGCGAGGAAAGTCTCGACATAGCGGCGGTCCACTGGCTTGCCGCGATCAAAACCGAAATTTGTACTGAAGGGCAGCGGGCGGCTGAGGTCACCGAACCGGACGCCCGATCGGCGCCGACTTGACCAGCCCTTGAAACGCTGCCGCAGCATCATGGTGGTCTGCAATGGCGCTGCGAGCGAAACGGCAATGGTGTTCAGGAGCTGACCGCCGAGCGAAGAACGGGATCGAACCGCTGTACTAAGCTGTCCCAGTTGCATGTGCGCATAATAGCGTTTCCAATTTTCGACGCCCTGATGGTAGGCGGCCGTCCAGTCTGGATTGGTCCGCGCAAGATTCCTCTGCCGGCCAAGGACTTTGAGCGCCGCGCGCAACATCATCGGATTGCTGTTGGACATATTCGTTGCGTGCCTGCGGTAATCTGCGAGACACTCCGGGGTGCATGCGGCCTTGTTTGCCCGAGACAGGCGAAGGTAGACGTCGTAATCCTCGCAAGCCCGCAGGGATCGGTCAAATCCGCCAGCAGCCTCCAATGTGCTACGCCGATAGAGCACTGTCGCATGCATTCCAATCAGGTTGCCGGTCAAGAATCCGGCATACGGGTCCTCTCCCACCGGCCTCAGCGGAACTGAATTCCTGACTGCGCCGGCCTCATCGATGTAGCAATAGGCTCCATAGACAAAGGCGCAATCCGGACTGTCATGGAACAAAGCAAGATTGGTAGCGAGCGCCGTCGGGCGCAGCCTGTCGTCGGCATCCAGGAACGCGATGAATTCGCCACGTGCTGCCTTCATTCCCGTATTGCGGGCAGCGGCTAAACCCTGGTTTTCTTGGCGGATGTAGTGGACGTCGACATACCGGCGAACAACATTTTCGGGATTGTCCAACGAACCATCGTCCACAACGATGATCTCATCGGGCCGCACGCTCTGGTTCCGGACACTGTCGATCGCTTCCGCGAGAAATCGAGCATGGTTATAGGTCGTAATGACAACCGAGACACAGGCTGCGGCGGGTCTGACGGTCATCTTTCGCCCACTTGGCTCTGCGCAGTCGGGTAGCCGGCAAAGGTTAGCCATGCGACTGAGCGCCGACATGCCTCCTCGAAGCCGACCACCGGCTGGTATCCGAGCTCGCGCTCGGCCTTGGCCGACGGGAGTTTCACCCGACACCGGTGCAACAGCGCACGTTCTTCAGATACCTTGATCTTTGGAGCCATAGGCGGCCTCTGATCGAGCCCTGATTTCCGCCACTCGGCATAGCCTACCTTTAGTCCGCTACGAACGGGTCTCGGGAGGCTTCGGACAAGCCGCCGGTAAAGGTCGCCATCTCTCAGCCATTGTGTCCAGTTCGGCGCGAATGACAATGGCGCGGAAACCGAAATCGCAGCCAGGTCGAAGCCCAATGCCTCGGCTATCGGGCGGCAAAGATCTGCCCAACTTATCCTTTCGCGGTCCCCGACCAGATAAGTTCGCCCAGCCGCCTCGGGCACTTCGATGGCAAGCTTGATCGCATGAACGACATTGTCGACATAAGCGCTGTTGCAGATGCCATGGCCGCCATCCACCAGATAGGCAGAGCCGTCGAGGAGATCGTTGGCGAAGCCCCCCGTCCAGCTGGAGCGCGGGCCAAAGACAATTCCGGGCCGCAGCACCACCACCTGGACTGCACCGTCCCGTGACAATTCCCCGAGACGACGTTCAGCACGAACCTTGGCATTGTTGTACTCGACCGTCTGGCCGTCGTGCAGCGCGCTCGTTTCGTCCGTTCCGGGCGGCGGCGATTGGCCATGAACGGATGCGCTACTGAGGTAGACCAGGCGAACGACGCCCGCAGCGGCGGCGGCACGATAGACAGGCTCGACGGCATCGACGATCGTGCGACTATCACCGGCAACTGCATGAACAACGGACTGACAGCCAAGAAGGGCCGCAGTAAGAGCCGGAACGTCATGCGCGTCCGCCACCCTTCCATCGATCGCAAAGCGGGACAGGCTGGCGAAAGCACTCGGCCTGCGAACGATCGGCCTCACCTCAGCCCAGCCGGAAAGATGCAGCAACTCCACTGTCCGGCAACCTATGAAGCCGTTGGCGCCAAGCACGGCAACAGTGCCGGTCATTGTCTGGTCTCGGCGGAAGCAATGACGTGGCGAAAGTCTTCTGCTCCGAGCCAAGGCATGTCCAGCCGTTTCCGTCTGGCATAGCATTCCTCGATTCGCTTGAGCACGTTGCGCCCCGCTGCGGCTGACCCGGAAAGGAGGGTTCCATTTCGGACCGTGTCGACCAAGTCCGAAATCTGATCGCAGAACGCGTCGACGAAATCGCGCGACCGGTCGTCGGTGTCGGTGAAGGAGGCGGTGGCTGCCGTGCGGCATCCTTTCAAGGCGATCTCTACAAGCTCAGTCTCATTGACTGCCCAAGAAATCGAGCCACGTTCGCCCTCAAGACGGTAAAGGTTGGGACGAGCCCAATCACGGCTCAGCCGGACCGTTGCCTCGAAGCCGCCAAAACCTAACCGGACAAGGCAGTTCGCCTCGACGCCGCCCATTGCGTCATCGGCGTAGTGGATTTCATGGGGCTCTCCGAACCACCAGGTCAGGAGGTCAAGGCAATGCGTGCCTATGTCCTGAAGCACGCCACCGCCGGATTCCGCGCGGCTGAAATAGCTCGTCGAAGCGACAGGCCACTGGAAAGGGCCACCCTCAAAACAACAGACACCTTGAATTTTTCCGATCAATCCGCCCTCGACCATGGCCTTTATCGATCGGGTGGCAGGGAACTGCCTTCTGACGAGGCCTGTTGCCACATGCAGATTGTTGGCTGCCGCTACCGCCAGGATAAGTTCTGCGTCGGAGCTGCTCGTGGCCATCGGCTTCTCGCATAGAACATGCATGCCGGCCCGCAACGCCTGCATCGACTGATCAAGATGGTATCGAGGCGGGGAAGCGATGATCGCCACATCGGCGCCCACAGCCAGAAGGCCGTCGAAACTGGCTGCAACCTTCGCTCCGGGCAGCCGCGCCTGTACGACCGCGGCGGATTTCGCTTCGGGATCAAAGATGGCTGCGACTGCGATCTGGCCTCTGCCTTGAAGGCGCGACAGCGCTTCCGCATAGTAGAGCTTCGTGACGGCGCCACATCCGGCCAAAACGAGACGGACAGGCTCACCTTGCCGCAGCCGTGCCGGCTGCCGTTGCACAGTTTCAATTTGGGCGGACAATCTCGCCTCCCTGCTTCGCAACGAGCCACAGCATACGTCCAATTGTCTTGAGCGACGGATCGAGGTGGAAGGCTTCACTCATTTGTGCGAGGCATCCAGCCCAATCACCAGAGCCAAGCAGCCGCCGTCCGGTTTCGAGAGCGCTTTGCGAATAAGTCCGCCGAGCCGATGCGGCGACATCGTCCGCGAGTTCGCTTGGAAGATAGCTCTTGAAAATATCAATCGCCATTCGCGTGTAGGCCATGTCCGCGGCATTCCGGATATGGCGCCCTGTGTTCGATTGCGGGTGCATCCGATAAAGCGCAAGGGCTTGCGGTTCGTACCAGACAGGAAAACGAGAAGCGATGCGTATCCACATCTCCCAGTCTTCGCTGCATTTCAGCCGCCGGTCGAAGCCGCCGAGTTCTTCGTAGACCGCGCGTCGGACCGCGATGGACGGCGTCATGATGCGCTGTTCGAGCGCCAATCGGACCACCGCATTCTCAAGCCTTCCGGAGATTGACTGCATTGCAGGTTCGATTGACAACTCCTGTCCGTGGGCGTCCATGAAGACCGTCCGGCAGAACGCCGCTCCTACTCTCGGATCCGCATCGAAACCCCGACCGAGCAATTCGTAAAATTCTGGTCGGACGGCATCGTCGCCGTGCAGGAGATGGACAAGTTCCCCCTGGGCTCGGCTCAGACAGGTATGGAAGTTGCCGATGTGGCCGAGGTTTTGCGGCTGGCGGAAAAAGCCGACACGCCTTCCCCCGATTTCGTTCACGACTTTTTGCGGATCGTCGGACGAACAATCGTCAACCACTTCGATCTGCATATGAGCCGGGTCAGGGGCTTGCGCGAGCACGCTTTGCAGCGTTGAGGCAAGAAAGCGGGCGCTATTATAGACGGGGATCATCACCGACCACTTCGGACGAACAGCCGCCTGTGGCAATGACGGGACCGGATCGCGATTCTCGAAGTTGCGGAAAGCCGTCATCTCCCGAGCACCGAGGATTTCAGCAGGAGCAGTGCCAACCGCGCGATATCGCGTTTCGGCACGTTGTTTCCGCCAGTGCCGCTTCGCAGCAATCGTAGGAAGCACGATCTGGCCGACGGCAAGTCACCTCCGTTCAGATACTGCTTCGACCATTCGTAAAAGTAGCGGGAACAGCCGCCACGGGCAAACTGTGCCCCACGGGCATCCATGACATTCGCCATTCGCCGGTAGAATCCCTCGATCGCATCAAGCCTGAGCGGGCTTGGCAGCGCCGATACAAGCCCACCCGGGTGCAGACGATAGATACCTGCCACCTCGTCGACAAAGGCGAGGTCTGCTGTCTTTGCGCAATGCACATACAGCGGCCAATCAGTAATCGGAAAGAAATCTGCATACCAAGACGGTACATCCCGAACGCACGCGGTTCGCATCATACCGCCGCAAGTGGCGAAGGGATTGCCTTCCCAAATTTCCCTTTGTGTGATTAAGGGCTTCTGATCCCGTGGCGTCCACCGCCGCGACGTGATCTCGTCGCCGTGCGCCACGAGCGCATTGTAAAATATGGCCGAGAGCTCAGGATGCGCGTCAAGATGGGCCACCTGATCTCGCAGCTTGGTCTTGGATGTCCACAGGTCGTCGCCATCAAGGATCGAGACATAGCGCCCGCGCGCAACCCGGAGTCCTCTCGCAACGACCTCGTTGGATCTCAAATTGCTGCCAGAATAGATCGCCGATAGTCTTTCGGGATAATCGGATACATACCGCTCCACGATCTCCCGGGTACCGTCGGTCGAAAAATCTTCGCTGATCAGGATCTCGACACCGGATTCCGTATCTTGCATGAGAACGCTGTCGATCGCTGCCGCTACGTAGCGAGCGTGATTGTAGGTGACAATGAGCACGGTCACACTGACCGTCGGTTCATTCACTGTCCGCTCAAAAGTGCATTCTGCCCTCTGAGCCAAATTGCGGCCCGACGACATCTGCTCTTCCGACAGCAGCAGCTTCTTCATTCCAAGCCTCTAAGGAGAAACGGGCTGTCTGAGCCGCTGCCCTCTTGGGGCATTGCAAAGGTTCCTCGTTCGGGATGCTGCGCCAAATAGCCTCCGCAGGGTCCAAGTTTGCTGTCCATTGCAGCCAGATTGTTGAGCAAGGCACGGTAATCGGTATTCTCGCCGCGATCGAAAAGCTCATCGACAGCGTAGTCCCAGAACGGTTTCCCGATCCCCGAGCTGCGGCCTTCGCGTTCCAGTTTGGTTCCTTGCTTCGCCTTGCGCCGGAAAATGGCAAGCGTCGCACCGACGACTTTCGCGAACTGCGAGGGCGATCGCCAGAGCACTCTGGCGAAGTTCATGCCGACGGCAGCAAAGCGGCGCCTTTTAAGCCCGAGCCTGGCGATCTCGACATCGTTACGGAACATCACATCCGATAGGATCGGGCTCACCATCTCGCTGCAGCGAGCAAAGAGGCTCTCGAGCACCATCCGACGCGAGATGAGCATTCGGACGAAATCTTGCGACATGGCTCCTGGCGTTCGGCGGTATCCGACCAAGTGCTCCTTGACGACATCGAATCGGTATTTCGAGGCGATACTCAATTGGAGGAAGAAGTCCTCACAACCCTCCGCACCGTTTTCGCGCAGTCGCGAGGAATAGCCACCCATTTCGAGTAAGACATCGCGCCGGAACATTGCCGAACTTCCGTGACCGATAAAGTTCTGTCCGAGATGCTGCATGAATACCCATCCGTGCGGGTGCATGCGCTTAGGCGTAATGATCGCCTTATCATCGGCATCGATCGTCCGGTAAAGCGTATAGACAAGCCCAACATCATTGCCTGCTGCAGCGAAAACACGCAGCTGCTTTTCGAGTTTGGTTGGGTGCCAGAGATCGTCGGCGTCTATAGGAGCTATATAGATGCCTTTGCTTGCACGTATCCCCGTATTCCGCGCCGACGCGACGCCACTGTTCTTCTGTTGTAGCAACTTGATACGCGGATCGTCATTGGATAATCGGCGGACAATTGATGCAGTTTCATCAATCGAACCGTCGTCAACGACTATTATTTCGATGTTTCTGTATGTCTGGTTTATCACCGACGCCAAGGTGCGTTCGATAAATTGTTCTGCGTTGTAGGCAGGGATAATGACAGCCACGAATGCGTGAGTAGGACATTGTGAGTTGCTCGTAGAACAACTCCCCTTGGTGCGGCCACTTCCCTTCACTGTCACCCGGCCTCTGAGCTCTGCATGTACTGCTAAACGGCTGTTGTCCGGCTCACTAACATTTTGGGCCACGCACACTGGACGGCCCTCGCCCGGCCTTCTTAGGTGGCCGATCCATTCTCTTTGTGCCACAGCCCATAGCGTATTTTCCTTTCGCCCCTGGCCGACTTGGGGTTCGAAAACTCACGCAATAGCCCACGCTGCACCCTGACTAAGTGACCCAAAATGATCTCGCCCGTGCGTAGAGCCGCCCACGCAGAGTGGCGGATCCGAGAGTATCTGCTGTTCCTGCAATCTATGCCCCTGGATGGCGAGTAGATAGATCGTCAAAAGCGGTACCCGTTAAGGAAAATTCGCGACCGTTTCGGGATGCCCCGAGAATAAACGCTCTCTTTGCTGCGCGCGTTCACGAATGTCACGAGCTGACTGAATCGCACCCAAGGCTGCGGAAATTCGCGTTCCATCTGGAGTTCGCCCCTGGGACCGGACAAATTGAACAAGCAGAATTGACTTGGAAGCCGGGCTTTCGAAGGATGGAAGCGATGGTGACTTATCGCACGCACAGCATCGAGTTCAAACGTCAAGTAGTGCAGGAGTTCCTCTCTGGCGAGACGCTGCATGGTCTCGCCAGGCGGCACGAACTGCCGCGTAAACCTGATCCGCATCTGGGTCCTGAATTACGAGGCCGGCTCCTTCGACGAGACGTGGCGGCGGCTGACACGATGCAGACGTATGAGCGCGGATCGCAGCGTTGGAGCGGCTGGTAGGCCGACAAGCCTTGGATCGAGTTTCCAAAGGGCTCTGAAACGCGTGCCACGTCCCAGAGGCGGGACTACATCCGCCTTCGGCGGCAGGACATCGCCGTATATGTCACGACCTTTGCCGGGAAGAATGCTTGCGAATCACTGCGGAGATCGCCGCTAGGCCACCCCGCAGTTCGTCCTCAAGAGGATAGAGGAAGCCGATACGCATGTGGTTGCGCGGCATCTCGAACCAGTGGCCCGGACCGACATAGGTGCCATAGCTTTCCAGCAGGTCGGCGTAAAAGTCGTCGAAATCGAATCCCGGACCATGACGGAAACGGGGGAAGCAGACCACGCCGCCCTGGGGCTCGACCCATTCGATCAGCTCGTCGCTCTCAATCCAATCGCGCATGATGGCAAGGCGTCCGGCCAGCACTGGCGCCTGCGCGGCGAGGAAGGCGTCGCGGCCTTCCAGGATGCGGGCGCCGATCCACTCGTCGACGACGCTGCCGCAGATGCCGATCTGCTCCTTCGCCGCCAGGAAGCGCTCCATCAAGTGCACGTCGCGCGTCATGATCCAGCCCATGCGGATGCCCGGCGCGCCGTAAGCCTTGGACAGCGAAGCCACACTGATCGCGGCGGGGCTGAGCGAGGCGGCGGGGGGCAGCATCTCGCCATGGGTCAGGTCGCGGTAGGTTTCGTCCACCAGTAGCCTGCATCCCGCCTTTTCGACCAAGGCGATCAGCGCGTCCAGTTGAGGGCGGCCGATCATCGTGCCGGTTGGGTTATGCGGGCAGGTGATGCTGACATAGCGGGTGTTCGGGCGCAGAGCGCTGGCGACGGCATCGATGTCGAGGCCGAACCGATCGTCGAATTTGAGGTCGATAAAGGTGATGCCGCAGCCGATGGCGCGCGGCGTCTCGATGTTAGTGGCATAGTTCGGCCGCACCACGACAAGATGGTCGTCGCGCGATAGAAGCGTGGTGGCGATGATGAACAGCGCGCCAGCGGCGCCGGCGGCCACCAAAACGTTGTTGGGGCCGAGGCCCTTGCCCTGCGCGGCTACCAACGCCCGAAGCTCAGGGTCGCCGCGATGCTCGCCATAGGGCAGCAGCAGGTCAGGGACGGAGAGATGGAAATCGGACAGCTTACGGTCTCGTACGGAGCTTTCCGACAGGTTGAAGCGAATGCGGTCATAGCCGTATTCCTCCGGTGATTCCTTCTCGATCACCATGCGTGCGTAGTCCATGCTTTCCCCCGTCAGGCTGCCAGCCGGGCGACGGCCAAAACGGCCTGGTCGACCTCGTCTGCTGTGGTGTAATGCGATAGGCCGAGCCGAGCGACGCCGCCTTGCTCGCGCAGGCCGAGCAGGCCGGAGGCTTCATAAGCGTAGAAATCGCCGGCCCAGCCGAAGATGTTTTCGCCCGCCAGCGCGGCTGCGATCTCCTGCGGCGACCTCTTGGCCAGCCGGAAGCTGAAGGTGGGCACACGGGCGTCCAGCCGGTTGCGGCTGGCGATGCCGCAGAGCTTGAAACCGGGAATGCCGGCAACACCCGCCAGGAACCGGTCCATCAGTCCGGCTTCGTAGTCGGTCGCCGCCTCCAATCCCGCCACGATGCGCTGGCGCAGCGGCGCGGCAACGTCGACGCCGGCGCACTGCTCGCCGAGCCAAGCGATGTGCTCGATCGCCGCCTGCGTGCCGGCCTGCGCCTCGAAGGAGGGAGTGCCGGGGGTGTGGCGCCACGGCATGTCGAAGGAGGCGGGCCGCACCTTGAGCGGCGTGAGCCGGTCGCGCAGCTCCGGCCGTATATACATGACCCCGGCGTGCGGACCGAAGAACTTGTAGGCAGAGCATGCGAGCAGGTCGCAGCCGATCGCCGACACGTCGAGGGCCAAATGCGGCGCCGACTGCACGGCATCGACCATGGTGACGGCGCCGGCAGCTTTACCAGCAGCCACGATACGGGCAACGTCGTTGACGGTGCCAAAGATGTTGCTCGCGTGATTGCAGGCAACCAGACGCGTGCGCGGGCCGATCAGTTCGTCCAGCATGTCGTAGCGATATTCGAAGGTTTCGGTATCGAACTCGAGCCAGCGGACGGTGACGCCACGTTCCTCGGCTGCGATGATCCACGGGCCGACATTGCCATCATGGTCCATGCGGGTAAGCACGATCTCGTCGCCCGGTTTCCAGTCGCGTGCCACCATGCGCGAAAAATGGAAGATCAGCGAGGTGCTGTTGAGGCCGAAGACGATCTCGTCCGGCTGTGCACCGAGCAAGGCGGCCGCCGCTGCATGCGCTCCCACCAAGATGCGGTCGCTATCACGCGAGGTGTGGAAGGCACCGCCCTCGTTGGCGCAGCTTCGCAGCATCACCTCGCTCATGCGCTCGACCACGCGTGCCGGTACTTGCGAGCCGCCCGGCGCGTCGAGATAGATACGTGGCTTGCCGTCGTCGGTGATCGCCAGCGCCGGGAAGGCCCCGCGCACCGCCTCGATGTCCCATCGTCCAGTCGTCATGGAATTCCCTTTCAGGTCGGTCGCACCGCCGCGATCGCGGCCGTCAGTTCGTCGTAGTCGAAATTCCCGCCGCACAGCACGATCGCATTGACTTGGCCGCGGTACCGTTCCGGGTGCTTCATCAGCCCTGCCAGCGCTAGGCCGGCTGCACCCTCGACCAATAGATGCTCTTCGATCGCGAGACGGGCGAGCGCGCCGGCGATCTCGGCTTCGGAACAGATGACCACATCGTCAACGACCGACCGGGCGAGGCCGAGCGTGACTGAATCCTCATCCATGCCGCCGGCGACGCCGTCGGCCAACGTCGGCAAGTGCTCGACATCGATCACCTTGCCCGCTTCCATCGACGCTGCCAGCGCCATGCTGTTGGCGGCCGCGCAGCCGATGATCCGCGTGCGCGGACTGAAGGCCTTCATCACGGCACCGATGCCGCCGATCAACCCGCCGCCGCCCATGGCGATGAAGACATTGTCGATACGCGAATGCTCTTCCAGCAGTTCGAGCCCGATCGTGCCCTGGCCAGCAACAACGTCGGGATCGTTGTACGGAGATACGTAGACGAGTCCCTTCTCCTCGCCCAGGCGGCGCGCGTGCGCCTCGGACTGGCCGCTTTCGTCGCCATGCAGGATCACGTCGACGCCAAAGGACCGTATGCGCGCCAGTTTGGCCTTCGTGACATTGTGCGGAAGCACGACCGACAATTTTCGGAACAGGCGCGACGCCGCGAAGCTGGAGGCTATGCCGTGGTTGCCGGACGAGGCGGTGACGAACGGCCGGCCCCCGGTCGCATCGTCCATCGCGGTCAGCTTCGAGAAGGCGCCTCGCGCCTTGAAGGAGTTGGTGAACTGGAAATTTTCGCATTTGAACAAAACGGTGCTACCGATCGCGTCGCCGACGGCGGACGCGCCCAGCAGCGGCGTCTTCGCGATGTGGCCGCGGATGCGGGCATGCGCCCGCACGGAACGCGCGGCAGCGGCGGCGATGTCACCTTCGTTCGACATGGTTCTGTCCTGGGTCAAGAGTTTGCGGCTGTGCCGGCGCTCGCGAGAATGGCGCTGGCGATTGCCGCGTCCTCTGCGCCGAGGCCGGTCAGGTCGGCGATGCTGATGTCACCAGGCTTGCGCGTCAATGAGCCAGTCCGCAGCGATACGCCGATCTCACCGATCCGCTCTGGCTCGACGAGGCCGGCCGCGATGGCATGAGCGAACTCGCCATGGTCGATGCTCTGCAGGGCCGAATCGGCGAGCAACGTGTTGGCGCGCGCGACCAGCGTATTCTCCAATTCCTGTTTGCCGGGCGCATCGGCTCCGATGGCTGTAATGTGCGTGCCGGGCGCGATCCATTCAGCGCGCACCAGCGGCGCGGTCGCGGGCGTCGTGGTGACAATCACTTGTGAATCGGAACAAAGGTCGGCGAGCGAGCCGACTGGCGATACCTGGAGGCCAAGGTCGGCCACGTCGGCGGCGAAGCGTCCCGCCGCCGCTGGCGAGCGGCCCCATAACGCGACCGAAAGCGGCTCGCCGTGAGCCAGCGCTCGCAGCGCGCGTAACTGCATGCGTGCCTGGGTTCCGGTGCCGACGATGCCGAGGCGCGTCGCGCCCTTAGGCCAGCACAGCCGGGTCGCCAGCGCGCCGGCATAGCCAGTGCGCCAGTCGGTCAGCATGCCTTGGTCGAACAGCAGCGCTACCGGTTCGCCTGTCGTGGCCGACAGCGCCACCATCATGCCGTTGCCGCTTGGAAGGCCCTTGGTCGGATTGTCGTAGAACCCAGTCGCGACTTTGACGACGAAGATCGACGCGCCCGATACATGGGCGCATTTCACATGGCAATCGCCGTTCGCCGCCGCGAATCCCATGTGGACGACGGGCGGCTGCTGGACTGCCCCGGCGCTGTAGGCGACGAGGCTTTCGCGAACGGCCGCAATACCGGCGGCGTGGTCGAGCCGCCGCAGGATCTCCGCCCGGTCGAGGATGAGCGGCATGTTTGCGGCTGGCCTAGCCATGGTCGTTCCGTTCAGGCCGCCGAGCGGGCAAGGCCGCGCAGGAAGAGCTGCACACGTTCCAACCCGCCTTCCAGGACATGCGCCGGCGCGCCGATGCCGACGCGGAAATAGCCGTCCATGCCGTAGACGTCGCCCGGCGCGACAAGCACGCCCTGCTCGTCCTTGACGCGATGCGCCAGCTCGGTCGAATTTATCGGCAAGTGATAGCGCACGAATGCCATGCCGCCTGCCTGCGGCGGCGCCAGCGAGACCAGCCCCTCGTTGGCGCGGACCCAGCGCACCATCATGTCGACATTGCGTGACAGGAGGTCCCGGCTGCGGTCGAGGATCGCCTTGCGGCGCGCCGGCTGCAACACCATCGACGCGACCAGTTCGCTGACCGCGCCGGTAGTGATGGAGGTATAGTCCTTGCGCTGCCAGGAGGCATAGATCTCGGCAGCGGGGCCGACCAGCCAGCCGATGCGCAGGCCCGGCATCGCCATCGCCTTCGACAGGCCGCCGGTGACGATGGCTTTCTCATAAAGGTCGACGCTGCTCGGCGGCTCGAGGGTACCGTATTCGGCTCCCTTGTAGACCTCGTCCGTATGTAGCCAGATGCCGTTGGTGCGTGCGATGGCCACAATTTCCCCGAGCAGGTCCGCCGGCACCACGCGTCCGGTCGGATTGTTGGGCGTGCAGAGCGTGATGACCTTGGTGCGGGGCGAAATCGCCGCGCGGATGTCGGCCGGATCGGGCAGCCAGCCCAGTTCCTCGCGCAGCGGCACATCACGTACCACCGCCCCGAGCGCCTTCGCCCATCCCCTGATCTGCAGGTAGTTGGGGACGACGACGATGATCTCGTCGCCCGGCTCCAGCAGCGTCATCGCCATCAGAAAATTGGCTTCGGCCGAGCCGTTGGTAACCATCACCTCGTCGGCCGTACGATTCTTGTATGTGGCCGCGATCGCCTCGCGAAGGACGACGGCACCGTTCGTCCAGCCGTAACCGAGTTCGGCGGCAAGCACCTTTTCGCGTTCCTCCGGGCTCAGCAGTTCGTTGAGCGAATAGGGGTGCACCCCGCTATCGGAGAGGTTGTACTCGACGATGTTCTCGTAAAGCGACTGGATGCGTTCGAGGGTGAATTCTTCGATCTGCATGTGTGTACGATTCCTCTTCTTCAGGAAGCCGCGCGGGCCGGTGAGGTCGCGTTGGCCAGGATGCCTAGCACAGTTCTGTGCAACTCAGGTGTGGCGCTGGCCACGACGGAACGGCGGCCGGAACGGATCGTCAGCTCGCCGCCCTGCCAGTCGGTCATGACGCCACCGGCGTTACGCACGATCGGGATCAGTGCGCAATAATCGAAGGCGTCCAGCCCCCCGTCCACATTGATGTCCAGCGCGCCGTCGGCGACGCGGCCATAGGCATGGCAACCGCCGCCATAGACGCTCCAGCGCACCTGGCGGCGCAGCCTCTTGTAGGCGGCCGTATCCTTGTCGTCGAAGGATTCCGGGTTGCCGTTGCCGACAAGGGCCTCGCTAAGGTCCTGGCAGGCGCGCGTGCGTACGGGCTTGCCGTTGAGGGTGGTCGGCGAACCGTCGGCGCCCAGCCAGCGCTCGTTGGTGACGGGATTGTCGATGACCCCGAGCATGGGAACGCCGTTGCGGGCCAGCGCGATCAGCGTGCCGAAGGTCGGAATGCCGGTGATGAAGGCTTTGGTGCCGTCGATCGGATCGATGACCCAGACCCATTCCGCGTCGAGGCCGACGGACCCAAATTCCTCGCCGAGGATGCCGTGGTCGGGATACGCCTCCTGGATGCGCGCGCGCAGCCTCTCCTCGACCTCCCGGTCTACCGCGGTGACAGGGCTTGCATCGCCCTTGGAAACGAAGCCGTGTTGCTCGCTGAGCGCTTCCTGGATTGTCGCCCGGCTGACGTCTGCCAGCGAACCGGCGAAAGCCGTAAAGGTCTTGGGGTCAGATGCCGGCATTGTCGGCTCCCTCTATGAGTGGGGTTGCGGGTTCGCCCAGAGGACGCGTGTGTCGTGAAAGCCTGTATTCGAGGGCGCGCAACGCCGTGGTGAGCACGTAGGTAATGGTGAGGTAGATAAGCGCCGCGGTGATGAAGAGCTCATAGGGCGCGAAGGTGCGGGCGACGATCGTGTTGGCGGCGCCGGTCAGCTCCATGACGGTGATGGTCGAGGCGAGTGATGTGGATTTCAGCATGCTGACCACCTCGTTGCCGTAAGCCGGCAGGGCGATGCGGAAGGCGCCCGGCAGGATGGTCGTGCGGTAGGTCAACGCCGTCGACATGCCGCAGGCACGCGCCGCCTCGATCTCACCGGCTGGCACCGCCTCGATGGCGCCGCGCAGGATGTAGGCGGTGTAGGCGGCCGTGTTCAGGCTGAAGGTCAGAATGGCGCACACCCAGGCCTGGCGCAGATATGGCCACAGAAAGCTGTCGCGAACGACCTCGAGCTGGGCGAGACCGTAATAGACAAGGAAGATCTGGACCAGGAGCGGCGTGCCGCGGAAGAAGTAGATGTACCAGTGCAGCAGGAGGCGCACCGGCGCCGGGCCGCTGACGCGCAGGATGGCGACGGGAAGTGCCACCGCCATGCCGCAGAAGAGTGAGGCGACGAGCAGTTCGATCGTCGTGACGGTGGCCGACAGCAGCGCCGGCAGGCTCTCGACCATAAGCTCGAAGTTCATCGCGCCAGCTTCCTCTCGCCGCGCGTCGCACGCCGTTCCAGCGCGTCGACAATCGAGGTGTTCAGTATGGTGAGCAGGAGGTAGATCAGCGCTGCGGCGAGGTAGAAGCGGAAGGGTTCGCCATTGACCTGCGTCGCCATGGTGGAGATGCGCATCAGCTCCTCCAGCCCGACGATGGAGATAAGCGACGTGTCCTTGATGAGCGAGATCCAGTTGTTGCCGAGGCCGGGCAGCGCGTAGCGCCACATCAGCGGCAGGCGGATGTGGATGAAGCTGGTCGCGGCCGACATGCCAAAGGCATCTGCCGCCTCGATCTCGCCCTTGGGAATGGCGAGATAGGCGCCGCGCAGCACCTCGGCCGCGTAGCCGCCGAAGACCAGGCTGAGCGCGAAGACGCCGGCCGGCATCGCCGGCACTTCGAGAAAGCGGATGCTGGGGTCAATCATCTTCGCCAAGCCGGTCAGGGCCACCGTGCCGCCGAAATAGGCGATGAGGATGATGAGGAGTTCGGGCGTGCCGCGCACGACCAGAGTGAAGCCCCGGCCGATGGCGCGCAGCACACAGTTCGAGGAGAGCTGTGCCAGCGCGCCGAGAATGCCCCAAACGAGGCCGACCGCCAGCGACAGCAGCGCGACCTCGACGGTGGTCATCAGCCCGCGCGCGACCTCCAAACCCCATCCCTGGAAAATGTCCATCTGCCGCTCCTGCGGTGGCAAGAAGAAAGACGCCGGCCATCGGGTGAAATGGCCGGCGATGAACCGTACGGCTCGGCCTAGTTCGATGCCGGCAGCACGCTGAACGACCAGTACTTGTCGTTGATGGTCTTGAACGTGCCGTCGTCGATCATGGCCTTCATCGCCTTGTCGAGCTCGTCGCGAAGGCCGGCATCGTCCTTGCGCATGCCGATGCCCACGCCTGGCCCGAAATACTTCACGTCCTTGATCTCCGGACCGATGAATTTGTAACCCTTGCCTCGGTCCTTGTTGAGGAAGTCGTTGGCGAGCTTGATCGGGCCGGCGAAGACGAGATCGGTCCGCTTCGAGGTCAGGTCGAGCAGCATGTTGTCGGCCGTGTCGTAGAGCTGGATCGTGGCCTCAGGAAAGTCGTCTCGCATGTAGTTCTCGTAAGTTGAGGCACGCTCGATCCCGATGGTCTTGCCCTTGAGACCATCGGGGTTGGGCTTGCCGTCGTTCGTCAGCGGCTTGGCATCGCTTCCGTCCGGACCGACGAACCGGGCGGTGGAGGAGCGGTACGGGATCGAAAAGTCGATGCTCTTCTTGCGCTCGTCGGTGATCGACATCGACGCGGCGAGAAGATCGAACTTGCCGGCGACAAGGCCCGGAATAAGCGAATCGAAAGGCATGCAGACAAAGGAGGCGTCGGCGCCGAGGCGCTTGACAACTTCCTTCGCGACATCGATGTCGAAGCCGCGCAACTCGCCGTTCGCGTCCTTGTAGTTGAACGGCGGGTATGTGCATTCACTGCCGACGCGCAGGTCGCGCGCCGAGACCTGCGTGGCGAAGGCGGCGAGGCCGGCCGCAAGCATCAAGACAAGTTTTTTCATCATGTTCCCCTGTTGTTTGTCCTGTTCAAAGAACGCGCTGCAGGAAGGCCCGGCAGCGCGCCGATTGCGGATCGCCGAGAACCTGTCCCGGCGGGCCGCGCTCCTCCACCATGCCCTGGTGGAGAAAGAGCACCTCGCGCGAGATCTCGCGCGCGAAACCTATTTCATGGGTGACGACGATCATCGTGCGTCCTTCTTCGGCGAGCGTGCGCATGACCGAGAGCACCTCGCCGACCAGTTCCGGGTCGAGCGCGGAGGTCGGCTCGTCGAACAGCATCAGCTTCGGCTCCATCGCCAGCGCGCGGGCGATGCCGACGCGCTGCTGCTGGCCGCCGGAAATATGCGCGGGGTAGTGGTCGCGCTTCTCGAACAGCCCGACCTTGGCGAGATAGGCCCCGGCTCGCTGCCGGGCCTCCTGTTTGGACAGGCCGAGCACCTTCATCGGTGCAAGCATCACGTTGTCGAGCACGGTGCGCTGGCTCCACAGATTGAAGCTCTGGAAGACCATGCCGATGCGGCTGCGGATGCGATTGATCTGGCGCGCATTCAGCTTCGCGCGCCCCGAACTGCGATCCAGCGTCAATTCCTCGCCTTCCACCGCGATCGTGCCGGCGTCGGGAATTTCCAGAAGATTCATGCAGCGCAGGAAGGTGCTCTTGCCCGACCCGCTGGCGCCGATCATGGTGATCACGTCATGGGCATGGGCGACCAGGTCGACGCCTTTCAAGACTTCCAGAGCGCCGAAGCTCTTACGGATGTTATTTGCCCGCAGAACGGTGTTTTGGTCCATGTCCACTTGGTGCCCTTGCCTCCCGATCGGCTGGACACGGAGATTGTCCCGGAAGCGCGGCTGCCCAAAGAGCCAATTTCGCCGACGGGCAGCGGACCAATTCCAGTCCCGTGGGCTGTGAATGCGTCGTCAACCGTGTTCGAGGATAGTCTGCGCGAGGATGTCGACGCAACGCGGGATGCGGCGGACCGACGTGTTGCCGAAGCCCAGCACAAGACCCTTCGGCTTGGTTTCCCGGCGTGCGTAGCGCGAGAGTGGTGGGCAGTCCAGCCCCTTCTGGAGCAGTGTTCGCGATACGGCCACGTCGTCAAACGGTTCGCGTGCGTGGACGGTCAGGTGCAGGCCGGCGTGAACGTCGGGAACGTCGAAGCCGTCTCGCAGCTTTGCGCGCAGGCATTGTGTCAGGCAGGCGGCGCGATCGCGGTAGATGGTGCGCATACGCCGAAGGTGCGAGGCGAGTCGCCCCTGGTCCATGAAGTCGGCGACCAGCGCCTGGTCCGGTAGCGGTGCGTAGAAGGAGAAAATACGCTGGGCGAGGGCGAACGCCTCGACCAGCGGCATCGGCGCGATCAAATAGGCGAGCCGCAGGCCGGGCGCCAGCATGCGGTTGAACGAGCCGGCATAGATGACCCGCCGCGGATCGCGCGCGTAGAGCGTCGTCTGCGCTTCGCCCGACCAGCGGATCTCGCTATTGGAATCATCCTCGAATATCCAGCCGGGCCGGTCCGCCGCCCAATCAAGCAGCTTTTGCCGGCGATCCGCCGTCATCGTGCAGCCGAACGGCCATTGCTCGGTCGGGGAGACAACGGCCATACGCGCCTCTCGGACCATCACGCCGGCGGCTTCTGTATCGAAGCCTTGCCTGTCGAGCGGGGCGGGAACGGTGACAAGGCCGAAGGCTTCCAGCGTGGCGATCTCGGGCATGTGGCAAGGATCCTCGACCAGAACGGTGTCGCCGCGGTCGAGCAGAACATGAGACGCGAGAGCGGCCGCTTGCAGCGTATTGCCGATGACGATGATCTGTTCGGGACGACAGTTGATCGCTTTAGCCTCCGCCAGATAGCCCGCGATGCGGGTGGCCAGCAGTGGCGCGCCGCGCGAATAGTCATAGCCGGTGTGGGCGCTGGCGTGCTCGCGCCAGCGGCGGCTAGCGATCTGAGCGAACTCGTCATAGGGGAACTCGTTCAGCGCCGGCACGCCGGCGCTGAGATCGTAGGTCTCGATGCGTTCGGCTGGCAGGTTCATGTCGAGCAGCGCCTGGCCGCGGCGCGAGGGTGCCGGGAGCGCATTTGGACCTGACACCGGTATGACCGCCGTCTCGGCTCGGGGGTGATTGTCTTCCGGCAGCATGGTTTCGACGAAGGTGCCGGCGCCGATCCGACGTGCGACATATCCCTCCGTGGCAAGTCGCTCATAGGCGAGGACAACGGTGTTGCGCGAGAGCCCGAGTTCCTCGGCCATGACGCGGCTTGGCGGCAGGCGCGCTCCTGGCGCCACGATGCCATCCCGTATCCAGCGGCGCAACTGCTCGAAAAGTTGCTCGTTCAACGGCGTGCCACGGCTGCGGTCGAAGACGATCCTGTTCCAGCTGGGATAGTTGAAAGCGTGCATGTCTGTTCACCGGCTACGGCGGGACCTCACGAGCGGCGACGCAGCCATAAGGATGATCTTCCTATCGAATTGAAATCACCCTATCACATGACGAACGATGAGCAGAAAGCCTTCTCTGCATGCGTCGAATGCCAGCTTTCAGCCACTGGCAGCGTTCACCAAATGGCCGAGATGCACGCGCAAATTGTTCACGGCTCCACTCGTGAAGTGGAGCCGCTCTTGATCACACCTCAGTTGCCTCGGCAAGTTCGAGAGCATCTTCTACATCGACTCCCAGATAGCGGACCGTGTTCACGATCTTGCTATGACCGAGCAAAGACTGGATGGCTCCCAGAGGATAACTGACCTCAATCCAACAAGCATGTTTCTGACAGCTCAGCCTCCGCACGTCGACAGAGCCGGTTTGGGCGGGCCCGGTCCTTTCCGAATGATTCTCTCTGCTGCTCAGCCGCCAAAGGTTTGTGCCCCTCCGAGCACAGGAACCGTTATTGACCGCTGAATGCCGCAAAGCTTTTTTCGAAGCGGTCGACGACATCCTCGATATCGGACATTGCTAAGCAAAGCGGCGGACACATGCGGATGACATTGCGGTACGGTCCCGAGCGGCTGGCGACGAGCCCGTTGCGGCGCGTTTCCTCGAAAATGGCGAGCGTCTCCTCCGGCGCCGGCTCTTTCGTCGCGCCGTCCTTGACGAGTTCGATCGCAAGCATAAGCCCACGGCCCCTGATATCGCCGATGATTGGAAAGCGCTCCTTCATGTCGTTAAGGCGACCCTTGAGCACCGCGCCAACATCCCGGGCGTTCTCCTGGAGTCGTTCCTCTTTTATGACCTTTAGCACGGCTCGGCCGGCCGCGCATGCCACCGGATTGGCGCCATAGGTGTGGAACAGAAATTTATCGGCCATGGATTCAGCGACATCTCGCTTGGCGATGACCGCGCCGAGCGGGATGCCGTTGCCCACACCTTTGGCGATGACGACGATATCGGGCACAATGCCATGGGATTCAAACGCCCAGAAGGCATCGCCGGTTCGGGCGACACCGGATTGCACTTCATCAATGATACAGAGACCGCCGGCCGCGCGGACACGCTCGACAGCGCCGGCAATGTAGCCCGGCGGCATCGGCACGATGCCGCCATAGCCCTGCACCGGCTCGATAATCATGCCGGCCAGCCCGCCGCTGGTTGAACTCGCTATGGCGCGCTCGACCTCGTCGAGATAGGGCTGCAAGCCTTCGCCATGAATGCCGCGATACTGGTTGGGCTCGGCCACGAAAGTGACCCCGCCAAGCTGGGGCACGGGATGGCGAAAACCCGCTATCCCGGTCACCGACTGCGCGCCGAAAGTGGCGCCGTGATAGCTCGAGGCAAGCGCCAGCATGTCGATGTTGCCGGTATGCGAGCGCGCCATCAGCAGCGCAAGATCGATCGCTTCGGCCCCGCTGTTGGTGAAATGTACGACCCAATCGTGACCGGCCGGCATCGTTGCCACCAGTTCCTCCGCGTACTGAGCCGGAACCGGGTGGTAGAACATCGTCGTGCAATGCGTCAGTTCCGCCAGTTGCTCGGTGGCCGCCTTGACCACCTGCGGATGCGCGTGGCCGACCGAGATGCAAAGATTCATGCCGAGCAGGTCGATGTATTTACGATCCTTCTCGTCCCAGACATACTGGCCCTTGCCGCGCTTGAGGATCAGCGGGTCCTTGTAAGGTACGAACTTGCGCTGCGTGGCCGAATAGAAGCGGTTCCGCCGATCGACGATGGCCTCGGTCGACCAGTCGATGTCCAGGTTGGAATGGACGTGCGGAGCGTTCATGCCGTGTCTCCCGTGTTGCGAACTCCTGGATTGAAAACACGGAATGCGCGGCGCGCACACCGCCAAACCTCCTTATCAGGATAACTGATGGAGTTGATTAGTCATGCGACGAGGGGCGATCGACGGCATAGCAGTCGGCGGGAAGGCCAGGCAGGCGGGTGCTGATCGCGTTGGTCAGCACTTCCGCGGTACGCGTGGCGAAAGCCTCGGGGAGGTTTCCGAGCTCCCGCTCGCGCGCGACCAGAAGGATGTTGCGCGACAGCCCGGTGAACGGCAAGGGATGGACGTCAATCTCCATACCCTCCGCCAGCCCGTCGATGAGCAGGGTCGGCGTCAGGATCGCAAAGCCCATGCCGGCCGCGACCGGCGCCATCACCACGCTGGAGCGGTCACCTTCCATAGCACGCGGGATCTCGATGCGCAGGCGGCTCAGATGCTGGTCGACGCGCAGGCCAACCGGCGTCTCGCGCGAGAAGCGCACGAAGGCGAGCTTCTTGGAGAGCTTGACGATGTCACCGACATCGCCGGCAAAACCCTTTGGCGTCACCAGCAGGAATTTTTCGGTCATCACAGGATAACGTGTCAGTCCCTCAATCTCGAACAGCTCGCCGGAGGTGACGGCGAGGTCGGCGCGGCGGGCCCGCAGCAAGGCGACGTGGTCGGTCGCCAAACCCGCGAACAGGCTGAGCTCGGGAATGCCGAAACCCTTGCGGGCAAGGACCGAAAGCGCCGGCGCCAGCGTTGTCGCGATCGACGCCAGAAGCGCGATGCGCAACAGCGGCAGCGGTGCTGCATTGACGCGCCGCGCGTCGGTGCGCAGGCCCTCGACCTCGGCCAGTATGGCAACGGCGCGGCGATGCAGCGCGATGCCGGCTTTGGTGAGCTCGATCGGCCGCAAATTGCGATCGATCAGGCTGACGCCGAGCGCGCTTTCCAGGTTCTTCAGATGCTGCGAAGCGGCCGATTGCGTCATGCCCAGCATCTGTGCCGCCTGGGTGACGTGCCTGGTCTCGACGATGGCGACGAAAACCTCGATCGATCGGAAAAGGTTGAAATCGAAACTGCCGCTCTTCACCCGCAACTCCGCCCGTGAAGCATCATAAGTTTTCCTAATGTTGCGAATTTGGGTTGAGCGCAAGTGGTTTAGCGGGAAAAGATCGCGCTGTTCCAATCCAGCGAAGGTATCCCACAAGGTGAATGGCAGCACACGCATCGTGATCATTGGCGGCGGTGTCATTGGCCTCGGCATAGCTTATCACCTTGCCGAACTGGGCGTGAGCGATGTCGTCCTTCTGGAGCGCCACCAACTGACCAGCGGCACATCCTGGCACGCCGCCGGAATCGTCGGTCCGTTACGCGCCAGCCTCAACCTGACAAGGCTGGCGCAATATGCGACCGAGCTGTTTCCACGCCTCGAGAAAGTGACGGGCCAGGCGTCCGGCTACCGCCGCACCGGCGGCCTGTGGCTGGCGCGACGTGCGGAGCGCATGGACGAACTGAAGCGCATCGCGCATTTGGGCGATGTCTGCGGCCTCACCGTTGAGATTGTCGATCAGGCGGGCGTGGCCGAGCACGTGCGCGGCATCGTCACCGATGGCGTCGAGGGCGCGCTGCGGGTCGAGGAAGACGGCCAGGCCAATCCAGTTGATATCTGTGCGGCCTATGCAAAACGGGCCCGCGCCGCCGGTATCCGCATCCTCGAGGGGTTAGCCTGTTCGGGCATCGTGACCCGCAACGGCCGGGTCGCTGGCGTCAAGCTGGCCTCCGGCGCCACCATCGATTGCGAGACCGTCGTCAACTGTGCCGGCGCCTGGGCGCGCGATATCGGCGCGCTCGCCGGCGTTCCTGTGCCGCTGCAGGCCGTCGAGCACATGTATGTCGTGACGGAGCCGATCGCCGGCCTGCAGGATCCGTTTCCCATCCTGCGCGACCTCGACGAAGGCATCTACATCAAGGGTGATTCGGGCAAGCTGGTGCTGGGCGGCTTCGAGCCGAACGCCAAGCTCTTCGACGTTCGCGGACCGGTTGGCGACAGGCCATTCCTCGAACTGCCCGAGGATTGGGAGCAGTTCGAGCCTTTCATGTCGGCCGGGCTGAAACTCCTGCCGGCGCTGTCGCAGACCGGCATCAGGCACTTCATGAATGGCCCGGAGAGTTTTACCCCCGACACGCGGCCGCTGATGGGCGAGTCGCCCTATCTGCGCGGCTTCTATGTCGCCGCCGGCTTCAACTCGACAGGCATGATGTCGTCGGCCGGCGCCGGCAAGGCCATGGCCGAATGGATCGTCGACGGCGAGCCCAGCCTCGATCTGTGGGCGCTTGACATCGCCCGCTTCGACCGCGCCGCCGCGGCGCGCTCTTTCGTCGGCGCCAGGATGGAGGAAGCGGTTGCCGACCTCTTCCGCATGCATTGGCCTTACAAGCAGGCCGCCGCCGGGCGCGAGGTGCGGCGTTCCGCCTTTCACCGTACGTTCGCCGAAGCGGGTGCTGTGTTCGGCGCGCCGACCGGCTGGGAGCGACCGCTCTGGTTCGGCGGCACGGAGACGCGCGGCTATTCCGTCGGCGCTCAGAAATGGTGGAGCCCGGCCAAGGCCGAAGCCGAGCGAATGGCGCAAGGCGTTGGCCTGTTCGAGCTTTCGCCCTTCACCAAGATCGATGTGCGTGGACGCGACGCGATCCAGCTGATGCAAAGCCTGTGCGCGGGGGACGTCGACAGGCCCGAAGGCCGCGCCGTCTATGCGCAGATGCTCAACGCACGCGGCGGCATCGAGGCCGATGTGACGGTCACGCGAGTCGACGAGCACGGCTTCCGGGTTATTTCAGGTGCCGCGACCAGACAGAAAGATTTTGCCTGGATCGCGCGCCATGCTGAGGATCTTGGTCTCAACGTCTCGGTCTTCGACGCCACGTCCGCGGAGGCCGTTCTCGGGGTCATGGGGCCGAATTCGCGGGCGCTGCTGCAGAGCCTGACTGACGTCGATCTTTCGGACGCAGCCTTCCCGTTCTCGACTTCGCGCCGCATCGACATCGGCACCGCGAATGTGCGGGCGACCCGAGTCAGCTTTGTCGGCGAGCTCGGCTTCGAGCTTTATGTGCCGGTCGAACACGCCGAGAGCCTGCTTGCCATGATCGTCTCAGCGGGCGGCGCCCATGGCCTGACCTTTTGTGGCCACTACGCGCTGGATGGCTGCCGGTTGGAAAAGGGCTATCGCCATTGGGGCCATGATATCGGGCCGAAGGACACGCCGCTGGAGGCGGGCCTGTCCTTCGCGGTGTCCTGGAAGAGGGATGATTTCATCGGCCGCGATGCCCTGCTGAAGCAGAAGGCCGATGGCCTGAAGCGCCGGCTCATGCATTTCGCCGTCGACGGCGACAATCCGCTTCTGCTGCATGACGAACCGATCTATCGCGACGGCAAACTTGCCGGGTTGACGACGTCAGGTGGCCTCGGCGTTCGCACGGGGCTCAGCCTTTGCCTGGGCTACGTTGCCTGTGATCCAGGCGAGACGAAAACGCAGCTGCTTGCCTGCGACTACCAGATCGCGGTGGCCGGTGCGCGCTACAGGCTGCGCCCACTCGACAAGCCACCCTATGACCCAACCGGATCGCGCATGCGCGTAAGCGCGGAGGAAAATTCATGAGACAACAGGCCCGCGTGGTCGTTATCGGCGGCGGCGCCATGGGCGTGTCGCTGCTCTATCACCTGGCCAAGCGCGGCTGGAGCGATGTCATGCTCGTCGAGAGGCAGGAGCTGACAGCAGGCTCGACCTGGCACGCCGCCGGGCTCTGCACGCATTTCGCCCACAATGCGACGATCATGGAGATGCGCGCGCATTCGGTGCGGCTCTATCGCGAAATCCTGACCGCCGAGACCGGGTTGCCGACAGGTTTCCACCCAAGCGGCGCATTGCGCATTACGCGCTCGCCGGAGCGCATTGACGAATTCCGCCATGTGCAGGGGCTTGGCCGGTTCGTCGGCCATGACTTCCACATTCTCAGTCCCGATGAGCTCAAGCAGATCTATCCGCTCTGCCATACCGACGGCATCATCGGCGCGATCTACGAGCCCAATGACGGTCATGTCGATCCGACGCTGGCGACCAACGCAATGGCCAGCGGCGCGCGCTCGCGCGGCGCCGAGATCGTGCGCCACAATCCGGTCCTGGCAATCGAGCGCAAGCCATCGGGCGAGTGGCTGGTCCGCACACAACAGGGTGACATTGTCGCGGAGCATGTGGTGAACGCGGCCGGCACATGGTGCCGCGAGATTGGCGCCATGATGGGGCTCGACCTGCCCGTGGTGCCGATGCTGCACCAATATGTCGTGACCGATACCGTCCCCGAGATTGCCGACCGGATCGCCGCCGGCGCCAAGGAACTGCCGATCATCCGCGATCCGGAAGAAAGCTGGTATCTGCGCCAGGAGCGCGACGGCTTTATCGTCGGCCCCTATGAAAAGTCGGCTCACCCCTGGGCGGTCGATGGCGTGCCACCAGAATTCGGCATGGACTTGCTGCCGCCCGACCTGGATCGGGTCGAGCACATCATCGCGCTGGCGATGGAGCGTGTCCCGGCACTCGCCAATGCCGGCATCAAGACGGTGGTCAACGGGCCGATCACCTTCACGCCGGATGCCAATCCGCTGGTCGGTCCGGCATTCGGCCTCGGCAATGCCTGGCTGCTCACCGGCTCAAGCATGGGCGTGATGGAAGGCGGCGGCGCCGGTCGCTTTCTCGCCGACTGGATCGTCGACGGATCACCGCCAATGGATGCGCTTGCCATCGACCCACGCCGCTTCGGCAATTATGCCGACCGCGACTATCGCATCGACAAGGCGGTGGAAGGGTTCGGCCTGCAATTCGGCATCCACTATCCCAACGAGGAACGCGAGGCCGGCCGCCCGCGCCGCACGACGCCGGCGCTCGAACTTCAGAGAAGCCAGGGGGCAGTGCTGGGCGCCGCCTATGGCTGGGAGCGGCCGAACTGGTTCGCTGCCAACGGCGCCGACCGTGACCCGCCACTGACCTTCCGCAAGCCCGGCTGGTTCGACGCGGTGCGCGGCGAGTGCCGTGACGTGCAGGCCAGCGTCGGCGCCATCGACCTTTCGGCCTTCTCCAAATTCGAGATCGGCGGACCAGGCGCCAGCGCCTTCATGGCTTCGCTCGGCGCCAACCGACCACCGGAACGTCACGGCCGCATCGGGCTCATTCACGCGCTGACGGCAAAGGGCGGCGTGGCGTCGGAATTTACCGTGACCCGACTCGGCGACGATGGGTTCTACTTGACCAGCGCAGCACTTGCGGAGCGACATGACGAAGGTCTGCTACGCTCACGCGCCGCAGCCTTTCCAGGTGTGACGATCGACAACGTCACCGAGAGGCGCGGCGTGCTCGGCGTGATGGGGCCGCGTGCCCGTGACCTCTTGGGAAAGATCTGCGAAGCCGATCTATCGAATGCTGCATTCCCCTGGCTTTCCGCGCAGATCATCCGCGTGGCCGGCATCAAGACGGCAGCGCTCCGGGTCTCTTATGCCGGTGAGCTCGGATGGGAACTGCACGTTCAGTTGGCGCAGTTCGGCAAGCTCTACGAAGCGATCACCAAGGTCGGAACGCAGTTCGACCTGCGTCCGTTCGGCATCTACGCGCTCAACGCGATGCGGTTGGAAAAAGGTTATCGTGCTTGGGGCGCCGACCTGACCACCGAACGTACGCCGCTGGAGGCTGGGCTGGGTGCGCTGGTCAAGACTGACAACCGGACGTTCGTCGGCCGTGAGGCGATGCTGGAGCGCATCGGCGAAAGCGCCTGGTCCATGCTGCTGCTCGAGATCGATGACGACGGCGAGAGGCTGCCGTTCTACGCCCACGCCGTGATGCAGGCGGGGCGCCCGGTCGGGGTCGTTACCTCCGGCAGCCACGGCTTCCGCACCGGCAAGACCGTTGCGCTCGCCTATCTACGACCCGGTGTTGCGGCTGAAGGCCTGACCGTCTCGATCCTCAGCAGGGAACTGACGGCACGGGAGCTGAAGAAAGCGCCTTACGATCCGGACAATCTGCGGCTGCGCGGCCTTCAGGCCGATGCGCCGGCCGCCTTCATGCCTGCCTGATCACGGAGACGAAAATGGACAAGGACGCGATGATCGACGCTCCAGCGCCACGAAGCGGGGGCCGAGCGGGAAGGCAAGGCCAGCGCCTGGCCCAGCAGGCGCCGCGGCGTCCCTACATCAGCCGGCGGATCGGCACGTTCAATATCCTCGACGAGGAAGGCCTGAGCTTGATCGAGGCGAATGCCGACCGGCTGCTCAAGGAGGTCGGCATGGAGTTCCATGACGATCCCGAGATCCTCGACATCTTTCGCGATGCAGGCGCCGACGTGCAGGGCACCAGGGTTCGCTTCGAGCCCGGCATGTGCCGCACGATCATCCGCGCCACCGCGCCTTCGCAATTCAAGCAGCACGCCCGCAACCCGGCCAACACGGTGGTGATCGGCGGCGACAACACCGTGCTGTGTCCGTCGTGGGGGCCGCCCTTCGTCCACGATCTCGATCGCGGACGGCGCTACGCCACGATCGCGGACTTCCGCGATCTGGTGAAGATCCATCAGATGATCCCGCATCTGCATCATTCGGGCGGCGTCGTTTGCGAGCCTGTCGACCTGCCGGCCAACAAGCGTCATCTCGACATGCTCTACACCCACATCCGCCATTCGGACCGTGCCTTCATGGGCGCGTTCATCGGTTCGAGGCGAGCACAGGACGCGGTTGACATGGCCAAGATCGTCTTCGGCGAGGAGTTCGTCGCCAACAACGCTGTGCTCTACAACGTCTCCAACACCAATGCGCCGCTGGTGCTCGACGCCAACATGTCGGGTTCGCTGAAGGTCTGCGCCCGCAACAACCAGCCGGTCGCCTGCACGCCATGGACGCTGGCCGGCGCGATGAGCCCGTGCACGGTCGCCGGCACGCTGGCGCAGGTGCTGGCCGAGGCGCTCGCCTGTCTCAGCCTCGTACAGCTGATCAACCCCGGCGCGCCCTGCCTGATGGGAAGCTTTGCCAGCACGATCTCGATGCAGAGTGGAGCGCCGACCTTCGGGACGCCGGAAGCGGGCAAGATGGTGCTCGCCTGCGGGCAGTTGGCGCGTCGCGTCGGCGTTCCGTTCCACACCGTCGGTTCGCTGTCGGCCTCAAAGCTTCCCGACGCACAGGCCGAGCAGGAAGCGACATGGGGCATATTGATGTCGATGTTTGCCGGCGCCAACGTGATCAACCACGCCACCGGCTGGCTCGAGGGCGGACTGGTCACCGGTTTCGAAAAGACGGTCATCGACGCCGATCTCTGCGGCAAGGTCGCCAGCCTGTTCGAAGGCATCGATCTGTCGCTCAATGCGCAGGCGATGGAGGCGATCGAAGCGGTCGGGCCGGGATCGCATTTCCTGGGCAGTGCGCATACGCAGTCCAATTTCCTCTCGGCCTTCTATCGCTCCACCAGCAGCGACAACAATTCCTTCGAGCAATGGAACGAGGACGGCCGGCTCGACGCCGCGCAACGCGCCAACCGGCAATGGAAGAGGCTGCTCGACGACTACCAGGATCCGGGGCTCGATCCGGCGATCGACGAAGCGCTCCAGGCCTTCATCGCCAACCGCAAGGCCAGCGAGCCGGACCAGGCTTATTTCTAGAGCCGGTACCGCATCTTTGATGGCCCGTTCGTGGAATGTTGACCGGCCGAGCTCCACGAGAAGATCGTTCCCAAACGGCTTTATCTGGTTCGTCCTTGCACGATACGGTCGATGATCATGGCGCAGAGAAGTATGGCGAAGCCCGCGAGCAGTCCCTGCCCGACAGCTGCGTATTGAAGCGCATTGAGGACATCTTCTCCCAACCCTTTGGCGCCGATCAGGGAAGCGATGACCACCATTGAAAGGCACATCAAAATGGTCTGGTTTATGCCGGCCATGATGGAAGGCATCGCTAGCGGGAGATCGACCCGGGTCAGGAGAAACCATCTTGTTGCACCATAGGCTTGCGCGGCCTCTCTAATGGCCGGCGGGACACCCTGCAAACCGAGCGCAGTCAGGCGCACCACTGGCGGCGTACCGAAAATCAGCGTGGCGATGACGCCGGGCGGCTTGCCGATGCCGAACAATGCGATCACCGGGATCAAATAGACAAATGCCGGCATGGTCTGCATGAAGTCGAGCACCGGCCGCACGGCGGCATAGACGCGCGGTCGGCGCCCGCACCATATCCCAAGCGGAATTCCTATCGCGAGGCAGATAATGGCCGATGTGCCCAACAGGGCGACTGTTTCCAGGCTCTTTTCCCAAAAGCCAAGCACGGCAAGATAGGCGAGCGCAGCCGCGGTGAAGATGGCGACGCGCGGCCCCGCCAGTTGCCAGGCCAGGGCTAGAATGATCGCCATTGTCACTGGCCAGGGCATGCCCGTCAGTCCATAGGCCAAGGCATCGAGCACCAACGATATTGCGCCTGTGATGCCGCCGAAAAAGCCCTCCCCGAGATGCGACACCGCTCCCATCAGGCTGTCCAGACCCGATGACAACGCGGCCTGCCACTCGCGATTCGAGGGCGCGGCAATCAGCCAGACGGCTGGTGTCGGCGCGGCGAAGCGATAGACCGAAAGCCCATAGGCTGCGATGCAGAAGGCAAGGGCGCATAGCGCCAGCGGATGATTGAGCCCGCGCTGAAGCGTCGGGTTCGAACGCCAGCGCGCGAAGCGCCGCTCCAGCATCCGGTTGGCGAGGAAACCGGCGATCAACCTGGCGAAGAGCAAAGTGACAATGCCGGACCCAATTACAACCGGCGCCTTCGCTTTTGCGGCGTCGGCCCGCATTCTGGCCGTGTTGGCAGCTTTCTCCAGAGCGGCCGCTGATGATTTCAGGCCAGCTGCATTGTCCGCCCCCGCTGCCTCGGCGGCCTTTGCCTGTTCCGCGCGCACCTGTGCCTGCTTGGTGACGCGTTCGGCGCGTGCTTGCTCCCCGGCGCCGAGGTTGCCAGCCGCGCCGATGCCGATCTGAACCACCGCAAGCGTCTCCAGGAAGAAGATGAGCCAGAACAGAAGTGTGATGCCTCGGGCAGCGGCCCACACCGGTCCAAGCAGCGCGGCCGCCAGGTTGAACGGCCAGACGGCACCGGAAGCCCGCCGGATGCGGGCGAACACATCGATATAGTAATCGGGGTTGCGGAGGACGAATTCTCGTACGAGTCCTTCCTCTACCGGTTGGGCGTGCTCTATCGATTGCACAGCGACAGGATCATGGGCGTTCACGGATTTCGCCCTTTCGCAGACCGTGGAGCAGGATCTGCCTGTCGACGATGCCGACGACAGACCCACCGGGATCTGTCACAGCAAGCGGTGCGGCATCCCGTGCCGCGAGTTCGACGAGTTCGGCCAGGGATTCTCGAGAATCCACCCTGCGCAACCGCTCGACGTCCAATTCCGGATGAGACCGGCTCTTGAAACTCTCGACCGACTCCATGATGCGCCCGGCGGTGATCACCTTCAGGCGCGAGATGTCGGCGACGAATTTCGCGACATAGTCGTGCTTCGGAGATGTGACGATCTCCTCGGGCGTGTCGGTCTGGACGATGACGCCATCTTTCATGATCGCGATGCGATCGCCGATCCGGATCGCCTCGTCGAGGTCATGGGTGATGAAGATCACTGTCTTTCCCATCGAGCGCGAGAGGGCCAGGAACTCGTCTTGAAGTTGCCGCCTTATCAAGGGATCGAGCGCGCTGAATGGCTCGTCCATGAGCAGGATCGCTGGATCGGCAGCCAAAGCGCGGGCGAGGCCGACGCGCTGCTGCATGCCGCCTGAGAGCTCATGGCAGTAGCGATCCCCCCAGCCCGACAGGTTCACCTTGGCAAGTGCCGCCTCGGCCGCGTCAAATCTCCGCTGCTTGGTCGCGGCTTGGATCTCCAGCGGGAGCGCGACGTTGTCGCGTACGGTGCGATGCGGAAGCAGACCGAAGCTCTGGAACACCATGGCGATCCTGCGAGACCGCAATGCCCTCAACTCAGCGGGCGACTTGGCCATGACGTTTTCACCGTCGACGAAAATCTCGCCGGCGGACGGCTCGAGCAGGCGGTTTATATGGCGGATCAATGTCGATTTGCCACTGCCCGACAGGCCCATGACGCAGAAGATTTCACCCGGCCGAACCGAAATGTTGACGTTGGCGACGCCCACGACACATCCGAAGCGCCTGGCCACTTCGTCCTTGTCGAGGCCGTCGCGCAAAACCGCCACAATCGCCTCTGGCGCGCGGGCGCCAAAGATTTTCCAGACGCCCTTCAAAATGATGGCGGCACCGTGGCTTGCCGCGTCTCCGCAGTCCGCCAGGCCGGGTCCTCTCGGCGCAATGATCGGTGCGGTGTCCACCGTCTACCGCTCCCGTCCGATCACGGATTTGAGCGGCCGGGCAACAGTGCAGGCCGGTTCAGAGCCTGCAATGCCGGCCCTGGACTTCAATGACCGAACCACTTCGCCACGTCGTCGGGGTGGGCTTTGATCCATTCCTTCGCCACATCGCCTGCCGGCTTTTTGTCGACGATGATTGCATAGGCCCATTTGCTGATGTCGTCCGGATTGAAAGTAATCCGATCCAGGGCGGCGGTCAGTTCCGGTTGCCGCTGGGCCAGCGAAGCAGCATAGGCGATGTGCACGGTGGTGTCAGCATATGCCGACGACACTTTCGATTTTTCGAACCATTGAGGATCCTCGCTCGGCTGCAGCATCACGAACTTAGCTGGGTCGTGTTTCGGTTCGGTGAGAAAGGCAAGCTTGTAGCGGGCGAAATTCTGGTGTGGGCCGTAGCAGTAGCCGACCCATGGCTTGTCTGCCTTCGCGGCCCGGTCGAGCGATGCCGCGGCCACCGCTTCGTCGGTCACCTGGAGATCGAAGAAATCGGCGAATCCATAGTCGCGGGCCCGCACCTTTTCGATGTTTGTCGACTGCCAGCCTGACGCGCCGATCCAGATTTCGCCCTTGCCGTCGCCATTGGTGTCGAAGATCTTGGCGTTGTCCGGATTGGTGAGATCCGCGACATCCTTGATGCCATATTTGTCGACCGTGACTTGGGTGACGCAATAGCCTTGCTTGGCTTCGTAGCCGTTCTGCGCGAGTTTCACCGTGCCGGCGCCTTTGACATATTTGTCTACCAGGCCCTGCTGGTTCGGCAGCCAGACATCTGGCCAGATGTCGACCTCGCCTTTGTTGCGATCCATGGCTTCCCAAATGACTGGGACTGCGGTGGTGGTGACGGTGGAAACGTCGAGCCCAAGCTCCTGTTCGGCCGCGTTCTTGATGACGTTCATGACCGCCGTTGCGGTAGCATAGTTTGGATCCGGCATAGTCACGTCTGCACCGAACGCCGACGATACCGGCGCCAACAATAGAACGCCGAGAGATGGTGCAAGAAGTCGGTTTTTCATATCGTTCCCCAGTTGAGTTGCGCTGATTTTTCTCAGCTTATTGGTCAAGTTAGCGAAACGTGCAGGCAATCCATCCCAAATTGTGCCGCATTAGCAAAAACGATGAAGCGCATAAGGCGGTCGTTGAGATTCCGATACCCGCTCTGTAGGCAGAGGGTGTCTCCATGCTCAGGCCGTCACGTATATGCTCCCTGCCTCGACGGAGACTGGGAACGTCCTCGCGCGAACGGACGGGTTGACCAATGCTGCGCCCGACCTGATGTCGAATTCCCACCCGTGCCAGGCACAGCGAACGATTTCATTCTCACGGTGATAGATGAATTCGGCTCGCTCGACGGGAGCAGTCGTTCCGCATTGCGGCCCCTCACAAAGGGGGGCCCCTCGATGCGGGCATACATTCAGCAGCGCATGGAAACTATCGCCGATCCGGAACACGCCGATCGACAGGCTGCGCACCTTGGCGATGAACGGCGTTCCGACCTGGATCTCGTCGGCGCGACAAATATACGTCTTCTCAGCCATAGCAGGTCGTCACGCTGCAGCAGCGGCTTGCGGGCGGGGAATGCGCTTGTAAACGTCTAGCGCATTCTGGCCGAGCACCTTGCGGCGCCATTCCGGCGGGATGTGCAAAGTGTTGACGTCATCGTAGTCCCAATGGGGGTAGTCGGACGCAAACAGCAGCGTGTTCTCCCCGTCCATGGCCTCCAGGATCGCCCAGAGGTGGTTGACATTCGAAGGCTGCTCCAGCGGTTGGGTGGAGAAACGTATGTTGCGCCGGCAATATTCCGACGGCAGCATTTTCAGCCATGGCGTCTCTTTTCGCAGTGCTTTGTAGTCGGCATCCAGGCGCCACAGGACCGACGGGACCCAGGCGACGCCGCACTCGATGATCACGAAGTAGAGGTCCGGCCATTTCTCAAAAACGCCATGGGCAATCATGCTTGCCACATGCGACATGGCCGACATGTGCAGGATCGCATGGGTCTCCCAGAAGAAAGTGGTGGGCGCTGGCGCGACAGCGTTCCAGTTGATGCCGCCATGTCCACCAAGATGTATGGCGAACGGCAAACTGACCTCGGCACAGGCCTCGAAGATCGGGTGATAGACCGGGTCGCCATACGGCCGCACAGAGCCTTGGGAGGCCAGAACTTGCGCCATCCGGGGATGCGCGCCGAGGCGCCGGATCTCCGCCGCCGCAAGGCGCGGGTCTTGCGGTGCGATGATGATGGAGCCCATGAAGCGGCTGTCTTTCGGCAGCCATTCATTGATCTGGTAGTCGTTGTAGGCGCTTACCAGCGCGCTAGCGTAATAGGGATTTGCCAGTGTCGACGCTTCGATGGGCTCGTCGCCAGTTAGGATTGCCGCTCCGACATTGTATTTATCGAGGTGCTTCTCCTTCATGATCAGGTAGTTGTCCGCCTCCACCTTCGGTCGCACATCCTTGCGGGAGAAATCCTGCGGATGAAACCAGGGGCGATGGCCGTGCGGAAAAGCGCCGACCGGGCCGGTCTTCTCGCCCTCGATGAACATGTCTTTCCAGACACCGGACAGGTAGGGCTCCAGCACCGTCGCGTTGGACCAATAGTTGTGGCAATCGCAATCGACTATGAACACTTTTCCCTCTTCCTTTGATGCGGCCGTCACAGACCGTGGCTTCTGCACCGAACTTCCGCTTTGATAGTGCACGGATCAAGCGTATGAACAGCTAGATACGATCGCAAAAATCGATGGCTCGCCTATGCAGTTGGAACAAATAGAGACGTTTCTCGACATCATTGAATCGCGAAACTTCAACCGGTCGGCGGAGCGCCTCGGACTGACGCAATCGACGGTCAGCACTCGTGTCAAGAACCTGGAGGCCGCCGTGGGGTCCGAACTCTTCCATCGCGGCCGCGCCGGTGCCGAGCCGACCGCGGCAGGGCGGCGGTTTGAGGTTTACGCGCGGTCAATGCTGTCGACCTGGTCCCAGGCCCGTCACGACGTGCGCGCCTTTAACAGATTCGAAGGCAGCCTTCGGGTCGCTGCCCAGGTTGGAATGACTCGCTCGATCCTGCCGGGTTGGTTGGAAATGCTGCTGCAAGTCTTGCCGCGGTCCTCGATCCATGTCGAATCCGACTACTCGCCGCAGATGATATCTGATCTGAGCCTGGGAAACCTCGATATTGCTGTTGTTTATGCTCCACGCTACCTGCCCGAGATCACATATGACCAACTGATGGTCGAGGAATATACAATGGTCTCGACCAAGGCACGCCGGCTTAGCGATGTAAGCCCGGACAATTACATCCGGCCGGGTTACACCGTTGCGCTCGAGAAGGCTCATGCCGAGGCGTTGCCAAATCTGACTGCGTGCCGGCTTTCGATGGGCTCCGAAACGCTGGCCGACAATATGCTGAGGCGCGCAGGCGGCACCTGCTACATGCGCGCCGACGATGCGCGTCGCTTCGCCGCCGAGCAACCCTCCCACATTGTGGAAGGTGCTCCAACTCTGCATCAGCCCGTCTACACCGCAATTCTCGCGCGACGCCGGCATGAGCCAAACATAAAGAAAGGCATTCGCGCGCTTCATCTTGCGGTCATGTCGCTGGAAGGTTGATCGATATTGTCGATCATAGATGCTTGAGGTTCCTCCTGTATCGAACGTAGGCCTGCTGGCATTCTTGGCCCCTTAATGGGAGCCAGATGATGAACGCCCTCGTTTCTTTCGCTCCCTCCTGCCGATCCGACCGCGTCAGCGGACGTCACACGCTGATCTGTCGCGGCATCGTTCAGGAGACGCACGACGTGAAGACCTTCGTCTTTTGTCCAAAGCGCGGGCAGGCCGGCCAGTTCAAAGCCGGGCAGTTTATCACTCTGAACCTCGTGATCGACGGCGCTCCGGCCGTCCGAACTTACTCGATCTCTTCGCCGCCAACCCGGGTGGGAGACCTCAGGATAACCGTCAAGCGCGTCCCCGGCGGCCTCGCTTCCAATTGGCTGCATGACAATCTCGAACAGGGAAGCGAAATAGAGATCGACGGCCCGTCCGGCAGCTTCAACTGGGATGACCTGCGGAGCGACCGGCCGCTTTTCCTCTCCGGCGGCAGCGGCATAACACCGGTGATGTCGATGCTGCGCACGCTCGCCGACAGTGGCTCCGACAAGGATGTCTGCTTCATTCATAGCGCACGCTCGCCGAAGGACATCATCTTCGGTGACGAGCTTGACAACCTGGCACGGGACCATCGCAATTTTCACGTCCATGTCGTCTGCGCCGAAGCTGTGCATAATTGGGCCGGTCCAACTGGATTGGTTGGTGAGTCCATGTTGCTGAAGTTTGCTCCCGACATTAGGGAGCGCACCGTTTATGCCTGTGGGCCCGAGCCTTACATGAACGCAGTCCGGAACGCCCTCAACAGCATCGGCTTGGATCCTGGTCGGTATCATGAGGAGAGCTTTGGCGGCCTGCTGAAGCCTGCACCGGTGTTGCAAACAGCCCAGGCCGCTTTCGTGCGTTTTGCTCGCACAGGTGTCACCCACCAATGCCGTTCGACACAGACCCTGCTCGAAATCGCTCGGAGCGTTGGTCTGTACCTGCCAAGCGCTTGCCAGCAAGGGATTTGTGGGACCTGTCGTGTGCTGAAGGTCAGCGGCGACGTGGAAATGGCTGATTTCGGCGGACTCAGCGCACAGGAGAAGGACGCCGGATATGTGCTCGCCTGCTGCACACATCCCATGGGAGCGGTGTCGATAGACTTGTAACTGCAGGCGCACACCGCGGCCGTGCAAATCACAAAGCAATTCAATACCGATATTGTCGTGGAAGGCACCGAACCGATGACCAATTCGCGTGAGAGATAAGACATAGGCAGCATCGATCTGGTGTTCGACGTCATCGGTGGCGACATCCAGAAGCGGTCTGCAGCCCTGATCCGGGGGGAGGTATGCTGGTGACCGTCGTCGGACCAGCCGAGGCGCAGCCCGCAGATGGGTTGGCGGTCGATTTCGTCGTCGAGTCCGGTCGTGGCCAGTTGAGCGAGATCGTCCAGCAGGTGCGGAACGGACGGCTGCGGACGAACATTGGCAAGGTCGCGATCTCGACGAGGCGATCGCCGCCTCAGGAAAAAATACTGTCAGAGCATTGTCACCCGACAACGCTTCACTCACAACAACGCGTGCATGTCACGACGCGATTCGCGGCCGCCCGGTGGCTGTCGCGACGACGATGGCTTCCACGAAACTGCGCTCGCCTTCGATTGTAGCAGCTCTTATGTCGCGTGCGATCTCGATCCGAGCCTGATCGGCCCCGGCGCGCTCGGCAAGACCTGCCGCCAAGACTCGAATGTGGGCTTCGGCTGCGGCCATCGCCTCGTCCTCGGTGTCATAGTCGTCCAGCCGCTCGCCGGAATTGAGACGGAAAAGCCCGATCTCCGGTTGGCTGACACGCGCTTCCGCTGACATTCGCACCTGCCCAACCACGGCGCCCAACGCATTTGCGACATCGGCGTGTTCGGCAATGCTGCATTCATTGCCGATCAATTGCGGCAGCCCGGCAAAGTGCAGCGAAGCCGACGCCCCGAGGCCGATCACCGGCCGGTCGAGCGCGATCGACAGCCGCGCCATGCCGCCTCGCCCGCCAACCGCCCGCTGAACCAGCGGGTTGGCAACGGAGACGCCGCCCTCCAGCCCGTCCTCGGCAAATACCGATTCAAGAATTACTTCGGCAGAACGCCGGGTGACGGCGGCAAGAACCATCTCGGAAAACGCTTCTGCGCCTTTGGCGACACGATGCCCCTGGCCGTCGCGCTTGCGTGAGAACAATTCGGCGCCCAGTCGAGCCGCGACAGGATCCCAGTTCCCTTGCCGGCCGAGCACATGGGCCGCGTCAGATGGCGTGAAGCCGACGATATGCACCAGGCCACGTGCGACGAGGCGATTGAGCGTCGCGACCTGTGACGTCGATACGAGCAGCCGGTCGAGCGCGGCGGGAATTGCCGAAATGTCAGCATAGAGCCGCGTCTCGGTAACCGTCAGGCCTGCGGTTAGACGTTCGGGCACACCTGTGCGCAATGCGAAGCGGCCGTCCAGCCGGCTGGTGTTGGGACTGAGCAATTGCCGGTTGAGACCTTGGCATATGGCATCGCCGTGTTTCACCGCGGCGAGCGCCAGCGGTACCAGCCGCCGGGGCCCGAGCACGATCGTCGAAGCCAACGACTGCTCATGAAGCGAAACTTCCGAATCCCCACCAAGGCCAAAGGTGCGCATGGCGACGGCTTCCACCATGGTTCGCATTCCGCCGACGGTGGCGCCTTCCGGATCGAGCCGCAGGCGGCCGCCGTCCAGAACTGCGATGTCGGTGGTGGTGCCGCCGATGTCGGATACCACCGCATCATCGATGCCGGTCATGTACCGCGCCCCCACCAGGCTTGCCGCTGGTCCTGACAGGATGGTCTCGATCGGCCGAGCGCGGGCGAATTCTGCGGTAATGAGCGCGCCGTCGCCGCGCACGACCATGAGCGGAGCGACGATCCCGCGTCTTGCCAGAAAGCTCTCGGTGGCGTCGACAAGGCGATCGATCATCGAGATCAACCGGGCGTTGAGAAGCGTGGTCAGCGCCCGACGCGGGCCGCCGAGTTTCGACGACAATTCATGCGAACAGGTCACCGGGAGCCCGGTGCGCTCGCGGATGACGTCACGTACCGCGATTTCGTGTTCGGGATTGCGAACGGCAAAATAGGAGGCCACGGCGACGCCTGAAACTGTGTCGGCGAGAAACGGCAGCGCAGCCACGAGAGGGTCGAGCACCAGCTCACGCGGATCTCCGTGGACGTCATGTCCGCCCGGGCAAAAGATCACGGGATCGGAGCCAAGGGCCTTTGACAATCCGTTCCGGGCAAGGTCGGCTTCAGTGAAGCCGATCATCACC
>NZ_VFWW01000006.1:0-438833 GCF_006442955.1 Mesorhizobium sp. B1-1-1
CGCGGACCGTCAAGGTCGACCTCCATGATCTCAAGCGGCTTTCCGGCGGCAACGGCAACGGCGGCGCGGGTTTTCATCTGGCAATCCTCCAACGCGATTTTGCGCTCAGGCTTTCAGGTTTTGGCCTGCTCATCAACCGCCAGATGAGACGAAATATCGGCTTTCTTGACGCAGGTAGCACACCCTTGACCGCAGGCGTTCGCGCCACGCACACGGTACTTGAGACATGGCGACATAATCCATAGAACTGGACCGTCCGCCGGAGGGGAATTTGCCCGCATGTTCACCAAAATCCTGATCGCCAACCGTGGCGAGATAGCCTGCCGCGTCATCAAGACCGCGCGCAAGATGGGCATCGCCACGGTCGCTGTCTATTCCGACGCCGATCGCGATGCCGCGCATGTCGAGATGGCCGACGAGGCGGTGCATATCGGACCGTCGCCAGCCGCGCAGAGCTATCTCGTGCCCGAGAAAATCATCGCGGCGTGCAAGGCGACCGGCGCTCAGGCCGTGCATCCCGGCTATGGCTTCCTGTCCGAGCGCGCATCATTCTGCGAGGCGCTGGAGAAGGAGGGCATCGTCTTCATCGGGCCGAAGCCGAAGGCCATCAAGGCGATGGGCGACAAAATCGAATCGAAGAAATTCGCCAACGCCGCCAATGTTTCGACGGTTCCCGGCTGGCTCGGCGTCATCGAGAACGCCGACCACGCGGAGAAGATCGCCGGAGAGATCGGCTATCCCGTGATGATCAAGGCCTCGGCCGGCGGCGGCGGCAAGGGCATGCGCATCGCTTGGAACCAGGCCGAGGTGCGCGACGGCTTCGACCGCGCGCGCTCGGAGGCCAAGAGCTCGTTCGGCGACGAACGCGTCTTCATCGAGAAGTTCATCGTCGATCCACGCCACATCGAGATCCAGGTGCTGGCCGACGCGCATGGCAACGCGCTCTATCTCGGCGAGCGCGAATGCTCGATCCAGCGCCGCAACCAGAAGGTGGCCGAGGAGGCGCCATCGCCTTTCCTCGATGCCAGGACGCGCAAGGCCATGGGCGAGCAGTCGGTGGCGCTGGCCAGGGCCGTCGACTACCAGAGCGCCGGCACGGTGGAATTCATCGTCGACGCTGAGAAAAACTTCTATTTCCTTGAAATGAATACACGATTGCAGGTCGAGCATCCGGTGACCGAGCTTGTCACCGGTATCGATCTGGTCGAGCAGATGATCCGTGTGGCCGCCGGCGAGAAGCTCGCCTTGAAGCAAAGCGACGTGAAACTGAATGGCTGGGCGGTGGAGAGCCGGCTCTATGCCGAGGATCCGTATCGCAACTTCCTGCCGTCGATCGGCCGCCTGACGCGCTATCGACCGCCGCAGGAAGGGCAAGTCGGCGACGTCATCATCCGCAACGACACCGGCGTCACCGAGGGATCGGAGATTTCGATGTTCTACGACCCGATGATTGCCAAGCTGTGCACCTGGGCGCCGACCCGGCTGGAGGCAATCGACGCGATGTCCGAAGCGTTGGACAGTTTTGTCGTCGACGGCATCGAGCACAACATCCCTTTTCTGGCGGCGCTCATGCAGCATCCGCGCTGGCGGGAAGGGCGGATTTCGACCGGATTCATCGCAGAGGAATATCCCGACGGCTTTGCGCCGATCCTGCCCGACCATGACGACAAGGCCGTGTTGGCGGCGGTCGCCACCGTGGTCGAACTGCTGCGCCGCGACCGACTCGACCGGCTGGGCGGGCGCTTGGCGCCGCATTCGGGGGCACTCAAGCGGGACTGGGTGGTGAAGATTGGCAAGGACTATCTGTCCGCGTCCATCCTGGAGGGCATGATCTCCATTCCGATGGAAGTCAACTTGTCCATCGAGGGCGGCAAGCCGCTGACGGTTTCGTCGGCCTGGCGGCCGGGCGAACTGGTCTGGCGCGGCAGCGTCGGCGGGCACGAAATGGTGGCGCAACTGCGCCCGGCGCCAAACGGCCTTCGCATCGCGTGGAAAGGGCTTTCCGTGACGGCGCGCGCCATGCTGCCGCGCATTGCCGCGCTGGAAAGGCTGATGCCGGAAAAGCTGGCGCCCGACACGTCCAACCTGCTGCTTTGCCCCATGCCCGGCCTCGTCGTCTCGATCGCCGTCGCCGAAGGCCAGGAGGTCAAGGCCGGCGAGACTCTGGCCGTCGTCGAGGCGATGAAGATGGAGAACGTGCTGCGCGCCGAGCGCGATCTCGTGGTGGCGAAACTCAACGTCAAGCCGGGCGACAGCCTGGCCGTCGACGCGGTGATCATGGAATTCGCCTGAAGCGAGGGCGGGCGGAAGCCTGTGGCCGATGTTCGTTTGTGCTGGACTGGCATCGCCCGGTGCCGGACAATACATCTTGATCGACTCAAGTCCTTCGGGAAACGCGAAAAACCATGGCGGATGACAGACTTCCACGCGACCCCTTGCTGCGCGAAGCGGCAGTGAAGGCGGCGGCGCCAGAAGCGCCGGCGCGTCCTTTCGTGCATCTTCGCGTCCACTCGGCCTATTCGCTGCTGGAAGGCGCGCTCCAACTCGGCAAGATCGTCGGCCATGCGGTCAAGGACGAGTGTCCGGCAATCGCGGTCACCGACACCAACAATCTGTTCGGCGCGCTCGAATTCGCGCAGAAGGCGGTGAAGGACGGCATCCAGCCGATCATCGGCTGCCAGATCGCGCTCGCCTTTTCCGGCGAGAACGTCGACGGCCAGCGCGACCGCCGGCGGCAGGGGCCCGAGATGCGGCCAGTCGTGCTTATCGCGGCGACCGAGGCCGGCTATTCCAATCTGGTCAGGCTGGTAAGCCGCGTCTATCTGGAGACGCCGCCCGGCGAGGCGGTGCATCTGACCAGCGAGATGCTGGAGGGCCAGGCCGACGGGCTGATCTGCCTCAGCGGCGGTCCCCGCGGCCCTATCGGCGCGGCTCTGAAGGAGGATCGACGCGATCTCGCGGAGACCCGGCTGTCGACCCTGAAAGCCCTGTTCGGCGATCGGCTCTATGTCGAACTGGAACGAGTTTCCGGTTACGACCGGCTGATAGAACATTCCGCGATCGATCTCGCCTATGCCCACGAATTACCGCTCGTCGCCACCAACGAGGCGTTCTTCTCCTCGCGCGACGATTATGACGCGCATGATGCGCTGATCGCCATAGCGGAGGGCTCGGTCGTCGCCGTGGACAATCGCCGCCGGCTTTCACCGGATAACTTCCTGCGTAGCCAGGCTGAGATGGCAGCGTTGTTCGCCGATCTGCCGGAAGCGATCGACAACACGGTCGAGATCGCGTTGCGCTGCTCCTACTATCCGAAAACCCGCAGCCCGATCCTGCCGCGCTTTACCGGCGGCGACGCGTCGGACAAGGACGCAGCCGAGAAGGCCGAGGCCGCCGAACTTGCCCGCCAGGCGCGTGAAGGGCTGGAGGCCCGGCTTGCCGCGCACGGACCGACGCCGGGCTATACGGTCGAGCAATACCGCGAGAGGCTCGAGTTCGAGCTCGGCATCATCGAGAAGATGAAATTCCCAGGCTACTTCCTGATCGTTGCCGACTTCATCAAATGGGCCAAGTCGCAAGGCATTCCAGTCGGGCCGGGGCGCGGCTCGGGTGCGGGCTCGCTGGTCGCCTATTCCACCACCATCACCGACATCGATCCGCTGCGTTTCTCGCTGCTGTTCGAGCGCTTCCTCAATCCGGACCGCGTGTCGATGCCCGATTTCGACATCGACTTCTGCCAGGACCGCCGCGAAGAGGTGATCCGCTATGTCCAGCAGAAATATGGACGCGACCAGGTCGGCCAGATCATCACCTTTGGAACGCTGCAAGCCCGCGCCGTGCTGCGCGACGTCGGTCGCGTGCTGCAAATGCCTTACGGCCAGGTCGACAAGCTGTCCAAGATGGTGCCGCAGAACCCGGCCAATCCGGTAAAACTGGCGGACGCCATCGCCAACGAGCCGCGTTTTGCCGAGGAGGCCGAAAAGGAGCCGATCGTCCAGACGCTGCTCGACATGGCACAGAAGCTGGAAGGGCTTTATCGCCATGCGTCGACGCACGCCGCCGGCATCGTCATCGGCGACCGGCCGCTGTCGGAGCTGGTGCCGATGTACCGCGATCCTCGTTCGGACATGCCGGTCACCCAGTTCAACATGAAATATGTCGAGCAGGCCGGGCTGGTGAAGTTCGACTTTCTCGGCCTGAAGACGCTGACGGTGCTGGAGACGGCGGTGAAGCTGATACGCCGCCGCGGCATCGACATCGATCTTGCGACGATACCGCTCGACGACCCCGAGACCTACGCCATGCTGTCGCGCGGCGAAGTGGTCGGGGTGTTCCAGGTGGAAAGTGCCGGCATGCGCAAGGCGCTGATCGGCATGCGGCCCGACTGCATCGAGGACATCATCGCACTGGTCGCGCTCTACCGGCCGGGACCGATGGAGAACATACCGACCTACAACGCCAGGAAGCATGGCGAGGAGGAGATGGCGTCGATCCATCCCAAGATCGACCATCTGGTGAAGGAGACGCAAGGCGTCATCGTCTACCAGGAACAGGTGATGCAGATCGCGCAGGAATTGTCCGGCTATTCGCTGGGCGAAGCAGATCTTTTGCGCCGCGCCATGGGCAAGAAGATCCGCGCCGAGATGGACAAGCAGCGGGAGCGCTTCGTCTCGGGCGCGGTCGAGCGCGGCGTGGCCAAGCCGCAGGCCGACTTCATCTTCGACCTGCTTGCCAAGTTCGCCGACTACGGCTTCAACAAGTCGCACGCGGCCGCATACGCCGTCGTCTCGTACCAGACCGCCTATCTCAAGGCGCATTATCCGGTCGAGTTCCTGGCGGCGTCGATGACGCTCGACATGGGAAACACCGACAAGCTCGCGGATTTCCGCCAGGATGCGCTGCGCCTCGGCATCGAGGTGGTGGCACCGTCCGTGATGACAAGCTTTCGTCCCTTCGAGGTCGGGGAGAACCGCATCTACTATTCGATGGCCGCGCTCAAGGGAGTCGGCGACGCGGCGGTGGAGCATATCGTCGCCATGCGCGGCGAGAAGCCGTTCAAGAGCCTGGCCGATTTCTGCGAAAGGGTCGATCCGAAAATCGTCGGCAAGCGCGTCTTCGAAAGCCTGATCATGGCTGGAGCGCTGGACTGTTTCGGCCATGACCGCGCTGCGATGATGGCTGGCGTCGAGCGGATGATGGGGCTGGCATCGCTGGCGCAGCAGAACGCCGTCTCTGGTCAAGCCGATATCTTCGGCGCATCCCTGGGGGCGCAGTCGCAGGCGCTCAACCTGCCGGTGACGGAACCGTGGCTCGCCGCCGACCGCCTGCACCGCGAATTCCAGGTGGTCGGTTTCTATCTCTCCGCCCATCCGCTGGACGAGTACAAGGCGGCGCTGCAGAAGATGCGGGTGCAGAACTGGGCGGAGTTTTCGGCCGCGGTCAAGCGCGGTGCCACCGCAGGGCGCCTCGCCGGCACCGTGACCACCAAGCAGGAGCGCAAGACGCGGACCGGCAACAAGATGGGCGTGGTGCAGTTCTCGGACACGTCCGGCCAGTATGAGGCGGTGCTGTTTTCCGAAGGATTGGCGCAGTATCGCGACATGCTGGAGCCGGGCCGCTCCGTGGTCATTACCGTGGCGGCGGAGGACAGGCCGGAGGGCGTCAACCTGCGCATCCAGACCGTGCAGTCGCTTGAGGACGAGGCCAGCCGCATCCAGAAGGCGCTGCGCATCTTCGTCAGAAACGATGCGCCTGCCTCGATCATTCAGTCGCAGCTTACCCAGCGCGGTGAAAGTCAGGTGAGCATCATCGTTATCAAGGAAGAAGCGCAGGGCGAGGTGGAGATTGCCCTGCAGGGGGGCTACCGCGTCTCGCCGCAAATCGCCTCGGCGATGCGCGCCGTGCCAGGCGTGGTCGAAGTGGAGCTGGTGTGATCGCCCCTTCCGGGGACTGGTGGCAATCCGCCGGGCGGCATCCGCCGCTCAAGTCACCGCAATTGCCATGAAGACGAAAGACAGCGACGGATTGCAGGACCGTTCCACAATGGCGCGGCTGCGCGACACGCTGCGCAAGCTCTACCACGGCCGCACGCCGGCGGCTTTTCGTTTTCAGCTGGTTGCGGTCATCATCGACCTTGCCATCATTGCCTTCTTCATCGCTACGCCCGTCATCCAGCAGTCGGCCTCATTCCTGTGGCTCGACTATGCGGTGGCGGCTCTGGTCGCCGCCGACCTGGTTGCCAGGCTGCTTGCCTCGAACGACATGCTGCGGCTGATGAAGCAGCCGACCTCCTGGGTGGACATTTTCATCCTTTTGACGCTGCTGATGCCGACGGCGCTCGCCAATCTCGGCTTTCTGCGCATCCTGCGGCTATGGTCGCTGTCGCGCAGCGGTTCGCTCTGGCGGCATTTCGAGATGCAGGGCCTGCGGCCCTGGCGCGAAGCGAGCCACGCGGTGATCAACCTCTTGACGTTCCTCTTCGTGATCACTGGTTTCGTCTACACTTTCTTCTTCCGCAGCGGAGCGGGGCTGGAAAGCTACATCGACGCGCTTTACTTCACCGTCGCGACGGTGACCACGACCGGGTTCGGCGACATCGTGCTGCCGGGAATGGCGGGGAAACTGACGGCGATCGTGACCATGATCATCGGCATATCGCTGTTCGTCAGGCTGGCGCAGGCGATCTTCCGACCGGCCAAGGTGTTCTTTCCCTGTCCGCAATGCGGCCTGCAACGGCACGAGCCGGACGCCGTTCACTGCAAGGCCTGCGGCCACCTCCTCAACATACCCGACAGCGGTGATTGAGGGGCGATTGAGGCGCGCTACGATGCCGCCGCTTGCGCCGGCTTTGGCTGCCGGCGCTGCAGGTTGAGCATATTGCCCATCAGGATCAGCAATGCCCCGCCTGCGGTGAAGGCGTCGATCTGCTCCTGGTAGAGCAGCCAGCCGATCAATGCCGACAGCGGCACGCGCAGGAAATCCATCGGCGAAATGACGGTGGCATCGGCGTAGCTCAGCGCCCAGGCCATGCAGAAATGCGACGACATGCCGGTGAAGGCGATCAGCAGAATCCACGGCCACAGCTCGAGCGACGGGTTGCGCCATTCGTAGAGCGCCGGGACCAGGCCGAGCACCGACTGGATGATCAACATCCAGAAGATGATTCGCACAACGCTGTCGGTCCGCGTCAGCGACTTGACCAGGACCAGCGAGATGCCGAAGCACATTGCCGCGCCCAGCACGACCAGATGTCCCGGATCGACCGAGCCGACGCCTGGGCGCACGATGATCACGACACCGATCAGCCCGAGCGCCACGGCGCCGAGCTTCGGCCGGGTGAGCCTTTCGCCGAGAAAGGTGACCGCAAGGATCGCCGTCCAGATCGGCGTCGTGAATTCGATCGAGATCAGCACCGCCAAAGGGATCAGCGTCAGGGCGTAGAGCCACGCCGCCTGGCCGGTATAGTGAACCACGTTGCGCGTGACATGGGCGAGGGGGCGCCCAGTGCGCATGGCGGCAAAGCCGCCATTTTGCATGACCAGCGGCAGCAGGATGAAAAAGCCGATCACCGAGCGCAGCTCCAGCACCTGGAAAACGTTGAGCTCGGCCGTGGTGGCGCGGCCCGCGACCGACATCGCCAGGAACGAGGCGATCGACAGCGCCATCCAGAACGCGGCCTTGGGGATGGAAGGGGTGGGTGCCATTTCCGCTATGTCGCAGGCCGTGGCTTTTGCCGCAACCGCTAGCAGCCGCATTCTTCTGGGCCAGCCGGATGTTGCAAAACAGTCATGTTGAAGGCGGAACCTGGCACGACAGGGGGCGTTGAGTTCCGAATATCGGAAGTGCTTCGCAGGTGCCTTTCAATGTCGATAGGAGAATTTCGATGAGATCATTTGCGCAATTTGCGCTTGCTGGTTGCCTGTTGGTCACGGCAGGCGCGGCACATGCCGACGAGTCCAGATTTCTCCAGTCGTTCAAGGGCAATTTCACCGGCAAGGGCATCGTCAAGGTGACTACCGACGCGCCGACGGTGAATGTGTCCTGCACGTTCAGGTCAAACGCGACGTCGACCTCATTGTCGCTCGATGGCAATTGCCGAGGGCTTATCGTGGTGACGCGCGCCATCAGCGCGGACCTGAGGACTGCCGGAGCGAAATATAGCGGCACTTATGTCGGGTCTCGTACCGGGCCTGCGCAATTGAACGGCACCCGTTCGGGCAACGCGATCAATCTCGGCATCCGTTGGGCCAAGGAGGTCAATGGTGACCGAAAGGCGCAGATGAAGGTCGAGAAACGAGGCGAGAACGGCATGCGGCTGACGGTGATCGACACTGATCCGAAAACCGGCAAGAGCATGGTGACAAGCAGGATCGATCTGCAGCGCACCTAAATCTCGACAGCTGATATCCATTATCAGTCTTCCAGCGGCTCTGGCGGGTGGGTGTCGCGGCCTTTGCCGAACGTATAGCCGGTTTCCACCGCCTTGCGGCCGAACTTGTCGCGCAGCGCGTCGATGGCGCCTTCGGCCATGGCCCGCTTGCGCGACTGGATATCGACCAGATCGGGCGGATCGGCCTTGTCATCGGCGGAAAGATCGCTGACGCCGATGCCGAGCAGCCGGTATTTGGTGCCGTCGGTTTCCTTGCGCAGCAGCTCGACCCCGGTCGAAAAGATACGGTCGGCGAGCCGGGTCGGGTCGCCGAGTTGGCGGTTGCGGGTGCGGATCTTGAAATCCTGCGTCTTCAGCTTGAGCACCACCGTGCGCCCGGCGATGCCGGATTTCTTCAGCCGCGCCGAGACCTTTTCCGAAAGGCCCCGCAGCACCGAGACCAGCTCGTCCAGCGAAGCGATATCGGTGTCGAAAGTGGTTTCGGCCGATACGCTCTTGGCGTCCTGGTCGGGATCGACGCGGCGGACGTCCTCGCCGCGCGAGAGCCGGTAAAGCCGGTCGCCCATCACGCCATAGCGGCGCATGAGGTCGCCACGGTCCATCTTCTGGAGCTGGCCGATGGTGCGGATGCCGTCCTGTTCGAGCGTGGCGTTGAATGCCTTGCCGACCCCCCAGATCATGCTCACCGGCTGTGCGGCGAGGAAACCCACGGCTTCCGCTTCGCCGATGACCGAGAAGCCGCGCGGTTTGCGGAAATCCGACGCCACCTTAGCCAGGAACTTGCAGTAGGACAGACCTGACGAAACGGTGATGCCGATCTCCTTCTCGACGGCCAGCGCGAAACGGGCCAGCACCACCGCCGGCGGCAGGCCGTGCAGCCGTTCGGTTCCGGCAAGGTCGAGAAACGCCTCGTCGATCGAGAGCGGCTCGACCAGCGGCGTCAGCGCCTGCATCATCGCGCGCACCTCGCGCCCGACGACCACGTATTTTTCCATATTGGGCGGGATAACCACCGCTTCGGGGCAAGCCTCGAGCGCCTTGAACATGGGCATGGCGGAACGCACGCCCCTTATCCGGGCGATGTAGCAGGCGGTGGAGACGACGCCGCGCTTGCCGCCGCCGATGATCAGCGGCTTGTCCTTCAGCGCCGGGTTGTCGCGTTTTTCGATTGCCGCATAGAAAGCGTCGCAGTCGATATGGGCCAGATGCAGCCGGTACAGCTCGGGATGACGGGCAAGCCTGGGGCTGCCGCATCGCTCGCAGCGCCTGGCGTCGCTGCGCTGAAAGGCCAGGCAGTCGCGGCAGAAACCGTGATCAGGATTATTGACAGGAGCCGCCATCGCTGCGAACATAAAGAGAACAAACACAATGGTACGACAGTGCAAGGCTAGCGACAAGCTTGGCCTGGGGAGAACGCATGAGCACGACCATAGTGCCGCTGGCGCCTGAGCTCTGGCCTGAATTCGAAGATCTCTTCGGCAAGCAGGGCGCCTGCTACGGCTGCTGGTGCACGCATTTCCGGCTGGCGCCGGCGGCTCGTCGCGAAAGCAGCCGCGAACGCAACAAAGACCACATCAGGGCGCGCATCGAAGCAGGCCCGCCACCGGGCATGCTGGCGTTCGAGGACGGCAAGGCAGTCGGCTGGATGCAGATCGGGCCGCGCGCCGACGTGCCCGAGTGGAACAACCGGGGCCGGGGCTCGGCTCCGGTCGATCCCGCGGACGCATCGGATCCGAGCGTCTGGGCAATTTCCTGTTTCTTCATCCGCGCCAAGGCACGGGGCCGGGGCATCAGCCATCGCCTGGTCGAAGGCGGCATCGATTTCGCCCGCAGGAACGGCGCGCGAATGGTGGAAGCCTGCCCGATAGACCTGTCGAAGGATTCACGCTCCATCGGGCTGTTCGTGGGCTCGTCGCGCGTGTTCGAGAAGGCCGGGTTCGAGCGGCTCCTGGAACGCAAGGCGGGCCGGCCGTTGATGCGGCTGGTGCTGGAGCCGAGCGCCTGAACTTCGCCGTCTTGCAGTTGTGACGGTCTTTCCCTACCAGAAGTAGGAGACGATTTTGCCTTTTCGACCAAACGGAGAATTCTACGTGAACCGGATGTTGCCAATCGCCTTTACCGCGCTTCTGCTCAGCGCGCCCGCTTTCGGCCAGAGCGTCGACAGCCAGGGTGCGAAGCAGCTATCCGAGAACCTGTCCCGCTATGTCGGCAAACAGGCCCTCGACAAGGGCATCCTGAAGGTCTCGGTCGAAGGCGGCGCCTACAAGATCATGTTCGATTTCAAGGCGCTCGCCGGCACCTTGCCCGACCAGAAGCTGTTGAAATTCGACTTTGCGCCCTATGCCCTGCTGGTCAAGCCGCGCAGCGACGGGACCTGGGATGTCTCGATGGATCTTTCGCACAGCGCCTCCTTCGAGTTCAACGGGCCGCAGGGGCTGCAGAGCACGCAATTTTCTATCAAGGACGGCAAGGGTTCCGGTGTCTACGACCCCAATCTGGCGGCCTTTACCAGCGGCACCAGTTCGATGGCGGGCATGACGATGGTGTCGCAAGATGCCAAGCAGCACATGGAAGTCAGCGCCGACGGCGGCACCGCGACCATGGCCGCCACCAAGGCTGCCAATGGCGGGGTCGATTTCGCGTTGTCGCAAAAAGTGTCGAACTTTGTCGAGGCGATCAAATTCGACGATCCCGAAAGCGGACTGAAATTCCCGGTCACCGTCAAATCACCGGAACTGTCGGTGGATGCCAAAGGCAAGGGCGTGCAGACCAAGCCGCTGCTCGATCTCCTGGCATTTGCCGTCGCCAATGAGAATGAAGCCACGCTGAAAGCCAACCAAGCGCAGCTCAAATCGCTTCTGCTCGCCGCGCTTCCTGTGTGGGAACGCATCGACGGGACATACGGGTTCAAGAATTTCGCGGTCCAGAGCCCGGTCGGCACGTTCGGTGCGGCGCAGCTCAGCACCGCCTTCGGAATGGATGGCGTCGCCCAGAGCGGTACGATCGGCTACGGGATCAAGGCATCTGGGTTGACCGTGCCGCAGCAGCTTCTGCCGAACTGGAGCATGGCGCTGCTGCCGACCGATATCGACCTGAACTTCGGCGGCGCCAATATCGATCTCGACAGCATGGCGAAGAAGGCAATCGAAGCCTTTGATCTTAACAAGAACCCGCCGCTGTCGGCCGAATTCGGAGAGCAGCTCAAAACCAACTTCATGGCCAAGACGCCGAAGGTCGTCATTGGCCATAGCACCATCAAGAACAAGGATACCGAAATTGCCTTGGAAGGCGAAATGACTTTTCCTGGCGAGAAGCCGGAAGCCAATGTGACGGTGGCCGTGGCCGGCTTCGACAAGATCGTCGAGGGCTTGCAGGAAGCGGCGAAATCGGAACCGGAGGTGGCGCAGTACGTGCCTGTGGCCCTGATGGTGAAAGGGTTCGGCAAGACCTTGACGGACGGCCGCATGGAATGGGTCGTCAACGCCAAGCCGGACGGTTCGGTCATTGTCAATGGCGTCATGCTGAAGCCGGCCGATCCTGCCGAGGACGACAGCATTGACGATGGCGGCGACGAGACGGACCAGGCGGATCCGACACCGTAGCCACTCGGCTCACCAAAGCGCGTCGCCTTCGAACGGATTGGCGCGACGCGCCTCAAGCCTTCGTTTTATACTTGTCGCTCAAAACGGGCGGGCGACAAGAGTCAGACTTCGCTCGACCTGGCGATCGGGGCGCCGCCTTGGGATCGTCACTCATATGGAATGCTCGTGGTTATCGTCGCCCAGCGGCAGCGCGCGCAACGCCTTGCCGACGGAGGCCGGTGGCGTGCCGGTTTCCTCAGCAAAACGCAGCAATGTGGGTTCGTGGGCGAGAACGAACTGCAGCACACCGGCCAGAAATCCCGGCTCGCCGGCAGCTTTGCGGATCGAATGCGCCTCGATGCCGGTGATCGCGAGGAAGCGAGGCAGCAGTTCGGGATCAGAGGCGACGAAGGCCAGAGCCTTCACGGCAATGGTTTCGGCCTCTTCGCGCATTGACGCTGCGTTTGCCATCATTACCTTCAGGGTATGCGGAATGTGAGTCTCTTCCGCAGTAATGGCAAGCGTCGCTTGCGGCAAGTCGTTACCTCTTCAGTGCGGGACCCGAGGTGGAAACGGAGCAGCTTTTCTCGCCGCAGGTTTCCGTTTCGTCAATCATATTGCCGTAGAGTCGACCAGGGTTTGGTGCGTCCCGGAAGGGCGCATAACGGCCGCGTTCGAGCGAAACAGCGGCCGGGACGGGATATCGATGCCTAAGAAGGTCATGATCGTCGAGGACAATGAGCTCAACATGAAGCTCTTTCGGGACCTCATCGAAGCAAGCGGTTACGAGACAGTTCGCACCCGCAACGGTCTGGAAGCGCTCGATCTGGCGCGTCAGCACCGGCCGGATCTCATTTTGATGGACATCCAGTTGCCTGAAGTGTCTGGGCTGGAGGTGACGAAATGGCTGAAGGAAGACGACGACCTGCACGTCATCCCGGTCATTGCCGTCACCGCCTTCGCGATGAAGGGCGACGAGGAGCGCATCCGCCAGGGCGGCTGCGAGGCTTATATCTCCAAGCCGATCTCGGTGCCGCGCTTCATCGAAACCATCAAGTCCTACCTGGGTGATTCCTGATGCACCTTGCCGCCAAAGCCGGAGCCTTGTGAAATGACCGCTCGGATTCTCGTCGTCGACGACATCCCTGCCAATGTCAGGCTGCTGGAGGTTCGGCTGCTGGCCGAATATTTCGAGGTGTTGACCGCCACCAACGGCCCGGATGCGATCGAGACCTGCGAGAACGGCAAGGTCGACGTCGTGCTGCTCGACGTCATGATGCCGGACATGGACGGCTTCGAGGTCTGCCGCCGCCTGAAGAGCGATCCGGCGACGTCGCATATTCCAGTGGTAATGATCACCGCACTCGACCAGGTTTCCGACAGGGTGCGCGGGCTTGAGGTCGGCGCCGACGATTTCCTGACCAAACCCGTCAACGACCTGCAACTGATGACGCGCGTCAAGAGCCTCGTCAGGCTGAAGTCGCTGACCGACGAGTTGCGGCTGCGCGCTTCGACCACGCGCAACATCGGCATCGAAGAGTTGCTCAGCCGCAATTTCGCCTCCGAGGACACGACGCCGAAAGTGCTTCTGATCGATGAGCGCAAATCGTCGATCGAGCGCGTCCAGAAGATGCTGCGCGACTGTGCTGACCTGGATGTCGCCAGCGATCCGCATGCCGGCTTCTTCCAGGCGGCGGAGACGCCCTATGAATGCGTGATGATCTCGACGAGCTTCGCCGATTTCGATCCGCTTCGGCTCTGCTCGCAACTGCGCTCGCTCGATCGCACACGCTTCCTGCCGATCATCCTGCTGGCGGAGGAGGGCGAGGAGGAGCGCATCATCCGTGGTCTCGAACTCGGCATCAACGACTATCTGATGCGGCCTATCGACCAGCAGGAACTGATGGCGCGGTTGCGCACCCAGGTGCGCCGCAAGCGCTACAACGACCAATTGCGCGCCAGCGTGACGCAGACGATCGAAATGGCGGTGACCGACGGGCTGACCGGGCTGCACAACCGCCGCTATCTCGACAGCCATCTCCAGACGCTGTTCGACCGCGCCGTGGCGCGGCGTCGGCCGCTGTCGGTGATGATCACCGACCTCGATCGCTTCAAGTCGATTAACGACACGCACGGCCATGACGGTGGCGACGAGGTGCTGCGGGAATTCGCGCGGCGGCTGCGCAAGAACGTGCGCGGCATCGATCTGGCCTGCCGGTTCGGCGGTGAGGAGTTCGTAGTGGTCATGCCTGACACCGATGGAGCGATCGCCGAAAAGGTGGCCGAACGCATCCGCGCCGAAATCGCCCAGATGCCGTTCGTCATCGGGCCTGACGGCAAGGCCATCGAGGTCACCGTCAGCGTCGGCGTGTCGTCGGTGCTGAAGGGGGTGGATACGGTGGCGGCGCTGATGAAACGCGCCGATCTGGCGCTCTATGAAGCCAAGAGCGGTGGCCGCAACCGCGTCGTCGCCAAGGCTGCCTGACGGACCGGGTAAGAGTATCCGTCAATCCGGCAAGGTTACCCATTTACCTTAATCCAAGCGATTCACGAGGCTTGGTTAAGAAACTGTTGATTTTCATAAGCTCTTGCGCAAATGTGCGGCCACAGACAGAGCGACGCCGGCACGAGGACAGACAGCCGGGTCGATCAAAAAATACCCCATGATGCTCAGGTCCGCCGCATCTCCTGGGTCCGTGGGGTCGGCCGGCCGGCGCTGGCACATAGTGGCCTCCTCGTACCGCTGCCAAACGCCGACCGGCCCCCTTTCAAAATAGCATCAGGATTCTGCGCCAACCTCCGGATATCAGGAGCTTTTTGCGCACAGGATATCGACAGCATTTGGACTGTAAAAGGCGAGCCACGATGTGGAGAGCTGCGGCGCACGCTCTCTTGCCATCCGGCGGAGGGCGTTGCTCCTCACTTCATACATATGGCGCCCAAGGGGCTTGCTTCAAGCCCGGGTTCCTCCCGTAAAACCGCGGCCCTAGCCAATAGGAGCGGAGTGACGGGAATGCGTGCACCGACAGATGGATCGCGTCGAAATCATGCGGTGATTGTCGCCGGGGGCGGCCCGACAGGATTGATGCTGGCAGGCGAACTCGCATTGGCGGGCATCGACGTCGCCATTGTCGAGCGGCGCCCGACCCAGCAGCTGATTGGCTTGCGCGCGGGTGGCCTGCACGCACGCACAATCGAGGTGCTCGACCAGCGCGGGATCGCCGACCGGTTCCTCTCCCAGGGGCAATGCTTCCCGACCGTCGGCTTCCACATGATCCGTTTGGACATCAGCGACTTTCCCAGCCGGCACAACTATCTGCTGGCGCTGCGGCAAAACCACATCGAGCGGATATTGGCCGACTGGATCAGCGAATTGGGGGTGCCGATCCATCGCGGACAGGAAGTCACGGATTTCATGCAGGACGACAGTGGCGTGGATGTGGGGCTTTCCGATGGCCGACGGATGAAGGCGCAGTACCTCGTCGGATGCGACGGTGGACGCAGCACGATCCGCAAGGCGGCGGGCATCGAATTCGCTGGATGGGATCCGACGATGAGCTGGATGATCGCCGAGGTCGAGATGTCGGAAGAACCGCCATTGGGCTTTCGCAGCGACGCCCACGGAACCCATGCGATAGGCAAGATCGAGGACGGCGACCGGTTGGGCATCGTGCTGACCGAGAAACGACTGATCATCGGTGGTGAACCGACATTGGACGATCTCCGCGAGGCGCTCACCGTTATCTATGGCACCGATTTCGGCGTCCACAGTCCGACCTGGCTCTCTCGTTTCACCGATATGACGCGCCAGGCTGCCGCTTACCGCGACAGACGTGTCCTGCTGGCCGGCGACGCTGCGCATATCCATCCCCCAATGGGCGGACAGGGCCTCAACATCGGCGTGCAGGACGCGGTCAACCTGGGATGGAAGCTGGCCCAGGTCGTCAAACGGGCATCACCGGACAGCCTGCTCGACAGCTACCATGCCGAGCGCCATCCGGTCGCCGCCCGTGTGTTGCGCAACACGATGGCACAGGTCGCGCTTCGGCGCATGGATGACCGCACCAAGGCTCTGGGCGACACCATTGCCGAACTGCTCGGCATGGACGAGCCTCGCAAACGCATCGCGGCCGAAATGTCCGGCCTGGACGTTCGTTACGGCTTGGGCGAGCGCCATCCGTTGCTTGGGCGGCGAATGCCCGATCTCGATCTGCTCACCGCCAGCGGGCCGGTGCGGCTGTTTACCTTGCTGCATCATGCCCGGCCGGTGCTGATCAACCTCGGCACGCCCGGCATGCTGGACATCAAGCCATGGGCGGATCGGGTCCAGCAGGTCGACGCCGTGTACGACGGCGACTGGGAGCTGCCAGTTCTCGGGGCCGTCGCCAGGCCCGTCGCGGTGCTGATCCGCCCGGACGGGTACGTGGCATGGGTTGGTTCCGGAAGCCAACAGGGACTGGCCGATGCGCTGACCACCTGGTTCGGGCCGCGCGTTGATGTGGCGTAGCAGGGTCGAGGCCGGCCTGGCGCATCGCCCGCAAACGCGTGCTTGTCATGCGTTGCGAGCTTTTACGGTGCTAGGTCTCCTGACATCCCGTTGACAGGAGGTACCATCTGTGCAGAAATTGGTTGGACCATTGGACCACTTGGAACGCGCGTGGATCAAAACAGCCTGCCACCTATTCAGACGACGGCGCGTGACGACGCCGTTCTGAAGGCGTTGGTAGGCTTTGTTCGTGCCGAGGCCCTCCAGCCGGGCGAGCGGCTGCCAACGGAACGCATCCTGGCCGAGCGGCTGAAGGTCAGCCGCAACACGGTGCGCGAGGCGCTGACGCGCTGGGAAGGGCTCGGCCTGGTCGAGCGCCGGCAAGGCAGCGGCACCTATCTCAAGGCAGCCGTTTCGCCGGACATGTTGCATCTGCCGCTGACGCTTGCGGGCGGCAACGACTTCACCAGCCTGATGCAGACGCTTGAAATCCGTCGCGCGCTGGAGGCGGAAGCCGCCGCCCTTTGCGCCGAACGCGCGAGCCAGACCGATATCGCCGAAATCGAGCGCAAGCTCGACATCATGGAGCAGGCGTTCCGCACGCGCGAGGGCATGTCTTCGGAAGAGGACTGGGAGTTCCACCAGGCGATCTACAGGGTTTCCGGCAACCCGCTGTTCGAACAGATCATCGCCGCCATGCACGAATTGTTCCACCGCTTCTGGGAGCATCCGCTGGGCGTGCGCGATTTCGGCCACGCCAGTTTTCCCTATCATCGGACCATTTACGAGCGCATCGCCGCGCGCGACCCGCACGGCGCCCGCGCCGAAGCGCTCAAGCTGATCGCCACCGTCGAGGACGATCTCAAGCGCGGCGCCGCCAAACTCAAACTTTCGAGCCAGACATGAACGAGCATCCCTCAGGTTTCGATCACGACTATCTCGCCGAGGCGGCGACGCTTCTGGCGCATGACCAACCTTTCCCGGGTGGGGCGGTGGTGCCGCCGATCTACCAGACATCGCTGTTCACCTTCGCCAACTATGCCGAGATGGCGGATACTTTTGCCGGCAAACGGAAGCAGCCGATCTATTCGCGTGGCGACAATCCGACGGTGATGGAATTCGAGGCACGCGTCGCCGCGCTCGAGGGCGCCGAGGCCGCGCGCGGCTTTTCCAGCGGCATGGCGGCGATCAGCGCCACGGTGCTCGCCTTCGTCGGCGCCGGCGAGCGCATCGTTGCGGTGCGCAATTGCTATGGTGATGCCTATCGGCTGTTCGAGCGGCTTTTGCCGCGGCTCAACATCAGGGTCGACTATGTCGACGGCTCCGATCCGGATGCGGTGGCGGCGGCCCTTCCGGGCGCCAGGCTGCTCTATCTGGAGAGCCCGACCTCGATGATGTTCGAGTTGCAGGACTTGGCTCACCTGACCCGGCTGGCGAAGGAGCAGGGCATCGTCACCACGATCGACAATTCCTGGGCGACACCGGTGTTCCAGAAGCCGATCACGCATGGCGTCGATCTGGTGCTGCATTCGGCTTCGAAATATCTCGGCGGCCATAGCGATACGGTCGCCGGCGTGGTGGCAGGCTCGGCCGCCCACATCAAGCACATCAACGAGCAGACTTATTCCTATCTCGGCGGCAAGCTTTCGCCCTTCGAGGCCTGGCTCTTGCTGCGCGGGCTGCGCACGCTGCCGCTGCGCCTGCCGCACCACATGAAGAGCGGGCTTGCCATCGCCGAACGGCTGAAGGCGCACGGCAATGTCGAGCGCGTCAACCACCCCGCCTATTCGAACCATCCGGGCAAGGCGACGCTTGCTGGTTACGCGGGGTTGTTCTCCTTCGAGGTCACCGAGGATATCGACATCCCTGTCTTCGTGGATGCGTTGAAATATTTCCGCATCGGCGTGAGCTGGGGCGGCCATGAGAGCCTGGTCGTGCCCGCCAAGGCGTCGCTGGAGCAGACGCCGGGACTGAATTCGATGGCGCGCTTCGGCGTCAGCCCCCGAACCATCCGCTTCAATGTCGGATTGGAGAATGTCGAGGACCTGTGGGCCGACGTGGCGCAGGCCTTCGAAAAAGCCAGAAAATAACAAGCCGCTTCAAAATGGGAGTCTTGAAGATGAAAAAACTGACCGTCATGCTTGCCACAGCCGCGGGATTGGCAATTTCCGCCGGAAACGCGCTGGCCGATTCGACCCTGAAAATGGTCGAAGTCATCACCAGCCCGCCGCGCACGGAGTTCCTGAAGAAGCAGATCGCCGAATTCGAAAAGGCCAATCCCGGCATCAAAGTCGAGCTGGTCTCGCTGCCCTGGGGCCAGGCCTTCGAGAAATTCCTGACCATGGTGCAGGCCGGCGATACGCCCGACGTGGTCGAGATGCCGGAACGTTGGATGGGCCTCTACGCCAACAATGCCCAGCTCGAGGATCTCGGCCCGTACATGGCCAAGTGGGACGACGCCAAGACGCTCGGCGACCGTGCCAAGCAGTTCGGCTCGACCGTCAACAACACCCAGTTCATGATCCCTTACGGCTACTATGTGAACGCGTTGTTCTGGAACAAGAAGCTGTTCAAGGAAGCCGGCCTCGACGGCCCGCCGGCCACGCTCGACGAGTTCGTCGCCGATTCCAAGAAGATCTCGGCGTTGCCCGGCAAATACGGCTACTGCCTGCGCGGCGGGCCCGGCGCCTTCAACGGCATGCACATGTTCATGAACATCGCCGCCGGCAAGGGCGGCTACTTCAACGAAGACGGCACGTCGACCATAAACGAGGAGGGCTCGGTCAAGGGCCTGCAGATGCTGGCAGACATGTACAAGCAGGGCCTGGCGCCCAAGGATGCGGTGAGCTGGGGTTTCAACGAAACCGTCACCGGCTTCTATTCCGGCACCTGCGCCATGCTCAACCAGGATCCGGATGCGCTGCTGGGTATAGCCGACAAGATGAGCGCAGACGACTTCGCCGTGGCGCCGCTGCCGGTCGGGCCGAGCGGCAAGTCCTATCCGACGCTCGGCTATGCCGGCTGGGCAATGTTCGCCAATTCGCAGCACAAGGACGACGCCTGGAAGCTGATGGCGACGCTGCTCTCGCCCAAGGACAATCTGGAATGGGCCAAGGAAGTCGGCGTCGTCCCGATCCACAACGGCGCCGACCAGGATCCGCATTTCAAGACCGAGCAGTTCAAGGGCTGGTTCACGGAGCTCAGCGACAGCGCCAAATATGAAATGGTGACGCCGCCGACGCATCTGGAGAATCTCGGCAATTTCGTCGACCAGGTGGCGATCAAGAATTTCCAGGAAGTGCTGCTGGGCCAAAAGACGGCCAAGGAGGTTGCCGACCAATGGGCCGCCTTCCTGACCAAGGAACAGCAGGACTGGATGGCGAAGAACAAGAAGTAGTTTTTCTTCCTTCTCCCCGTTCACGGGGAGAAGGTGGCCCGATAGGGCCGGATGAGAGGCGGCGCTACGTTCTGTCAGCCTGGCGCTGCCCCTCATCTGCCTGCCGGCATCTTCTCCCCGTATACGGGAGAAGGGTGCTGTCGCCTTCGCCGGCACCCACTCACCACTGTTGAGCCCAAATGACCTATGCCGTTTCCGAAATACGACCCGCCGGGAGGCCGCGCCGCAAGCGGCTGACGCACGCTGCCACCGAACCCTGGCTTTATCTCAGCCCGGCGATCATCCTGCTGGTCGTGGTGCTTTTGGTGCCGCTGGTCATCGGCATCAGCTATTCGTTCCGTAAGTTTTCGGCCTTCAAGTCGGAATATGTCGGGCTCGGCCAGTACCAGGCGATGCTGTCGGATGCCGTGCTCGGCCAGGCGCTGGTCAATACGTTGTGGTGGACGCTCTCCAGCCTGTTCTTCCAGTTCTTCCTCGGCCTTGGCCTGGCGCTGCTGCTCGACAAGCCGTTTCGGGGCCGCAAGGTGGTGCAGGCGCTGGTGTTCCTGCCCTGGGCGGTGCCGTCCTTCCTGTCGGGCCTGACATGGGCATGGCTGTTCAATCCGATCATCGGGCCGCTGCCGCACTGGCTGTTCGCGCTGGGGCTAAAGGCCGAGCCGACCAACGTTCTCTCCGATCCCTCGACCGCCATGTGGGGGCCGATCGTCGCCAATGTCTGGTTCGGCATCCCGTTCTTTGCCATCACGTTGCTGGCGGCACTGAAATCCATTCCCTCGGAACTGCATGAGGCGGCAGCGATCGACGGCGCCTCGCCCTGGCAACGCTTCACCAAGGTGACGCTGCCGTTCCTGGCGCCGACCATCGCCATCACGGTGATGCTGCGTACCATCTGGATCGCCACTTTCGCCGACCTGATCTTCGTCATGACCGAGGGCGGGCCGGCCGGGTCGACCAACACGGTGCCGGTCTACATCTATGTCAGTGCCTTCAAGTCGCTGGACAAGGGCTACGCATCGGCGGTTGCCGTGCTGCTGCTCTTCCTGCTCATTGCCTATGCGATCGCGCTGATCGCCATCCGCCGCTCCCTGGTGAGGCACGTCTGATGATTGCGGGACGCTCATCTTCGCAGCGCTTCTTCGGCGGCGTCGGGCTCTATGCGGCCATCGCGGCCTATGTGATCTTCGCCCTGTTCCCGATCTTCTGGACGCTGAAGATATCGGTTACGCCGGAACGGCTTCTCTATTCCGAAGGCATCACCTTCTGGCCGTCGCAGATGACGTTGCAGAACTTCGTCACCGTGCTCGAGGCGACCGACTTTCCGCGCTATTTCCTCAACAGCGTCATCGTCTCGGTTTCGACGGCTGCACTGGTGACTGTCATCGCGACGCTTGCCGGCTATGCCATGTCGCGCTTCACCTTTCGCGGCAAGGCGGCACTGGCGCTGATGCTGCTTTTGACCCAGACTTTCCCGCTAGTCATGGTCATTCCACCGATCTATCGCGTGATGGGCCAGATCGGCCTGATCAACAGCCTGACCGGGCTGATCATCATCTACACCGCCTTCAATACCGCGTTTGCAACCTTCCTGATGCAGTCCTTCTTCGACGGCATACCGAAGGACCTGGAGGAGGCGGCGATGATCGACGGCTGCACACGCGCGCAGGCGATGCGCCGGGTGATCGTGCCGCTGACGCTACCCGGCATGGGCGCCACGCTCGGCTTTGTCTTCACCGCTGCCTGGAGCGAACTCCTGTTCGCGTTGATGCTGATCTCCAGCGATGACAAGAAGACCTTCGCCGTCGGCCTGCTCACCTTCATCGGCAAGTTCGCCGTCGACTGGGGGCAGATGATGGCGGCGTCGATCCTGGCGCTGATCCCGGTCTGCATCTTCTTCGGCTTCCTGCAACGCTATCTCGTCACCGGCCTCACCGCCGGCGCCGTGAAGGGATAATCGATGGCTTCCGTTACGCTGGAAAAAGTCCGCAAAGACTATGGCGCCGTGCGTGTGCTGCACGCGGTCGACCTCGACATCGCCGACGGCGAGTTCGTCGTCCTCGTCGGTCCGTCCGGCTGCGGGAAATCGACGCTTCTGCGCATGATCGCCGGTCTGGAGGAGGTTTCCGATGGCGAGATCCGTATCGGCGAGCGGCTGGTCAACGACGTCGCGCCGAAGGACCGCGACATCGCCATGGTATTCCAGTCCTACGCGCTCTATCCGCATATGGACGTGTCGAAGAATATGGGCTTCAGCCTGATGCTGAGGAAGGCAGAAAAGCAGGCGATCGACGCGCGGGTCGACGGCGCCGCCAAGCGGCTTGGGCTGGACAATTTTCTGCAACGCCTGCCGCGCCAGCTTTCCGGCGGCCAGCGCCAGCGCGTCGCCATGGGCCGGGCCATCGTGCGCGATCCCAAGGTCTTTCTTTTCGACGAGCCGCTTTCGAACCTCGACGCCAAGCTGCGCGTGCACATGCGCGCCGAGATCAAGGCGCTTCACCAGCAACTGAAGACCACGTCCGTCTATGTCACGCATGACCAGATCGAAGCCATGACCATGGCCGACCGCATCGTCGTGATGCATGACGGCGTCGTCCAGCAGGTCGGCGCGCCGCTCGACCTCTATGACCGGCCGGCCAACATGTTCGTCGCCGGATTCATTGGCTCGCCCGGCATGAATTTCCTGCCCGCGAGTGTTGAGAAGGGCGGCAAGGCGGATGCAGTGCTGTCCGATGGCCAGAAACTGCGATTGCCTGATGGCCTGCCACTCAGGGAAGGCGATGCGGTTACCGTCGGTTTGCGGCCGGAGCATATAAGGCTGGCGGATGACGGCCCGCTGCAAGGCGAAGTGGTGGTGGTCGAGCCGCTCGGCCTCTCGACGCAGTTCTACGTCAAGCTGGCCGGCCAGCAGCTTTGCGTGTTCGCCATGGGCCGCGCCGGCGTGAAGCCTGGCGAGACGGTGCGGCTATCGGCCGATCCGGCGGCGCTGCATGTTTTCGACCCGAAAAGCGCCGACCGGGTAGGGTAGGGGCGCGGCCGCCGAGCGGCCACTCTGTTGCCCGCTGGGCATATTCTAGCCATACGGCCTTTTGGCGAGTCGAAACTTGCTTCACCCGGGCCAACCGCTTTGCGGAGCCACATTAATAGAAACCTCCTCCTGCCGCCATCATGTGGCGTCCTTTCATCAATCAGTTTGGTTCTTGAATCGCCGCAACGCAGCGGGGGGGGGGGGAGATTTATAATGCCTGCGAATAACAACTCCGCCGACGCTCGTATCACTGAACCATGCCGGAGAATGACCAGCCTAGGCCGGTGAACCGGTATGTCAGAAGACGGCTTCCGTCTGCCATCACGCTCGGAGACCGGAGAATTGCTTTCATACGCAGCGAAATCACGGAACAGATTCAGTCGCGAATTGACGCGTAGCGGACAGCGAGGGCAGCAGTATCAAGCCACGCTCTATCCCAGGGCGGCCGGCAAAGCAGCCTAAATCTCTTTGAACTCCACCGTCCGCGGCGGGATATGAGCTAGGCTCAGCCGTTTGGTATTCTTGATTTCTGGTCAACTGCCGCCCTACTTTGGGCCATCATCAGGGACCTAGACGAATGATCTCGGTTTGCGGATACATCGGGGCGGTGATCGGTTGGAAGGCGCTCGAAAATGCCGGCGACATCCTAGATAAGATCGGCGAGACGCTGTTTGGCGGACGTTATAAAGCGATCTACGAGGACGTCGCATCCAAGCTGCGCGCTCATACAGGCGCGGTTCCAGCAAACCACGATTTGGAGCACGCCATTCGACTCAGTGAACTCACCTCTTCACTCGTGATGGTGCGCATGTATGTCGATACGCAAGAGGCCGACCAGTTGCGGCTTGGCGGACGGCCGCCGGAGCGTCGCGCGAGGATTCAGTTCGCTAGTGCCGCGCGCCGCTATCTGCATAAGCAGATCGGATTGGGCGGGCCATTCAAGCTAGAATCCAACAAGGACGTTGTCGATGAAATAGAGACAAACTTGGACGGCGCGCTATCGGCTCGCGACTTTGCAGCGGTCCAGGCGAGTCTGGATGCAGCGTGCAAGCGCGTTCTGCGCGATCTCATCGCTGGAACGGAGCAGGGAAAGGACCAACTGGCCGTTCCTGCCGATTTCGCGTCATTTTTTCGTGGAAAGGCGACAGATGATGAGCCGGGCTGGGCTCTTATTTTCCTTGCCTTCATGCGGGAGGCATTGAAGCAAAATCACAAAGCGGAGGTCGCCTTCGTCGCGTCTCGCCTTGGGTATTTGCGCAATTCGCTACCGAAACTCGAAGCCAAATTTGACCAATTTTTGCAGATAGCGAATTCGATAAAGAACGACACATCTGATATTAAAGATGATATATCTAAAATCCTAGCGATAGTTCAGAGACGTGAGTCTTATGTAATTGGAGGAATTAATTTTGAATTCCCCATTAAAATTGAAATAGCGATAAATGATCGTGGAGAGCTTATCATTTTCCACAATCGACCATTTAACGATGATTTGTCTAAACTCGAATTCAATATGGACGAAAATCGACTCTCTCTGATCATGATTAAAGGGTTCTCTTGTAATATACCAATAAGATCTGAGTTATCTGTGTTTATGAGAAAGTCTACACAGGCTCTAATGGTGCTTGTGAACGAGGAAGGTGGAAATCTAGTCGAGGGTGACTATGTGCCATTGCATGTCATGAAAAGGTACTTGGAATCACTTTCTTGTGGCTAGGGCAAAGCTGCGTAGAGACAAATTCTCTGGATCCTTGCTGAGGCGCCGTGGCTTTTGTCGTGGAGATTTATGCGGTGACGACGCGCACGCCTTTCGCGGTTTATGGGAGCCGCTCGACAAGGCCCCTGCCTCGCGCGGGCTTTGTGGCTATAGCAGCCCTATCGGCAGCGCGATCCACTATGTTGGCCGTTATGCTGGATTTGACTACCAACCAATGAAATCAATGTTTTAGGAACAAAAAACGCCGCCCGATGGGCGGCGTTTCGGCATTTTCTCGGAAAAACCAGATTACTTGATCTTGGTTTCCTTGAACTCGACGTGCTTCTTGGCAACCGGGTCGTATTTGCGGAACGACAGCTTGTCCGTCTTGGTGCGGCTGTTCTTGCTGGTCACGTAGAAGAAACCGGTGTCGGCGGTCGACAGAAGCTTGATCTTGATGTTTGCGGCTTTGGCCATGGTATCAGTCCGTTTGTTCGTGGGGTTTTGGCCGCTGGAGCACGGGAAAACACCCGGATGCGGGAAACTTGCCGCGACACATAAAGAACGCGCCCGGAAAGTCAAGCCCGACGCGCCTTGCGTGTCGTAAGCACATGAGTTGTCCGGATTAGGTAGCACGTGAGTTGTCCGGTTTTATCGTCAGCGGATGGAGGCTGGGGATGAAGCGGACGGCATGGCTACAGGACCGGAGAATGCAAAAGTTTCGGGACGTATTGAGCCGCTGGAATGGTGGCGATCTTTCGATGATGGAGGCAGGGGAGTTGCTTGGCATGTCGGAGCGGCAATTCCGACGCTACCGCGACCGGTACGAAGAGGCTGGGGAAGCAGGGTTGCTGGATCGGCGCTTGGGCAAGCTTTCGACGCGTCGGGTGCCGGCGGAAGCGATTGAGGAGATGCTGGAGCTTTACCGTCATCGCTACCTCGGCTGGAATGTGAAGCATTTCCACGAGCACCTGCTGCGCGATCACCATTTCAGCTGGGGCTACACCTTCATCAAGACGCAGCTCCACGCGGCGGGCCTTGTGGAACGGGCCAAGCGGCGCGGTGCTCACCGGCGCAAGCGGGAGAGGAAGCCTTGCGAGGGGATGATGCTGCATCAGGATGGCAGCCGTCATCGATGGCTGGCGGGTGAGCCGATGCTGGACCTGATCGTGACGATGGACGATGCGACGAGCACGATCTATTCGGCCTTCCTGATCGAGGAGGAAGGCACGGCGTCGAGCTTTCAGGGCCTTCTGGAGACATTCGTCGCCAAGGGATTGCCATCGAGCCTCTACAGCGATCGCGGCAGCCACTATTTCGTGACGCTGAAGGCCGGCGAGGCGGTCGACAAAAGCCGGCTGACCCAGGTCGGCCGGGCGCTCGAGCGGCTGGGTATCGAACATATTCCAGCCTATTCCCCTGAAGCGCGAGGCCGCTCGGAGCGGATGTTCTCCACCTTGCAGGATCGGCTGCCGAGGGAACTGGCGCTGGCCGGAATTGCCGACATCGAGGCCGCCAACCGGTTCATCGCACAGACCTACCTACCAGCTCACAATGCCCGCTTCGCCAGGCCGGCCGCGGTCGAGGACAGCGCCTTTGTCGCCGCAGACCCGCAACAACTGGCCCAGATCCTGTGCATCGAGGAGGAGCGCGTCGTTGCCCGCGACAACACGGTCGCCTTCGCGCGGTTGCGATTGCAGCTGCCATAGAGCCCGATCCGGCATCACTTCGTCAAAGCCACCGTCAAGGTCAGGCACTACCCGGATGGAACCCTCGCGATCTTTCACGGGCCGCGCCGCATCACTCGCTACAGCTCTGACGGCGCCGCAATCGAAGACACTTGCCCCATCAGGCAAGCCGCGTGAACCGCTTCGACGCCAAAACAGAAGCGGACAGATCATGTGCTACCAAACCGGACAACTTGATTAGCTACCGACAGCCCGACGCGCCTTGCGGCCGTCATGGAAGCCAATGCCTGTCGGCATTCACACGTGTTCCGCCTCCAGAACGATGGTTTTCTTCCAATCTCCCGTGGTGTTCCACCAGCGATTCGGATTGGCGCGGTCGTCCAGTCCCTTGGAACGGCTGGCAAGGACCGGCTGAATGCGGATCACCGGTTCCTGGTAGCTGTGCGCCTGAAAGATCGCTTCTACGACGCGCGCCGCCAATTCCTGGTCATCGGGCAATTCGAACGAAACCTCGACCGTGCCGGGGCGCCGCCGCAATTCGGTCTCGGCGCCGGCGGCTGCGCCGTCAAGTGGCCGGTAGCGCTCGATGCCATGCGCCGACTGGTAGGCGTTGCGGTCATATTTACCCATGGCCAGCGGCGCCAGCGCCACCACGGCGTCCATGATGCGGTCGACATCCGCGGCCGGCGCCTGGAAAGTGACAAGCAGGAGCAGCGTCATCCGCAATGATGTGGTTTCAAAGCCGCTGTCGATCATCGGAGTCTCCTCAACTTCAGGTGTTTTGAGGTCTCCGTATAAACCGTGGCTGCTGACACGGTTCTGTCAGCAGCCAGTCATCCGGGGGTAGCCAGTTATGGGCCAGCCGGTAGTGATCGTGAATCCGGTTTGCGCCGGTGGCGGCTTACAAGATCTTGCGGACCAACCTGACGCTGGCAAGGACCATGTAGGCGGCGAAGAACAGGCCGAGCGACCAGCCGAAGCCAGAGGGACCGAACGCATCCATGCCGATGCCTATCGCCTGCGGGCCGAGCACCATGCCGACGCCGTAGCACAGCACGAAGGCGGCATTGGCGGAAGCCAGTTCATGGCCGGAAAGCTGCGAGCCGAGATGGGCGAGGCCGATCGTGTACATGGCCGCGACCACGCCGCCCCAGACGAACAGAAGGCCCGCCATCAGGTGCCAGTTGCCGGCCAGATGCGGCATGAAGATCGTACCGGCGAGTCCGACAGTGGCGCAGGCCAGAAGCAGATAGCGGCGGTCCGAGACGCGATCGCTGATCATGCCGATCGGGATCTGCAAGAGCACGTTGCCGAGGCCGATCATGGTGAGCAGCAAGGCGGCGTCGGCTTCGGAATAGCCGATGCGGTTGCCATAGACCGGAAACAGGGCGAAACCGCCCGTTTCGACGGCTCCAAACACCAGTACGGCGGCGGTGGCGGTCGGCACCAGCCAGATATAACGCAGGAAATTGCTGGTCTCGCCGTCAGATACGATCGTCGGGCTCTCGTTACGCGCCGCCAGCACCGGGATCGCGGCCAGCGCCACCAATGCGATGATGACTCCGAAAGGCCTGAAGCCGGAACTGCCGAGATGGGCGAACAGCCACGGCCCCGCGGCAAAGCCGAGCGACAGCACGGTGGCGTAGATGCCGAGCACAAGACCTCGCCGATGCGGCGGCGCCGAGGTGCTGATCCAGAATTCCGACAGGATGAACAGCACCGTCAGCGCGATGTGCAGCACGACGCGCAGCGGAAACCACATCCAGAAATCGGGTGCGAAGTGGAAGCCGACGAAGGCCAGCGCACCGGCGGCAATCATGGCGATCATCGTCCAGGCAACGCCGAAGCGCATGGCGAGCGGCGTGGCCAGAGGGGCGCCGGCGATCGAGGCCAGGCCGGCGACGGCTGTGTTGAGGCCGATCATCGAGGCCGAATGCCCACGCGTTTCCAGGATGACGCTGAGCAGGGGCATGCCCAGGCCGATGGCAATGCCGACGACGCTGATCGACGAGATCGCCGCCACCATCGGCAGCCAGTGTACGCGCTCGTCGCCCTTTGGTTGGGTATCGACCGTCATGTTATGTCTGAATACTCGATGTTCTACAGAATTTCGCGGGTGAAGCGGTTGCGGACAAGCCGGTAGAAGGGCACGGGACCGCCCGGATGCAACAGCGGATCATGGGCGAGGCGGCTTTCCAGCTCGTCCAGGATCATCCGGGTGATGTCAGGAATGTCGGCTTCCCTGGCCTTGGCAAGCGGCAGCCAGACCAGTTCCTCGAGTTCGTTGGTCGGACCGCCGCCCGGCAGTTCGACGGCGACGTCGCCTCGCCACGCGCAGAAGAAGCGGGTGTCGAAGCGGCGCACCCGGTTGGGCGGCGTGATGGCGCGCGCAATGAAGCGCAGCATGTCCAGGGCAGGTTGCACCCCATGTTCGGCAAAGCCTTGCCAATCAGACCTTGTCGTGGCGAAGGCGCCTTTGCGACCAATCAGCAGCCCGGCTTCCTCATAGGTCTCGCGGATGGCCGACAAGGCGATGGCGCGGGCACGCGCCTCGCTCGTGCGGCCGGGACCGGCGATGAGCTTTGCTTCCTGCTCGGGATGCAGCGCGGTGGCGGTGGGGATGCGGCTGTCCGCCGGGTCGGTACGGCCGCCGGGAAAAACGAACTTGCCTGGCATGAAGGCGTGACCGGCATGACGGCGACCCATCAGGACCCGCAAGTCGTTGGCCTTGCCGTCGAGCAGGATCAGGGTCGCGGCATCACGTGGACGAATCGCCCGGCCGCCATGCGTGGCCAGACCCTTGTCGATCCTGTCGACGTCCGCCTTGGTCATTCCTTCCATGCGCAGGACCTAGCGGAAACGTCTTGCATGCGAAAGTAGCCTTGACGGTTGGCATGTTGCGCCAGCCAGCACCTCAGGCACCGGGATGGGGTTCGGCCACGTCGTGTTCGCCAGCAAAACCGTGCATATAGAATGCCCATTGCAATCCGATGACGGCACCTTTTACCGGCTGCAGCAGTGCAACCGACAGCAGGATCGTCAAGGGTACCCAGATGGCGATGTGCTGCCAGGTGGAAAGGGTCGACGTCGCCTCCACGCCCATGAAGGCGCCGAGCACGATGTGGCCGACGATGACGATGACCAGATAGGCGGGCAGGTCGTCCGCGCGGTGATGGTGTATCTCCTCGCCGCAGACGCTGCATGTCTCGACGGTCTTGGTGAAGCCGCGAAACAGCTTGCCTTCGCCGCAATGCGGGCAGCGGCCGAGCATGCCGCGCTTCATCGCCGTCCACAGCGGACGCGCGACCCGGCCCGAGTGATGTTCACCGCCGAAAACCTGTTCTTCCGTGCCTCTTGCCATCATCGTCTCCTGCCACGCGAGCCTGGGCGCGATTGTGACGCACGGGCGCGGCCCTTTGCCTTGTGAAACGACCTGACGGAGCCAGGCAGGGGCTTCGGGTCGGTCAACATCTCAAAGCGCATCGCGCCGGCCATCGGCGCCACTTCGACGAGACGGACCTCGACACGGTCCGCCAGCTGATAACCCTTGCCCGAGCGTTCTCCGTAGAGCGAGCGGGCCGTTTCGTCATATATATAGTAATCGCCGCCCAGAGTTGACACGGGGATGAAACCATCCGCGCCATACTGCGGCAATTGGACAAATAGTCCCGATTTGGTGACGCCGGAAATGCGGGCGTCGAAACGGTCGTCGATGCGCTCGGCGAGATAAGCGGCGATCAGCCGGTCGACCGTGTCGCGTTCGGCCGCCATTGCACGGCGTTCTGTACCTGAAATCAGCACCGAAACATCCTCGAGCCGCGCTTCCTCCTCCTGCGTCAGGCCCCCTGGGCCTAGGCCGAGTGCGGCGATAAGCCCGCGGTGCACGATGAGGTCGGCGTAACGGCGGATCGGCGAGGTGAAATGCGCATAACGGTTCAGGTTGAGGCCGAAATGGCCGATGTTCTTGGGCGAATATTCGGCCTGGCTCTGCGAGCGCAGCACCACCTCGTTGACCAGGCCTTCATTGTCGGCGCCGCGCACGCGCTCGAGAATGCCGTTGAACTGGGCGGGCCGCATCTGCGCACCGCGCGCCAGCGACAGGCCCAGGGTTTGCAGAAATTCGCGCAGCGATTCCTGCTTGGCCAGCGAGGGCGCGTCGTGGGTGCGGTACACCAGCGCCTGCTTCTTCGCCTCGAGTGTCTCGGCGGCGGCGACATTGGCCTGGATCATGAATTCTTCGATGAGTTTATGGGCATCGAGCCGTTCCGGCACGACGACGCGATCGACAGTGCCGTCGGGCTTCAGCAGGATCTTGCGCTCGGGCAGATCGAGTTCGAGCGGCTGGCGGCCATCGCGTCCGCGCTTGAGGACCGCATAGGCATCCCATAGCGGCTTCAGCACTGCGTCGAGGATCGGCCCGGTCTTGTCGTCCGGCACGCCGTCGATCGCCGCCTGCGCCTGCGGGTAGGCGAGCTTGGCCGCCGATTTCATCATGATGCGGTGGAAGGAATGCCTGACCTTGCGCCCGTCCGCCGAGAAGGTCATGCGCACTGCCAGTGCCGGGCGATCCTGGCCTTCGCGCAGCGAGCAGAGATCGTTGGAGATGCGCTCGGGCAGCATCGGCACGACGCGGTCGGGGAAATAGACCGAGTTGCCGCGCTTCAGCGCTTCGCGGTCGAGTGCCGTGCCGTAGCGGACGTAAGCAGCCACGTCGGCGATGGCGACCGTGATGACCACGCCGCCGGGGTTCTTCTCATCGAGATCGGGCGTAGCGAACACCGCGTCGTCGTGGTCCTTGGCGTCGGCCGGGTCGATGGTGACCAGCGGCAGTTCGCGCCAGTCCTCGCGGTTGGCCATCGTCGCAGGCTTGACGGCTTCGGCTTCGGCGATGACGTCGGCCGGGAAGACATGCGGAATGTCATGTGCGTGGATGGCGATCATCGAGACCGCCTTTTCGCTGGTCAGCGAGCCCAGCACGTTGAGCACTTTTGCTCTCGGCAAGCCATAGCGCGAGGCCCGGGCGGGCTCGACCTCGACGAGATCGCCGTTCTTGGCTCCGTTCTGGAATTCCTTGTCGACGATCAGTTCGGATTGCCGGCGCTCCACCGGCTCGATGCGGAAGCTGCCGTCCTGAAGCACCCGAAAGACGCCGAGAACGGCATCCGTGCGCTTCTCGAATATCTTCATCACCCGCCCTGTGTAGGCCGGGCCGCCCAAGGCGACATTCGTGTCGTCGGCGGGAAAGGTCTTGGCCAGCACGCGATCGCCAATGCCAGGCGCCGGTCCGCCGCCACTGCGCGACAGGCGGATGGAAACGATGGGGGGCGGTCCATTGGCGGTGTGTTCGGTGGGACGCGCCAGCAGCACGCCGTCGGCGTCGCGGTCGAAAATATCGAGCACCGTGACATGGGGCAGGGCGCCAACGCGGGCCAGGCGCTTACGCTCCTTGGTCAGGACGCCTTCGTCCTGCAGGTCGCGCAGGAGATCCTTCAGCCAAATGCGGTCCGGGCCGCGCAGCGCGAACGCCTTGGCGATGTCGCGTTTTCCAGCGCGATCCGGATTTTCGGCGATGTAGCGCAGGATTTCGTCACGCGAGGGCCTGTAATCGCCCTTGACCTTGGCCGTTGTGTCGGCGGTGCGCGGGTCGCCGTGGGTTGTTGCGGAGATCCTGCGCGCCACGCCGTTCTATCCCTTTTTCCTGGCGGCAGGCTTCTTGGCCGCCGTCTTCTTGGTAGCGGGCGCCTTGGCCGCCGCCGCTTTGCGGAAAGGCTTCTTGCCGCCGCCGCCCTTGGCTTCCTTCTCGGCGATCAGCGCCAGCGCATCCTCCATCGTCACCGATTGCGGATCCTTGCCCTTGGGCAGCGTGGCATTGACCTTGCCGAAATTGACATAAGGCCCGTATTTGCCGTCGCGCACGACGATCTTGCCGCCGCCGTCGGGATGATCGCCAAGCTCCTTGAGGGCTGCCGCAGTGCCGCCATTACGGCCGCCCTTGCCCTTCAACTGCTTCTCGGCGATCACCGAAACGGCGCGGTTGAGGCCGATCGAGAACACATCCTCGATGCTGTCGAGATTGGCGTAGGTGCCGTCATGCAGCACGAAAGGCCCGTAGCGGCCAAGCCCGGCCGAGATCATCTTGCCGGTTTCCGGATGCTTGCCGACATCGCGCGGCAGGGAAAGCAGGGCAAGCGCCTTCTCATGGTCGATCGAATCGGGCGTCCAGCCCTTGGGCAAGCTGGAACGCTTGGCTTCCTTGCCGTCGCCACGCTGGATGTAGGGGCCAAAGCGGCCGCTGCGCAGCGTGATCTCCTCAGCCGTGTAGGGATCCTTGCCGAGCACCTTGGTGCCGTCCTCGCCGCCGCCATTCTCGCCATTGGGATTGGCCGCGTCGCCGAGCTGGCGGGTGAAGGAGCATTCGGGATAGTTCGAGCAGCCGACGAAGGCGCCGAACTTGCCGAGCTTGAGCGACAAATTGCCGGTGCCGCATTTGGGGCAGATGCGCGGATTGGAGCCGTCCTCCCGGGCAGGGAAAACCAGCGGCGCCAGTTCCTCGTTCAGCGCATCGAGCACATCGGTGACGCGTAGTTCCTTGATGTCGGCCACGGCGCCGGAAAAATCCTTCCAGAAATCGCGCAGAACGTCCTTCCAGGCGAGCTTGCCGTCGGAGATCTCGTCGAGCTTTTCCTCAAGCGATGCGGTAAAGTCATATTCGACATAACGCTCGAAGAAGCTTTCCAGGAAGGCCGACAGCAGCCGGCCCTTTGCCTGCGGCACAAGCCGGCGCTTGTCGATGGTGACGTAGTCGCGGTCCTCGAGCGTCTTCAGGATCGCCGTGTAGGTCGACGGCCGGCCGATGCCGAGCTCCTCCAGCTTCTTGATCAGCGAAGCTTCGGAATAACGCGGCGGCGGTTCGGTCGTGTGCTGGGTGGCGTTGATCGCCTGGCGGGCAAGCTGCTCGCCGGCGCGGATTTCGGGCAGGCGGCGGTTTTCCTCGTCCTCGGAATCATCGTCCTTCTGGTCGGTATAGGCGGCGATGAAACCGTCGAAGCGCACGACTGAACCGACGGCGCGCAACTCGGCCGTGCGCGCGCCGTTGACCGCCTCGATCTCGACCGTGGTGCGTTCGATCTCCGCCGGCTGCATCTGGCTGGCGATGGCGCGCTTCCAGATCAATTCATAGAGCCGCATCTGGTCGGCATCGAGATATTGCCTAACCGATGCCGGCGTGCGCATGAAGTCGGTCGGGCGGATCGCTTCGTGCGCTTCCTGGGCGTTCTTGGCCTTGGTCGTGTACAGGCGCGGCTTTTCCGGCAGGTATTTGGGGCCGAATTCCTTGGCGATGGCATCGCGTGCCGCGTCGATCGCCTCGGGCGCCATCTGCACGCCGTCGGTTCGCATATAGGTGATCAGGCCGGTGGTCTCGCCGCCGATCTCCATTCCCTCATAGAGGCGCTGCGCCACCTGCATCGTGCGGTTGGCCGAAAAGCCGAGGCCCGACGAGGCGGCCTGCTGCAATGTCGAGGTGGTGAAGGGCGGGCCTGGATTGCGCTTGGTGGGTTTTGCCTCGACGGACAGCGCCTTGAAGGCCGCGCCCTCGAGCATGGCCTTGATGTCGTCGGCCTGCGCCTTGTTGGCGATGTCGAGCTTTTGCAATTTCTTGCGCTCGAAAGCGGTCAGGCGCGCCTCGAAATTTTCGTTGCGCGGCGTGCCGAGGATGGCAGCGATCTGCCAGTATTCCTCGCGGATGAAGCGTTCGATCTCGGATTCGCGGTCGCAGACCAGCCGCAAGGCGACCGACTGCACGCGGCCGGCGGAACGGGCTCCGGGGAGCTTGCGCCACAGTACCGGCGAAAGAGTGAAGCCGACGAGATAGTCGAGCGCCCGGCGGGCGAGATAGGCGTCGACCAGCGGCGCATCGATCTGGCGCGGATTGGCCATCGCCTCGAGCACCGAGCTCTTGGTGATGGCGTTGAAGACGACGCGGCTGACCGGCTTGTCCTTCAGCGCGCGCTTCTGCCGCAAGACTTCCAGAACGTGCCAGGAAATGGCCTCGCCCTCGCGGTCCGGGTCGGTGGCGAGGATCAGGCCGTCGGCGTCCTTGACCGCCTTGGCGATGTCGGCGAGGCGCTTGCCGGATGCCGTGTCGACCGCCCAAGACATGGCGAAATCCTCGTCCGGTCGCACCGAGCCGTCCTTGGCCGGCAAATCACGGACATGGCCGAACGAGGCCAGAACCTTGTAGTTCTTGCCGAGGTATTTGTTGATTGTCTTCGCCTTGGCCGGCGATTCGACGACGACGACGTCCATGAGGGCTCATATCAGCTGTGATGCGGCAGAAGAATTCCGCTGCGCGCGACGAAATCTCGGTTCTGTTCGTCGCTCACATGGCCGCGCTTTTGCATCCGGTCAAGGGGAAGCGGCCAAATTGCAAGAGTGCCGGCAGCAATACACTCTAAGAGTGTATGGAGAAGATCACATTGTTGAGGGCTAACTAAAACAAATGGCTGGAGCGGTGAGGAGCGGCTCAAATTGGCGCCGATGAGGTCGCCGGCGACCCTGTGGACCGAGTCAAATGCCGCGCCAGCGCGTCTGATGCGGACTGCCAGGCGTTGAAGGCACGCCCGGCAGCAACGTCGAAGTTAAGGTGGCAGCCTTAGTCGGCCTTGACGATATGCCAGACGCCGCCGACGCCATCACCCGACACATCGCCGGCCTTCTTGTCCTTGATGAATGTGTAGACGGGCTTGCCGTCATAGGCCCACATCTTGGTGCCGTCGGTGCGGTCGACAACGGTCCATTCATCGTCCGCCTTGGCGCCGGCCTCGGCCTTCAGCGGCGGCCAGTTTGTGGCGCATTTGTCGTAGCAGTTGGTCTTGCCCTTCTCGTCCTTGTCATAGGTGTAGAGCGTCATGCCGTTGGCATCGGTGTAGATCTTGGTGCCGTCGACCTCGGCCTCCTTCCAGGCCTCTGCTGCGAAAGACGCGGCGGTGCTGAGCAAAAGCGCGGCCAACCCTAGTGTCACGGTTTTCATCGAAATCTCCCTGCTGATCCGAGGATGCGCGGCAATCGCGGCCTCGCTCGATCAACGCGCAGGCACCGACGTTTATTCCCGGGCATGCCAACACAATGGTGATTGGCAGAGGGCCCCGGGCGTCGCTATATCGGCGCCGTAAAGTCGGAGTTCTGGAATGGCACTCGATATAGGCTATGTCAGCGCGGTCGGGGCAGGGGCGATCTCGTTCCTGTCGCCTTGCGTGCTGCCGCTCGTGCCGCCCTATCTCTGCTACATGGCCGGCGTGTCGGTCGACGATTTTCGCGGTAATGCCGGAGCGGCAGCCAAAGCCGGCGCCCGCACCGCGCTGCTTTATTCCTCGATTGCATTCGTGCTCGGCTTCTCGACCGTGTTCGTCGCGCTGGGCGCCGGCGCCTCGACCATCGGCCGCCTTCTGCGCGTCTGGCAGGAGCCGCTGGCAATGGGCGCCGGCGTGCTGATCATCCTGATGGGGCTGAATTTCCTCGGTATCCTGCGTATTCCGCTTTTGTCGCGCGAGGCGCGTTTCCAGTCGCAGGGCAAACCGGCAAGCGCGGTTGCGGCCTATGTCATGGGACTGGCCTTCGCCTTCGGCTGGACGCCGTGCATCGGCCCGGTGCTGGGGCCGATCCTGACGCTGGCCGGCGGCCGCGAGACAGTGGGCGAAGGCGCATTGCTACTCGCCGCCTATTCGCTCGGCCTCGGTATCCCATTCCTGATCGCGGCACTGTTTTCCGGCGCCTTCATGCGTTTCCTCGGCAAATTCCGCGTCCATCTCGGCCGCGTCGAGAAGGCGATCGGCGCATTGCTGGTCGTCGCCGGCGTGTTTTTCCTCACCGGCGGGGTGCAGGCCGTGTCGTATTGGCTGCTGGAGAATTTTCCGCTGCTGGGCCGGCTGGGATAAGGCTGTCGGTATCGGGTGCGCACAAGATTGAACCTGTGACCCGCTGATTAAGAGTCGGCTGCTCACCATCTCACCGGAATTTAACCGCATTGGTGCAGCATGGCGCCCACTGCTAGCATGATTTGATTCCCAACGCTTTTCCTATGGTTGTCCTTCCATGAACCAGAGAACATGCCTATCCGTCATCCTCGCCGCCGGCGAAGGCACGCGCATGAAGAGCGCGCTGCCCAAGGTGCTGCACCAGATCGCCGGGCTGCCGATGGTCGCGCATGTGGTCAAGGCGGCCGAGGCAGCGGGCGCCGGCGACCTTGCGCTGGTGATCGGCCACGGCGCCGAGGAGATGCGCAAGGCGGCGCAGAAATTCGCGCCGGAGGTAGAGGCTTTCGTGCAGGAAAAGCGCCTCGGCACTGCGCATGCGGTGCTTGCCGCGCGCGCTGCTATATCAAAAGGTTACGACGATATCCTCGTCATGTTCGGCGATACGCCGCTGATCGATCCGGACGCCCTCACGGCCGCGCGCCTGAAGCTGGCGCAAGGTGCTGCCGTCGTGGTCATCGGCTTCCGCACGGCGAACCCCACCGGCTATGGCCGCCTGATCGAAAAAGGTGGCAAGCTCGTCGCCATCCGCGAGGAAAAGGACTGCTCCGACGAGGAGAAGAAGATCACCTTCTGCAATGGCGGGCTGATGGCGATTGCCGGCAGCCAGGCGATGAAACTGCTCGACGCCGTCGGCAACAGGAACGCCAAGGGCGAATACTATCTCACCGATATCGTCGAGCTTGCCAGCAACCAGGGCCTCGATGTCGTCGCCACCGAAGCCAGCTTCGAGAATGCGCTCGGCATCAACAACCGCGCCGAGCTGGCGCAGGCCGAAGGCATCTGGCAGGCACGCCGCCGGCAGGAAGCGATGCTTTCGGGCGTGACGCTGATCGCACCAGAAACGGTGTATTTCTCGCACGACACCGAGATCGGCGCCGATACTATTGTCGAGCCGAACGTCTGGTTCGGGCCGGGTGTGAAGATTGCAAGCGGCGCCAGGATTCACGCCTTCAGCCATATCGAAGGCGCCATCGTCGCCGCTCATTGCGATGTCGGCCCCTTCGCGCGGCTGCGGCCGGGCGCCGATCTCAAACAGAAAGCCAAGGTCGGCAATTTCTGCGAGGTCAAGCAGGCCGTCATCGAGGAGGGCGCCAAGGTCAACCATTTGACCTATATCGGCGACGCGCGGGTGGGCGCCGGGGCCAACATCGGCGCCGGCACGATCACCTGCAATTATGACGGCTATCTGAAGCACTTCACCGATATCGGCGAGGGCGCCTTTGTCGGATCGAATTCCTCGCTTGTCGCGCCGGTCACCATTGGCAAGGGCGGCTATATCGCCTCGGGCAGCGTCATCACCGAAAGCGTGCCCGACGATGCGCTGGCCTTCGGGCGTGCCCGCCAGAAGACGATCCCCGGCAAAGGCAAGGAATTGCGCGAGCGCTTCGCGTCGGCCGCGGTTGCCAAAAAGAGGTAAAACCGGTCTTCAAAAACTGAACGATTGCAGTAACTGGATTGCAAGTGCGCTGTGTCATGATGCATGCGTACGAGACTGTTCCCATTACACGGAACGAAACGCAAAGTAACTTTCGCGAGAGCCCGGCAATCCGTAGATAGCGCCGGGTTCTGCCGGGGATTGGGGACTGTCTGCATGTGCGGTATCGTTGGAATTGTCGGCCATTCGCAGGTTGCGCCGCTCATCGTCGATGCGCTGAAGCGGCTTGAATATCGAGGCTACGATTCGGCCGGCGTCGCCACCATAGAGAAGGGGGCGCTTGGCCGCCGCCGCGCCGAAGGCAAGCTGGTCAATCTCGAGCGCAGGCTGAAGGACGAGCCGCTCGACGGCACGATCGGCATCGGTCACACCCGCTGGGCCACGCATGGCGTGCCGAACGAGACCAACGCGCATCCGCATTTTTCCAATGGCGTCGCCATCGTCCACAACGGCATCATCGAAAATTTCGCCGAGCTGCGCGACGAACTGATCCGCGACGGCTATTCCTTCTCGTCGCAGACCGACACCGAGGTCGTCGCGCATCTGGTGGCGCGGGAAGTCGCCAAAGGCTTGAAGCCGGTCGATGCCGCGCACAAGGCGCTCAAGCGGCTGGAAGGCGCCTTTGCGCTGGCGATCATGTTCACGGGCGACGAGGACCTCATCGTCGGCGCCCGCAACGGCCCGCCGCTGGCGGTCGGCCATGGCGACGGCGAGATGTTCCTGGGCTCCGACGCCATCGCGCTTGCCCCGTTCACCAATTCGATCACCTATCTGGAAGACGGCGACTGGGCGGTGGTGCGCCGCAGCGGTGTCGCCATCTTCGACATTGACGGCGAAAAGGTCGACCGCAAGCGCCAGCAGTCGCTCTCGACCAGCTTCATGGTCGACAAGGGCAATCGCCGCCACTTCATGGAGAAGGAAATCCATGAGCAGCCGGAGGTGATCTCGCACACGCTGGCGCATTATGTCGATTTTGTTTCCGGCGTCTCCAAGCCGCTCGACCTGCCGTTCGACTTTGCTACGATTAACCGGCTGGCGATTTCGGCCTGCGGTACCGCCTATCTCGCCGGACTGATCAGCAAATACTGGTTCGAGCGCTACGCTCGGCTCCCGGTCGACATCGATGTCGCCTCCGAATTTCGCTACCGCGAAATGCCGCTGTCGAAGAACGACGCCGCCTTCTTCATCTCGCAATCGGGCGAGACCGCCGACACGCTGGCCTCGCTGCGCTATTGCCGCAAGGCCGGCATGAAGATCGGCGCCGTCGTCAACGTGCGGGAATCGACCATGGCGCGCGAATCCGACGTCATCTTGCCGACGCTGGCCGGGCCGGAGATCGGTGTCGCCTCGACCAAGGCCTTCACCTGCCAGTTGTCGGTGCTGGCCTCGCTCGCCGTCCGGGCGGGCGTGGCGCGCGGCACGATTTCGCGGGACGAGGAAAAGTCGCTGGTGCGGGCGCTTTCCGAGGCGCCGCGCTATGCCAACCAGGTGCTCAAACTCGAAGAGCAGATCGAACGGATCGCGCGGGACCTGTCGCGCTACAAGGACGTGCTCTATCTCGGACGCGACACCAATTTCCCGCTCGCCATGGAAGGCGCGCTGAAGCTCAAGGAGATCTCCTACATCCACGCCGAGGGCTATGCCGCGGGCGAGTTGAAGCATGGCCCGATCGCGCTTATCGACGAGAACATGCCGGTCATCGTCATCGCACCGCATGACCGCATCTTCGAGAAGACGGTGTCCAACATGCAGGAAGTGGCGGCGCGCGGCGGCAAGATCATCCTGATCACCGACGCCAAGGGCGCCGCGCAGGCGAGCGTGAAGACGATGGAGACGATCATCCTTCCGGACGTGCCGGAAATCATCTCGCCGATCATCTACGCGCTGCCGATCCAGATGCTGGCCTATTTCGCCGCCGTTTTCATGGGCACCGACGTCGACCAGCCGCGCAATCTGGCGAAATCGGTGACGGTGGAGTAGGCGTTTTTTAAACAGGTGCTTTAAAAACTTCGCAGTTCCAAAGCGCCTTCCGGTTCACTAATGTTTGCGCTGCAACTCGCGCCCCGGTGAACCATGTCAGATGCTCTCAAGACCTCCGGCATGACCCGGCTGAGGAACTATTTCCTCACAGGCTTCGTCGTCTGCGCGCCGCTGGCGATCACCGCCTATATCGCGTGGTCCTTCATCGGTTGGGTGGATTCCTGGGTCAAACCCTATATTCCGGCACGCTACAGTCCCGATACCTATCTGCCGTTCCCGGTTCCGGGGTTCGGGCTGATCGTGGCGCTTGTCCTGATCACGCTGATCGGGTTCATGACCGCCAATATCGTCGGCCGCGCCATCGTCAATTTCGGCGAGCGCCTGCTTGGCCGCATGCCGCTGGTGCGGGGCATCTATCGCTCGCTGAAGCAGATTTTCGAAACCGTGCTGTCGAACAAAGGTGACATGTTCCGCCAGGTCGGCTTGGTCGAATATCCGCGCAAGGGGGTGTGGTCGCTGGTGTTCGTGGCCAGCGAGAAGGAAACCGAGATCAACCAGAAGCTTGACCAGGAAGGCGATCCGCTGACCGCTGTCTTCATGCCTTGTACGCCCAATCCGACGACGGGCTTCCTGATGTATGTGCCGAAATCGGACATCGTGCTGCTCGACATGACGATCGAGGATGGCGCCAAGCTGATCGTCTCGGCCGGGCTGGTGGCGCCGGAGGTGAAAACGAAGCTGGTGATGCTGAATGGCGAGCCGATCACGGGCACCCTGGCCAATCCGCCGCTCGGGCCTTATCCCGCCCGCAGGAGCCGCACCGCCTCGTCGCGGCCGAACAAGTAGAGCAGCAGGCGCAGCGCTTCGCCGCGCTCGGTCTGCAGGTCCGGATCACGCGACAGGATCAGTCTTGCGTCATCGCGGGCCGCTTCGAGCAGGTCCGCATGCGCCTCGATGCGCGCGACCTGGAAGCCCGGCGTGCCGGACTGACGGGTGCCAAGCAATTCGCCTTCGCCGCGCAGCTTCAGGTCCTCCTCGGCGATCACGAAACCATCCTCGGTCTCGCGCATCACCGACAGGCGCCGCTTGGCCGTTTCGCCGAGCGGATCCTTGTAGAGCAATACACAGGACGAAGGCTTGTCGCCGCGCCCGACGCGGCCGCGCAACTGGTGCAGCTGGGCGAGGCCGAAACGTTCGGCGTGTTCGATGACCATGATGGTCGCGTCCGGCACGTCGACGCCGACCTCGATGACGGTTGTGGCAATCAGGATACGTGTCTCGCCCTGCTTGAAGGCGCGCATCGCTTCGTCCTTCTCGGCGCCCTTCATGCGGCCGTGGACGAGGCCGATCCGGTCGCCGAACAGCGGCTTCAGGGAAGCAAAGCGGTCCTCGGCCGACATCAGCTTTATCTCTTCGGATTCTTCCACAAGCGGGCATATCCAGTAGATTTTCTGGCCGCCGGCCACCGCTTCCACCATGCGATCGACGAGTTCGTCCAGCCGCTCAAGCGGCAGCGTGACGGTGCGGATCGGCTGCCGGCCGGCCGGCTTTTCCGTCAGCTTGGAGACGTCCATGTCGCCGAAGGCGGTCAGCACCAGCGTGCGCGGAATGGGGGTTGCCGTCATCACCAGCATGTCTGGCGCGTCGCCCTTGGCGGTGATGGCAAGCCGCTGGTGAACGCCGAAGCGATGCTGCTCGTCCACGACGGCAAGGACGAGGTCGTGGAACGCCACCGTTTCCTGGAACAGCGCGTGCGTGCCGATGACAATGTCGATCTCGCCGCCGGCCAGCCCCGCCAGCGTTTCGGCGCGTTCGCGGCCCTTTTCGCGACCGGTGAGGATGGCCGTGCGCATGCCTGCCCGTTCCGCCAAAGGGGCGATCGTCGCCAGGTGCTGGCGCGCCAGGATCTCTGTCGGCGCCATCAGGGCAGCCTGGCCGCCAGCCTCGACGGCACGCGCCATGGCCAGGAGCGCAACGACCGTCTTGCCGGAGCCGACGTCGCCTTGCAGGAGGCGCAGCATGCGCTCGGGGTCGGCGAGGTCGGCATTGATTTCGGCGAGCGCGAATTCCTGGGACGCGGTCAATGTGTAGGGCAGGGCCGCGCGCAGCTTCTCGACGACCTGGCCGTCGCCGGTGAGCGGCCGGCCGGACAGCCTGCGAACCCTCGACCGGACCAGGGCGAGCGACACCTGGCCCGCCAGGAACTCGTCATAGGCGAGGCGCCGCCATGCGGCGCCTTCGATGGCGACATCGATCGGGTCCGCGGGATGGTGGATGCGGGCCAGCGCGTCACCGAAAGACGGGAAACTCTGGCGGCGCATGAAAGCGCCACCCTGCCACTCGGGCAGCTCCGGCAAACGGCCGAGCGCCTGGCCGATGGCGCGGCGCAGCACCTTGCCGGACAGTCCTGCCGTGAGCGGATAGACCGGCTCGACCAGCGGCAGGTTTTCGGCGTCGCCGGCTAAGGCGATATGATCTGGATGGACCATGGTCGGGCGACCGTTGAACCATTCCATGCGTCCGGAGACCACGACATGCTCACCCACAGGCATCGATTTTTCCAGATAGGCAGCATGGGCGTGGAAGAAGGTCAGCGCCACTTCGCCGGTATCGTCATGGGCGTAGACCCGGTAAGGCACCGACCTGTTGCCGCGCGGCGGCGGCTGGTGGCGGTCGATGCGCAGGTCGAGCGTGACAATGGCGCCTTCGGCCGAGCCGGCAATGCCCGGCCGGTTGCGGCGGTCGATGACGGTATGCGGCAGCACGAACAGAAGATCGCCGGCGCGCGCCGCTCGGTCGCCGAGATCGGCCGCGACGACTTTTTCGATCAGCGCACCGACCTTCGGCCCGACACCGGCGAGCGACGTGATCGGGACGAAAAGCGGGTCAAGGATGGAAGGACGCATGATGTCAGCTTATGTCGCGACGGCTGCAGCGCAAGGCTGACAGCCTCTTCTATCCACGCTATATGCGCCGCAGCAAGCGAGGATGCGGCACAATGACGGGAACGAAACGATCAAGCGAGGGGCTCGACGCCCGCCGCCGCAAGCTCTTGTTTCGCTCCTGGCACCGCGGCATGCGCGAGATGGACCTTATCCTTGGCACCTTCGCCGATGCTGAGATCGGCGCCTTGACCGGCGATGAAATCGACCAATATGAAAAGCTCCTCGATATTCCCGACACCGAGTTCCTGCCCTTGATCACCGGCGAACGTCCTGTTCCCGCCGAAATTGATTGTGCGGTCCTGCAAAAAATCATGGCTTCACGCCGGACAATGACCTTTTGAAGAACGCTTCCATGAGCCTCATTCCCACCATCGGCTTGCCGAAAGGCCGTGCCGGCCAGTTCATCGTCGACGGCGTCGCCGACGGCTATGAAGCCTTCGCGCTGGTGCAGGCGGCGCGCGAGATCGCGCCCGACAAGCCGGTGCTGTTCGTGGCGCGCGACGGGCAGCGCCTGCCGGCAATCACAGAGGCGCTGGCCTTTGCCGCTCCCGGCCTGCCCGTGCTGGAACTGCCCGCCTGGGACTGCCTGCCCTATGACCGCGTCTCGCCCGGCTCGGATGCGGCCGCCCGGCGGCTCGACGCGCTCGCCGCCATGATCGCGCTGGCGAGGAAGCCGCATCGCGCCGTCATTCTCACCACCGCCAATGCGCTGCTCCAGCGCATTCCGCCCGCGGATCTCATCGAGGCGCAGACCTTCCACGCCAAACCTGGCAACCAGGTCGATATGAACGCGCTGGTGTCGCGGCTGGAGACATCGGGCTTCGACCGGGTGCCGACGGTGCGCGGCATCGGCGAGTTCGCCGTGCGCGGCGGCATCCTCGACCTTTTCGCACCCGGCTGGGCCGAGGCGCTGAGGCTGGATTTCTTCGGCGATACGCTGGAATCGATCCGCGTCTTCGACGTGGCCACGCAGCGCACCACCGGGCAGCGCAAGTCCATGGCGCTCCAGGCGATGAGCGAGGTGGCGCTGACGCCGGAGACGATCAGCCGCTTCCGCCGCGCCTATATCGAAGCGTTCGGCGCGCCGTCGCGGGACGATGGGCTTTACGCCGCGGTCAGCGAAGGCCGGCGCTTCGCGGGCATGGAACATTGGCTGCCGTTCTTCTACGAGCGGTTGGAGACCGTGTTCGACTATCTGCCGGACACGCCTGTCGTTTTCGACCATCTGGCGCATGAAGCGCTTGCCGAACGCCACACGCTGATCCTCGATCACTACGAGGCGCGCAAAAAGCAGGCCGAAGGTGCGCTGAAGGACGCGGTGCCCTACAAGCCGGTGGCGCCGGACCTGCTTTACCTCTCGCCGGAAAATCTCGTCGCTTCTCTCGGACCGCGCGAAGCGATCGACTTCACCGCCTTCGACGCACCGGATGCGGGAGCGAGAAAGGTCTTCCACGCCGGCTCGCGCCATGGCCGCAGCTTCGCGGAAGAGCGCGCCGACCCCAACGTCAATGTCTTCGACGTGGCGGTAAAGCACATCGCCGACGAACGCGCGGCACGCCGCCGCGTCATTGTCGCCGGCTGGACCGAGGGCTCGCTCGACCGGCTCGGCCAAATTCTCGCCGAACATCGTCTGGGCAATCTTGCGCCGGTGGCGACCTTGGCGGAGGCGGAGAAACTCGAGCCGGGGCAGGCGGCGTTGGCCGTGCTGCCGCTGGAATCCGGTTTCGAGACCGAAAGACTGGTCGTCGTCGCCGAACAGGACATTTTGGGCGACCGGCTGATCCGGCGCTCCAAGCGCAAGAAGCGCGCGTCCGACTTCATTGCCGAAGCCTCGGCCCTGTCGGCTGGCGACATCGTCGTCCATGCCGACCACGGCATTGGCCGCTTCATCGGCCTGCGCACAATCGAAGCCGTCGGGGCGCCGCATGATTGCCTGGAAATCCACTATGCCGGCGACGACCGACTGTTCCTGCCGGTGGAAAACATCGAGCTCCTGTCGCGCTACGGCTCTGACACGGCCGAGGCGACGCTCGACAAACTCGGCGGCGGCGCCTGGCAATCGCGCAAGGCGCGGCTGAAGAAACGCCTGCTGGACATGGCCGGGCAGTTGATCCGCATCGCCGCCGAACGGCAGATGCGCGCTGCACCTCCGCTGGTGCCGGCGGAAGGCCTCTACGGCGAGTTCGCCGCGCGCTTCCCCTATGAGGAGACCGATGACCAGCAGACGGCGATCGATTCCGTCAGGGACGATCTGGCGGCCGGCAAGCCGATGGACCGGCTGATCTGCGGCGATGTCGGCTTCGGCAAGACGGAAGTGGCACTGCGCGCCGCCTTCATCGCGGCGATGGAAGGTTTTCAGGTGGCAGTCGTCGTGCCGACGACCCTGTTGTCGCGCCAGCACTTCAAGACCTTCTCGCAGCGCTTTTCCGGCCTGCCGATCCGCGTCGGCCAGGCCTCACGGCTGGTCGGCGCAAAGGACCTGGCAGAGACCAAGAAGGGCATTGCCGAAGGGACGGTGGATATCGTGGTCGGCACCCACGCGCTGCTCGGCAGCGCGATCTCGTTCAAGAATCTCGGCCTGCTGATCATCGATGAAGAGCAGCATTTTGGCGTCAAGCACAAGGAACGGCTGAAGGACCTGAAGACCGACGTCCACGTGCTGACGCTGTCGGCGACGCCGATCCCGCGCACGCTGCAACTGGCGCTGACCGGCGTGCGCGAACTGTCGCTGATCGCCACGCCGCCGGTCGACCGCATGGCGGTGCGCACCTTCATCTCGCCCTTCGATCCGCTGGTCATTCGCGAGACGTTGTTGCGCGAGCGCTATCGCGGCGGCCATTCCTTCTATGTCGTGCCGCGCATCAGCGATCTGGCGGAAATCCATGATTTCCTGAACCAATCCGTGCCGGAACTGAAGGTGGCGGTGGCCCATGGCCAGATGCCGCCGGGCGAACTCGACGACATCATGAACGCCTTCTACGACGGCCAGTACGACGTTCTCTTGTCGACCACCATCGTCGAATCCGGCCTCGACATCCCGACCGCCAACACGCTGATCGTCCATCGCGCCGACATGTTCGGCCTGTCGCAGCTCTATCAGTTGCGCGGCCGTGTCGGGCGCTCGAAGGTGCGCGCCTACGCGCTGTTCACACTGCCGGCCAACCGCAAGCTGACCGACACCGCCGAACGTCGACTGAAAGTGCTGCAGTCGCTCGACACGCTGGGCGCCGGCTTCCAGCTCGCCAGCCACGATCTCGATATCAGAGGCGCAGGCAATCTGCTCGGCGAAGAGCAGTCCGGCCACATCAAGGAAGTCGGCTTCGAGCTCTACCAGCAGATGCTGGAGGAGGCGGTCGCGGAGGTGAAGGATTCCGGCGAGGTGCTGGATGGCGGCTGGTCGCCGCAGATCGCCGTCGGCACGGCGGTGATGATCCCGGAGAGCTATGTGCCGGACCTGCAGCTCAGGCTGGCGCTCTATCGGCGCCTCGGCGACCTCGAGAGCACCGAGGAAATCGATGCTTTCGGCGCCGAGCTGATCGACCGTTTCGGCCCGCTGCCGGAGGAGGTGAAGCATCTGCTCAAGATCGTCTTCATCAAAGCCCTCTGCCGCAAGGCCAATGTCGAGAAGCTCGATGCCGGGCCGAAGGGCGTGGTCATCCATTTCCGCAAGCGCGAGTTTTCCAACCCGGTCGGACTGGTCAAATTTATCGGCGAGCAAGGCTCGCTGGCAAAGATCCGGCCGGACCAAAGCGTCGTCTTCACCCGCGACTGGCCAACGGCGGAAAAGCGTTTGGCGGGCTCGGCTGTCGTCATGACGCAACTGGCGCGGCTGGTAGAGAAGGCGGCGTAGCCAGCCCGGCCCATTCGCCAGCGCTGAAATTCCGGTCTAGAATAGGAAATCGGCTTCGTGTATGGAGCCGCCACCCCACATGGGGGCTGGAAATGGCGGGCGAGGTGCTTGCCGGAAAGAGCGTTGGGTGCAGCGATGACGAAATGGTCGCCGAATTCGTGGAGGGCAAAGCCGATCAAGCAGGTCCCTGCTTATCCGGACCTTGCCGCGCTGAAGAACACGGAGGCCCAGCTCGCCACCTTTCCGCCGCTGGTTTTTGCCGGCGAGGCGCGCAAGCTGAAGAAGCAACTGGCCAGCGTCGCTGCCGGCGAGGCGTTCCTGCTCCAGGGCGGCGACTGCGCCGAGAGCTTTGCCGAACATGGCGCGGACAACATCCGCGACTTCTTCCGCGTCTTCCTGCAAATGTCGGTGGTGCTGACCTTCGCCGGTGCGCAGCCGGTGGTGAAGATCGGCCGCGTTGCGGGCCAGTTCGCCAAGCCACGCTCGTCCGACAACGAGACCAAGGGCGAGGTGACGCTGCCGAGCTATCGCGGCGACATCATCAATGGCATCGAATTCGACCTCAAGTCGCGCATTCCCGATCCTGCCCGCCAGGAAATGGCGTACCGTCAGTCGGCGGCAACGCTCAATCTTTTGCGCGCCTTCGCGCAGGGCGGCTACGCCAGCCTGGAGAATGTGCATCGCTGGATGCTCGGCTTCGTCTCCGACAGCCCGCAGGCCGAAAAATACGAGTCGCTTGCCAACCGCATCACCGAGACGATGGATTTCATGCGCGCGGTCGGCATCACCTCCGAAACCAATTTCGCGCTGCGCGAGACTGATTTCTATACCAGCCACGAGGCGCTGCTGCTCGGCTATGAGGAAGCGCTGACGCGTGTCGATTCGACCTCCGGCGACTGGTACGCGACGTCTGGCCACATGATCTGGATCGGTGACCGCACCCGCCAGCCCGACCATGCGCATGTCGAATATTGCCGCGGCATCAAGAACCCGCTCGGCCTGAAATGCGGCCCGTCGCTGACGCCGGACGGCTTGCTGGAACTGATCGACCTGCTCAACCCCGAGAACGAGCCAGGCAGGCTGACGCTGATCGCGCGCTTCGGTTCCGACAAGGTCGCCGAGCATCTGCCGAAGCTGGTGCGGGCGGTGCAGAAGGAAGGCCGTAGCGTCGTCTGGTCGTCAGACCCGATGCATGGCAACACGATCGAGGCGGCCGGCTACAAGACGCGGCCGTTCGACCGCATCCTGAAGGAGGTGCAGACGTTCTTCGAGGTGCACCGCGCCGAAGGCACGCATCCGGGCGGCATCCATGTCGAGATGACCGGCAAGAACGTGACTGAATGCACTGGCGGTGCCCGCGCCATCACCGCCGAGGAATTGCAGGACCGCTATCACACCCATTGCGACCCGCGCCTCAATGCCGACCAGGCCATCGAACTGGCGTTCCTGGTGTCGGACCTGCTCAAGAAAAGCCACCCGGTGCAACACAAGCAGGTCGCCAACGGCTGACCCCCGTCCAAAGCAGTTCACAGGAAAAGCGCTTCCTGCCGAAAAATCAGTCTTGCTTGTAGAGCAGCCAGCTCTTGCCGGCGCGGCCCGCCATCGTCGAATGCCTGGTCACGCGGTTACGTCCGCTGACCTTTGAGCGGTAAAGCGCCCGGTCTGCCTTGCTGTAGAGGTCTTCAGGGCCCTCGGCTTCGGATGCCATGCAGATGCCCATCGAGACGGTGACGGTGCCGTAATTCATGCCGGTCTGGCTGCTGGTGAAAGGCGACTGCTCGATCAGCGCGCGAATGCGTTCGGCGATTTCGTAGGTGGCGTCCTCGCTTGCGCCCTCGACGATCAGCGCGAATTCCTCGCCGCCGGTGCGGGCGACGAACATGTCGGCGCGAATGCTGGTCTGGAATATATCGGCGATGATCTGGAGGATCTTGTCGCCGACGGGATGGCCGTACCTGTCGTTGATGTCCTTGAACCGATCGATGTCGGCGAGGATCAATGCATTGAACAGGATGCCTTTGTTGCTGTTGTAGATCCTGGTGATTTCCTTGTCGAAGGCGCGACGGTTCCAGATTTGCGTCAGGGGGTCGGTGTCGGCCAGGCGCTTGTATTCCTCGAGCTTCGACTTGACGCTTTCCAGTTCCTCGGTCTTGTCGCTGAGCGTCGAGGCAACTTGCCGGCCATGATCGATCGTCGAATTGGTGGCGACCGCCATGGCGTTGACGATCTTCTGCAGAACATCCGGCGACAGCAGGCTGTTTCTGCCGAGTCCGCTCGACGTTTCGTTGAGGATCCTGCCGTATTTCTCGATGTGGCTGCGCTCGCTCCTCAGCAGCGAAGCGATGTCCTCAAGTTCATTGGCGATGACTTCCCTGGCGTGCTCGACGATGCCGGAGCCATGGTTCTGGGCAAAGAAGGCGCGTCCGATCCGGTCGAGGTCGTCCTGTGTCGGTCGGCCGCTCAGCGACACGACGGCAAGGCTGAGCTCGCGATTGGATCCGCTCAAGGCCTCGTAGAAGATCTCGTAATTGCGTGGCAGGCCGAGCACGCCGAGCTGGCGCATTGTGGCGAGGACGGTGCTCGCAATATCGGTGCTTCGTTCGCTCTGGGCGGCTGCCGGCTGCATGTTCTGTTCACTCTTCCCCGGGAACACGCTGCGGCATTCGCAGGCATCCAATGTCGCCGACCTGGGGAACGCTGGCCATTCCAGTCCATCTTGCGAAGAAGGCGCGTCCCCACTCACGACTTTCGCTTGCGAGGATCATAGATGCAGCAGCGCTAAAGTTTCCTTAATCCGCTGAATCCGGCCTGTTTTTCGCTGATTCCGGCTGGACAGGCCTTCATCCGTGAACAAACAATTCCCGAGCGTGCCAAATGCATGTCGCATTTTCTTGCGCGCAGCCATCGAAAAGCTGGGATCCTGTCAGCAGCGATTTCTTTTGGGATGGTGCGATGAGTGAAAATCATACGGGATCGTGTCTCTGCGGAGCGGTTCGCTTCAGGACGCGAGGGCCGTTGCGCGGCGTCATCTATTGCCATTGCTCGCAATGTCGCAAGCAGAGTGGACATTTCTATGCCGCAACCAATGTCCCGGACGCCAATATTGATATCGACGGCGCCGACAACATCACCTGGTATGAGGCGTCCGCCTTCGCCGGGCGCGGTTTTTGCAAGACATGCGGATCGCTGCTTTTCTGGAAACCGCGGGACGACGCCTATGTTTCGGTTCTGGCGGGATCGTTCGATGAACCGACAGGCCTCGAGGGCCAATGCCACATATTCGTGGGTGACAAGGGCGATTATTATTCGATCGACGACGCGCTGCCTCAATTCGAGAAGTCGACCCCATCGGTGAAGGTCGCCGACGAATGAATTTTGGGCGAGCCAGCTTATTCCATTGATCGGGCCATTGCTTTATCCCGTGCCGGTGATTCGCAAAGGGGTTTGGCATGCAGCGGCTGATCGACGCTTATTTCAACTCGCTGCGGGCGTTCCGCAAGCTGGCCGCAACTGAAAAAGCTTTCCAGCAGGAGCTGGCGCTGCTCGCCCTTGCCCTTCCGATCGGCTGGTTCGTTTCGGTGTCGTGGCGCGGCTACGCGCTGCTGATCGGCGCGGTGCTGCTCCTGATCATGGTCGAGGTGCTGAACACCGGCATCGAAGCGGCCTGCGATGCCTTTAGCCGCGAATTCAATGTCGACATCCAGCTGGCCAAGGACTGCGGTTCGCTGGCGGTACTGATCTCCGTGGCGATCGTCGCCGGCGTCTGGGGCATCGCGATCATCGAGCGTATCGTCGGGCTGCCGATCTGAGCTTTCGACCGCCGGCCGGCGGTCAGTTTTCCCTGGCGCGTTCCTTTCGGGCGAAATGGCGGGCGATGAGCCAGGCGAGTACGGCCACGGCCAGGCCGATAGCCAGGCCCACCAATATCCGCTCATGGCGAAGCAGCGCCTGGCCGATGAAATGCTCGGCGCCCAACCCGAAGACATAGCCGATGGTGCTGAACAGCACCGCCCAGACCGCCGAGGAAATGGCGTTCAAGACGATGAAGCGGGGTGCTGCGATGTTCGACAGGCCGGCCGCGATGCCACCGACCAGGCGCATGCCATAGACGTAGCGGTTCGACAGCACGAAGATGTTGGGATGGGTGTTGAGCAGACGATAGGCGCGGCGGAAGCCGGGCCGCTTGCGCAACCCGACGACATAGCGATGGTCCGCGAAACTTCTCCCCAGGATGAAGAAGCAGGTGTCGCCGGCGAAGGCCCCAAGCGCTGCCACGACGACAGTCTGCCAGAGGACGAAGATATGCTGATGGGCGAAGAAGCCGCCGAGTATGGCGGCACTCTCGCCCTCGGCGACACAGCCCAGAAAAACGGCGATTAGCCCGTATTGTTCGATGAAATGATGGATCGCGTCGCTCATGACGGCGATTGCTGCGACAGCCTGTCGTCGATCCGCTTGACCAGTGCGGCCAGCCGCACGATCTCGTCGCGCATGCCGATGATCTGGCCGTGGCGCATTTCGTCCAGCTTTTCATGCAGCGCCATGATCTCGATCTCGGCCTTCAGATTGACCTCGTAGTCGTGGGCGGCATCGATGCGGTCGCGCTCGGTCTGGCGGTTCTGCGCCATCATGATCACCGGCGCCTGCAGCGCCGCGACCATGGACAGGACGAGATTGAGGAAGATGAACGGGTAGGGGTCGAAGGCGTCGCGCGCCAGAAGCCAGGCATTGGCTGATGTCCAGACGATCAGGAAGGCAATGAAGCCAAGGATGAACGACCAGGAACCGCCAATGCGGGCGATGCTATCGGCAAGGCGGTCGCCAAAGGTCTGGTGGAAGGCGACGGCCTTGTTGGTGTCCCTGGAGATCGTTGTGCGCTCGAGCGTCGACTGCAGCACCCGGTTCTCCAGGGCGCTGAGACCGTCCGGCTTTCGTCTCAGCCAGCGGTTCGCCAAATCGTCGATTGTCTTGTTCATGGCCGTCTCCAAGGGCTTGGGTGGCGATAGACGTAGAGGCTGCCGGCCCGCGCGGGAAGTGCTAGATTTGATGGGAACCGGAGGGACTTATGGTCGACTTCATGAAAATTCGCGCTCGCGCCGCAAAGCGCAAGGGCGGCGAGGAGGAACTGGTCTCGCTGCTCGGGCCGATTCCCGACAACGCCGCCGTGGCCGATATAGGGGACGACCGTATCCTGTCGACGATGGCCGAGCGCGTCTTCGCCGCCGGTTTCGTCTGGCGCGTCATCGAGCAGAAATGGCCCGGATTCGAAGAGGCGTTCCTGCGCTTCGAGCCGAAGCGGTTGCTGTTCCAGCCAGACGATTTCTGGCACGAATTGGCGTCCGACCAGCGCATCGTGCGCAATCCACAGAAGATCAAATCCGTTCGCGACAACGCCGCCTTCGTCGAGCGCGTGTCAAAAGAGCATGGCGGCTTCGGCACATTCCTCGCCGAGTGGCCCGCCGACGACCAGGTCGGGCTGATGGCCTATCTCGGCAAGCATGGCAGCCGGCTCGGCGGCAATACCGGCCAGTATTTCCTGCGCTGGCTGGGTTGGGACGCCTTCGTCATTTCGGCCGACATGGCGGCCGCCCTTCGCGATGCCGGGCTCGATATCGCCGAAAGCCCGACGTCGAAGAAGGATCTCGACAAGATCCAGGCCCAGGTCAACCGTTGGGTTGCGGATACCGGCCTGCCGCGCCGGCACATTTCGCGCATCCTGGCGATGTCGATCGGGGAGAACCATTCGCCGCAGGCGCTGCGCGACTATATGGGCAACGACTGATGTCGAAATTGGCCCAAGCAAACGCCATTGCGGGGCGAATTTTGCCGCGCTAAGTCAGCAGCATGACCAAGAAGCCCGACATACTGCGCATCGCCGTTGCCCAGCTCAATCCGACAGTCGGCGACGTCGCCGGCAATCTCGCCAAGGCCCGCGAGGCGAGGGCGGATGCCGCGCGTCAAGGCGCCGATCTCGTGCTTTACACCGAGCTTTTCCTCGCCGGCTATCCGCCGGAGGATCTGGTGCTGAAGCCCGCCTTCCTGAAGGCCTGCGAGCGAGCCGCGCAGGAGATTGCCGCCGACACCGCCGATGGCGGTCCCGGCGTCATCATCGGCACGCCGCTGAAGCGCAAGACCGGCACCCACAACTCGATCGTCTTCGCCGACGGCGGCAAGATCATCGCCGAGCGCTATAAGCTCGATCTGCCGAATTATGGCGAGTTCGACGAGAAGCGCGTCTTCCAGGCCGGACCGGAGATCCAGGGGCCCGTCAATTTCCGCGGCGTGCGTCTGGGAATCCCGATCTGCGAGGACATTTGGGGCGACATCGGCGTCTGCGAGACGCTGGCCGAGAGCGGCGCGGAAATCCTGCTGGTGCCGAACGGCTCGCCCTATTACCGCGCCAAGATCGATGTGCGCCACCAGGTCGTCATCCGCCAGGTTATCGAATGCGGGCTGCCGATGATCTATGCAAACCAGCTCGGCGGCCAGGACGAGCTGATCTTCGACGGCGCGTCGTTTGCCATAGGTGCCGACAAGCGGCTTGCTTTCCAGATGAGCCAGTTCGAGGAGGCGGTCGACATCACCACCTGGAGGAGACAAGGCGAAAACTGGGTCTGTTCGGAAGGACCGATGTCGAAGATCCCCGAACGGGAGGAGGCCGACTACCGCGCCTGCATGCTGGGCTTGCGCGACTACGCCAACAAGAACGGTTTCAAGAACGTCGTGCTCGGCCTGTCGGGCGGCATCGATTCGGCCATCTGCGCGGCCCTTGCCGTCGATGCGCTGGGCGAGGAGCGGCTGCGCGCGGTAATGATGCCTTACCGCTATACGTCGAAGGATTCGCTCAAGGATGCCGAGGACTGTGCCCGCGCACTCGGCTGCCGCTATGACATCGTGCCGATCTTCGAGCCGGTCGAAGGTTTCCTTCATGCGCTGACACAGCTTTTCGAAGGCACCAAGGAAGGCATCACCGAGGAGAACTTGCAGAGCCGCGCGCGCGGCACCATCCTGATGGCGATTTCCAACAAATTCGGCTCGATGGTGGTTACGACAGGCAACAAGAGCGAGATGTCGGTCGGCTATGCCACGCTCTATGGCGACATGAATGGGGGCTTCAATCCGATCAAGGACCTGTACAAGATGCAGGTCTATGCACTGTCGCGCTGGCGCAACAGCCACGTGCCGCCGGGCGCGCTCGGACCGTCGGGCGAGGTGATCCCGAAGAACATCATCGACAAGGCGCCGTCGGCGGAACTGCGCGAGAACCAGACCGATCAGGATTCGCTGCCGCCCTATCCGGTGCTGGACGACATCCTCGAATGCCTGGTCGAGAACGAGATGGGCGTCGACGACATCGTCGCGCGCGGCCATGACCGGGCGACGGTGACGCGCATCGAGCACCTGCTCTACGTCGCCGAATACAAGCGCCGGCAGGCGGCGCCCGGCGTGAAGATCACCAGGAAGAATTTCGGCCGCGACCGTCGCTATCCCATCACCAACCGGTTCAGGGATCGCGGCTAGACACCGTACCGACCGAAAATTCGCGTCATGCCGCAGGCGAGGGGTAGCGATGCCCGAGTGTGAAATCAGCTTCGACCTGTCACGGATCGACTTCAGGGCGACATCCGACCTGTTGATGGCAAGCTATTGGGGCGGCGGGCGCAGTGACGAGACCCACCGCCGCGCCTTCGCGAATTCGCTCTGCGTCGGCGCTTATGTCGAAGGCAAACAGGTCGGCTTCGGCCGGGCGATCACCGACCGCACGGTGTTCGCCTATCTGGCCGATATCATCGTCTGGCCGCAGCATCGCGGGCAGGGCATCGGCTCGCGGCTGGTGCAGGCACTGATCGATCACCCCGAGCTCCGCACCGTTTCGCACTGGAGCCTATCGACCAGCGACGCGCATGGGGTTTATGAAAGACTGGGATTCAAGGCATCGACCGATGGCCGGTACATGCGCCTCGATCGTAAGCCGATCCGCTGACCAAGCGCCTTTGCCGTTGTTGCAAATTTATCCCAGTGCTTGGACCAGATGCCGTTTTTGGTGACCGCCAGCCTTGGCGATGCGATGAGGCATCTCTATAAGGGCCTCTCCGCGATTCCCTTTAGGGAGGACCGAATGCCAGGATTTGACATCGTTATGCGAGGCCGCGAAGCCTAGGTCCCGACCGGCGCGCCGCAGGGTTTTCACCCTCGGAACGGAGCCGGATCGAGAACAGGCCTTTGCCGATGCCGGTCGCCGCCTTCGGGCAAGTGGCCATTCATAACCGAACCTCCGCATTCCCGGGCATTGAGCCCCTTGCGCGGTTTTTTCAATTTTCGACCTTACCGGGATCGGGCTTTTTGCGCCCGAATGACATCATGGCTCGTTTTCGAATCGATTTGCGCGCAAGCGCCTTTCGCAGCGTTCTTGGCTTTACTTTCACCCACTGGCGGCGCCAGCCCTGGCGGCTTTCGCTGATCATGGCTGGTTTCCTGCTGTCGACGCTGGCCGATGTGCTGACGCCGCTCTATTCCGGCCGGCTGGTCGATGCCGTCGCCAGCAGCGCCGGCGCCGACGAGATCGCCTGGAATGCCGCGATGACCGCGTTTTCCATGCTGATGGCGTTGGCACTGGCGGGTGTCGTCCTGCGCAATTTGGCCTTCATGGGGATAGTCGAACTGACGCTGAAGATGATGGCCGACATCGCCGCCGCCGCCTTCCACCGTGTCCAGCGCTTTTCCACCGACTGGCACGCCAACAGCTTCGCCGGATCGACCGTGCGCAAGGTGACGCGCGGCATGTGGGCGTTGGACCTGCTCAACGACACGATCCTGATCGCGCTGCTGCCGTCGGTCGTCATGCTGGTCGGCTCGACGCTGCTGCTGGGCTGGTTCTGGCCGCTGATGGGAGCGGTTGTCGCCGCCGGCTCGGTGCTGTTCATCGCCGTCACGGCGATGCTGTCGCTTGGTTATGTCGCGCCGGCGGCCAGGCTCGCCAACACCTGGGACACGCGCCTTGGCGGCTCGCTGGCCGACGCGGTGAGCTGCAACGCCGTGGTCAAGGGGTTTGGCGCCGAGGAGCGCGAGGAGAACCGGCTTGCGAAGGTCGTCGCCAAATGGCGTGCCCGCACGCGGCGGACCTGGGTGCGCGGCACCATCAACGGCACCACGCAAGGGGTGCTGCTGCTGGTGATGAGAGCGGCGGTCATCGGCCTGGCGCTGATGCTGTGGTCGTGGGGGCAGGCAACGGCCGGCGACGTCGCCTTCGTGCTGACTTCTTTCTTCGTCCTGCAAGGCTATCTCAGGGATATCGGAACGCATATCCGCAACCTGCAGCGCTCGATCAACGACATGGAGGAACTGGTCGATTTCCAGTCCGAACCGCTCGGCATCGAGGATCGGCCCGGCGCCGGACCGATCCGCATCACGCAAGGGGGCATCGCCTTCGACGACGTCACCTTCCATTATGGCAGTCACCGTTCGCCGCTCTATCGCAATTTCTCGGTCGATATCGCGCCGGGCGAGCGGGTCGGGCTGGTCGGCCATTCCGGGTCGGGCAAGACGACTTTCGTCAAGCTGATCCAGAGGCTCTATGACGTGAACGCCGGCCGGATCCTGATCGACGACCAGGACATTTCGGAGGTGGCGCAGGCGTCGCTGCGCGCGCAGATCGCCATCGTGCAGCAGGAGCCGATCCTGTTCCACCGCTCTCTGGCCGAAAACATCGCCTATGCCCGACCCGGCGCCACGCAGGCCGAGATCGAGCACGCGGCAAAGCTGGCGAGCGCGCACGACTTCATCGTCAACCTGCCGAAGGGCTACGGCACGCTCGTCGGCGAGCGCGGCGTGAAGCTGTCGGGCGGCGAGCGCCAGCGCGTGGCGATCGCACGCGCGTTCCTCGCCGATGCGCGCATCCTGATCCTGGACGAGGCGACGTCGAGCCTCGATTCAGAATCGGAGGTGCTGATCCAGCAGGCGATGGAGCGGCTGATGGTCGGCCGCACCACGCTGGTCATCGCGCACCGGCTTTCGACGGTGCGGGCGCTCGACAGGCTGTTGGTCTTCGATCGCGGCAAGATCGCCGAGGAAGGCTCGCATGACGCGCTGATCCGGCTGCCGGGCGGCATCTACCGCCGCCTGTTCGAGCGCCAGGCGCTCGAATTGACCAAGGGACTTGTCACCTGATCGGGGATGGCCTCCGGCTCTGGCCCGGAGGCCATCCCATCAGGCGCCGGCGGCCTGACGGGCGGGCGGCGCGGGACATGCGATCGCGGGCGGAGCCGCGTCCGCCAAGTCTTTTCATTGCTTGCGCCATGTTCTATGTCTGCGGCACGGCACGGGGGCGCGTCTTGTCAATCACAAAAGCATCCGGTACGCCCCGCTCATGACAGTTACCGTTCGTTTCGCCCCTTCGCCGACAGGCCGCATCCATATCGGCAATGCGCGCACCGCCCTGTTCAACTGGCTGTTCGCCATGAACCATAAGGGGCGCTTCATCCAGCGCTTCGACGACACCGATGTCGCGCGCTCGAAGCAGGAATTTTCCGACGCCATCCTTTACGACCTGCATTGGCTTGGCATCTTTCCCGACACCACCGAATACCAGTCGCGTCGCTTCGAGATCTATGACGCGGCGGTCGAGCGGCTGAAGGCGGCGGGCGTTCTCTATGCCTGCTATGAAACACCGGAGGAGCTCGACCTCAGGCGCAAGGTGCGCCGTACGCGCGGCCTGCCGCCGGTCTATGGCCGCGAGGCGCTGACGCTGACGTCGGAACAGATCGCCGAATATCAGGCCGATGGCCGCCGGCCGCACTGGCGCTTCCTGCTGCCCAATTTCACCGGCGATCCGCAGCAGCCGGAGCGCACCGAAATCCATTGGAACGACCTGGTGCGCGGGCAGGAAACCGTCGATCTCGCCTCGCTGTCGGACCCGGTGCTGGTGCGCGAGGACGGCACCTATCTCTATACGCTGCCATCCGTTGTCGACGATATCGAGATGGGCGTCAGCCATGTAATCCGCGGCGACGACCACGTCACCAACACCGGCGTGCAGATCGCGCTGTTCCGGGCGCTGGGCGCCGAGCCGCCGGAATTCGGCCACCACAATCTGCTGACCACCGTTTCGGGCGAGGGGCTGTCGAAGCGCACCGGCGCACTCTCCATCGAAAGCCTGCGCGAGGACGGCATCGAGCCGATGGCGGTCGCATCGCTGGCCGTGCTCGTCGGCACGTCGGAGAATGTCGCCGCCGCGCACGACCTGGCCGAACTCGCCAGCCGTTTCGACCCGGCTGCGACCTCGAAGTCGGCGGCAAAGTTCGACCCGGACGAGCTTTTCGTGCTCAACCGGACGCTGCTGCACCAAATGCCGTTCTCCGAAGCGCAGAATCGGCTGGTGGTGCTCGGCATATCGGGCGAGCAGGCGGAACCGTTCTGGCTGGCTGTGCGCGGCAATCTCGACAGGCTGGCCGATGCTGTCGGCTGGTGGCGCATCCTGCGCGAAGGGCCGCAGGAGAAGCCGGAATTTTCCGACGCCGATCGAGATTTTCTTCACCAGGCCATCGATCTGCTGCCCGAGGAGCCTTGGAACGGGACCGTCTGGAAGGACTGGACGGCCAGGATCAGGGAAGCGACCGGCCGCAAGGGCAAGGCGCTGTTCATGCCGCTGAGGCTCGCCCTTACCGGACTGACTTCGGGACCGGAGCTTGCAGATCTATTGCCGCTGATGGGTCGGGAAGGAACGTTGGCCCGACGACCCTGACCTTCCGCTGTTCCGGCGGCAACACCGAGACCGGCGATGTGACCGGTTTGACCGCAAGCCGCTTGATGGTGTCGCGGTCCAGCCCGCCGGCGGCGTTTGCCAGCGTCTCGGGATCGGCACCTGGATCGGGTTTGGAGGCAGGCACCGGAATGAACGGGGCGCCCTCCGTTCGCGGCCGCGACTGTTGCTGGCTTGGCGGATTGCCGCCGATGATCTGGAAGTTCTGCGCGGCGTTGCAGCCGCAGGCCGGCGGCCGCGACACATTGGGTTGCTTGTAAAGATAGGCCGTCGGCAGCTCGCTGTAGGGCCGGCCGGTGACAGACGATGTCATGTCGGCCGAATCGTCGCCCATGCCGCGCGAATAGAAGACCTGGATCTCGGTGCCGGGACAGCTCGATTCGCAGTTCTTCTGGTCGCGCTCGAAATCGCCGACCGAGGCGGCATTGGACATCGGGAAGAAGTAGCCGTCGCAGGTGCGCACGCAGGTGGTACGGAACTCGCCGCCGACGCCCGGAAAGTCCGGTATGCCGGACCGGCCTGGCACGCGGCGGACATTGCGCTCTTCACCGGGATCGTCAGACTGGTCGAGCGTATCGAGCCGGCGTGTGTCGCCGCCGAACAGCTGGTCGAACAGATTGCCGTTGCCTTGTTCCCGTTTCGCTTCGCGCGGAGGTTCGCGGCGCGGCGCCACCGCGTCCCCGCGGCAGCCATTGGTGTCGAGCGCGGCCAGGATGCGTGCGCGATCACGCCGTGAACCGCCGCCGGCGAGGCGGGCGCGCTTGGCCTGCAAGCTATCGAGATTGGCGTTCATGCGCTCGATGGTGGCGTTGAACCCGGCGCATTGGCTGACATTGCGGCTGAACAGGGAGAAGCCGCAGCCGGCGCTGCTGGACTGGCCGCGCGCCTTTGAAATCTGCTCGCGTTGCCGGTCGATCGCGGCATCATATTTCCGGATCAGGGCCGGACCGCCACTGCCGCGCGAAGTCGCGGCAAGATCGGCCTCGAGCTGGCGGCAGATACGCGAGGCAGCCTGCGGCTCGGAGACGGCGGCGCCCGAAAGCAGCAGGCCAAGCAGCACGGCAAGATGCGCCTGCTTCCACCCTTCGCCCATCATCCGCCCGAAACCCGCCTGATTGTTCCGCCGCACGCTACGTGCTCGTGGTTAAACCGCAGTTTACCCCCGAATCGGCGTTCAGCCCAGATCGACGACAGCCTGCGCCTTGTGGGCGGCCTCGACCACCGCAAGCGCTGTCATGTTGACGACGCCGCGCGAGGTCACCGAGGGCGTCAGGATATGCGCCGGCTTGTCAGTGCCGAGCAGGATCGGGCCGACATGCAGGGCATCCATCATGGTCCTGAGCGCTGTCAGCGTGATGTTGGCGGAATCGAGGTTGGGGAACACCAGGAGATTGGCTTCGCCCTTCAGACGCGAATGCGGATAGACGCGCTGGCGCAGATGTTCCGACAGCGCGGAATCGGCATGCATCTCGCCGTCGCATTGCAGCTCGGGCGCGATGCGCGCCAGGATCGCCGCCGCCTGCCGCATCTTGAGCGCACTCGGCGAATCGCGCGAGCCGAAATCCGAATGCGACAGCAGCGCCGCCTTGGGCTCGATGCCGAAGCGCTGGATTTCCTCGGCCGCCAGCACGGTCATTTCGGCGATCTCGTCGGCGGTGGGGTCGACGGAAACGTGGGTGTCGGTCAGGAAGATGATGCCGCGTTGCGAGATCAGCATGGACAGCGTCGACAGATCCCGGTCCTTGATGCCGGTTCGTGGCCCGATGATCAGCGTGACGTTGCGCAGGTGCCGCTCGAAACGCCCTTCGAGGCCGCAGACCATGGCGTCGGCGTCGCCGCGCTTCAATGCGAGGGCCGCGATCACCGTGTTGTCGGTGCGCACCATGGTGCGCGCGGCCTCCGTCGTCACGCCGCGCCGGCCGGCCAGCTCGATCAGGAGGTCGACGTAATGGCGGTAGCGCGGATCGTCCTCCGGGTTGATCAGGCCGAAGTCGACGCCGGGCTTGATGCGCAGTCCGTAGCGCTTCAATCGCACCTCGATGACGTGCGGACGGCCGATCAGGATCGGCTCGGCGATGCCTTCCTCCAAAACCACCTGCGCGGCGCGCAGCACGCGCTCGTCCTCGCCGTCGGCGTAGATGACGCGCTTGGCACTCGACGCCTTGGCCGACGAGAACACCGGCTTCATCACCAGGCCGGAGCGGAAGACGAAGCGGTTGAGCTTGTCGATATAGGCGGAGAAGTCGCTGATCGGCCTTGTCGCGACACCGGTGTCGCAGGCCGCCCTGGCGACGGCCGGGGCGATGCGCAGGATGAGGCGCGGATCGAAGGGCGAGGGGATCAGGAATTCGGGTCCGAACACCGGCGTCTCGCCGGAATAGGCGCGCGCGGCGACATCCGAAGGTTCTTCGCGGGCAAGGGCGGCGATGGCCCGCACCGCGGCCATCTTCATCTCCTCATTGATGGCGCTGGCGCCACAGTCCAGCGCGCCGCGGAAGATGTAAGGAAAACACAGTACGTTGTTGACCTGATTTGGAAAATCGGACCGGCCCGTGCAGATCATCGCGTCGGGGCGCGCCGCCCGCGCCACTTCCGGCATGATTTCCGGATTGGGATTGGCCAGCGCCAGGATCAAAGGCTTCGGCGCCATGTGCTGGAGCAATTCCGGCTTCAGCACGCCGGCGGCCGAAAGCCCGAGGAACACGTCGGCGCCCGATATGACGTCGGCCAGCGTGCGTGCCTCCGTGTCCTTCACATAAGGATCTTTCCAGCGGTCCATCTCGTCGGTGCGGCCCTTGTAGGCAACGCCGAACCGGTCGGTGACCCAGATGTTCTCGACCTTGGCGCCGAGCGAGACCAGCAGGTTGAGGCAGGCCAATGCCGCCGCGCCGGCGCCCGAAGTGACGATCTTGATGTCGGCAATGGTTTTGCCGGCGAATTCCAGGCCGTTGAGCACTGCGGCGGCGACGATGATGGCGGTGCCGTGCTGGTCGTCATGGAAAACCGGTATGCCCATCCGGGCCTTCAGTCGCTCTTCGACCTCGAAGCATTCCGGCGCCTTGATGTCCTCGAGGTTGATGCCGCCGAAGGTCGGTTCCAGCGCCGCCACCGTTTCGACCATGCGCTCGATCTCGGGCGCGTCGATCTCGATGTCGAAGACGTCGATGCCGGCGAATTTCTTGAACAGGACCGCCTTGCCTTCCATGACCGGCTTCGAAGCGAGCGGGCCGATATTGCCCAGGCCGAGCACGGCCGAGCCGTTGGAAACGACGCCGACCAGATTGGCGCGCGCCGTGTAGTCGGCCGCGGTCGCCGGATCGTCGCGGATTTCGAGGCAAGGGGCCGCCACGCCCGGCGAATAGGCGAGCGCCAGGTCGCGCTGGTTGCCGAGCGGCTTGGTGGCCTGGATTTCGAGCTTGCCCGGCGTCGGGTGCTTGTGGAAGTAGAGCGCGGCTTCGTCGAGGTCCGAACGTGCCGTTTTCTTGCTCTCGCCGTCCATTCCGGGGCCTCCCTGCGATCCTGCGTGCCGCCTTCTTAGCATGCAGCCGAGGTTTTTCGCGACGCCAAATGACGCAATCGCCATTCACATCGACGAAGCCGGGATAAGCGATTTATTTCAATGGCTTGAGCGGAATTTCTTCGGCGCCGGCGCTACCGGGTCTCAGAAGGCGCTGACATAGAGGCCGCCGTCCACCGGTATGTTCTGGCCGGTCAGGTAGCCGGCATGGACCGAGCACAGGAAGGCACAGATCTGGCCGAACTCCTCCGGCGTGCCGAGCCGCTTGGCCGGCACGTCGGCACTGATGCGCGCCTTGCGGGCGGCTGCCGCGGTCGGGTCTTCAACGCTGCCGGCCTCGTGCGGACCGCGCAGCCGGTCGGTATCCAGCTTGCCGGGCAGCAGGCTGTTGATGGTCACGTTGCGGTCGATCACCGTGCGCGCCACGCCGGCAAGAAAGGAGGTCAGGCCGGCGCGCGCGCCGGACGACAGATCAAGGCCGGGGATGGGGACATAGACCGATAGCGAAGTGATGTTGACGATGCGGCCGAAACCGCGCACGGCCATGCCGTCGATCACCGCCTGCACCAGCTCGATCGGCGTCACCATGTTCTGGGTCACGCCTTCGAGCATCTTGGCACGATCGAGCTCGCGGAAATCGCGCAGCGGCGGGCCGCCATTGTTGTTGACGAGGATGTCGGGTTGGGGACAGGCGGCGAGAAGCGCCTTCTGCACCTCGGGCTTCGATACATCGCCGACGACTTCCGTGACGGTCACGCCGTAACGCTCGCGCAGCTCCGCAGCGGTTTTGGCCACCAGCTCGGCGTTGCGCCCGTTGACGACAATGTCACAGCCGGCCTCGGCCAGAGCCATGGCGCAGCCTTTTCCGAGCCCTTTGCTCGAAGCGCAGACGATGGCCTTCTTTCCGCGGATACCGAGATCCATGACGATTTCTCCTGTGATTCGCCGGCAGGCTAGCTCTTGGGCTGGACCAATCGCAACCGTCATACGGTTGTTGCATGAATCGGGGCATAGGCTCGCGAAAGCAACGGTGAATTCGCGATGTCCGGCCAAGAGCCCCGCACGTTCCGCAGCATGTTCATCTCCGACGTCCATCTCGGGTCGAAGGCGGCAAAGGCCGATTTCCTGATCGATTTCCTTAGACATCACGATGCCGACATCATTTATCTCGTCGGCGATATCGTCGATGGCTGGCGCCTGAGGCGCAGTTGGCACTGGCCGCAGAGCCACAATGACGTCGTGCAGAAATTGCTGCGCAAGGCGCGCAAGGGCGCCACCATCACCTACATCGCCGGCAACCACGACGAATTCGCCCGCCAGTTCCAGGGCGTGCATTTCGGCGGCATCGTCGTCGCCGACCGCGCCATTCACGAAACCGCCGACGGCAGGCGGCTGCTCGTCATCCATGGCGACCAGTTCGACACGGTCGTGCACAATCAGCGCTGGCTCGCCTATCTCGGCGACCATGCCTACGACGCCGCCATGCAGGTCAACCGTGTGATCACGCGGCTGCGCCAGCTGCTCGGCCTGCCTTACTGGTCGTTTTCGTCCTGGGCCAAGGTCAAGGTCAAGAAGGCGGTGAACTTCATCGGCTCGTTCCAGACGGTGCTCAGCGACGAGGCGCGGCGCTCGCATGTCGACGGCGTCATATGCGGCCATATCCATCATGCCGCGATCGAAAGCTATGGCGACGTCCAGTACATCAACACCGGCGACTGGGTGGAAAGCTGCACGGCGGTGGTCGAACATTTCGACGGCCGGATGGAAATCCTGACCTGGGCGCATGTCTTGCCCGACGCGCCGGACGAACCCTTCATCCCGATGCTGATCGAGGACCGGGTGGTGCAGGCCGCCTGACTGCGGGTGCCAGGCACAGATTCCGGTGTTAATCGATTAGGCCAATCGGTTTCGTCCGGTTTTTCCTCATGTTAAGGGTCAATCCACACTGCTCGCCGTTCGTGGGCGGCAGCGTTATTGGATCGATTCATGCCGCTGCCGCCGCTTTCACCCGAACAGCTCGTCAAACCACGCCATTTCGAACTGCGCATGAGCCTGATCTTCGCGACATTGTTCGTGTCGCAGGGCACGCATCTGCCCTACTTCCCGCTGTGGCTGCAGGCGAAAGGTTTTCACGCCGAGCAGATCGCCGTCATCCTGGCGGCTCCGATGTTCCTGCGCGTCGTGACGACGCCGCTGCTCACCGCGCTCGCGGACCGGGCGAGGGACCGCGCCGACGTCTATATCGCGCTCGTCGCGGCATCGATGATCATTTCCGCCGGCTATTTTCTGCCGGCCTCCTACGCCGTCGTGCTTGCGGTGTCGCTGGCGCTGACGATCGTATGGACACCGCATTCGCCGATGGCCGATTCGCTCGCGCTTTCGGGCGTGCGCCGCTTCGGCTCCAACTACACCAGCATGCGCAAGTGGGGTTCGATCTCGTATCTCTGCGCCAACGTGGCCGGTGGTTTCATCCTGACCGCGGCAGGGGCCCAAGCCGTCCCGGCGATCATTTTCGCGGCACTGGGTGCCGCGCTCGTTGCCGCGCTGCTTGCGCCGCGCCTTGGGCGGCCCCGCCTTGCCTCACCGCTTTCGGCCGCGGAGATCCAGCATTCGGCGCCGAGCCTCTTCAATGCCTATTTCGTCTATTTCACCCTCGGGGTCGGCATCCTCACCGCCAGCCACGCCTTCCTTTACGGCTTCGTGTCGATCTACTGGAAGTCGATCGGCATCGGCGACACCGTCGTCGGGCTTCTGTGGGCCTGGGGTGTGGTGTCCGAGGTCTGCATGTTCGTGTTTTTCAACCGCATTTTCGCCTCGGTATCGGTCGTCAGGGTGATGGTGATTGCCGGCATCGGTGCGGTCGTGCGCTGGATCGCCTTTCCGCTGATCTGGCCGCTTGGCCTCGGCGTCGCCGGGTTTTTCGGCGTCCAGACCCTGCATTCGGTGTCGGTGGCCATGGTGCTGATCGGCCTGCAGAAAATGATCGGCGAAACGGTCTCGGAAGAGCGCACGGGTGCCGCACAAGGCATCGCCTATTTTTTCAACGGCTTCTTCATGGCGGCGGTGACGCTCGCCTCCGGCCCGCTCTACGACCGTTTTGGGGTCGACGGCTTCCTGGCCATGATCCCGATCGCGATCATCGGCCTGGTGCTGGTCGGGCTCGCGGCGCGCTCAGCCCCAAAGCGCCGGATCGGGCGGTGAAACCAGCGATCCCTCATAGGCGAGGCCGGGCACACGATCCCGCGCAAGCAGCAGCGGTCCGTCGAGGTCGACGAAGTCGGCATCCTGGGCGAGCAGCACCGCCGGCGCCATCGCCAGCGACGTGCCGACCATGCAGCCGACCATGACGCCGAAACCCAGTTCACGGGCGCGGTCGCGCAGCACGAGCGCTGCCGTCAGCCCGCCCGACTTGTCGAGCTTGATGTTGACGGCATCGTAGAGACCGGCGAGCGCGGCCAGATCCCCCGCCTCATGCACGCTCTCGTCCGCGCAGATCGGCACCGGATGGGCGATGTGGCGCAGGATGCCGTCACGGCCCGCCGGCAGCGGCTGTTCGATAAGCGCGATGCCTTGCTCGGCGGCAAAGGCGAGGTTCGCGGCGATGGTGTCGTCGTTCCAGCCCTCGTTGGCGTCGAGGATGATGCGGCTGCCGGGCGCGGCCTGCCGGACCGCGCGGATGCGCGCAATGTCGTTGTCGCCGCCGATCTTGACCTTGAGCAGCGGCCGCGCCGCATTGGCACGGGCCTGCGCCGCCATCGCCTCGGGTTCGCCCAGCGACAGCGTGTAGGCCGTCTCGAGCTGATGCAAAGGAGCCGGCCAGACTACGTCCGCCACCGCCTTGCCGCTGATCTTGGCTTCCAGGTCCCACAAGGCGCAATCGATGGCGTTGCGCGCCGCGCCTGCCGGCATGGCGCCGAGCAGGGCTGTCCGCTCGATGCCAGCGGAGATTTGCCCGCGCATGGCCTCTATCGCGGCGCGAACCCCATCCATGGTCTCGCCATAGCGTTTGTACGGCACGCATTCGCCACGGCCCGTGTAATCGCCTTCGCTGATCGTGCAGGTGATCACTTCGGCTTCGGTCTTCGAACCACGCGAAATGGTGAAGGTGCCGGCGATTGGAAAACGCTCGGCCTCGACCGAAATGACACGCGCCATAATTTTCTGCTCCGGCTGTGCGAGAAGGGTCGTCGGCAAATCGACAAGGCCGGACCCGTCAGGCTAAACAGGACGCCATGTTGACCATCGGCAAGCGCGACGCAAGCGGCAAGACCGCCTCGGAGGCTGACCACGAACCGCGCGTGTCTGTCGGTGAGGAAGCAGGCGTTCTCGGCTGCGCCTTCTCGGGAATCTGGACGACGCGCACCGTGGCCGCGATCGACGCAGAGATGCGCAAAATCGAGAAACGGAGCGGTTTCAAGACTTTGGCGCTCGATCTTTCGCACATCGAGAAGATCGACACCGCCGGCGCCTGGCTGATCGACCGCCTGGTCAGCGCTTTCGAGAAGAAAGGCGTCGAGGTCAGGCTGCAGGGCCAGAGCGACGTCGCCTCGATCCTGCTCGGCGCGGTCGGCGATGCGGTGCGGCGCGAGCCCGAATCGGGGCCGGCCGGGCCGCCCAACATCGTCATTCGCACGCTGGAGGCGGTTGGCCGCCGCGTCTACGAAATGCGCGACGATTTTCTCGCCTCGATGAACATACTGGGCGCCACGATCCGTGGCGCGCAGATGAAGCTCGGCCGCGGCCATGCCGTCAATCCGGCGGCGATCTTCAACCAGATCGACCGCATGGGCGTCGGAGCCATTCCAGTGGTGGTGCTGATGTCGGCGATCGTCGGCGCCATCGTTGCCCAGCAGGGCGCCTACCAGCTCAGCTATTTCGGCGCCGACATCTTCGTCGTCGACCTCGTCGGCGTGCTGATCCTGCGCGAACTCGGCGTGCTGATGACGGCAATCATGATCGCCGGCCGCTCGGGCAGCGCCATCACCGCCGAAATTGGCTCGATGAAGATGCGCGAGGAAGTGGATGCGCTGAAGGTCATCGGGCTCAACCCCATCGGCGTGCTGGTCTTTCCGCGCCTGGTTGCGCTGGTGATCGCCCTGCCTTGCCTGACCATCATCGCCAATTTTGCCGCACTCGGTGGCGGTATTCTCGCGGCTTGGCTCTATTCCGACATCGCACCCGCCGCCTTCATCGACCGGCTGCGCGTCGCCATCGACCTCAGCACCATTTTCGCCGGCCTGATCAAGGCGCCGTTCATGGCCATGATCATCGGCACCATCGCCTCGGTCGAGGGCATGAAGGTCGGCGGCAGCGCCGAATCGCTTGGTCAGCACGTGACCGCCTCGGTGGTGAAATCGATCTTCGTCGTCATCATCCTCGACGGGCTTTTCGCCATGTTCTATGCAGCGATCGAGTTCTGAAATGGCGATGGGAAACGGCATCGAGACCAGGGCCAAGGAGGGCGCGGATGACAGCGAGGTCGTGCTTTCGGCGCGTGACATCACCGTTTCCTTCGGCGACAACCTGATCCTCGACAAACTGTCGCTCGATATCTGGCGCGGCGAGATCCTCGGTTTCGTCGGCGCTTCGGGCGCCGGCAAATCAGTTCTGCTGCGCACCATCCTTGGTTTGACGCGCAAGCAGTCCGGCACGATCAAGCTGTTCGGCGTGGATATCGAAAAGGCCGACGATGCCGAACGGCTGCGCATCGACATGCGCCTTGGGGTGCTGTTCCAGCACGGCGCGCTGTTCTCGGCGCTGACGGTGCTGGAAAACGTCCAGGTGCCGATGCGCGAATATCTCGACCTGCCGCGCAAGCTGATGGACGAACTGGCGATGCTCAAGGTCGAACTGGTCGGGCTGCCGCCGGACGCGGCGCAGAAATTCCCGTCCGAGCTGTCGGGCGGCATGATCAAGCGCGCGGCACTGGCTCGCGCGCTGGCGCTCGATCCCGACATCGTCTTCCTCGATGAGCCGACCTCGGGCCTCGATCCGATCAGCGCGGCGGAATTCGACGAGCTGGTGGTCAAGCTGCGGGATACGATGGACCTGACCGTCTACATGGTGACCCACGATCTCGACACGCTTTTCACCGCCTGCGACCGCGTCGCCGTGCTCGGCAAGAAGAAAGTGCTGGTCGAAGGCACCATCGACGACATGCTGAAGAGTGAAGAACCGTGGGTAAAATCGTATTTCCGCGGAAAACGAGCCCGGCAACTTGATCTTGCCGCGCGCGCATAGCCATAAGTGAAGCAATGGAAACCAGAGCCAACTACGTTATTGTCGGCATCTTCACGCTGGTGGCGATCCTGGCGGCGTTCGGCTTCGTCTATTGGACGGCGGCGATCGGCGACAAAGGCGAGACCACGTTGTTGCGCGTGCGTATACCGGGCTCGGCTTCCGGACTTGGCCGCGGCAGCTTCGTGCTGTTCAACGGCGTCAAGGTCGGCGACGTCAGGCGCGTCTATATCGATGTCGACAATCCGACGGTCGCAATCGCCGACACCGAGATCGACCGCATGACGCCGATCACCAAATCGACGCAGGCCGATATCGGCCTGGCGGGCCTGACCGGACAGGCCAATATCGAACTCAAGGGCGCCGACCCCAAGGAAGTAAAACTTCTCGACCAGGCCGAGAAGGAAGGCAAGGTCGCCGAGATCGTGGCCAACCCGTCGGCGGTGACCAATCTTTTGCAGACGGCGCAGAACATCTTCACGCGCGCCGACACGGTACTGACGCAGCTGGAGGGGTTCACCAAGGATGTGCGCGGGCCGCTGACGCAGACCGTGCAGAATGTGCAGACGTTCTCCGACGCGCTGGCCAGGAATTCCGATGGCGTCGACAAGTTCCTGTCCGCGGTCAGCGCGCTGTCCGATGAGCTGAAGGGCGTCTCCGGCAAGCTCGACGGCACGCTGAAGGCGGCCGAAGGGCTGCTCAATGCGGTCGACAAGGACAAGATCAAGAGCATCGTCGCCAATGTCGATACGGTGACCGGCAACCTCAAGGAAACGTCCAAACAGCTCGATGGGGTGATCAGGAATGTCGATACGGCCGTGGGATCGGTCAATGATTTCGCCAAGCAGACGCAAGGTACGCTCGCCAAGGTCGACGGCGTGCTCGACGGCATCGATCCGGCGCAAGTGCGCACGGCGCTGGCGAACATCCAGAAGGCAAGCGAAAGCGCCGACAAGGCCGCCTCGGACATCGCCGAGGTGACCGGCAAATTCGCGAACCGGGCGGACGACATAGACGAGACGATCAAGGATGCAAGGCAGCTCGCGCAACGGCTCAACGACGCCTCGGTGCGCGTCGACGGCATCCTGGCCAAAGTCGACAAGCTGCTCGGTTCGGGGCAGGCGGACGGCGTGATGGCGGACGCCAGGGACACGCTGAGGTCGTTCAAGCAGGTTGCCGATACGCTGAATTCGCGGCTTGGCGTCATCACCGACAATATAGCCCGGTTCTCCGGCCAGGGCCTTTCGAATGTCGAGGCGCTGGTTCAGGACAGCCGCCGTTCAATCAGCCGCATCGAGGAGGCGGTTACCGACCTCAGCCGCAATCCGCAGCGCATCCTGTCGGGCGGCGAGGGCGAGGTTCGGCAGTACGATGGCAGGGCGCGGCGTTGACTTCGGTCTCGGCTCGCCGCAGAAACAGTGTCTGCATCCGCGGGTTGTTGTTACAATCCAGGGATAGTGAGGCCGGGGACAGCAGGGATCGCGCGTGAAGTCGACGATTGTGTTCAGATCGGGCGTGGCCTTGCTTGCCTTGACCCTTGCCGGTTGTGCCGCGCTGCCGGGCGGCGGGCCTGCGCCGCTTGACACGTTCGAACTGTCGGCGCCGTCGGTCGAGGCGCATGGCCACAGCCGCCGCCAGATCCTGATCGCCCAGCCATCCGCGCTCAAGGCGCTGGACAGCCAGAACATCGTCATAAAACCGTCCCCGCGCTCGATCCAGTACCTCAAGGGCGCGCAATGGGCGGACCGGCTGCCGCTGATCGTGCAGGCTCGGCTGGCCGAGACGTTCCAGCGCTCGGGCAGCTTCGCCGGCGTGGGCAAGCCGGGCGAGGGACTGGCGATCGATTACCAGGTCATCGTCGAGATCCGTTCGTTCGAAGTCCGTGTCGACGGCGGCGATCATGCCGAGGTCGACCTGTTCGTGCGCATCCTCAACGACCGCAACGGCGAGGTGCGTGCGTCCAAGAGCTTTACGGCGACCGCGCCCGTCTCGGGCAGCGGCAACCAAGGCTATGTCGGCGCGCTCGATGCTGCTTTCGGCGACGCGGCCAAACAGATCGTGCGCTGGACCGATTCGGCGGTCTGAGCGGCGATCCCGGGCGGGCGCCAGCCACCAGGCTACAAGCGGTCGAAGGCGTCCGGCCGCAGCTTTCCGGCCTTCATCAGGTGCTGCAGGGTGTAGGTTACGGACAGCGCGTCATCGAGCGCATCGTGTCCCTGCAATGGCGGGTGTTGAACGCCATAATAGTCGGCAAGCTTGTTGCTCGGCGTCCTTGCCAGGTCCTCGATCGGCATCCCGGCCGAGATCAGCAGCTTTACGGCATTGTCAAAGCGGGCCGCCGGGAAGGGAGCAGGAATGCCTGCGATATAGCAGCTGATGGCTATCATGTTCAGTTCGTCCTTGCCCCAGGACCAGAATCGCGCCCCACCCGAGAAACGATCGATGTCAACAAGGGCTTCTCCTAGCGCGACCCCCTCGATCTCCAGCTTTTCTTCTGTGATGCCAGTCAGTTCGGTGAAGAAAGGGTCGAGCGCGTATCTCCTGCCAAACCGGTCGATCGGTCTGACATAGGCCTTGTGCGTGCCCAGGACGGGAAAGTCGTCTTCGAGCCCAAGCCTGACCGCGCCGATCTGCGCGATGACCGGGTCGGGATCGTGGGCCGCGCACCAGAATCTGCGTTGCGAGCCCTCAAGGCAAAGAAACTCGCAGTCGAATATGATCGCCGTCTTCACAAGTCAGAGATCCAGTTCCGGATGCGACGTCCACCCTTCCAAGCCAAAAGGCGGGAGACAAGTCCCCCGCCTTTTTTCATTGGCTGTCTGCCGCTGCCTAGTGCAGGCGGCCGCTGGCGTGGGCCAGCATGGTGTAGACCTTGCCTGTATCCGAGGTCAGGTAGGTCTGCGCCATGATGTTGTCGCGGTCGTTGCGCGACACGTCCTTCAGCAGCTTCTCGAAATCATCGCAATAGCGGTCGACGGCGGCGCGGAACTCTGCCTCCGTCTGGTACTTGCGACGGATCTCGTCGAACGTCTGCTGGCCCTTCAACGTATAGAGCCGCCGCGTGAACACGTCACGCTCGCCGCGTCGGTACCGGTTCCACAGTTCGATCGACGCATCGTGATCGATGGCCCGTGCGATGTCGACGGACAGCGAGTTCAGCGATTCCACGACGTGAAGCGGCGAGCGCTGGGCAGGGGCGGCGCGCGGTGCTTCGGCGGGTGTTGCCGGCTTGGCTTCGTCCTCGCGTGACGCCCCGCTCAGGAGATCGCGCACCCAGCCGCCCTGTTGCGTGCGGGCACCGGCGTCGGGACGCTGGCGCGGCGCCGTGTCGGCGGGGCGCTCCAGGTCAAGCGCGCCGCGTAGCGCCGTGCCGCCCGCCGGCGCCTGCGGCGCGCGAAGTTCCGGCTGTGGCGCGGGAGCGCGGCGCGGCGGCTCTGCCGCGCGGGGCGCTGCCGGGGCTTGCGGCGCCGGGCGCAGATTGCGCGATTCCAAGGGCTCTCCACCACTGCGGCCGGACTTCGCAACGATGTCCGAAAGCTCCTTCAGGGCGTTGATCTGCTCGGAAACCGCGCGGCGGATGGCCGATGTCGATTCCTTGGCCTCTTCCGGCATCTCGATGACGCCCTTCTTGAGCTCGGCGCGGGTGAGGTCGAGCTCGCTCTTGATGGCGCCGGCGGTGCGGCGCATCTCCTCGGTCGCGTCGGAGAAGCGCTTGGTCGCCGAATCGACGACGTCGGTGATGGCGTTGCGGATCTTGTCGGCCGATTCCAGCGTCCTGCCTTCCGCATTTTGCAGCGTCTGGCCGACCAGATTCTCGAACGAGCGCATGACCCTTTCGAGATCTTCCGACTTCTTGACCAGGCCGACAGCGAGATCCTCAAGCGAAGACTGCCTTTCGAGCGTGTGTTCGAGGTTGCTCTGGGCCGAGCTCAGGAGGTCCGAAGCACCGGCGAGCAGGCGGCTGTGTTCATCGAACTTGGTGGCGATCGACGCGACCTCGCGCAAGGTCGACGACGACAGTTCCGTCAGCCTTGTCGTGTTCGAATCGACCAGCCTTGCCGAGCTGGCGAAGGTCTGCGCCGCTTTCTCGGTAGTTGCCGCGAAGCTTTGCGTGCTGCCGGTCAGGCGTTCGTCGACCTGGCCGAGATTGGCCGCGGCCTGTTCGATCAGCTGACCGAGCTGCGCGCTCGACGTGGTCATTCGGCCGATCAGGTCGGCGACACTGTCGGATAGCGACGAGCGGGCACCTTCGACCGCCGAAAGGGTCTCGGCGGTGCGGCTGGCGAGCGCGTTGACGAGGGCTGCGTTTTCGCTGCGCAGCTTCTCGGCGGCACGTTCGGTGACCTCTTCCATGCTCTTTTGCAGTTCCGAGCCGCCCTGGGCGAAACGCTCGACCAGCGGCCGCGCGGTCTCGTCGAGGATCTTCGACATCTCCGCCGACCGTGCCGCGAGCATGGTGTTGAGCTCGCGGGTGTTGGCGCCGATCGTCTTGGCGGCGTCGTTGGTGCTCTGGCCGATATGCTGGCCGACTGCGGTGAAGGTCTCCGCGATGACATTGGCGCGCGACACGAGTTGCGCTTCGGCGCTCGACACCTGCTCGCTGAGCTTCTGGCCCATCGTCTCGGCGGTATGGGCTAGCCGGTTCTCGACGCTGGCGATCTGCTCTTCGACGCGGGCAGCAGCCGTTGCCGCGGTCGATGCGAGCCGCTCGTCGGCGCCGGCGAGCGCCTGCTCGATTTCACGGGCATGCGCGGCCAGTTCCTGGCCGGTCTGGCGCGCACGGTCGGCGACCCTCTGCTCCGTGCTGGTGAAGGCGCCAACGATGCTCTCAGCATGTTCGCCGATGGTCGAGGTGCTGGCGGCGATGCGGGAAACCAGTCGGTTGTCCGCATCATCGAAGATGCGGGCGATTTCGGAGGCGCGGCCTGACAGCGCTTCCGAACCTTCGGCGATGCGCGAGACCAGGTGCTGGTCGGCGGCGTCGAAGATGCGGCCGAGATCCGCTGCACGCGCGGCAAGAGCTTCGGCCGATTCGCCGATGCGCATGCCGAGCCGCTGATCGGCGCCTTCGAAATTGCGCAGGATATCGCCGGCGCGCGCGGCTAGCGACTGTGCCGTTTCGACGGCCCGGGCAACCAGCTTCTGGTCGGCCGCGTCGAAGGTGCCGGCAATCTCGCTCACCCGAGCCGCCAACTGGTCGGCGGTCTCCTGGGCGCGGGCGGCCAGCTTCTGGTCGGCCGCGTCGAACGTGCCGGCGATTTCGCTTGCACGGGCGGCAAGCTGATCGGCGGTTTCATGGGCTCGCGCCAGCAAGGAACTGGACGCATCGTCCGCGCGGGCAAGCAAGGCGCTCGACGTGTCTTCCGCACGGGCGTGGAGACGGCGATCCGCCTCCTCGAAGGTGCGGGCGATGTCTTCAGCCCGAGCCAGCAGGGCGGCCGAGGTCTGCTCGGCGCGCTCGGCGATCTTGCGATCCGCATCGGAGAAGGCCTGGCCCGCCTGCTCATGCAGGACGCTGGTGACTTCCAGGACCTTCTCGCGCAAGGCGCCGGCCACGAAGACGGCGCTCTTCTCGAGCACGTTGCGCACATTGTCGACGCCTGTCGACAGCGCACGCTCCATGGTGCCCGCACGCTCCTCGATGATGCCGGTCTGGCGACTGAACGCCTGCTCGATCTTGTCCACGTCGGCGGCGATCGCAGCGGAGATGTCGGTGCTCCTGGCCGCGATCTGGTCGATGTGACCCGACAGCGAACGATCGATATCCTTGCGGGTCTCGGCGAGCCTGCCGAGATCGTCTTCCAGCGCGCGGCTCAGCACGTCGCGGCCTTCGGCCAGCTTGCCGACATGTCCGGCGATGATGCCGTCGAGATCGCCACGGCTCTCCGACAGCCTCTGCAAATCGGCCTCCAGCGCGCGCTTGAGGATGTCGCGGCCTTCGGCCAGCTTCTCGACCTGGCCGGCGACAAGGCCGTCGATGCTCGAGCGGCTTTCGGCCAGCTTGGCGAGATCGTCCTCGAGTGCCTTCGACAGCACCGAACGCTCCTGGACAAGCCGCTCGGAGTGGCTGTTGACCAGTCCGTTGACGTTTTCCAGATCGTCTTCGAGTGCCTTCGACAGCGCCGAACGATCCTGGACAAGCCTTTCGGAGTGGCTGTTGACGAGAGTGTTGACGTTTTCGAGGTCGGCTTCGAGCGCCCGGGCGAATTGTCCCCGATCTTCGACCAGTTTCTGGGACTGGTCGGCGACGGTGCTCTTGATCGTATTGAGATCGGCTTCCAGCGCACGGCGCAGGATGTCGCGGCCTTCGGCCAGCTTCTCGACCTGGCCGGCCACCAGCCCGTCGATGCTCGAGCGGCTTTCGGCCAGCTTGGCGAGATCCTCCTCAAGCGCTTTCGACAAGGTCGAACGGTCCTGGACCAGCTTGTTCATGTGGTCGGCAATGACGCTGTTCACGTTCTGCAAGTCGGCCTCGAGAACCCGCGACAGCTGCCCACGGTCCTCGGCCAGCCTCTCGGATTGGCTCGATATGACGCCCTTGATCGCGTTGAGGTCGGATTCCAGCGCCCGCCTGAGAATATCGCGGCCTTCGGCCAGTTTCTCGACCTGACCGGCGACCAGGCCGTCGATGCTCGAGCGGCTCTCGGCGAGTTTGGCAAGGTCGGCTTCGAGGGTCTGCGACAGCAGGCTGCGATCCTCGGCCAGGCGGCCCGAATGGTCCTCGATCAGCCCGCGTATGCTGGACAGATCGTCCTCCAGCGAACGGCCGAGCTGCGAGCGGTCTTCCGCCAGTTTGGCCGAATGCGCCTCGATGAGATCCTTGATGCCGGCGATGTCGTTCTCCAGCGCCTTGGCGAGTACCGCGCGGCCCTCGGCGATCTTCTCGACCTGACCGGCGACAAGGCCATCGATATCGGCGCGCGTGTCCACGAGCTTGCCGAGGTCGGTTTCGAGCGCGCGCGAGAGAATGTTGCGGCCCTCGGCCAGCTTGCCAACATGCCCAGCAACCATTTCGTCAATGATTGTACGGGCTTGCACCAGCTTTCCGGAGTCTTCGTTGAGAGCCTGGGAGAGCCGGTTGCGACCTTCTTCCAGCCTTTCGAGGTGGCTGCCGAGCGAAGCGTCGATGGCAGCGCGCGATTCGTTGACCTTGCGCAGATCTTCTTCGAGAGCGCGCGCGATCAGGCTGCGGCCTTCGGCCAGCTTCTGCACCTGGTCGGTTACCGCGGCATCGATGCCGGCACGGCTCTCGGCGAACTTGGCCAGATCGGCCTGCATCGCGGCCGCCATGCGCTCGCGGCTCTCGGAAAGGCTGCGGCTGTGATTTTCGACCGCTTCCTCTATGCCCACGCGGGCATCGGCAAGCCGCTGGATATCGGCATCGAACGAGCGCGAGACGACGTGGCGCGCCGCTTCCATGCGTCCGGCGAAATCGCTGGCGCGCGCTTCGAGCATGGACGAGGTCGACGTGACGATATCGGCCATGTCGGCGCCGATCTGGGTCTTGCCCTGGTCGATCATCGCCGTCAGCGTGTCCTTGCTCTCGGCGAAGGTGTGGGCGATTTCGCGCGCGCGTTCGACCAGCGTTTCGTTGATCTGCCGGGCGCGGGCTTCGAGTGCTGCGTTGAGCTTCTGCGTGCCGGTGTCGAGAGCCTCGGCGCGGGTCTGGAACTCGCTGATCAGCGCCTGGCCGCGCTCGGCGAGCGTGCGCTCGATGCCGTTGAGGCTGGCCTCGAATTCCGAATTGAGTGTGCGCGCGGCGCCACCAAGCAGCGACACCATGCCGTTGGTGCGATCGTCGAGCAGGTCGGTCAACGACCGGGTCAGGCCGTCTGTCGTGTCCGTCAGCTTGGCGATGCGCGTGTCGAGCAGGCTGGCGAAAGCCTCGCCGGAAGTCGAAAGCTTGTCGGTTATGGTGTCGAGCCGTCCTTCCACCGAATCGAAGATCGACAGCGAACTTTCGTTGATGCGGTCGATAAGCGTGTCGCCGGAATTGGTGATGGTCATCGACAGTTTGGTCGATGCATTGAGAATGCTGTCGCGGATGAGGTCGCTGGCAGCGCCGATTTCGTCCTTGAGGGTGTCGTGCGCGCCGGCGATCGAAGCGCGAACCCGCTCCGCATGGCTGACGACCGCCTCGCGCTCGCTGCCGAGCCCGTCGACGAGCGAGCGGATGCGGGTTTCGTTTTCCGAATAGGAGCGCTCGATCTGGTTGACCTCGCTGTGGACCAGCGTTTCCAGTTCGACGGCGCGGGCCAGCGTGCGTTCGATGCCTTCGCCCATGGCGGCCACCTCGCGGCGGACGGCTTGGCCGATCATCATGACGCGATCCTGGGCCATGTTTTCCGGCTCGGTGAGGCGGAAGGCCACTTCCGTCATCGACTGGGCGGCGATGCGCATGTCCTGCGCGCGGCGAATCATGGCGGCGAAGGCCCAGAACAGGATGACCGGCACGATGGCCGCGACAGCAAGGCCGATCAGTTCGGGACGGGCGAAGAACTGGTCGAGCGTGCGGATCCTCCAGATGCTCGGCCCGAAGAGGAGGTTGGCCAATCCGCCCGCGCCGGCGATCCAGGCCAGCGAAACGAAGGCGATAACCCAGTAGATCGTGTTCGAGGCGCGCCGGTTGAGGCTGTGCAGAAGCGTCTTGTAATCCTTCTGACGATCGTCATTGGCCGGCGAGAAGCCGGCGGGCTGACCGCCATTGCGTGTTTCGACGGGGCGCAGTTCGGCGGGTCTGGTCTTTGGCGCGGGATTCGCGGCCTGGGCTTGGTTGACGACGGGTGCCTGCGTCTGATTGCGTCCCTCGCGCGCCAATTCGTCGGCGGCCTGGGATATCTGCGCTTCCAGATCTTCCATCGAGGCCGCTATATCGAGGTCGCCGCTGCCGGTGTCGCCGCTGAGGTCGAGATCGAGTGCCTTCTCGAGTTCCCTGGCCACATCGTTGTCCAGAGATCTGGTCGTCGTTGTTTTCTTCGCCATGCCTTCGCTACCCTGTACTAGCTGCCGCGGGCTTATGATTTTGGTTGTCGCACCCACGCGCAGGAGGCTGAAAATGGACCCCTCGTATCGTAATGACACAGGGGGGTAAAGAAAACATGCATTCCGCGGGATACGTAAAACTTTAAATATAAGGTTAACGGAAGCGTGATTCCGGCGCCGCTTTCGCAACATTTTTTCCGGCCATCCATTAACCCGTTGTCCATTGGATTCGCCTAGTTTTTCAGGCGGCCGAAGAAGCGGAGTTCGAGTTCATGCGTGGCGAAAGCGGCATTGCCTTCTCAATGCCCGGGGGCGATGTATCGGGAACGAGGCGGTCCCGACCGGTCGATTTGGCACACCTTGCGCGGCAGACGATGGGCGACCGCGGCCTCGAACAGGAGGTGCTGGCGCTCTTTGTACAACAGGCGCTGTCGGTGCGCGACAGGATAGTCGATGCGGACATCAAGGACCGGCTGCTCCTGGCGCACGGCCTGAAGGGTTCGGCGCGTGGTGTCGGGGCCTTTGCCATTGCCGATTGCGCCACCGAGATAGAACGGCAGCCGGAAGACAGCCAGACGCTTACGCGGCTCGGCAAACTGATCGACGAAGTGCGCGATTTCATCGCCGCCATCAACCGCTAGACCCGTTTGCGGAAAAACGTCACCGAGCGGCGCTTTCTCGCCGCAGTTGACTTGTGTGCCCGAGTGATTATCTCGGCGGAAACTCCCTCAGGTGACAAATGACCAAACTGACCTTCATTGCCCATGACGGCACACATTTCGACGTGGATGCCGAGAACGGCTCGACGGTCATGGAAAACGCCATCCGCAATGCCGTGCCGGGTATCGAAGCGGAGTGCGGCGGCGCCTGCGCCTGTGCAACCTGCCACGTCTATGTCGACGAGGCCTGGACGGCGGAAGTCGGCGAGCCGGAAGCAATGGAAGAGGACATGCTGGACTTTGCCTACGACGTCCAGCCGAATTCGCGGCTATCGTGCCAGATCAAGGTGCGCGACGCGCTCGACGGACTGGTGGTGCGGGTGCCCGAGCGCCAAGGCTAAAAGCCGATTTTTGCCCGAGGCAATGAATCCGGGCAGGGGGTTCCTTGGGGGCCGGCTGTTGACGTCGCCTTGAATGGAAAACCCGCCTGTGCGGCGGGCCTCCGGCGCAACTCAGCACCATAACCAAATATCTACCATAGTTGCGGGCACCCCGTCAAGAAAAAATTCCTATCTTGGGAGATGCCGGCCATAAAAAATTGCCGGCGCAGCCGGACTGGCGGTCGTCCAGCCTTTCTTAATCCGGTTCGCAGCTCTGATTTTTGCCGCCACCGCTTGGCAGCAAGCCGGTGGTCATGCAGTCTCACGCCAATCCAGCAGCGAGGCGCGCACCATGACCGGCATCACCAGGACAGACGTACTCATTGTCGGGGCAGGGCCGGTCGGCCTGTTCGCCGTGTTCGAGCTCGGCCTGTTCGACATGAAGTGCCACCTGATCGACATCCTCGATCGGCCCGGCGGCCAATGCGCGGAACTCTATCCGGAAAAGCCGATCTATGACATTCCCGGCTGGCCGTCGATCTCGGCGCAAGGCCTGGTCGACAAGCTGCTCGAGCAGATCGCGCCGTTCAAGCCTGATTTCACCTACAATCGCATGGTCTCCAGTCTCGAGAGACTGGAGGACGGCGGCTTTCGCGTCACCACCGACGAGAACGAGGTGTTCGAGGCCAAGGTGGTGGTGATCGCCGCCGGCGGCGGCTCCTTCCATCCAAAACGCCCGCCCATCCCGGGCATCGAACCCTATGAGGGCAAGAGCGTCTTCTATTCGGTGCGCCGAATGGAAGATTTTCGCGGCCACGACCTCGTTATCGTTGGCGGCGGCGATTCAGCGCTGGACTGGACGCTCAATTTGCAGCCGGTGGCAAAAAGCGTGACGCTGGTCCACCGGCGCCCGGAGTTCCGCGCCGCGCCCGACAGCGTCAACAAGATGTACGCCATGCAGGAGATGAAGCAGCTGGACTTCCAGGTCGGGCAAGTGACCGGCTTGACCGGCGCCGAGGGCCAACTGACATCCGCCCTGATCAAGGGGCAGGACGGCGACATCGAAGTCCCTTGCACGCGGATGCTGCCCTTCTTCGGCCTGACCATGAAGCTCGGACCGATCGCACAATGGGGGATCAATCTTCACGAGAACCTGATTCCGGTCGACACCGAGAAGTTCCAGACATCGGTTCCGGGCATCTTCGCGGTCGGCGATATCAACTGGTATCCCGGCAAGCTGAAGCTCATCCTGTCGGGCTTTCACGAGGTCGCGCTGATGGCACAGGCGGCGAAGCGCATCGTCAGCCCGGGCGAACGCATCGTCTTCCAATACACGACCTCGTCGACCAGCCTGCAGAAGAAGCTCGGCGTGGTGGAGGCCTCTTGAGGCGTGCCGCTTCAGTCCGCCAGCACGGGGGCTTCGGGACGGCCCCGCAACGGTTTCTCCGGCATCAGGCTGAGCGTCAGCAGCGCCATGATCAACATCACCACGGCGGCGACGAAGATCAGCCCGAAGGCGGCAGCTTCGGCACCGGCGCCGGTCGCCTGCGCGCCTTCGCCCGCCAGCGGCAGCCCGTTGCCCAGGGCGACCGCACCGAGGATAGCAACGCCGAGCGCACTGCCCAGCGAGCGCAGGAACGTCAGAACGCCGGTGGCGACGCCAAGGTGCCTGGGGTCGACTGCGTTCTGGACAGACACCGTGGCCACCGGAAAGGTGGTTCCGCTGCCGAGCCCGACGCATGTCGTCAGGATCTCGACAACCAGCAGCGAGGCGTGCCCCGCCACCAGGCTGAGGACGCCGAGGCATAGAACGGCGAAGGCCAATCCGAAGATGGCGATCCGCTTGTAATGGACGAAACGCGGAATGGTGCGCCCGCTGAATGTCGCGCCGGCCACCGTGCCAAGCATCAGCCCCAGGAGGGCGGTGCCGGATTCGCTCGCCGACAGGCCGATGACCGACTGGAGATAGACCGGCAGGTAGACAGACAGGCCGATATTGGCCGCCTGCAGAAGGAACATGGAGAGCGTGCCGGCAAGGACGATCGGGTTGCTCAGTACCTCGAGCGAAATCAGCGGCTCGGTTGCGCGCAGCAGCCGCAGCGCAAAGGCGCCCCACAGGACCAAGGAACTGGCGACGAGCCCGAGGATCTCCGTCGATAGCCAGGGGTATTCGCTGCCACCCCAGTTCAGCGCCAGAAGCAGCAGGGCCGTGGCGGCGACGAGAAGCAGCGCGCCGAGCCCGTCGATGCGATGCCGTCTTGCCGCGACCGGCAGCTTGCGCAGCGGCTTGTTGATGATGGCCATGGCCAGGATGCCGAGCGGAATGTTGATCCAGAAGATCAGCGACCAATGGAGATGTTCAGCGAACGTGCCGCCGAGCAACGGCCCGGCGATGCTGGCGACTGCCCATGTGCCCGAGATCCAGGCCGCATAGCGTGCCCGCTCGCGTGGCGGCACAAGGTCGCCGATGACGGTCTGCGCCAGGGCAAAAAGCCCGCCGCCGCCGGCGCCCTGGATCGCGCGGCCGATCACCAGCACGAACATGTTGGGCGCCATCGCACTGACCAGCGAGCCGGCGAGGAAGATGAGGATCGCGCCATAGACGGTCGGCCGGCGGCCGTAGACGTCGGAGATCTTGCCGTAGAGCGGCGCCATGGCGGTTGCGGTCAGGAGATATCCGGTCACGATCCAGGGCAGGTACTCGGCGTGGCCGAGCGCTCGCGCGATGGTCGGCATGGCCGGCGCCACAATGGTCTGGTCAAGTGCTGCCAGCAGCATCGACAGGAGAACGCCGCCGATGATGGCGTTCTTTTCGCTTTCCGTCAGCGGCGCGCTCGCGGCCGCCACGGCCTGCTTGTCGACAGCCTGGTCCATAATCTTTCGTCCATATGCTTGCGCGCGCCGTCCGGTGCGTCGGCTGGGCTAGCCGGGTTGCATCCGCGGCGCGATCGGTCGTGATGCTCGTGTTTGAAGGTCGTGCCCTTGCCAACCCCTGATATGTCGTCCCGTATAGGCCGATTTCGACCGTTGCCCGAAAATTTTTCGAAGCTGGCACTACGCTTCGGCCCGGTTGGCTCGCACCGCCGCCCCTTTAGGCGACATGCATCAGGACATTCAGGTCGGCGGCAACCGGCCGTTGCCGATGCGCTCGACGCGATAGCGCAGGAGCCGCAGGATGCGGCTTTCGAAATTGACGCTTTCGACACGATCGAACTGCACCTGGGCACGGTCGTGTCTGGCGAGAATGGCGGCGGTGATCTGGGCGGCCTTGGCCTTCGCCGCATCGCAGTCCTTCTGCGGGTAAGCGGCTTTCAGCGCGTCTTCCAGTTCGCGGGCGTGATTCTTGGCGATCTCGACATGGCGTTCCTCATGGCGCTTGATGTCGGCCGACAGCGTGTCCCAGAACAGCCGCACATCCGCGTCGGCCTTGCGTGGGCGGCGCCATTCGGGAAGGATGACCTTGACCTTGACGGTCACGGCGGCGTCGGCGATCCGGCAAGAGCCGGACTGCCCGGCATAGCTGATGCGCGTGGTGAAGGCCATCTGGGTGGCGCCGGGATGCCGCGAGCCCGTGCTCTTCACCTGCGGACCACGTTTGGAAAGCTGTGCCTCGATGTCTTCTAGCGTCCTGCCGCCAACGGCGAAGTAGCTATATGTCTTGACGAGATTGGCCGCGCCCACCGGAACGGCGGTGGCGGCAAGCAGCAATGCGCAAAGCAGGGTTCGTTTCATCAGGTTGCCTCTCGTCCTACCTTGCTTTACGGCCATTGCCGGCGCAACGGAATTGATCTGGTGCGGATCACACATGGTTGATGAGCCCCATGGTTGATGAGCAATGACGGCGAGGCGATGGCAGTTGGCGCACGGACGTCATCTCGACCTTGGCGACAAGGCCGTGGTGGTCGGCATTCTCAATGTCACGCCCGACAGTTTTTCCGACGGCGGTCTGTTCGATGCCGCCGAAACCGCGCTGGTCCAGGCGCGCCGCATGCTGGGCGAAGGCGCCCTGGTCGTCGATGTCGGCGGTGAATCGACCAGGCCGGGCGCGTCAGCGATCACGGCCGGCGAGGAGCAGGCGCGCATCCTGCCGGTGATCGAGGCGCTGGCGGGTTCCGGCGAGGTGCTGATTTCGGTCGACACCTATCGCGCCGAGACCGCGCGGCTTGCCGTCGCGGCCGGGGCGCATATCGTCAACGACGTCTGGGGCTTGCAGCGCGAGCCGGACATTGCGCGTATCGCAGCCGAAACCGGCGCGGGGCTCATCATCATGCATACCGGGCGGGATCGCCGAAAACTGCCCGACGTCATCGCCGACCAGTTCGCGTTCCTCGAAAAATCACTGGAAATCGCCCGCCGACACGGCATCGCCGACGATCATATCGTTCTCGATGCCGGCTTCGGCTTCGCCAAGGAGACGGCCGAGGATAACCTCGACCTGATGGCGCGGTTTTCCGAGCTCAACGCCCTCGGATTTCCGCTGATGGCCGGAACCTCGCGAAAACGCTTCATCGGCACCGTCACGGGCCGCGATGCCGCCGCAAGAGGGGCTGGGACTGCGGCGACGAGCGTCATACTGAGATTGAAGGGCGCCGACCTGTTTCGTGTCCACGATGTCGCAATCAACGTGGACGCGCTGGCCGTGGCGGATGCTATGCTGGCGCGCGAAACCGCCGCTTCGGAACGCTGAACCATGTATGTCATCCGCCTGAAGAACTGCGCCTTCTTTGCCCGGCACGGCGTGCTGGACGAGGAGGAGGCGCTCGGCCAGCGCTTCTATGTCGACGCCTCGCTCACCGTGGAGCCCGGGCGCGCGCTGGTCGACGATGCCATCGGGGAAACCGTCAATTACGGTGTTGCCTTCACGGTGATCGAGGAGATCATCACCGGACACAGGCGCTTCCTGATCGAGGCGCTGGCCCTGGAAGTCGCAAAAGCCCTGACGGAACGCTTCCCGCAGATCAGGAAAGCCGAAATCACGGTCCGCAAGCCGAATGCGCCGGTGCCCGGCGTGCTCGATTACGTCGAGGTGACAGTTGTCTGGCCGCAGTAACACCGTCTATCTCAGCCTTGGCGGCAATCTTGGCGATCCGGCGAGTTCGATGGCGGCGGCGCTGCGCCTGCTCGACGCCGATCCCGCCGCTCGCGTGGCCGCGGTGTCCTCGCTCTACCGCACGCCGCCCTGGGGCAAGCTCGACCAGCCCGACTTCCTGAACGCCGCCGCCGAACTCTCGACACGGCTCTCGCCGCGGGCATTGCTCGACCTGTGCCTCGATGCAGAGCGCAAGCTGAAGCGCGTGCGTGAGGAGCGCTGGGGGCCGCGCCTCATCGATATCGACATCCTGGTTTTCGGCGACCGCGTCATCCACGAAACCGGCCTGGAAGTGCCGCATCCGCGCATGCTTGAACGTGCCTTCGTGCTGGCGCCGCTGGCCGAGATCGCGCCCGATCTTGCGGTAAGCGGGCGAAGCGTCTCGGAGCGGCTGGCCGCCGTCGATGCGGCCGGTATCGAACGCCTGCCGTCGGGCCGCGACTGGTGGCTGGATAGACCAGCGTCAGCCTGAGAACCCGCCATCGTCCAGAAAGGTTTTTTCCTCCGGCGTGGTTTCGCGGCCGAGCATCTTGTTGCGGTGCGGAAAACGGCCGAAGCGCCGGATGATGTCGAGGTGTTCTTCGGCGTATTTGAGGTAGTCCGGCGCGTTGGCCGCGGTGAGCTCGACCGACCGTTCCTGGTCGGCGAGCAATTCCGAATGTTCGAACGGCAGATACAGGAACACCCGCACTTCCGGTTCGAGCGCCAGGTCCTGGCCGGCCGTCACAGCTTTTTGGGCAAAATGCTTCGCCAGCGGGTCGGTGGCGTACATGTGGCCGGTACCGCGAAAGCAGTTGCGCGGAAACTGGTCGAGCAGGATCATCAACGCCAGCGAGCCTTCGGCATGCTCCGACCAGCCGTCGCATTCGCGCCGTGCGGCCGCGTAGTGCAGCTCAAGAAAGCGGTTGCGGAAATCGCCGTCGAAAACATCGCTTTTCTCGAACCATGCGTCCGCTCCGGCATCACGCCAGAATGTGGTGACCGACAGGGCTCTGCTGTCCAAATCCATGCTTTTTTCCTATCAATCCGCCGGCTCGGACTTGTGCAGAACGCCGGCCGTTTCCTCGTTGAGCGCCTGGCCGGGGCGGCGCGGCGTGGAGAGCGGCGTCGGGATCGGCGTGCCGATATTGCCCTTCAGGAAGCGCTGTCCGGAGCGGATGCCTTCGGCGAGTTGCGTCTCGAAGCGGGCGGTGTCGCGGCGGCGGACGTCTTCGACCACCTCGGCGACGTCTTCCGGGTCGACGCCCAGGGCCTCCAGCGTCGAACCGCCAAAAACCAGCGCCGATTCGAATGTTTCACGCAGCTGATAGTCGACGCCTGTGCGGATGAGCTGTAGCGCGGTGCCTCGGTCGAAGGCGCGTGCCAGCACGGTGAGCAAGGGAAACTCGGCTTTGACGAGCTCGGCGATGCGTACGGCGGCATCGGGTTTGTCGACGCAGATGAGCACGGCGCGTGCGCGCCCGGCACCGGCAGCGTGCAGGATGTCCAGCCGCGTGCCGTCGCCGTAGTAGACCTTGAAGCCGAAATCGGCCGCCGCCTGGATCATCTCGACATCGTTGTCGATGATCGACACGTCGATGCCGCGCAGCAGCAATGGCTGGCTGGCGATCTGGCCGAAGCGGCCGAATCCGATGATCAGCACGCTGCCGGTCAGCCCTTCGGCGACGTCGACGCCATCCAGCGACAGCTCGTCGCGCGGCGTCAGATACCGCAACGCGACGATCGCCAGCGGCGTCAGCACCATGGAGATGATGACGATGGCCGTCAGCGTCGCGTTGGCCTGGCCGTCGATGATGCCGACGGAAGCGGCGGCCGAATAGAGGACGAAGGCGAATTCGCCGCCTTGCGCCATGAAGACGGCGCGTTCCAGCGCCTCGCGATGGCCCGACTTCAGGATGCGGGCGACGATGTAGATGCCGAGCGCCTTCATGACCATGTAGGCAACGACATAGACGGCGATCAGCCGCCAGTTCTGAACTACCACATGCAGGTCGAGCGACATGCCCACGGCGAGAAAGAACAGGCCGAGCAGGATGCCGCGAAACGGTTCGATATCGGCTTCGAGCTGGTGGCGGAAGGTCGATTCGGACAGCAGCACGCCGGCCAGGAACGCGCCCATCGCCATCGACAGGCCGCTGAGCTGCATGGCAAGGGCGGATCCGAGAACGACCAGAAGGGCGGCCGCCGTCATCACCTCGCGAGCGCGGGCATCCGCCAGGATACGGAAGAAAGGGTTGAGCAGAAAACGTCCGGCCAGCACCAGGCCGATGATCGCGGCAAGGCCGATACCGACCTCGGCCAGCCGCTCCGACAGGCTGGTGTCGGTGCCGCCTGGCGCCAGGAACGCGATCAGGGCCAGCAGCGGCACGATCGCCAGATCCTCCAGCAGCAGGATGGAGACGATGCGCTGGCCCTTGGGCGAGGCGATTTCGCCGCGCTCTTCCAGAAGCTGCATGACGATCGCCGTCGAGGTCAGCACGAAGCCGGCTCCGGCGACGAAGGATTGCGCGATGGAAAAGCCTCCGGCTATTCCCACACCGGTCAGCAAGACCGCGCAGACCCCGACCTGAAGCGCGCCCAGGCCGAAGATCTCGCGGCGCAAGCCCCAGAGCCGCGACGGCTGCATCTCCAGCCCGATAATGAACAGGAACATCACGACGCCGAGCTCGGCGACGTGGAGGATGGCTCCCGATTCGGAAAACACACCGATGCCGAACGGGCCGATCACCACGCCCGCGGCCAGATAGCCGAGAATCGAACCCAGGCCCATACGTTTGAAGATCGGAACGGCGACAACACCCGCGGCGAGCAGCGCCACCACCTGAACAAGCTCGCTGCCCGCTGCCTCTGCCGCCATTCCCGCCATTCCGCTCGTTTGAGGACCGCAGCCTGTGCGGTCGGGTCAAGACGCCTCGGATCAGGCGCCAGCGCCCCAAGGATAGGGGCTTCGGCGGGCATGTAACAGCCCGAATCCTGCGGCGGGCAATGTTGCAGGCACGTTACACAAGTTGAGCGCGAGGCCGCGTTGCGTCTGGCTGCAATCGGAGGTTAAGCACGCTCGGCTTCGGCCAGTGGAGGGTGTGGCGATCAAGCCGCGCCCTTTTTGAGGAGATGACTGACATGAAGAAGTTTTTGCTCGTTGCCGTCGGCCTGGCGGTGCTCGCCGGCTCGGCTTGCTCCAAGGCGCCTGAGTGCACGGCCGAGGTCGCCACCAAGAAGGCGCAGGACATGGCCGCCGCGCTGCAGGAGGCGGTTACCAAGGATCCGTCCAAGGCGGCCGATCTGACGGCCAAGGTGCAAGAGGTGACGACCAAATATCAGGGCACCACGACCCTGGCCGACGCCTGCAAGGCCTATGATGAGGTGACGGCGGCGATCAAGGGCTGATCGTTCCTATCGACGTCTTCAAAAGGAGGCGGTGGCGATGGGCCGCCGTCTCTTTTTGTGTTTGGTTACAGGCGGTTGATACGCGCTCAGTTCGGCGCGATGGAGCCGACTTCGATCGCGTCGACCCGCTTCAGGCTCATGCCGATCACCGGCACCAGCTGGTCCGCGACGCGCACTGCAACCGTCACCGTCATCGAATTGTCGTCGGGGATGCGTGCCTGCATGACGCCGCGCAGCTGGTTGCGGTTGATGGTGAACACCACCTTGCGGGCATCGACCACATTGCCGCCGATGATATCGAGGCCGGCACCGGCCGCGCCGCCCATGAAGGAGCCCTTGTAATCGCGCCCCTTGCGCTCGATCTTGGCCGACATCGGCTGGGTGAACATGCCCACACGGCAGCCGCCGTCGAGCGTCATGCCCATCTTGCCGTCGGGCGTCGAGCCGGTGAAGCTGCAATTGAACTTCGTGCCCTTGTATTTGCCGGCGACGATCTCGCCCGGGCCCACCCACTTGCCTTCGGCGGACCGGAAGAACTGCTTGTCCGGCTCCGCCGCGGACGCCTGTGCGGCAATGCCGGCGACAGTGGTGATCGCAACCGCCAGGGGCAACAGGCTGGACAGAATTACGCTTTTCATCGACGACACCCGGCAACAAAGAGGCTATTTTGGAACCAGTGCGACCATGAACAAGATTGGTTAATGCTTCGTCACTGCCAAGGTCGTCGTTCACTTGCCAGGCGGGGTGTTCTCGCTTTCCTTCCTGCTTGCGAACGATGTCAGCGCGGAGAGGAAATCACCCAGTCCCGGCCGTTTTGCCGCACTGAAGGGCAGGGGGCGCGCCGTCTCCATCGCGGCGATGCCGATGCGCGCCGTCATCATGCCGTTGACGACGCCTTCGCCGAGCTTGGCGGAGAGGCGCGCAGCCAGGCCGTGGCCGACGATCTGCTGGACGAAACTGTCGCCGACGGCGATCGAACCGGTGACCGCCAGATGCGCCAGCACGCTGCGCGCCAGGCGAAAGAAACCCAGTGTTCCCGGCCGCCCGCCATAGAGTTCCGAAAGGCGCCGGATGAGGCGCCCGGCCTCGAACACGACATAGGCTACGTCGACGAGCGCACGCGGACTGACGGCCGTCACCAGCGACACGCGTTTGGCGGCTTCCAGGATCATGATCTTGGCCCTGGCGTCGAGAGGGCCAAGGATCTCCGCCTCAGCGAGACGCACCAGATTGGCGCCATCGATGATCTCGTCGCGCAGATCGGCCAGCGCGCGCCTGCCCGCGGCCGTTTCGGGTTTGGCCGCGACGAAGGCCGACAGCTCGTCGACCACCAATCGCGCCGCCTTGGGATCGTCGCGTGCAATCGCATCGAGCGCACGTTTCTGCAGCTTTTCGACCTCGGCAAGCCGGGCGATCGCCAGGAACTCGCGAATCAGGATCACCACCAGCGCCAGCACGGCGACGGCAGCCATGCCGGCGGCCAGCCAACCCAGCCACTCGGCGCGCGCGAACAGATCGCGAATGAGCTGATCGGTCCACAGGCCGATGGCCAGCGAAACCAGCACCCCGAACGCGCCGAAGAAGATGGAGCCAAGCAATGAACGTTTCCTGCGAGCGACCGCCGGCGGCGGTTCGGCAGCGACGATGTCCGGCTCGTCGAACACGTCGATCTCCGACGGGATGACCAGCGCGACATCGCTCTTCACCGCGCGGGGCTTGCGCTGTGTGTCGGTCTGGACACGGCGCGCCTCCGGCGCCCCGGCCTGGGCACGGCGCGCCTGCGCCGCGTCCTGCTGCGATGTGGCCTCCGGTTCGATGCGGAATGCCGCCGGCTTGCGGGGCGCGGTCATGCCAGATGGTCTCCGATCAGGAACTGCAAGGCACGGTCGAGCCGGATATGCGGCAGTGACAGCATGACGCCCTCGGCCGTGCGCTCGAGTTTTGGCGGGCGAAAACGCACGAAGCGGATCGCCGGGTCGGTATTGTCCTGCCTGTGCGCTCCCCCGGGAGCTTCGAAGACAGCATCAATTTTCTCCGGTAAATCACCGGGAAATATGGCCGTTTCAGCTTTCCCGTCAAAGGTGTCGCCATTGATTGTCTCGCCCGCGAGCGGTGTGCCGATGATGACCGGCAATGTCTCGCGGCCCTGTTTGACGGTGCCTTCCCGTGTTGCGCGCACCGCCGCCATGGCGACGACGTCGACGCCGGCGCCGGTGAAATTCGCCCGCGCCACGGCGCGGTCTGCCAGCCGCCGCACGATCGCCTGCAAGCGGTCATGGCTGTCGTGATGCAGGTGGTCGGCCTTGGTGGCGGCGATCAGGATACGATCGATGCGCCGCGAGAAAAGATCGGTGAGGAAGCTGCCGCGTCCAGGACGGAAACAGGCGAGGATCTCGGTCACCGCGCGCTCCAGGTCGGCCATGGCTCCGGGGCCGGCGTTCAGCGCCTGCATGGCGTCGATCAGCACGATCTGGCGGTCGAGCCGGGTGATGTGTTCGCGGAAGAAGGGTTTGACGACATGGGTCTTGTAGGCCTCGTAGCGCCTTTCCATCATCGCATGCAGCGAGCCGCTGCGCGGGCGCTTGTCGCCCAGGCTGGCCAGAGGCGCGAAGGTCAATGCGGGCGAGCCTTCGAGATCGCCAGGCATCAGGAAACGGCCCGGCGGCAAAGTCGAAAGCGCCCGCTCGTCGAGCTTGCAGGCTTTGAGATAGGCGGCGAAATCCTCGGCCAGGCGGCGCGCCGTCATCTCCTCGGCATCGGCGTTCGGGTCGATCTCGGCCGATAGCGCCCGCCAGGCGCGCGACAGATCCTCGCGCACCGGCAACGCAGCCATTTCAAGGGCTTCGCGCGAAAAATCGGCGAAGGACTTGCCGAGCAGCGGCAGGTCGAGCAGCCATTCGCCGGGATAGTCGACGATGTCGACCGACAGTTTTCCGGAGGAAAACATCCTGTTCCAGCCGGAGGCCGATTCATATTCGATGGTCAGCCGCAATTCGGAGATGGCGCGTGTCGAATCGGGCCAGACGCGGTCGTTCACCAAGGCGGCGATATGGTCCTCGTACTGGAATCGCGGCACCGCGTCGTCGGGCTGCTCTTCGAGGAAAGCGCGCGCGATGCGCCCGGATTTCTGCGCCTCGAACAGCGGCAGGCGCCCGCCGTGAATAAGGTTGTGGACCAGCGCCGAGATGAAAACCGTCTTGCCCGCCCTGGAAAGACCCGTGACGCCCAGCCGCAGCGACGGCGAAAATAGCCCGCTGGCGCGGCCCGAAAGCGTGTCGAGCGCAATTCTCGCCTCGTCGGTGAAAGTGGTCAGCGATGACGCCAAAATTGTCTCTCGATGCTGCGACAGGTCCGATATAGGCGTTGCCGTGCTGGTTTGAAATGGCGTCAGAGGTCAGCCGGCGTCAGGAATGCCTCGAGATAGCCGGCACCCTGGGCGGCCCCGGCAAGATCGCCGCTGAAGCGCACGACCGCCAGGCCCGAGGTCGGGAAACCATGATTGAGCATGGCGCGGGCGCTTTCCTCGCCATCGCCGGACACCGCCATGGCGAGATCCTCCGTCATCGGATTGTGGCCGACGAGCAGCATCGAACCCACCCCACCATTGTCCCGGATGAGGCTGAGGTACGCGGCCGCGTCCTCGCTGTAGAGCGCGTCGACGAACAGAACCCGGCCGGTGTCGGCCCGACCGGCCACGCCTTCCAGCGTCTCCTTCGCGCGCCGGGCTGTGGAGCAAAGCGTCAGATCGGGCACATAGGAGCGCGACCGCATGGCGATGCCCATCGCCTCCGCATCAGCGCGGCCGGACGCATCGAGAGGGCGATCGAAATCACGCATGCCGGGCAGCGCCCATCCGGCTTTGGCGTGCCTCAACAGATAAAGCCTGCTCACCCAACCTCCACCGTGCCAACAGCCCGAACCGTGCTGTGATTAGCCATAAGAACGGCGTGGCGCACAATGGCAGTCGTTTTTCAGACATGGCGAATCATCAGCCGGCGGCCGCCAGTTCGAAGGATCCGGTACCTAAGACCAGCCCGAATCACCTCAATCGCGCTCATCGAGGCAGATTAACAATTGCGTGAATCGGTAATCGATTGCGCTTGTGCAGGCGTTTGACCGCGAATATATAGGCGCCAAATTTGGGGCTGTTTGGGTGAGTCGAATGAACGATGCCGTTACCGCCGATTACGTACCCTCCGAAGACGAGCCGTTCATGAACGAGCGGCAGAAATCCTACTTCCGCTCAAAGCTCGTCACCTGGAAGAATGACATATTGCGCGAAGCGCGCGAAACCCTCGAAATCCTACAGCAGGAAAACGCCAATCATCCCGATCTAGCCGACCGCGCCTCTTCGGAAACCGACCGCGCCATCGAACTCAGGGCGCGCGACCGCCAGCGGAAACTCATCGCAAAGATCGATTCGGCCTTGCAGCGCATCGAGGAAGGCACTTACGGCTATTGCGAGGAGACCGGCGAACCGATCGCGCTGAAGCGGCTGGATGCCCGCCCGATTGCAACCTTGTCGATCGAAGCGCAGGAGCGGCACGAGCGCCGCGAGAAGGTCTATCGCGACGATTAGCCTGCGGTCTGCATTCAAGAAGATTTCAGCGATATCGCTCTCGAAATGGCCGGTTTTCCGGCCATTTCTTTTTTCAGAACCGGGCGATGCGCGCAAAACCCCGATCGGTTTTTCGGACCGGGCGCAAGCGCTGCTCATCTTTTCTGGCTGGAGAGTTCGCCCAGAAGCCTGGTCATCTCGTCGTCGAGCGACGGCGGTGTTTTTGCCACCGGCTTATTCGCCGGACTGCTCGAGCGGGGCTGGTCGAGCGAAACCTCGAGTTCCTTCATCAGCGTTTCATCGATGCTTTCCTGCCCCGGCGGTGGTGAAGCCGGCGGCGGGGCATGCCGGACGGCATTGACGTTTGCGGAGCCGTAGGAAGGCAGCGGCGTGACATTGGTCGGCTGATAACCCTGCGCCGCCGGCTTCGGCACCGGCTCCGGAGCGCGCTGGCGGGCGGGTGGCGCTGCACTCACCGGCTGCGGAGCAGGTGCCTGTCTCGCCGGCGCCGGGGTGGGCTGATGCGGACGCGGCTTTGCCACCGCGACAGGCTGCTGCGAACCGCCATCTCCGGTCAGCGCGGGACGGCGTGGCGCAGAAAGGCGGATGTCACGCTCGACGACGACATCGGTGGGGCCGCCGATCAAAAGCAGATGCTCGATGTCGTCGCGGCGCACCAGCACTAGGCGGCGATGGCTGTCGACGGCGGTGGCGTCCATGACCGCAAGCCGCGTCTTGCGGTTCCGGCCGCCCGCGACAAAGGTGCCGAAGGTCAGGTTGCGAACGAGTTTGACGATGATGAGGACGACAACCAGCAGGACCAGCGCCGCGAAGGTCCACAGCAGTGCCGCTACATAGCCGGGGCCCGCTACGCTATCCAGCCATTGCAGCATTGGTTCCCCCTGATCGGTTTGGAAGTGACGCGACACTAGACCGTTGCGGCGGGCTACCGCAAGTTGCCTTTCACGCTTCATGAACAGCTTGAAACACTGGAGGGCCGGCCGACATCATTTTTATCTGACATTTGCCGCCCGGGCCTTTTCGGGACCAGGAGAATATGATTCAACCCGACAGGGGCGGGCGTCGGCACACATTGCGGCGAGTATCGGAACACCGGACTTCAAGAGCAGGGGGCACATGGCCAAGGAAACGCGCGGCGATTTCTATCCGGTACCGATCGTCGATCAGAACACGCGGCCGGGCGCCGTTACCCGGCTCGTCATCTTCATTGCCGTCCTGACGGGGGCCGCGATCGTTTTCGGCCTGTTTCGCGAGCGGCTCGGCGACCCTTTCCTGCTGGGCATGCTCGGCGTGCTGGCGATGATCGGCGTCGGCTTCCTGTTCGCCACGGCGATCGGCTTCGTGCAGATCACTCCACGCTCGACGGGCGACGAACTGTCGAAGGCATTCGTCGATTCGATGTCGCAGGGTCTTCTGGTCACGGACACCAAGGGCCGCGTGGTCTATGCCAACCGCGCCTATGCCGACATGACCGGAGCCTCTTCCGCGGCCGACCTGAAGACGGTCGAAGGGCTGCTTTCGGATGTTCCGGAAGCTTCGGTCACCATCTACCGACTGGCCTCCGGCCTGCGTGACGGCCAGCCGGGCGACGGCGAGTTCCGGCTCGCGCAGTCGATCAAGCCTGGCGCTGAGCCAGGCGCGCGCTGGTATCGCGCCCGCGCCCGCGCTTTCAGCGTGCCGGGCCAGCGGCCGCCGATGCTCGCCTGGCAACTTGCCGACATTTCGCAGGAACGCGCCGAGCAGGAGCGTTTCTTCCTGGACCTGCAGAAGGCGATCGATCATCTCGACCACGCGCCCGCCGGCTTCTTTTCCGCCGACCAGGAAGGCCGCGTCACCTATATCAACGCCACGCTCGCCGAATGGCTGGGCATCGACCTTGCCAGCTTCACGCCCGGCGCCGTCTCCCTGCCGGAGATCGTCGCCGGCGACGGCATGGCGCTGGTGCGCTCGGTCAAGGCCGACCCCGGTACGACGCGCAACGCGGTCATCGATCTCGACCTCACGACAATGACGGGCGAGGCGCTGCCGGTGCGCTTCATGCATCGCGTTTCAGCCAGCCGCGAAGGCCTCAACGGTCCGACGCGCACGATCGTGCTCAACCGCACGCAAGGCGAGGACGCCTCGGCGGACCTGCGCGCTTCGGAAGTGCGGTTCACCCGCTTCTTCAACTCGACGCCGATGGCGATCGCCGGCGTCGACGCCAGCGGGCGCATCCTGCGCACCAATGCGCCATTCCTTTCGCTGTTTTCATCGGTCGTCGACCGGGACGCCGTCGACCGCCGCATGCGGCTCGACACGGTCATCCACGAACGTGACCGCCCGGCCTTTGCCGCGGCCTTCGAAAAGGCACGGCAGCGGCAGGCCGATATCGAGCCGATCGACACGCTCCTGCCCGGCAATGAGGAGCGCCACATCCGTTTTTACGTCAATGCGGTCGCCGACGGCACAGGCGGCGAGGGGGCCGAGGAGTCGGCCATCGTCTACGCCGTCGAGACGACGGAGCAGAAGGCGCTCGAAGGGCAGATGGCGCAAAGCCAGAAGATGCAGGCCGTCGGCCAGCTTGCCGGCGGCATCGCACACGACTTCAACAATGTGCTGACCGCCATCATCATGGCGTCGGACCTGCTTCTGACCAATCATCGGCCGTCGGACCCATCCTTCCCCGACATCATGAACATCAAGCAGAATGCCAACCGGGCAGCCTCGCTGGTGCGGCAGTTGCTGGCCTTTTCGCGCAAGCAGACGCTGCGGCCGGAAGTGCTGAACCTTACCGACGTGCTCGCCGATCTCAGGATGTTGCTCGCCCGTCTGGTCGGCAACGACATCAAGCTGAAGATCGACCACGGTCGCGATCTCTGGCCGGTCAAGGTCGATATCGGCCAGTTCGAGCAGGTGGTGGTCAACCTGGCGGTCAACGCGCGCGATGCAATGCCGGCGGGCGGCGACCTCACGGTGCGCACCCGCAATGTGACCGCCGAGGAGTGCAAGACCTTTCCCTACCGGGAACTCACTCCGGCGGACTATGTGGTGGCCGAGGTCGAGGACACCGGCAGCGGCATCGCGCCCGACGTGCTGAAGAAGATATTCGAACCGTTCTTCACCACCAAGGAGGTCGGCAAGGGCACCGGCCTTGGCCTGTCCATGGTCTACGGCATCATCAAACAGACCGGCGGCTTTATCTTCTGCGATTCCGAGGTCGGCAAGGGTTCGGTCTTCCGCATCTTCCTGCCGCGCCACATCGCCGAGGCAAAGAAGGCAGGCGAACCCGGGGAAGCACCGGCAGCGGTGCCTGCCAAGTCGGCAGAGACAGGCAAGGATTTGTCCGGGTCGGCCACGGTGCTGCTGGTCGAGGACGAGGATGCGGTGCGCATGGGCGGCATGCGGGCTCTGACCTCGCGCGGCTATACCGTGCACGAGGCGTCCTCCGGGGTCGAGGCGCTGGAAGTGTTCGAAGCGCTCGGCGGCAAGGTCGACATTGTGGTTTCGGATGTGGTGATGCCGGAGATGGACGGGCCGACGCTGCTCGGCGAGTTGCGCAAGCGCCAGCCGGACATCAAGTTCGTCTTCGTGTCCGGCTATGCCGAGGATGCATTCGCCAGGAACCTGCCGGCGGACGCGCATTTCGGATTCCTGCCGAAACCGTTTTCGCTCAAGCAGTTGGCAACGATCGTCAAGGACATGCTGGAGTCTTAGGCCGTGAACCCATAAATCGGGAAATGGCCGAGATTGGTGGTTCCCGGAGGGCAGCTTAGGAGGCGGAATCGCCGAATAGCGGCCGTTCAGCAAATCCGAGCAGCAAGGTTTTTGCGATCTCTCGCGCCTTCGAGGCAAGCGCCTCATCCGGCAGTTCGCCGGCGGTCCAGAATGACAGGACCCCACGAAAGGCAAATGCGAGCTGTTCCGGCAGACTGCGCAGCGCCTTCTGCCTGCCGGCCGCGATCAAGCCTTCGCCCGCTCCAAGGGCCAGCGACCACAAGGTTGTGGAGTGCGCCAGGACCTTTCCGGGGGACGGGCCGGCCGTGCCGATCCATCCCATCACGGCCCGGTTTATCTCCGGCTCCTCCAACATTACCTCGACCGCGGTATCGATGGCCAACAGCACGCGGCCTGCGGCATCGGCAGGCGGTGACATCCCGGCAAAGCGCTGGGCCATCGTATCGATCCGCCGCCGCGAAAGGGCATGCATGATCGCGGCCTTGCTCCCGAACTGATTGAACGGCGTCGCGAAACTGACTCCGGCTTCGGTGGCGAGGTCGCGCATCGAGAAACCGGCCTTACCCTGTCGGAGCAGTCGCTCCGCCGCATCGATCACACGCCGGCGAAGCGGCTCACCCCGCGTGGCGGTCGGAGCAACCTTGGTCTTGTTTGGTGTCATGCTGTTATCTATATCATGATATAGTTTTCAATCATAGCCCGGAGTGAACCATGACTTCCACCCCTAAGACATTCCTCATCACCGGTGTCAGCTCCGGGCTGGGGCGAGCATTTGCAAGAGGCGCGCTTGAAGCGGGCCATCGGGTGATCGGCACCGTGCGGCGGGAAGCCGACGCCGAGATCTTCGCCGCGCTCGCGCCCGATCGCGCCCACCCGCTCTTGCTGGACGTGACCGATTTCGAGACGGTCCCGGCGGCTGTCACCGCGGCGGAACGGCAGGCGGGTCCAATCGACGTGCTGGTGAACAACGCCGGTTACGGCCATGAGGGCGTGCTGGAGGAGTCGTCCCTGGACGATCTCCAGCGCCAGTTCGCCGCCAACGTCTTCGGGCCCGTCGCGATGATCAAGGCGGTGCTGCCGGGCATGCGCGAGCGGCGTCGCGGCCATATCATCAACGTCACGTCCATGGGCGGCTTCATCACCATGCCCGGGATCACCTTCTATTGCGGAAGCAAATTCGCGCTCGAAGGCATTTCCGAAGCGCTCGGCAAGGAAGTGGCAGGCTTTGGAATTCGGGTGACGGCGCTCGCTCCCGGCCAATTCCGCACGGATTGGGCCGGACGCTCGATGGATCGCACGCCGCGCAGCATTGCCGACTATAACGCGGTCATGGACCCGATCCGCGCCGCGCGACAGGCCAAGAGCGGCAACCAACCGGGCGATCCGGCCAAGGCCGCGCAGGCGTTGCTCGTGCTGGTCGATGCCGCGAACCCGCCGGTACGGCTGTTCCTGGGCGACGATGCGCTGGGGCTGGTCGACCAGAAGCTCGACGCGATGCGGAGCGAAATCAGCGCGTGGGAGGAGCTTTCGCGATCAACCAGCTTCGCATCATGAGCGCTTGGAGTGCGTCGGCTGATGAAGACGCGCCGCGCGTTTTCATCAGCCTGCAATTGGGGCGGCTCGGCCTGACCGCCGGCCGAACATCCCGCCGAAGAGCAACCAAGTGAAGCCTTGCTTCAGCGGGCGGCTCTATCGCGAGCGCAACCTGATCGAGCGGTTCTCCTCCAAGCTGAAGCACTTCCGGCGTGTCGCCACCGCTACGACTTTGATAGAGTCGCCGACCGGTTTAACTCTTTGTTTTCGTGATATTGTCGTCCTGAAACGAAGTTTCCGTGTATTAGCGTTCCCGAATGCCTCTTGCGCAATACCGCGACAAGGCCATGATTGTGGATGAAACGGCAGGGACGAGCTGTTGACGCCACACATCGAAGCCAGCAAGGGTGACTACGCCGACATTGTGCTGTTGCCGGGCGACCCCCAGCGCGCCGAATGGATGGCCATGACATTCCTGGAGGCCCCACGCTGCATCAACCGCCGGCGCGGTGCCCTTGGCTTCACTGGCCTGTTTCGTGGTCAGCCGGTCAGCATCCAGGCGACCGGCATCGGCGTATCCTCCTTTCTGATCTATGCGCATGAGCTGCTGGACGGCTACGGTGTGCGGACTTTGATCCGTACCGGCACCTGCGGCGGGCTGACCGCTGAGGTAAAACTACGCAGCCTCGTCATCTCGCAATCGGTGCGGCCCGAAAGCGCCCGAAGCGGTCAGGTTTTCGGCCTCTATGACGCTGCAGCCGGGCCGGACCCGGCGCTGTTTGCTCGCGCATTGGCGAAGGCGGCCGAACTCGGCATCGACCACCGTGCCGGGCTGACGGCATGCAGCGACGTCTTCCACCATCCGCAGGGACGCGCCCGTTTTGCCGATGCGCAGGCAGCCGGCGCGCTGGCCGTGGACATGGAGACCAGTGCGCTCTATCGCATTTCCAGGCATTTCGGGGCCCGTGCGCTATCGATCTGCACGGTGGTCGACGATATCGACAGCGGCGAACAGACCCAATATGCGGAACGCCAGGATCTTTTTACCGACATGACGCGGCTGGCGCTGGAAATCGCCGCCGCCGATCGGCCCGGTGCGTGATAGGCCCGCCGAGCCGCCCCAGTTCCTGATGCATTCCGAACACAAAGCCGGGGGGCACTTTTCTGGATCTTCAGGCGGCTTCCCATTTCGGCGGCATCTGGTCTTCCATGCCCGGCCGGTGGCTGCGCAGATAGAGCGCGCAGGTGGTGCGCAGCATGGAGGCGAAGTTGGGAATCTCGCCATTGATCTCGATGGCCTCGTCATAGAGTTTCGAGATGAATTTCGGCGTCGTCAGGTCCTGGCTTTCGGCGATTTCGTCGAGCAGTGCCCAAAACGTCGCCTCAAGCTGGATGCTGGTCGAATATCCGTCGATGCGGATCGACCGGTTGATCTGACGATAACCTTCGGGGTCCTGGGCCGCAAATACCCTGCACATCCGACAACCTCCCACGTTCGTTGATTTTTGGCGTTGATTTTGGGTGGACAGATGCTTTTGCCGCCAGAGGCGACGCGGCCTTTGTCCCCGACAGCATTCTCCGGCAAAATCGGCTGAACAGCAATCGGACTTTCGTCCTTGCGATTGTCAGGCGAGTCGATCTTCGGAGCGTGGTAACCGGCTGCCACCATCTTTTGCCGTCGCCGCGCATAATCATCTTCGAAGCATCGAGTGGCGAGGACTGATTTGGCGAAGGCAATCCACACCATGATCCGGGTTCTCGACGAGACCCGCTCCGTCGATTTCTACAGAAATGCCTTCGGCCTCGATGTCGCCGAAAGGCTGGATTTCGACACGTTCACGCTCATCTACCTCAGCAATGCCGAGACGCAATTCGAAGTCGAACTGACCGTGAACAAGGGTCGGCAGGAGCCTTATGCGCTTGGCGATGGCTACGGCCATCTCGCGGTTTCGGTCGTCGATCTCGACGGCGAGCACGACCGGCTCGGCGCGCTCGGCCTCAACCCGAAGAAGATCGTCGAATTCAACCGTGACGGTTCGCTGATCGCACGCTTCTTCTTCATCGAGGATCCGGACGGCTACAGGATCGAGGTTCTGCAAGGAGGAGGCAGGTTCCAGTAGAGATCGCGGCCGCGTGTGCGCGGCGCCAGCCAAGGCATCCCATGGATGCAACCAGCAAGCAGGGAGGAAAATATGGTCACGATCTATGAAAGCAGGCCCGGGCTTTCGCGGCGCGAGCTTCTGAAGCGCGGCGGCGTCGGAGCCTTGCTCGTCATTTCCGGCAGCGCGGTCATCAGCCCGGAACATGCCTGGGGCCTCGAAACGTCGGCGCTGAAGCCGGAGACGATGGCGACGCTGATCCAAATGGGGCGGGACGTCTACCCGCACGATCAGCTTCCCGACAAATATTACGCCATCGCGGTCAAGAGCCATGACGATCAGGCCGGCAAGGATGCCGCACATAGGGATCTCATCGAGAACGGCATCGCCGATCTCGACAAGAGGTCCGGCAAGGGCGGCTACCGGAACCTTGGTTGGGAGGATCAGCGTGTCGCAGTGCTGAAGCAGGTCGAAGCCACGCCTTTCTTCCAGGCGGTGCGCGGCGGCCTCGTCGTCAGCCTCTACAACCAGAAGGAGGTCTGGCCGGTCTTTGGCTATGAGGGCGAATCCTATTCCAAGGGCGGCTATATCGCGCGCGGCTTCGACGACATCGAGTGGCTCTGAGCCGCTCCTCTCGCCACCCAGCAAAATCGAAATCATGGGAGGAAACCATGGCAGCAGCATTTGATCTGAAAAACGACAATTTGGTCGTCATCATCGGCTCGGGAGCCGGCGGCGGCACACTCGGCAATGAACTCGCCCAGAAGGGCATCGACGTCGTGATCCTGGAGGCCGGCGCTCGCCACGAATTCGACGACTTCATCAATGACGAGTGGGACTCCTTTGCCCAACTCGCCTGGAAAGACAAGCGCACGACTTCGGGCGACTGGCGCGTAGCCAGGGATTTTCCGAACCTGCCGGCCTGGATCGTGAAATCGGTCGGCGGCTCGACCACGCACTGGGCCGGCGCTTCGCTGCGCTTCCAGGAGCATGAGTTCAAGACCGCCTCGACCTACGGCAAGGTGGAGGGCGCGAACCTGCTCGATTGGCCGGTGACACTGGCCGAGATGGAGCCTTATTACGCCAAGGCCGAAGCCAAGATGGGCGTCACCGGCACCAATGACTGGCCGAGGCTGCCGGGCAACAATAATTTCAAGCTGTTGAAGGCTGGCGCCGACAAGCTCGGCTACAAGGAATGCCACACCGGCAACATGGCGATCAATTCGGTCGAGCGTGACGACCGGATGTCCTGCCAGCAGACCGGCTTCTGCTTCCAGGGCTGCAAATGGGGCGCCAAATGGTCGACGCTCTACACCGAGATCCCGAAAGGCGAAGCGACAGGCCATCTCGAGGTGAGGCCGAACGCCATGGCCGTCAAGATCAACCATGACGCCTCGGGAAAGGTGACCGGCGTCGTCTATGCCGACAAGGACGGCAAGCTGCAGGAGCAGAAGGCCCGCATCGTCGCCGTCGCCGGCAATTCGATTGAAAGCCCGCGCCTGCTGCTCAATTCGGCTTCGAGCAAGTTCCCTGACGGCCTCGCCAATTCATCGGGGCAGGTGGGCAAGAACTACATGCGCCACACCACCGGCTCGGTTTATGCCATCTTCGACAAACCGGTGCACATGTATCGCGGCACCACGATGGCCGGCATCATCCGCGACGAGGCGCGGCATGATCCATCGCGCGGTTTCGTCGGCGGCTACGAATTCGAGACGCTTTCGCTCGGCCTGCCGTTTATGGCGGCCTTCCTCGATCCCGGCGCTTGGGGCCGCTCCTTCACCACCGCGCTCGACCACTACGACCACATGGCAGGGCTGTGGATCGTCGGCGAGGACATGCCGCGCGAAGAAAACCGCATCACGCTGCATGCCGACGAAAAGGACGAGCACGGCATGCCGATCGCCGATGTGCATTTCGACGATCATCCCAACGATACGGCGATGCGCGATCATGCCTACAAACAGGCCATGGCGCTCTACGACGCGGTTGGAGCGACGCGGACTTTCCCGACGCCGCCCTATCCTTCCACCCATAATCTCGGCACCAACCGGATGAGCGAGAAGGCGGCCGACGGTGTCGTCAACAAGCACGGCCAGACGCACGACATCAAGAACCTGTTCGTTTCCGACGGCAGCCAGTTCACGACAGGCGCGGCCGAGAACCCGACGCTGACGATCGTCTCGCTGGCGATCCGGCAGGCCGATTACATCGCCAGCCAAATGTCAGCGAGAAGCATCTAGTTCCACCTCCCGACTGCCTGCTGGCGCGGAGCCCCGACCGGGGTTCCGCGCCATTTTTCTCGACTTTCAGCCCTTGGTGCAGGTCGAGGCGGTGAAGGCGCCGTCGGGCTGTCTCATGATGATGTCGAATGAGGGCGGGCCCTGGCCATCCAGAGTCGCCTGAGTGAGGGACAACGAGTTGCCGCCGGCGGTGTAGCCGCCGAGTGGTCCCAGCCAGGAGATCACCCCATTTGCGTCCATCTGGTAATTGTAGCCCTGCTGGGCGGTCCCGAAGGTGACTGGGCCGGTATAGACGTTTCCCTTGATGGTGATGTCGCCGAGGTTGAGGAACATGCCGAGCAGGTAGACCTCGCAATGATAAATGCCGTCGGGCATCTTGCCGTCGCTGAAGTCGGCTCGCGCCGCCCCGGTCGCCGCCGCCAGAAACAATAGGCCGGTAGAGATGCGTGAAATTCCGGATGCCATGACGTCGCTCGGTTGAGGGGCGAGCTTGCCCCATTTGTGTGCCGTACCGCAATATTTGTCGCGTGCGGCCCGCGTCCGGAGATCAAAATCCAGGCATTTGGAGAAATTGGACGAAAATTAGGCAAAAACCGTGTGCGCTGCGCAAATTTCTCTCAACCAATTTTTAACCGGCCCTCACGCTTTCTCTAAGCACGATATGTCAATCCACTGATAATATTGAGCATTAACTCCTTCCACGAAACCGCCTCGGCGATTGGCATGGGGGTTGCTTCGTAGTGTTGCGTTGCAATCAATCAGCTTGGGAGTGTCAGGCATGAGGGGTAATTTCTCGACAATAACAAAAATGTTTTCGGCGGGCGTGGTCGCTGCCGGCCTGTCGATGTCGGCGCCCGCGAAGGCGGCCGACGACACGATCAAGGTCGGCATCCTCCATTCGCTGTCCGGCACGATGGCGATTTCGGAGACGACGCTGAAGGATGCCATGCTGATGCTCATCGACGAGCAGAATGCCAAGGGCGGCCTGCTCGGCAAGAAGCTCGAAGCGGTCGTCGTCGATCCGGCGTCCAACTGGCCGCTCTTCGCCGAGAAAGCGCGCGAGCTGATCTCCAAAGACAAGGTCGCGGCGGTGTTCGGCTGCTGGACCTCGGTGTCGCGCAAATCGGTGCTGCCGGTGTTCTCGGAACTCGACAACATCCTGTTCTATCCCGTCCAGTATGAGGGCGAGGAGAGCGAGCGCAACGTGTTCTATACGGGCGCGGCGCCGAACCAGCAGGCCATTCCGGCCGTCGACTATCTGATGAGCGAGGATGGCGGCTCGGTGAAGCGATGGGTGCTGGAAGGCACCGACTATGTCTATCCCCGCACCACCAACAAGATCCTCGAGGCCTATCTGAAGGCCAAGGGCGTCGCGGCGGAAGACATCATGGTCAACTACACGCCGTTCGGTTTCTCGGACTGGCAGACCGAAGTCTCGGCAATCAAGAAGTTCGGTTCGGCCGGCAAGAAGACCGCCGTCGTCTCCACCGTCAACGGCGACGCCAACGTGCCGTTCTACAAGGAACTGGGCAACCAGGGCATCAAGGCCGAGGACATCCCGGTCATGGCCTTCTCGGTCGGCGAGGAGGAGCTTGCCGGTCTCGACACGGCGCCGCTGGTCGGCCATCTCGCCGCCTGGAACTACTTCGAGAGCGTCGACACGCCCGAGAACAAGAAGTTCATCGCCGACTGGCACAAGTTCATCAAGAACGACAAGCGCACCACCAACGACCCGATGGAGGCCCACTATATCGGCTTCAACATGTGGGTGAAGGCGGTCGAGAAGGCCGGCACCACCGATCCGGACAAGGTGATTGACGCCATGGTCGGCGTCTCGGTGCCGAACCTGACCGGCGGCTATTCGACGATGATGCCGAACCATCACATCACCAAGCCGGTGTTGATCGGTGAAATCCAGGCAGACGGCCAGTTCGAGACGGTCTCGCGCACGCCGGGTCTGGTGATGGGCGATGAGTGGTCGGATTACCTGCCCGATTCCAAGGACCTGATCTCCGATTGGCGGGCGCCTCTGTCCTGCGGCAACTTCAATGTCGCCACCGGCAAATGCGGCGGCAAGGGCACAAACTGATTCTCCCGGGCTGGACCTTCAGGTCCATGCCCATGACCGCGAGCGTCCGGACGGTTCCTTCGCCGTCCGGACGTCCAACTCAACCCTGAAGAGTCGCCTGACGCCGATGAACCTTTTCCGCGCACTTGGCCTGACACTGCTGTTCTTGCTGGCGACGCTGTCGTCATCGAGCGCCGGCGAAGCCGATCTGCGTGGCATCATCGCCAAGTTCGCCGCCGCCAAGGGTTTTTCGGAGACGGGAGCTGTCGTTCACGACCTGGCGGCGACCGGCGATCCGGCAGTGGAGCGGCCTCTTGCGGCACTCGCCGATGGCAATCTTTACATCCGCAAGATCGATTCCCTGGTCTTCGTCGGCAAGGAAGGCGGCGAACGGGTCCAGCTTTTCGACCCGCTGAGCGGTGAGCCATCCGGTGAAGCAGCCAAGGACGACATCACCAAGATCAAGGTCAACAACACGCTGCGCCGCACCATCCGCGATGCGCTGGGCACGCTGACGCTTGGCGCCAGGGATCCGGCCGTGCGGCTCGCCGCCGCCGACACCATGTTCAAGACGCCCGATTCCGCAAACATCGAGCCGCTCGACGCTGCGATCGCCAATGAGACGGTCGCCAGTGTCAAGACCTTGCTGGAACAGGCTCGTGCCGCGTCGATCCTGAGCTCGGATCGGCCTGATGCCGACAAGCTCGCGGCAATCGCCCTGATCGGCGCGCGCGGCGACCGCGATGCGGTATCGCTGCTCACCTCGGCAGGGGCCAATGCCTTGGGCGCAGTGCAGGAAGCCGCGACGGCGGCTATCGCCAACATCAATTCGACGCTGGCCCTGTGGGACGCCGGACAGAACATCTGGTATGGCATTTCGCTGGGCTCGGTGCTGCTGCTGGCAGCGATCGGGCTTGCCATCACCTTCGGCGTCATGGGCGTCATCAACATGGCGCATGGCGAGATGGTGATGCTCGGCGCCTACACGACCTTCGTCGTCCAGCAGGTGATCCGCACGTCGTTTCCCGGCCTGTTCGACTGGTCGCTGGTCATCGCGCTGCCACTTGCCTTCCTGGTCGCGGGGCTTGTCGGCCTCGCCATCGAGCGCGGCATTATCCGCTTCCTCTACGGCCGGCCGCTGGAGACGCTGCTGGCGACATGGGGCGTTTCGCTGATCCTGCAGCAGGCAGTGCGCTCGATCTTCGGGCCAACCAACCAGGAGGTCGGCAATCCCTCCTGGATGTCGGGTTCGTTCGATGTCGGCCAGCTTGCCATCACCTGGAACCGGCTCTGGATCCTGGTCTTCGCGCTTAGCGTCTTTGCCGTGCTGCTCTATGTGATGAAGCGCACCCCCTGGGGCCTACAGATGCGCGCCGTCACCGCCAACCGCCGCATGGCCGCCTCCATGGGCATCAGGACGCCATGGGTCGACGCGCTGACCTTCGCGCTCGGCTCCGGCATTGCCGGCATTGCCGGCGTGGCGCTCAGCCAGATCGACAATGTCTCGCCCAATCTCGGCCGTGGCTACATCATCGACAGTTTCATGGTCGTCGTCTTCGGCGGCGTCGGCAATCTGTGGGGCACGCTGGTCGGCGCCTTTTCGCTGGGCATCGTCAACAAGTTCCTGGAACCCTATGCCGGCGCCGTGCTCGGCAAGATCGTCGTGCTGGTGCTGATCATCCTGTTCATCCAGAAGCGCCCGCGCGGCCTGTTCGCGCTCAAGGGCAGGGCGGTGGAAGCATGATGTCGGGACGCTTCTTCGCCGCGGGCGCGGACCGCCGCATCGCCATCACCATCCTCATCCTGCTGGCGGCGGCCATCATCGTGCCGCTGCTCAATCTTGCGGTATTACCGACGAGCGCCTTCTACATTCCGCCCTATATCGTGGCGCTGACCGGCAAATATCTCTGCTACGCGCTGCTTGCCTTGGCGCTCGATCTTGTCTGGGGCTATTGCGGCATCCTCTCGCTCGGCCACGGCGCCTTCTTCGCGCTCGGCGGCTACGCGATGGGCATGTATCTGATGCGCCAGATCGGCTCGCGCGGCGTCTATGGCAATCCGGTCCTGCCTGATTTCATGGTGTTCCTGAACTACAAGGAACTGCCCTGGTTCTGGACCGGCTTCGACCATTTCTGGTTCGCCGCGATCATGGTGCTCGCGGTGCCTGGCCTGCTCGCCTTCGTCTTCGGCTGGTTCGCCTTCCGCAGCCGCGTCACAGGCGTCTATCTCTCGATCATCACACAGGCGATGACCTATGCGCTGCTGCTCGCCTTCTTCCGCAACGACATGGGCTTCGGCGGCAACAACGGCCTGACCGATTTCAAGGACATTCTGGGCTTCAACGTCCAGGCCGACGTGACCCGCTCGGCGCTGTTCGCGGCCAGCGCGGTGATGCTTGCGCTCGGCGTCTTCGTCACCTGGGCAATCGTCGGCTCCAAATACGGCAAGCTGCTGATGGCGGTGCGCGATGCCGAAAGCCGCACCCGCTTCCTCGGCTGGCGGGCTGAGAATGTGAAGTTGTTCGCCTTCACGGTTTCAGCTGTCATGGCCGGCGTCGCGGGCGCGCTTTACGTGCCGCAGGTCGGCATCATCAATCCGGGCGAATTCGAACCCTCCAATTCGATCGAGGTGGTGATCTGGGCCGCGGTCGGCGGGCGCGGCACCATCATCGGGCCGATCATCGGTGCGCTGCTGGTCAACGCCGGAAAATCCTGGTTCACCGGCGTGCTGCCTGAACTGTGGCTGTTCGCACTCGGCGGCGTGTTCGTCGCCGTGACGCTGCTCTTGCCGAAAGGCATCATCGGCATGTGGGATAGCTGGCGCGGCAACGCCAAGGCGCTGCGCGCGGCATCGTTGGCCGAGGAGGCCGGCGCCGATGGTGAAATCGCGCCGTCCAAAGTCGTGCAGGCGGCGGCCAAAACACCCGGCGAATGGTCCTCGTCCAGCCTCGAACCACAGCCGGCGGAGTAACGAGCGATGTCGAAGTCGAACACCATTCTCTATCTCGACGGCGTCTCGGTTTCCTTCGACGGCTTTCGCGCCATCAACAATCTGTCGCTGGTGCTCGACAAGGGCGAGATGCGCGCCATCATCGGCCCCAACGGCGCCGGCAAGACCACGATGATGGACATCGTCACCGGCAAGACACGGCCCGACGAGGGCGAGGTGTTCTTCGACGGCCAGGTCGATCTCACCTGCCATGACGAGGCCGAGATCGCCATGATGGGCATCGGCCGCAAATTCCAGAAGCCGACGGTTTTCGAAAGCCATACGATCGAGGAAAATTTGATGCTGGCGCTGAAGGGGCCGCGCTCGATCTTCCCGGCGCTGTTCCATCGACGCTCGCCCGCCGAGACGCGGCGGATCGATGACATCCTCGGGACCATCCGGCTCGGCGACAAACGCGACGAGCTCGCCGCCAGTCTCAGCCATGGGCAGAAGCAGTGGCTGGAGATCGGCATGCTCCTGGCGCAGGACCCGAAGCTGCTGCTGGTCGACGAGCCGGTCGCCGGCATGACCGACGCCGAAACCGAGGAAACCGCGCGTCTGCTCAAGGAGATCGCCCGCGACCATTCAGTGATCGTCGTCGAGCATGACATGCATTTCGTGCGCGAGCTCGGCGTCAAGGTCACCTGCCTGCATGAGGGCTCGGTGCTTTCAGAAGGCACGCTCGATTTCGTATCTGCCGATGAACGCGTCGTCGAAGTCTATCTGGGGAGATGAGCATGGTTTGGCGGGTGCAATTCCATCGCTTCGATCTTGCCTTCCTTCGGTTCTGGAGAAGGCGCTGACATGCTCGAAGTTTCCGATGCCACGCTCCACTACGGCGCCGCCCAGGCGCTGCGCGGCGTGTCGCTGAAGGCGGGCGCCGGCAAGATCACTTGCGTGCTCGGCCGCAATGGCGTCGGCAAGACCAGTTTGATGAGATCGATCGTCGGCCACCACAGGCTGACGAGCGGAAGCGTTGCCTTCGAGGGGAAGGCGCTCGACCGGAGCGCGGCGTATGACCGCGCCCGGTCGGGCATCGCATTCGTGCCGCAGGGCAGGGAGATCTTTCCGCTGCTCAGCGTGCGGGAAAACCTTGAATCGGGATTCTCGCCCCTGAAACGGGCCGACCGCAACGTGCCGGCGCATGTCTTCGAATTGTTTCCGGTGCTCAAGCAGATGCTTGGCCGCCGCGGCGGCGATCTCTCCGGCGGCCAGCAGCAGCAGCTCGCCATCGGCAGGGCGCTGGTGATGCGGCCCAAGCTTCTGGTGCTCGATGAGCCGACGGAAGGTATCCAGCCGTCCGTTATCAAGGACATCGGCCGCGCCATCCGCTATTTGCGCGACCAGGCCGGCATTGCGGTTCTTCTCGTGGAGCAATATCTCGACTTCTGCCGCGAACTCGCCGACGAGGTCAACATCATGGACCGCGGCCAGATCGTCCATACTGGTCCTGCGGAAGATCTCGACCGGGCGGATGTCAGGAAGTTCCTGACGGTGTAAATCCATCTCCTGATGAAAGATTGCTCAATCTTTCTTCAACACCCGCTGGCACGCTCAATACTACATGCTAGTCTTCTGATGGCTTTGTGAGTCGGCCGCTTCCGTATCAGTCTGGTTTGTCGCAGATCGAGGTGGGCGACGGGCAAGTTCCGCGCAAGCATGCGTTCCTAGCATCCTCCCTGCGATCTCTGTCGTTCAACGCGTTTGGGCATACAGGCCAAGGGGCAGCCATGGAACGTTACGTCGAGGACTACCAGAAGCGGCGGCTCACAGAGCGCGTCGACATCATCACAGCCATCAACATTCTGAAGTCCCAGGGCTATGACCACGACGAGCTGATCGAGGAGATCACCAAGGTCTTCTATGTCGACCTCGATGCCTTCAATGAAATTGTCATGGCGGCGTAAAAGCCGCATTCGGCCATTCAACAATGATGGGCACGGCATTGATGCGCTTGGTCAGCTAGCGCGCCGGAATGGAGAGGCGGTGACGCGGTTGCGGCCGCCGCGCTTGGCGGCGTAGAGCGCCTTGTCGGCGGCGCTGAGCACCTTGTCGAAGCTCAGGCCCTCTTTGGTGCCGAAAGCAAAGCCGGCGCTGACGGTGCACGTCAGGGGACCGTTCTCGGTGTCGATGCGGCGCGCGGCGAACGAGGTCCGTATCGTCTCGGCCGTGTTTTCCACTGTTTCGGGCAAAGTCCGCTTCAGCACCACCGCGAACTCCTCGCCGCCCATGCGCGCGGCGACATCGGTCGGGCGAAGGTTGCCGGCAAGCTCCTTGGCGAACACTTTCAGCACCTCATCGCCCGTCGCGTGGCCGAACTCGTCATTGATGGCCTTGAAGCTATCGAGGTCGAACACGACCACGGCGGTAAAGGCGCCGACGGGAGAATCGCCAAAGAGGTCGAACAGCGCGCGGCGGTTGAGCAGGCCGGTCAGCTGATCCGTCAGCGCGTTGCGGCGGTGATGCCCCGCCAGACGCCCCTGGTTGAGGGCCAGCGACAAGGCGCCGATGCCGGTCATGCTGGCGATGACGACGATGAGGCTGAGATCCTCGGCCCAGTTCCTTGGCGCATGGCTCATGATCAGCTTGCCGTCCCATGCCAAAACCGTCGCGCAGAGCAGGAAGGACATGGCGGTCGCTGAATAGAGTGCGGCGGCGCCGATGGTAAGCGCTGGGGCCTCGGCGCGGCCCTTCCAGTATTCGGCGGCGGTTGCGAACAGGAGCAGGGCCGCGAACAGATTCTCGAACATGAAGCCGAGCCCGTCATAGCCGAGAGCCATGGGCGGCAGCGCCACTGCCAGCGAAATGCCGCTGCCGATCAAAACTCTGGGGATCGGCGAGCCGCCGCTTCTGAATTGGTATGCGGCGCCCAGCATCATGGAGAAGCCGACCAGCAGCAAGGTGAAGGTGGCGATGCCGAGGCCGCGCCTGGGCGCGTCGATATAGGCGTCATAGGTGAAGACCTCGCCCACCACCAGCATGGCGCTGAGCGCCCAGGTGAGCAGGAACTTGTCGGTGCGGGCGGTGAGCCATGTGCCGAACAACGTCAGGCTCAGGCAGGCAGCGGAGAAACCGACCGCCAGCAGAAGTGAGTTGTAGTCGAGCGACATGCCCCTCGTTCCTTGCCCGCGACGACCCTGCAGCCTGACGTTGCTGGAGTCATGACGCAAGGAAGTGTCGATAAGGTTACGATCGCGGCGAAAAAGCCAAGCTTGCACGGCGTTAGAGGACTACCGCCGACAGGAGCAGAACGGCACCGACCGCCATCATCAGCAGACCCGGCCAATTCTGTGACACGCCTAGGAAACCGAGGCCGCGGCGGCGTGGCTCAAGCGTCGGGGCCTGCGTTGCGAGATTTGGCATCCGTCGATCCGAAGCTGCAGGTGCCGGATCGCTGAGCCGTCCACGCCTGAGAACTGCGCCCGCCATATACACAACGCCGGCGACGATGAGAAACGCACCGATAAGGATGACAGCCATCCTTCCTCGCTTTTCTGCTGGTTTTCCCGCGCGGGAACCCGCCACCAAGGCAAAACGATGATGACGCCTTGAGGTTCCGACAGAGGCTGTTGACGCCGGCAATTCATGCAAATGGAGATAGCCGCAGAGGCTTGCCGCTTAGCTGGTTTCTGTCACTCGCTTCATCAGCGCCATGGCGCCGAAGGGCGCGCGCACCTTGCCCTCGGTGATGAAGTAGACGAACACGTCGCGCGGTTGCACCGGCGCGTCGGTGGCGGGGTCGGCGCGCCGCAAATCGGCCGGCTGCTTGCCTTCCGCCCAGACCTTGGCCCGCGCCGCCCATTCATCGAGGCCTTTTGGCGTGTAGCAGTCGGGATTGTCATCCGAGCCGGTCTGCAGCCGCGCATAGATGAAATCGCCGGTGATATCGGCGATATCAGGATATTTTGCGTGATCGGCATAGACGATGGCCGCCTTGTATTTGCGCGCGAGCGCCGGGAATTCCGGCACGATGAAACTGTCGTTGCGAACTTCGAGCGCGTGGCGCAACGCGATACCGTCTTGGCTTTCCGGCAACAACTTCAGAAACGCCTCGAAATCGTCGGGATCGAATTTCTTGGTCGGCGCGAACTGCCAAAGGATCGGTCCAAGCTTGTCGCCCAGCGCGGCGACGCCGGAGCCAAGGAAACGCATCATCGATTCACCGGCTTCGCCCAGCACGCGGCGGTTGGTGACGAAGCGGTTGCCCTTCAGCGAATAGACGAAACCGTCGGGTGCCTCATTGGCCCATTTGACGAAGGTCGGTTCCTTGAAGCTGGAATAGTAGGTGCCGTTGACCTCGATGCTCGGTACCTGCCGGCTGGCGTATTGCAACTGCTTGGCCTTGGGGAGTTTTTCCGGGTAGAAGGACGTGTCCCACGGCTCGAAGGTCCAGCCGCCCATGCCGGCGCGGATTGTTCCCGATTTGCTCATTGTCGTCCTCCCGTTTCAGAAATCTGGCCGCGTTCAGAAAAATCAGGCCGCCGTGACCTCGTCGACCGGCTTGGCCATGTCGACGAGCACCCATCCTGGCCGGTAGGGATTGGGCCGGCGACCCGTTTCGCGATAGCCGTAGGCCAAATAGAGCGCGATGTTGCGCTCCATTTTCGCATTGGTGTAGAGCCGCACCTCCGGCCCGCCCCACAGGCGCGCCTGCTGATCCGCATGTTTCAACAATGCGATGCCGAAGCCCTTGCCCTGAAATCCTGGCGCCACCGCGACGGAGAAGATCATCGCGTGGTCTTCGTGCCGCTCCAGGACGATCAGCCCGGCCAGGTCGCCGCCGCTCTCCAGCAGCCAGGCCTCGCCGCGTTCGATGCGTGGCGCATAGTCTTCGGTGACCGGGATCGGCGGCGCGCCCAACAGCGCGGTGTAGGGTGCGTAGGCATCCGTGGTCAGAGTCATGACGGCGGTGACATCCGGGGCGAGGGCTTTCCTGATCTTCATTCCGGAGATTCCCAACGCCAGCCCGCCATCACTCCGCTGCTTCGCGCTTGCCTCCGGGGCGTCGCTCCAGCAATTCCTTGAGGAATTGGCCGGTGTAGCTGCGTTTTTCGCGCACGATCGCTTCCGGCGTGCCGGAGGCGACCAGTTCGCCGCCGCCATCGCCACCCTCGGGGCCGAGGTCGAGCACCCAGTCGGCGGTCTTGATCACTTCGAGATTGTGCTCGATGACCACCACCGTGTTTCCCTGGTCGACCAGTTCGTGCAGCACTTCCAGCAGCTTGGCGACATCGTGGAAGTGCAGGCCGGTTGTCGGCTCGTCGAGAATGTAGAGCGTCTTGCCGGTCGCCTTGCGCGACAGCTCCTTGGCGAGTTTTATCCGCTGCGCCTCGCCGCCCGACAACGTGGTTGCCTGCTGGCCGATATGGATGTAGCCGAGGCCGACCTGCTTCAGCGTGTCGAGCTTGTCGCGCACACCGGGCACCGCGGCGAAGAAATCAACGCCTTCCTCGACTGTCATGTCGAGCACGTCGGCGATCGACTTACCCTTGAACAGCACGTCGAGCGTCTCTCTGTTATAGCGCTTGCCGTGGCAGACGTCGCAGGTGACGTAGACGTCGGGCAGGAAGTGCATCTCGATCTTGATGACGCCGTCGCCCTGGCAGGCCTCGCAGCGGCCGCCCTTGACGTTGAAGGAGAAGCGGCCCGGTTGGTAGCCGCGCGCCTTGGCTTCCGGCAGGCCCGCGAACCAGTCGCGGATCGGCGTGAAGGCGCCGGTATAGGTGGCGGGGTTGGAGCGCGGGGTCCGTCCGATCGGCGACTGGTCGATGTCGATGACCTTGTCGAGGAATTCCAGGCCCTCGATGCGGTCGTGCTCGGCCGGATGCTCGCGCGAGCCCATGATGCGGCGCGAGGCCGCCTTGAAAAGCGTTTCGATCAGGAAGGTCGATTTGCCGCCGCCCGATACGCCGGTGACGGCGGTGAAGGTGCCGAGCGGAATTTCGGCGGTGACGTTCTTCAGATTGTTGCCTCGCGCGCCGACGACTTTCAGGCGGCGGTTCTTCTTCGCCTCGCGGCGAACCGCTGGTGTCGCCACTTCGAGCTCGCCCGAAAGGTATTTGCCGGTGATCGAATTCGGGTTGGCCATCACCTGCTGAGGCGTGCCCTGGGCAATGATTTCGCCGCCATGGATGCCGGCGGCCGGGCCGATGTCGACGACGTAGTCGGCATGCAGGATGGCGTCCTCGTCATGCTCGACCACGATGACCGTGTTGCCGATGTCGCGCAGGTGCTTCAGCGTGTCGAGCAGGCGTGCATTATCGCGCTGGTGCAGGCCGATCGACGGTTCGTCCAGCACGTAGAGCACGCCGGTGAGGCCGGAGCCGATCTGCGATGCCAGCCGGATGCGCTGGCTCTCGCCGCCCGACAGCGTGCCGGAATTGCGCGACAGGGTGAGATAGTCGAGGCCGACGTCGTTGAGGAAGCGCAGCCGCTCGCGGATTTCCTTGAGCACGCGCACGGCGATCTCGTTCTGCTTGTCGTTGAGCTGCGCCGGCAGGTCGGTGAACCACTGGTCGGCCTTGCGGATCGACTGTTCGGTCACTTCGCCGATGTGCTTGCCGGCGATCTTCACCGCCAGCGCTTCCGGCTTCAGCCTGTAGCCACGACAGGCCGGGCAGGGGGTGGCCGACATGAAGCGCTCGATTTCCTCGCGCATCCAGGCGGATTCGGTCTCTTTCCAGCGCCGCTCGAGGTTGGGGATGACGCCCTCGAAGGTCTTGGTCGTCTTGTAGGAGCGCAGGCCGTCATCATACTGGAAGGTGATCTCGCGCTCGCCGGTGCCGCGCAGGATGGCTTCCTGGGCTTCCCTGCTCAAATCCTTGAACTTGTCGCCGAGCTTGAAGCCGTAAGCCTTGCCGAGCGCCTCCAGCGTCTGCACGTAGTAGGGCGAAGTCGATTTCGCCCATGGGCTGACGGCGCCATCGCGCAGCGAGACGTTCTCGTCGGGAACGACCAGATTGGGATCGATGGCGCGCTGGCTGCCCAGCCCGTCGCAGGTCGGGCAGGCGCCGAACGGGTTGTTGAACGAGAACAGCCTGGGCTCGATCTCGGGAATGGTGAAACCGGAGACCGGACAGGCGAATTTTTCCGAGAACAGGATGCGCTCATGCGTCTCGTTCTTCGACTTGTTGACCGAATCCTCGCCCGTCTGACTGGCATCGAGCGGCTTATCGGCGAACTCCGCCACCGCCAGCCCCTCCGCGAGCTTCAGCGCGGTCTCCATGGAATCGGCAAGGCGCGTTGCGAGGTCGCCACGCACGACGATGCGGTCCACGACCACGTCGATGTCGTGCTTGTATTTCTTGTCGAGTGGCGGCACATCAGCGATCTCATAGAAGACGCCGTCGACCTTGACGCGCTGAAATCCCTTTTTCTGCAGCTCGAGCAATTCCTTGCGGTACTCGCCTTTGCGGCCGCGCACGATCGGCGCCAGGATGAACAGGCGCGTGCCTTCCTCGACCGCCAGCACGCGATCAACCATCTGCGACACCGTCTGGCTCTCGATCGGCAGTCCGGTGGCGGGCGAATAGGGTACGCCGACACGCGCGAACAGAAGCCGCATGTAGTCGTATATCTCGGTGACGGTGCCGACCGTCGAGCGCGGGTTCTTCGAAGTGGTCTTCTGCTCGATGGAGATGGCCGGCGAAAGGCCGTCGATCTGGTCGACATCCGGCTTCTGCATCATTTCGAGGAATTGCCGCGCATAGGCCGACAGGCTCTCGACATAGCGGCGCTGGCCTTCGGCATAGATGGTGTCGAAGGCAAGCGACGATTTGCCGGAGCCCGACAGGCCCGTCATGACGATCAGGCTGTCACGCGGCAGGTCGAGATCGACATTCTTCAGATTGTGTTCGCGCGCCCCGCGAATGGAAAGATATTTATGGTCGGCCATTGCCGGTCGCCGCCTCAGATCTGGAATTTGTGGGATCGGCGGGTTTTCCCCGGCCGTCCCCTATGTAGGTATTTTTGCCGCCGCGTCGAGAGACGCCACAATTCTCGACCAAGTCGTTTAACCGTCTTTCGCACGAACGGGCAAGCGGAAAGAACAAAGACCGAACACGCTCCTGACAAAAGCGGTGGAGCAGGCGGCGTGGTTCCCATCAGGGGATATCTCGCTCGATCACATTTTTTCCGATCGGACATCGAGCGGTTGACGTCCCTGGCTGAGGGGAGCAGACTCCACACGTCAATGAAGCCGGCTGTCTTTCGATGGCCTCGCCGCCCAAAGGCGGTCTGCGAGACGCCGCGGGCTATTGCGATCAGTGCTTCTGACGACGATTGTCGCAATGGACACAGGAGTGGAGCATGACGCCACCGGACAGTCCCTTGAGGCTCCAGCAGTGACTGGAGCCGCGGCAGGCATGAATGCCAGGGAGACGCGAGCGCCTTCCGACGTGACCCTGCCGGATGCACCAAAATCAGAGACTACTGGTCGGATCGTCGGCTGAACGCCGCGAAGCATCCGAAATCTAAAGTCGGTAAAACATTCCCGGCGAAAGATTGGATTATAGATCCAGAAAAGCCCCGTCCGTTTGCTAAAAGCACGGCGGGGCTGCTCTTTTGAGGGAACGCGCAGGTACTGACGGCCCGCGACATGTCGGCTACCGCGGCGGTTTGATCCCGCCGGCGCCGACATCGACCGTGATGCTGCCGGAAATCCTGACATCGGTATCGCCGATCTTGAACTGGCCGTTTCCGTTGGCGGGGAAGGCGTCATCGGGTTCGGGCTGCGGGGCCGGCTTGGCGATGCGATAATCGCCGGCCACACCGGGCAGGCTGCCTTTCTGGCTGTCGTCGGCAAAGGCGCCGCCGGCCAGCATGAGCGCACCGGCGACGGCGGTGACGGCAAGGCGCCGAGGTCGGAATGAGCGGCTGTCGATCATCTGCCGGTTATAGCGTCGCCCCGTCGAGGTGGCCAGACCGGCGGTCATCAAATCGCCGGACGGCGGACCGTCGCTCAATTCATCGTGCTTGTGCCGGTCACGCCGCCTTTTTGCGGGTATCGTAGACATGATCGACGAGACCCCATGCCTTCGCTTCCTCGGCGGTCATGAAATAGTCCCGGTCGAGCGTGCGCTCGACCTCTTCATAGGTGCGGCCGCAATGGCGCGCATAGAGCTCAGTCATCTGCCGCTTGGTGCGCAGAATGCCTTCGGCGTGACGCTGGATGTCCGATGCCTGACCCTGGAAGCCGCCCAGCGGCTGGTGCAGGACGAGGCTGGCGTTGGGCAGCGCGATGCGCCGTCCCGGCGTGCCAGCCATCAGCAGGAACGAAGCCATCGAGGCGGCAAAGCCCATGCACACCGTCGACACCGGACAGCTGACATATTGCATCGTGTCGTAGATGGCGAAGCCGCTGGTCACCACGCCGCCAGGCGAGTTGATGTAAAGCGAGATCTCCTTGTCGGGATTATCCGATTCCAGCGACAGAAGCTGGGCGCAGACCAGCGCCGACATGCCGTCGTTGATCTCGCCGTTGATAAAGACGATGCGCTCGCGCAGCAGCCGCGAGAAAATGTCGAAGGCGCGCTCGCCGCGGCTCGACTGCTCGATCACCATCGGCACCAGATTGGCAAAACCGGTCATCGTCTCTCTCCGTTTTTCATGTGTCGGCCACTCAAGCGGCGCGCTGCAGAAGGCAAAATGAATTGGCTGCGGGGCGGCGGCCGGAGGCACGCGCAGCGAATGAAAGCCGGCAGCCGGCGCCTGCCATGGTCACCATGGGCCTGGCGGCGGATGTCGCCGCACGGGCAAAGCCTTCATGGATAATATGCAGATGCGTGCCGCCCGAAACGGTGCGGGCGAGCGTGAAGGTGACGATGCTGTCGAGCGGGTTCCGTTCCTCGTCGGGCCGCGGCTGTTCCCGCCAGGAATAGCGAAGCCTTTTTCCGGGCTCGGCATCGAGGATCTCGCATTCGATCGGCGCATCCGGCCCGGCAAAGGCGAAATTGCTGCCGATCTCAGGATTGATGTCGTTGGGCATCATCCAGGCCGCAAGCAATTCGGGCACGGTCAGCGCCCGCCATACCTTTTCCGGCGGCTCGGGGAGATCGCACTCGAACTCGATCGCGTCGGGGGCGGTCCGCGCAGGGCTTTCGTCGGTCACTGGTGCGTGCGTCATTGGTCCATGTCCTTGAGAACCGTCCTTAGTTTTTCGATGCGCTCGGGCCAGAAGGTCCGGTAGCGTTCGATCCAGCCAAGCAGCGGGTCGAGCCCTTGCGGATCGGCGCGGTAATAGGCGTTGCGGCCCGCCCGCCGCTCGACCACCAGGCCTGCGCTGCGCAGCACCGCCAGGTGCTGCGACACAGCCGGCTGCGACACCGTCATGCCGGTGCGCAGCTGCGACACCGTCATCTCGCTGGTGGCGAGGCGTTCATAGACGGCGCGTCGGGTGGGGTCGGCCAGCGCCCGGAAAATCTCCGCTTCGATCATGGCGAAAGCATAAGTCGATACTTATCGGTTTGGCAAGCGATGTTTTACGGCCCATATGAAGGGAAGCTGGCGGCTCCGGCATTACTGCCATTCCTTGACAATGAGCGGCGATGCATATAGGAACGAAAAGAGAACAAAAACCTTGTGGGAAAAGGCAGCCACAGCAGGCAACGGGTGTGCGCAACCTGTAAGGTGCTGCGACAAAAATTTGTTTCGGACGAGCGCGGAGAAGTATCATGGCGGGTAGCGTCAACAAGGTCATTCTGGTCGGCAATCTCGGAGCGGATCCGGAGATCCGCCGCCTGAATTCGGGCGAGCCGGTCGTCAACATCCGCATCGCAACATCGGAAAGCTGGCGCGACAAGAATTCCGGCGAGCGCAAGGAAAAGACCGAGTGGCACAATGTCGTCATCTTCAATGAGGGCATCGCCAAGGTTGCCGAGCAGTATCTGAAGAAGGGCATGAAGGTTTATGTCGAGGGCCAGTTGCAGACACGCAAATGGCAAGACCAGACCGGTGCCGACAAATACACGACGGAAGTCGTGCTGCAGAGATTCCGCGGCGAGCTGCAGATGCTGGACGCGCGCGGCCAGGGTGAGGGCGGCCAGGTCGGGGGTTATTCCGGCGGCGGCAGCCGTGGTTCCGATTTCGGCCAGTCCGGCCCGAACGAAGGCTTCAATCGTGGCGGCGGCGCTCCCAAGGGCGGCGGCGGTTCGTCGCGCGAGCTGGACGACGAAATTCCGTTCTGAGCATCGACACGGCGTGACGGGCATTTGAGGAGAGGGCGCGATGTCGCTCGGACCGCTCCTATCGGCACGTCCTCCGATCCCATGGCATGCGCTCGCGGCCTTTGCCGCGCTGGCGATAGGCGGCGTGCAGCTGGCGCTGCCGAAAGGCACGCTGCGCCACCGCGCGATGGGCTATCTCTGGGCGGCGCTGATGCTGGCCGTCGCCATCTCGAGTTTCTGGATCCAGCAGATACGGCTCATTGGCCCTTTCAGCCCGATCCATCTCTTGTCGATCCTGGTGCTGGTCACGGTGCCGCTGGCGGTCTGGCATGCACGCAATCACCGCGTCGCCAAGCACCGCAAGGCGATGATTGCGTTGTATATCTTTGCACTGGTGGGTGCCGGTGTCTTTACGCTGGTGCCCGGCAGAATCTTGCACGACGTGGTCTTCGGCGTCGCGCAAGCCAGACCGTGATCCCGAGTGGAAGGAATATCAGTTGAAAGCACGCATCAAATGGGTCGAGGAACGCACCTTCGTCGGCGAGTCCGGCACAGGCCATAAGGTCGTACTGGGGACCGCGTTCGGCCCTGAAGGGAGAACGCCGGGGCCGAGCCCGATGGAACTGGTGCTGATCGGCACCGGCGGCTGCTCGGCCTATGATGTCGTCCATATCCTCGAAAAGGGGCGCGAGGCGATCGAGGACTGTGTGGTCGAGCTCGATTCCGACCGAGCCGAGACCGATCCCAAGGTGTTCACCCGCATTCATATGCATTTCATCGTCAAGGGCAGGGCGCTGTCGCCCGACAAGGTGAAGCGGGCGATCGATCTCTCGATCGAAAAATACTGTTCGGCTTCGGCCATGATGTCCAAGACCGCCGCCATTACCCACGATTTCGAAATTATCGACACGACGGCAAAATAAGCGGCCTATGAGGCCATCAGCGCCTTGATGCCGTCAGCCACGAACTGGACGGCAAGTGCCGCCAGGATGACGCCGAGCAGGCGAGTCAGGATCGAGCGGCCGGTCTGGCCGAGGATGCGGTCGATGCGCTCCGACAGCACGAACACCAGATAGGTGATGGCGAGGCAGACGAAGATGATGCCGACCAGTGCCGCCTGGGCGCCAAAGCCCTGAAACGAGCCGGAGAGCAGGACAGTCGCCGAAATCGCGCCGGGGCCGGCGATCAGCGGGATCGCCAGCGGGAAGGCGGCGATGTTGTGGATCATGTCCTTGGTGATGGCGACGTCGCCGATCTTCTCCTTGCGGTCCTGCCGGCGCTCGAACACCATTTCGAAAGCGATGAAGAAGAGCAAAAAGCCGCCGGCGACCCGGAAGGCCGGCAGCGTGATGCCGAACACCGACAGGATCGACGCGCCGGCAACCGCGAACAGCGCCATCACAAGGAAGCCGATGACCGAAGCGCGGACCGAGACCTGCTGGCGCTCCTCGCGGTTCATGCCGCGCGTTATCGCCAGAAAGAGCGGCGCCAGCCCCGGCGGGTCGATGGTCACCAGAATGGTGACGAAGGCGTTGAACAGGCTGTCGAAACTCGGCATCTCTCACCCCTCCCGCCGGGCCGAGCCCGCATTCCGACATTGGTAGAGCAAAGCAGGGACGGAGGAAACCGGCCGGGAAGAGACGGTTCGCGAACTCTGCGAAGGCCTGGCAGAGGGGAGGCGAAGGAAGCCGCGGATATTTTTGAGCTTACGTCGCGGGCTTGCTTGATCAGGTACGGCCAGAGCGCCGCGCCAGGAACTCCACTTCGAGCCGCCATGTCGCGCCATTGTCGTGCGAGCGCTCGCCGAGCCAGCGGAAGGAATTTTCGGTTATTCGTGAAAAGCTCCAACGTACAGAGGAACCGGTGCCGTCGGCGCCCACTTGGACAATCGTGTCGCCTTCGGCGCGACCGAGTTGGCGGCTGTAATACTGGTTGCGCGGATCGCTCCAGAAAATATGCCAGGCATTTGCGCCGGGATCGTAGACGCGCAAGGTCGTGCCATAAAAGGTCCATTTGCCGAGAGAAGGCGAGGGGCCGGCATCGCGCGCGGGCAGGATCCAGACGTCCTGGATCGCGCGGCCTTCCAGCACCCAGCCGAAATGCACCTCGCCGCGTCCGGTCAGCACGGTGCCGTCCTCGAGATGACGGCTGGCATCGAAAGTCCAGGCGCCGACGAAGCGGCCGTAGAGATCCAAATTCTCGGCAAAGCCGGGGGCGGGCCCGTCGCTGTGCAGGGCTTCGGTAAAAGTGGGCTGGTTGGTCATGGCTGGTGCCTTCATGCTGTCAGGAGACCGCAAGCGATAGGCCGGGGCAGGGTTCTGCGCTTGGGAAAAATTGCTATCTTTCAGGCTATGACGACGAGCGACAGGATCATTGCCTCGGGGCCAGGCTGGCAGGTGTCGGACGTGGTGTGCACGGCGGGCGCCGGCGACCGGCCGTTCGAGGAGGAGCACCGGACGTTCTGCGTCGCCGCGGTGACCAGCGGCACCTTCCGCTATCGCGCCAGCCAGGGCACCGCGATGCTCGCGCCAGGCGCGGTGCTGCTTGGCAATCCCGGCACATGCTACGAATGCGGCCACGAGCACGGCGCCGGCGACCGCTGCCTCTCCTTCCATTTTGCTCCGGCTCATATGGAACGGATCGTGGAGAACGTACCAGGCGCCAGAATGCTGGCCTTCGAGGCGCCAAGGTTGCCGCCACTGCCGATGCTGATGCCGCTGCTGGCCGAAGCGGAGGCCGCGCGCGATATGGCCGAAACCGCTGCTTTCGAGGAACTCGGCTTGCGCATTGCCGGCGCGGCTGTCGCCGCAAGCTCAGGGCACACCAAGATGACGCGGACACCCAGCCGCCGCGACCAGAAACGGGTCGCGGAGGCGGTTCGGCGTATCGAGATCGATGCCGATCAGCCACTTTCGCTGGCCGTGCTGGCGCGGGAGACGGCGACCAGTCCGTATCATTTCCTGCGCACATTCCGGCAGATTGCCGGAATGACCCCTTACCGGTTTCTGCTGAGGACCAGGCTGCACCGGGCGGCGGTGCGGCTCCGCATTTCCGACGAGGCCATCTCGACGGTCGCCTTCGAGGCCGGCTTCGGGGACCTTTCGACCTTCAATCGCCGCTTCCGGCGCGAAATGGGCGAGACGCCCGGCGGCTATCGCGCCCGCCGCGCGGGCCGCCGCTAACACGAGATGGCGGGCCTTTGCGTCGACGGCTCCGAAAAGCACATCGGCCATATCGTCGCAATCACCGGTATCCTTTTGAAATCACCGCCAAAATCGACACTGGAAAAGTGCCGTCGACATTGGAGTTTCGGCCGCGCTTCCTATATATACGGCAAGTGATTCCTGTTTAGATTGTGATCCGATTTGACCGACCAAAAAACACCGCGCGGCGCCGACGGCGGCCCCACCGGCATCGAGCCGATTTCGATCATCGAGGAGATGCAGCGCTCTTATCTCGATTACGCCATGAGCGTGATCGTCAGCCGCGCGCTGCCCGACGTGCGCGACGGCCTGAAGCCGGTGCATCGCCGCATTCTCTTCGCCGCGCATGAGAGCGGCTATCACTGGAACCGCAAATATGTGAAGTCGGCGCGCCCGGTCGCCGACGTGATGGGTAAATACCATCCGCATGGCGACGCCTCTATCTATGACGCCCTGGTGCGCATGGCGCAGGACTGGTCGCTGCGCGTGCCGCTCATCGACGGGCAAGGCAATTTCGGCTCGATCGACGGCGATCCGCCGGCGGCCATGCGCTACACCGAGTCGCGGCTGACCAAGGTCGCGCATGAACTGCTGGAGGATATCGACAAGGATACGGTCGATTTCCAGGACACTTACGATGCTTCCGGCAGCGAGCCGAAGGTCCTGCCGGCGCGCTTTCCCAATCTGCTGGTCAATGGCTCGGGCGGCATCGCCGTCGGTATGGCCACCAACATCCCGCCGCACAATCTGGGCGAAGTCTGCAACGCCGCGATCGCGATCATTGACAATCCGGCCATCGACCTGCCGGCGCTGATGGAAATCATTCCGGGGCCGGATTTCCCGACCGGCGGCATCGTGCTCGGCCGCTCCGGCATCTACAGCGCCTATTCGACCGGCCGCGGCTCCATCGTCATGCGCGGGAAGGTCAACATCGAGGCCCGCGGCAATGACCGCGAATCGATCATCATCACCGAGGTTCCCTACCAGGTGAACAAATCGTCGATGATCGAGAAGATGGCCGAACTGGTGCGCGACAAGCGCATCGAGGGCATTTCCGACATTCGCGACGAGAGCGACCGCCAGGGCTATCGGGTCGTCGTCGAGCTGAAGCGCGACGCCGTGGCCGACGTCATCCTCAACCAGCTCTATCGCTTCACGCCGCTGCAAACCTCTTTCGGCGCCAACATGGTGGCGCTGAATGGCGGCAAGCCCGAACTGCTGACGCTGACCGATATGCTGAGGGCATTCGTGTCCTTCCGCGAGGAGGTGGTCACCCGGCGCACGAAGTTCCTGCTGCGCAAGGCACGCGACCGGGCCCACGTGCTGGTCGGCCTCGCAATTGCCGTCGCCAACATCGATGAAGTGATAAAACTGATCCGCACCGCGCCGGACCCGCAGACCGCGCGCGAGCAGTTGATGGAGCGGCGCTGGCCGTCCGGCGACGTCGAATCGCTGATCCTCCTGATCGACGATCCGCGCCACCGCATCAACGAGGACGGCACCTACAATCTGTCCGAGGAACAGGCGCGCGCGATCCTGGAATTGCGGCTGCAGCGCCTGACGGCACTCGGCCGCGACGAAATCGCCGACGAGTTGAACACGATCGGCGCCGAGATCGTCGATTATCTCGATATCCTGTCGTCCCGCGCCCGCGTCCAGCAGATCGTCAAGGACGAGCTCGCGGCCGTGCGTGACGAATTCGGCACGCCGCGCCGCACCGAACTGAGCGAAGGCGGCGCGGACATGGAAGACGAGGACCTGATCCAGCGCGAGGACATGGTCGTGACGGTGAGCCATTCCGGCTACATCAAGCGCGTGCCATTGTCGCTCTACCGGGCGCAACGCCGCGGCGGCAAGGGCCGCTCGGGCATGTCGACCAAGGAAGAGGATTTCGTCACCCGCCTGTTCGTGGCCAACACGCACACGCCGGTGCTGTTCTTCTCTTCGCGCGGCATCGTCTACAAGGAGAAGGTCTGGCGCCTGCCGATCGGCAATCCGCAGTCGCGCGGCAAGGCGCTGATCAACATGCTGCCGCTGGAGCAGGGCGAGCGCATCACCACAATCATGCCGTTGCCGGAAGATGAGACGAGCTGGGGCGAGCTCGACGTGATGTTCGCCACCACGCGCGGCACGGTGCGCCGCAACAAGCTCTCTGACTTCGTCCAAGTCAACCGTAATGGCAAGATCGCCATGAAGCTGGAGGAGGAGGGCGACGAGATCCTCGGCGTCGAGACCTGCACCGACAATGACGACGTGCTTCTGACCGCCAGCTCCGGCCAGTGCATCCGCTTTTCCGTCGGCGACGTGCGCGTCTTCCAGAGCCGCAACTCGGTCGGCGTGCGCGGCATCGCCATGGCCGAAACGGACCGCGTCATTTCTATGGCCGTCATCGAGCATGTCGATGCGCCGCCGGCCGAACGCGCCGCCTATCTGAAGCGCGTCGTGGCCGAACGGCGCCTGGCCGCCGGCATCCCGGCAGGCGAGGAGGAAGAGATCGCCTTGACCAACGAAGAGGTCGGCGAGGAGGCGGAGCTGTCGGACGAGCGCTACGAGTTCCTCAAGGCGCATGAGCAGTTCGTGCTGACGGTGACGGAATACGGCTACGGCAAGCGCTCATCGTCCTATGATTTCCGTCTGACCGGACGCGGCGGCAAGGGCATTCGGGCCACCGACGTGTCGAAGACGGCCGAGATCGGCAGGCTGGTGGCAACCTTCCCGGTCGGCAATGACGACCAGATCATGCTGGTGTCCGACGGCGGTACCGTTATCCGGGTGCCGGTCAATGGCATCCGCTTCGCCAGCCGCGCCACCAAGGGCGTGACCATTTTCAACACGGCGGAAGGCGAGAAGGTGGTTTCGGTCGAGCGGATTTCCGAGCCGCAATCGGACGAGGAAGAAATCGTCGAGGTTGGTGCCGAGATCGATCCGGCGGCCGATGCCGGCCTGGATGATGCGCAATAAGTCTGGCTTGGACAGACATGGCAACGCCGGCCAATCGGCCGGCGCGTCGCAACAAATTCAGGCTAACTCAATAGTGACGGTGAGGCTTGCGGGGCCCGAACCCTTCGAAGCGTTTGGCGTTGGTCTTGATGCGGACGCGCTGGGCCTCCTGATGCAGCCCGAATACAGTGGCGATCAGCATGGCGACGGTCATTGCAGTGGCGAGCATGTAGATCAGCATGTGCGTGTTCTCCTGCGCTCTACAACGCTTACATGGGACTTTGGTTTCATCTTCTTAAAGGGGCAAGGTAGTGAACGCTGCGTGAAGCGTTCGTGATCGGCGCATTCATCTGTCGTTCATCCCTGCAAAAAGGTTCAAGGGGATCGCATCAATGAGATTTGCCTTCCGTCCGCGCGCCCGTTAGAAGCACCGGCATGACCGAGCGCATCGCCCTTTATGCCGGCTCCTTCGACCCGTTGACCAACGGCCATCTCGACGTGCTGAAGGCGTCGCTGGCCGTGGCGGACATCGTCTATGCGGCGATCGGTATCCATCCCGGCAAGAAGCCGCTGTTTTCCTTCGAGGAGCGGGTCGAACTCATCGAGGCCGCGACCAAGGCCGAATTCGGCCGCGACGGCACACGCATCAAGGTGGTCGCCTTCGACGGGCTGGTCATCGATGCGGCCAGGAAACAGGGAGCCTCGATCATGATCCGCGGCCTGCGCGACGGCACCGATCTCGACTACGAGATGCAGATGGCCGGCATGAACGAAACGATGGCGCCTGAGCTGCAAACGGTTTTTCTGCCCGCCAGCCCCTCGGTCAGAACCATTACCGCCACACTTGTCCGCCAGATTGCCTCGATGGGCGGCGACATCCGCCCTTTCGTGCCGGCCGCCGTTGCCGGTGCGCTCACCGCTAAATTCGCAAAATAGGTTTCTCGGAGAAGACCATGCAGCTGAAAAAGCTCGCCTCGTTCCTCGTCGTGCTTGCCGGTCTCGTGACAGCATCGGCCTCAGCCTATGCCGCCGACCCGGAAAACACCATGATCATAACGTTGAAGGACGGCGACGTGACCATTGCGCTGCGTCCCGATCTCGCGCCCAAGCATGTCGCGCAGATCAAGAAGCTGGTGCGTGAGCATGCCTATGACAACGTCGCCTTCCACCGCGTCATCGACGGCTTCATGGCGCAGACAGGCGACGTCAAATTCGGCAACATGAACAAGGGCTTCAACGCCCAGGCTGTCGGTACCGGCGGCTCCGACCTGCCGGACCTGCCGGCGGAATTCTCGCAGACCGAGCACTACAAGCGCGGCGTGGTCGGCATGGCACGCTCGCAGGATCCGAATTCGGCAAACTCGCAGTTCTTTATCATGTTCGCGCCGGCGCCGCCGCTCGACGGCCAGTACACGATCGTGGGCAATGTCGTCAGCGGCATGGAACTGGTGGACCACATCAAGAAGGGCGACGAGGCCGACAACGGCACGGTCACCGATCCCGACCGGATGATCAAGGTGCGCATCGCCGCCGACAAATAGTTCTGTTTTTTGAAAAGGATATCAGACATGGCCGACATCAAGGATCGCGAAAACGCGCTCATCATGGAAACGACCAAGGGCAAGGTCGTCATCGAAATGCTTCCCGACCTGGCGCCCGGCCATGTCGCCCGCATCAAGGAACTGGCCCGCGAAGGCGCCTATGACGGCGTGGTCTTCCACCGCGTCATCGAGGGCTTCATGGCGCAGACCGGCGACGTCAAGTTCGGCAATTCGAGCAAGCCCTCTTTCGCGCCTTCTCGCGCTGGCATGGGCGGTTCCGACAAGCCGGATCTCAAGGCCGAATTCTCCAATGCCAACCACGGCCGCGGCACCTGCTCGATGGCGCGCTCGCAGAATCCGAACTCGGCCAATTCGCAGTTCTTCATCTGCTTCGACGATGCAGCCTTCCTCAATCGCCAGTACACGGTCTGGGGCCAGGTCATCGAAGGCATGGACAATGTCGACAAGATCAAGCGCGGCGAGCCGGTGCAGGATCCCGACAAGATCGTGTCGCTGAAGGTCGCGGCCGACGTCAAGTAAGGCGGCAGGACAATGATGGGCGTCGTCTGGTCGCTTCTCGGCATCTTGTCCGGCGCCTTCATTGCCATTCAGGCGCCGATCAATTCGCAGTTGGCGCGCGGCCTGGGGCTCCCGGTCGCGGCTGCCGCGTTTTCGTTCCTGTCGGGCGCCATCGTGCTCGGCATCATTGCCGTCGCGGTGGTGAGGCTGCAAGGCATCTCGCTCGACTGGAAGGCGCCCGCGCCGTGGCTGTTCATCGCCGGCGGCATGCTGGGCGGCTTCTACGTCACACTGTCCACCATCCTGACGCCACGCATCGGCGCCGCCGCGCTGATGGCGTTCCTGGTGGCGGGCCAGTTGCTGGCGGGCATGCTGATCGACCGCGTCGGATTCCTCGGCGTCGCGGTTCGCGAAATCTCGCTCGGCCGCGTGGCCGGCGCGGTGCTGCTTCTGGCCGGGGCGCTGCTTATCAGGCTCTTCTGATGCGTGTCGATCTGTTCGATTTCGACCTGCCGGAAGAGCGTATCGCGCTTCGCCCGGCAGAGCCGCGCGACAGCGCAAAGATGCTGGTGGTCAGGCCCGGCGAGGGGGTTTCGAACCGGGCGGTCAGCGACCTGCCTTCCCTGCTCCAGGCCGGCGACGTGCTGGTCTTCAACGACACCAAGGTTATCCCGGCGCAACTCAAAGGTATCAGGCGGCGCGGCGAGGCGGCGGCGCAGGTCGAAGCCACATTGCACATGCGGATGGCGCCGGACCGTTGGCTGGCCTTCATGCGGCCGGGCAAGCGCGTTGCCGTCGGCGACCGCATCCATTTCGGCCATGACGGCAATTCCTGCTTCCTCGGCCAGCTTGACGCCACGGTGATCGAAAAGGGCGAGGCGGGCGAGGCGCTGCTCGGCTTCGACCTGTCGGGCCCTTTCCTCGATGAGGCGCTGCATGCGGTCGGCCACATCCCACTGCCGCCCTACATCGCCTCGAAGCGGGATGACGACGAGCGCGATCGGGCCGATTATCAGACCATCTATGCCCGGGAGGAAGGTGCCGTAGCGGCGCCGACGGCCGGTCTGCATTTCACGCCGGAGCTGTTTGCCGCACTCGACGCAAAGGGGATCGAACGCCGCTTCGTCACGCTCCATGTCGGCGCCGGCACGTTCCTGCCAGTGAAGGTGGACGACACCGCCGACCACAAGATGCATGCGGAGATCGGCTCAGTCAGCGAGGCAACAGCCGACGCGTTGAATGCGGCAAAGGCGAGGGGCGGGCGCGTCATTGCCGTCGGTACGACCTCGCTGCGCCTGCTGGAAAGCGCCGCGCGAGAGGATGGCGTGCTGGCTGCATGGTCCGGCCCGACCGACATCTTTATCACGCCCGGCTACCGTTTTCGCACCGCCGACATGCTGACGACCAATTTCCATCTGCCGCGTTCGACGCTGTTCATGCTGGTTTCGGCTTTCAGCGGCCTCGATACGATGCGCGCCGCCTATGCGCATGCCATTGAGCACGATTACAGATTCTACTCCTACGGAGATGCAAGCCTGCTGTATCGAGCGGAGATGAGCGATGGACGATGACCTCGACAGGCTGGACCGCGACAGTTTGATCGCCGAAGTCAAAAAATTGCGCGCCGGCATTCGCCAGCATCGCGATGCATCGGGGCACGATCTTTGCTGGCATCATCCCGATTTGTGGGACCTGCTGCCCGAGAAGATCGATCCGGCAATCGCCGTGCCGCCCTGGCCAAAATTCATGCGCGGCTGCATCCACTATCGCCAGTCGCTGGACGAACAGGCTCCGGGCGCACCGGCACACGACAAGGAATTCAATGGCTGAGACGTTCACCTTCAAGGTGCTGGCGACCGAAGGCAGGGCGCGGCGCGGCTTGATCAGCATGCCGCGCGGCGAAATCCGCACGCCTGCCTTCATGCCGGTCGGCACCGGCGGCACGGTCAAGACGATGTACATGGATCAGGTGCGCGGCGTCGGCGCCGATATCATCCTGGGCAATACCTACCATCTGATGCTGCGGCCCGGCGCCGAACGCGTGGCGAAGCTTGGCGGCCTGCACGAATTCGCCCGCTGGCCGCATCCGATCCTGACCGACAGCGGTGGCTTCCAGGTCATGTCGCTGTCAAAGCTTCGGAAATTGACCGAGAAGGGCGTCACCTTCCGCTCCCATATCGATGGCGCATCCTATGAAATGTCGCCGGAGCGTTCGATCGAGATCCAGGGCCTGCTCGATTCAGACATCCAGATGCAACTCGACGAATGCACGGCGCTGCCGGCCGCGCTCAAGGAAATCGAGCGCGCCATGGAATTGTCGCTGCGCTGGGCCGAGCGCTGCAAGACGGCGTTCGGCGACCAGCCCGGGAAGGCGATGTTCGGCATCGTGCAAGGCGGCGACAATGCGGATTTGCGCGTGCGTTCTGCGCAAGCGCTGAGCGCGATGGATCTGAAAGGCTATGCGGTTGGCGGCCTTGCCGTCGGTGAACCGCAGGCGGTCATGCTCGACATGCTCGACATCACCTGCCCGGAACTGCCCGATGACAAACCACGCTATCTCATGGGCGTCGGAACGCCGGACGACATCTTGAAATCGGTGGCGCGCGGCATCGACATGTTCGACTGCGTGATGCCGACGCGGGCCGGCCGGCATGGGCTTGCCTATACAAGGCGCGGCAAGGTCAATCTGCGCAACGCCCGCCATGCCGACGATCCGCGCCCCCTCGATGAGGAAAGCGACTGCCCGGCGGCACGCGATTATTCCCGCGCCTATCTGCACCATCTCGTGCGCTCGCAAGAGGCACTCGGTGCGATGCTTCTGACCTGGAACAATCTGTCCTATTATCAGAAGCTGATGCAGGACATACGCGCCGCGATAGAGACCGGCACTTTCGAGGCACGCGCTGCCGAAATTACCGAGGGCTGGGCGAGGGGCGATATCCCGGCGCTGTGACGGTTCAGGTGCTCAGCGAATTCGACGCGCGCAGGCTGCAGCCGGTGATTTGGAACGTGCCGTCGGGCTGTCGCTCCAACGTGTAGACAGCTTCATAGTCCTTGCCGTCAGGGCCGACGATCAGCACCTGCTGGATGATCGAGGTCGGACCCGTCTCCTCGACCTTGCCGAACGAGTAGCTCCGTGGGTTGCGCACCGGCGCGTAGCCGTTGGTCACCATGTTCATGAAGGTGTCGACGGTCGGGAAGATCCGCTTCACGTTCGGTGCGGCGAAGCTGTAGGCCGTGACGCCGTCATCGGCCAGGAACGCTCTCAGCTGGCCGTCAATGGCCGCTTGCGCCGCCTTGATCTCGGCCTCGCCGGCAAACGCCGACAAGGGCAGGAGGAGAGGAAGGAATGCGAATGCGAAAAGCGTGCGGCGCATAGCCTGTTTCCCTTGTCTTTCGAGAACTTGCCTTTCGAAAAATCCTGCCCGTGCAGGCATCCTAACATACGTTTGGTGGCGCTTCAGGGTTTCACCGGCGGCGAATATTCAGTGTTGTCGCGCGACGAAGTCCAGGCAGCCTTGGCGGAATTGCGGGAGGCGTGGCCAACGCTCGAACCGGCTAAGTACCGTTCCAGCGCTTGAAAGCCCGCCTCCAGTCTGCCAGAAGGGCCGCTTGGATTGGACGTTTAGCAGGGCGGAGCCATGAAGGCGTTTTTCGTGCAGATCAAATGCGAACTGGGCAAGTCGTATGAGGTTGCCAGCGCGCTCGCCGACGCCGAGATCGCCTCGGAAATCTACTCCACTGCCGGCAATTACGATCTGCTCGCCAAGTTCTATGTCGACGACGAGGAGGATGTCGGCCACTTCGTCAACGAGAAGGTGCAGATTCTTCCCGGCATCAAGGACACGTTCACCGTCGTCACTTTTCGCGCCTTCTAGCGTCGGAACCCATTGCCCGGGCATGAGGCAAAGCCTGACCAAGCTCATATTTCAGCTGCCTCAATTTTAGGCAGGGGCGACATACTGATCGTCCGCATCCCTCAAATCACCGATTACGCTTGATTTTCTCCAGCGGCGCCAGTGAAATGGCGTCACAGGGGAGTATGCGATTGGCAGCGTTCGATGAAATGCTTCCGGAGGTCTCCGGACTTAGAAGACCGTATTCGGCTTACGATCGCTGGCTGAAAGAGCAGGACCCGGCCAGGCTTACCGAGAAAATGCAGGACGCCGAACGCGTCTTCCGCAAAACCGGCATCACCTTCGCCGTCTATGGCGAGCAGGAAGCCTCCGAGCGGCTTATCCCCTTCGACATCGTTCCGCGCATCATTTCCGGCAATGAGTGGCGCCGCCTCACGCAAGGCATCGAGCAGCGCGTGCAGGCACTGAACGCCTTTCTCGACGACATCTATCACCGCCAGGAAATCCTGCGGGCCGGACGCGTTCCCCGCGACCTGATCGCCAGGAACGAAGCCTTCCTGCCCGAGATGATCGGGGTCAGGCCACCAGCCGGCGTCTACACCCACATCATCGGCGTCGACATCGTGCGCATCAGCGAAAACGAGTTCTACGTGCTGGAGGACAATGCGCGCACCCCATCGGGCGTTTCCTACATGCTGGAAAACCGCGAGACGATGATGCAGCTCTTCCCCGAGTTGTTCCAACAAATCAAGGTGCGGCCGGTGGAGAACTATCCGCAGCTTTTGCGCCAGTCGCTGGCGGCGGTGCGGCCGCAGAACGCCAAGGGCACGCCGACCATCGCCGTGCTGACGCCCGGCAGCTACAACTCCGCCTATTTCGAACATGCCTTCCTGGCCGATCAGATGGGGGTGCAACTGGTCGAGGGGCAGGATTTGCGCGTGGTGGACGGTCATGTCGCGATGCGCACGACCGAAGGCTACAAGCAGATCGACGTGCTCTATCGCCGGGTGGACGATGCCTTCCTCGATCCGCTGACTTTCCGGCCGGACTCCGCGCTCGGCGTGCCTGGCATCATGGATGTCTACCGGGCCGGCAACATTACGATCGCCAATGCGCCGGGAACCGGTATCGCCGACGACAAGGCGATCTATTCCTACATGCCCGAGATCGTCGAATTCTACACCGGCCGCAAGGCGATCCTCGGCAATATTCCGACCTGGCGCTGTTCGGAGCCGGACAGCCTGAAATATGTACTCGAACACATCGATGAGCTGGTGATCAAGGAAGTGCACGGTTCAGGCGGCTATGGCATGCTGGTCGGACCGGCGGCGACCAAGAACGAATGCCAGGATTTCGCCAAGAAGCTGCAGGCCAAGCCGTCCAATTACATCGCCCAGCCGACGTTGGCGCTCTCGACCTGTCCGATCCTGACCGAAAAGGGCCTGTCGCCGCGCCATGTCGATCTGAGACCCTATGTGCTGGTCTCCGACCGCATCCAGATCGTGCCGGGCGGGCTCACGCGCGTCGCGCTCAAGGAGGGCTCTCTGGTGGTCAATTCCTCGCAAGGCGGCGGCACGAAGGATACCTGGGTGCTGGATGATTGAGATGAGTAGTCAGTAGGCAGTAGGCAGTAGTTGGTATCAGAGGGGACAGAACAATGCCGTATCCAATCGAAACTCGAACATTCCCTACTCGCTACTCACTATTCCCTACTCACTAGCCCGAAGGGCCACTCCATGCTTCTCGGCCGTACCGCCAACGGGCTCTACTGGATGAACCGCTATATCGAGCGTGCGGAAAACATGGCGCGCCTGGTCGATGCGGGCCTGCGCATGGCGCTGACGCGCACGCAGAGCGCGTCGGAAGAGTGGAATTCGGTGCTGCTCAGCGCCGGCTCCGACGTCGCCTACACGCAGAAGTATCAGGACTATACGGCGGCCGATGTAGCCGACTTCCTGTTGCGCGACACGTCGAACCCGTCGAGCACGATGTCGTCGATCGAGACGGCACGCCACAATGCCCGCATGGTGCGCACCGCGCTGACGCGGGAGACCTGGGAAAGCATCAACGAGGCCTGGATGGCGCTGAAGCGCATGCTGGCAAGGCCGATCGACGAGCGTGACCTGCCAAACGTGCTCGATGCGATCAAGCGCGAAACGGCGCTGATCCGCGGCTCGTTCTACGGCACCATGCTGCGCAATGAGATCTTCGATTTCTCGCAGCTCGGCACCTATGTCGAGCGCGCCGACAATACGGCGCGCATCCTCGACGTGAAGTACTACGTGCTCTTGCCGTCGATCTCCTGGGTCGGCTCGACGCTCGACAATTACCAGTGGGAATCGATCCTGCGCTCGGTATCGGCGCACCGCTCCTACCGCTGGGTCTACGACGCCGACTACAAGCCGACCAACATCGCCGACTATCTGATCCTCAATGTGCGCATGCCGCGATCGCTGACCTTCTGCTATCGCTTCCTGGCCGAGCACCTGAAGTTCCTCGGCGACGACTATGGCGGGCGCCATCCCTGCCATGCGACGGCGGAAAAGACCCAGGCCATGCTGCAGGCAGGCTCGATCAAGGATATTTTCGACGCCGGCCTGCATGAATTCCTTGCCGGCTTCATTCGCGACAACACCAGGCTCGGCGACGAGATCGCGCAGGATTACAGGTTCTATTGAGGAGGCCATGCGGCTCAAGATCACCCATCGGACCGAATACCGTTACGACGCACCGGTGCAGTACCTGCTGCAGCGGCTGCGGCTGCTTCCGGTGAGCGGGCGCACGCAGACCGTGCTGTCCTGGGCCCTGAAGGTAGAAGGCGCGCGCGAGGAAGTGCGATTTGCCGACCACTACGGCAATGACACCCGATTGTTGAGCGTCGAGGGTGACCATGATTTCATTACGGTCGAGGCGTCAGGCGAGGTGGTGACGCGCGATACATCGGGGGTTTGTGGGCCGCATCAGGGATTCGCGCCGCTCTGGCTGTTCGCACAGGAGACGCCTTTGACCATGATCGGCGATGGCATTCGCGCACTCGCCGAGGCAGCCGGCAAGGGCACCGATATCGAAAGACTGCACCGTCTGATGGCTATCATCTCCGAGCGGGTCGCCTATGCGCCGGGCACCACCAATGCGACGACCCCGGCTGAAGAGGCTCTCGCGCTGAAAACCGGGGTCTGCCAGGATCATAGCCATATCTTTGCCGCCACCGCCCGCGACATGGGTTTCCCGGCACGCTATGTCAGCGGCTATCTGATGATGGACGCGGCCATCGAGCAGGCGGCAAGCCATGCCTGGGCCGAAGCGCATGTTCAGGGCCTCGGCTGGGTTGCCTTCGACCCCTCCAACGGTATCTCTCCTGATGAGCGCTATGTGAGAGTGGCGACGGGGCGCGACTATCGCGATGCGTCGCCGGTTTCGGGGATTCTGCTGGGAGAGGCGCAAGAGCGGCTTGCCGTCACCGTCACGGTGGAGCAGTAGTCACCCGATGCAGGTCGTCCAACGCCACCTTGGTTTGGGTGACGACATGCATGAAAACAAGGACCTGAGCGCGCCGCATGGATCCGTTCCGACGCGACGCGGTTTTTACGGTTCGCTGCCGGAAGAGTAAACCATGACCTATTGCGTCGGCCTCAAGATCGATCGCGGGCTCGTGTTCATGTCGGACACGCGCACCAATGCCGGCATGGACTCGATCTCCACCTTCAAGAAGATGCATGTCTGGGAAGATCCCGGTGAGCGCGTCATCGTGCTGATGTCGGCCGGCAATCTGGCGACGACGCAAGCCGTGATCAGCGTGCTCGACGAGCGCACCAAGGCGGTTGGCGACCGGCACGCGGCAGTGCTCGAAACGCCGTCCATGTACCAGACGGTGCGGCTGGTCGGCGAAACCGTCAAGGACGTCATCGCCCATTCCTCGCCCGCCGGCGACAAGGCCGATTCCTACTTCAACGCCTCCTTCATCCTGGGCGGCCAGATAAAGGGCAGCGCACCGCGCCTGTTCATGATCTATCCCGAGGGCAATTTCATCGAATCGACCGATGACACGCCCTTTTTCCAGATCGGCGAGACCAAATACGGCAAGCCGATCATCATTCGCGCTTATGACCGGTCGATGAGTCTCGCGGAGACCGTGAAGCTGCTTCTGGTATCGTTCGATTCCACGCTGAAGTCGAACCTGTCGGTCGGGCTGCCGCTGGATCTGCTTTTCCTGGAAAAGGATGCCTTCCAGGTCGGGTTGAAGAAACGGATCGGTCATGACGACCCGTACTACCGCACGATCTCCGAGGGATGGTCGAGCGCCTTGAAGACGGCGTTTGCCAGTCTGCCGGATTTTCCGGGATAAGGACGCGCCGGATTTCTCCGGTGGTTGCAAATGTTTAACAGTGGTTTTTGACAACCGGGGCGAAGGGCGCCGGTGAAGCGATCATGTCGGGAGGACAGGATGAACAGTGACGATTTCCGGCAATGGTCGCGGCGGGCCGCCGACTGGGGCGCCGACTACCGCGAAACGCTGCGCCAGCGCCCGGTGCGGCCGCTGGTCGAGCCCGGCGACATATTCAGGAGCATAGAAGCCTCGCCGCCCGAAGACGCGGAGCCGATGGACAGGATCTTCGCCGATTTCGAGGAGAAGATCCTGCCGGGCATGACGCATTGGCAGCATCCCCGCTTCTTCGCTTATTTTCCGGCCAACGCGGCACCAATTTCTGTGGTGGCTGAGTATCTGGTCTCTGCGATGGCCGCGCAGTGCATGCTGTGGCAGACCTCGCCGGCGGCGACGGAGCTCGAAACGCGGACTGTCGATTGGATGCGCCAGGCGCTCGGCCTGCCGGAAGGCTTTTCCGGGGTCATCCAGGATTCTGCCTCCTCCGCGACGCTGGCGGCGGTACTGACGATGCGCGAACGCGCGCTCGACTGGCAGGGCAACAAAAAGGGCCTGGCGGGGCAGGCGCGGTTGCGCATCTACTCGTCGGATCAGGTGCATACTTCGATCGACCGGGCGATCTGGGTGGCCGGTATCGGTGAGGACAATCTCGTGCGCATTCCGGTCGCCGGCCGCTTTCGCGCCATGGACATAGCGGCCCTCGAGGCGGCGATCGTCGCCGACAAGAAGGCAGGCTTGCTGTCGGCGGGTATCGTCGCCTGCGTCGGCGGCACCAGCACCGGTGGCACTGACGATATCGCCGGCGTCGCCGCGATCGCCAAACGCCACGGGGTCTATCTTCACGTGGATGCCGCCTGGGCGGGATCGGCGATGATCTGCCCGGAATACCGGCATTTCTGGGCCGGTGTGGAGCAGGCGGATTCTATCGTCTTCAACCCGCATAAATGGCTGGGCGCGCAGTTCGACTGCTCGATCCAGTTCCTGCGCGACCCCGAAAGCCATGTCAGGACGCTTGCCATCAAGCCGGATTATCTGAAGACGCACGGTCATGACGGCATCATCAACTATTCCGAATGGTCGGTGCCGCTCGGCCGCCGCTTCCGCGCGCTGAAACTGTGGTTCCTGCTGCGTGCCTATGGACTGGAAGGCCTGCGCACGATGATCCGCAACCATGTCGCCTGGAGCGAAGGCCTGGCAGCGCGCCTGGCCGACGAGTCGGATTTCGAGATCGTCACCGAGCCGATGCTGTCGCTGTTTTCGTTCCGGCACAAGGCGGAGGGAGCCGATGCCGACGAGCACAATCTCCGGCTTGTCAATGCGATCAATGATGACGGACGCATCTACCTGACACAGACCAGGGTGAACGGGCGCGTCGCCATCCGCTTCCAGGTCGGCCAGTTCGAGGCGACCGCGGCGGATGTCGATTCGGCTTTTGCCGCCATCACCGAAATCGCGCGCGGATTAACCTGAGGCTGCTGAGTCGGAACTGCGTCCAAGTTTGCCTTTGCTATCATGCGGTTTCCATTAGCCGGCTTACGCCTTTTCATTGCTTTCGTTTTCGTCTATGATCAAGAAAAACGAAAGCAAAAGGTCTTCAGATGTATCTGTCGCCGCGCCATGCCGAAATCGTCCAAATGGCCAAGGATCACGGCCGCGTTCTGGTCGACGATCTGGCCACCCACTTCAACGTCACGCCGCAGACCATCCGCAAGGACCTCAACGATCTTTGCGACCAGCGGTTGCTGTCGCGCATCCATGGCGGCGCCTTGTTTCCTTCCGGCATCGAGAACATGGAATACGAAGCCAGGCGCAAGATCGCCGCCGAGGAGAAGGAGGCGATCGGCAGCGCGGCCGCCAGGCTGATTCCGGACAACGCCTCGTTGTTCATCAATATCGGCACCACGACGGAGTCGGTCAGCAAGGCGCTGCTGGATCACAGCGGCCTCATGGTCATCACCAATAACATCAATGTTGCCAACAGGATGCGCATCTATCCTTCGATCGAGGTGGTGATCGCGGGCGGGGTGGTTCGCGGCTCGGATGGCGGCGTCGTCGGCGAGGCGGCGGTGGATTTCATCAGGCAGTTCAAAGTCGACTACGCCGTCATCGGCGCCTCGGCGATCGACCATGACGGCGCCTTGCTCGATTTCGATTTCCGCGAGGTCAAGGTCGCGCAAGCCATTATCGCCAATGCCAGGCACGTCATCCTAGTGTCCGACCGGACCAAATTCGAGCGCACGGCGCCGGTTCGCATCGGCCATCTGTCGCAGGTCAACACCTTCATCACCGACCGCTGCGATATCCCCTCGGTGCGCAAGATCTGCCAGGAGGCCGAGGTTCAACTGATCGAAACCTCGCTCGATTGAGGACGTTGCAGCGCTTTCACGAGCTTGTGATATTTCGTTTGACATTCGTTATGAGTTCGAAATAATTCCGCCACGGTTTCGCAAAAGAGCCAAATGGTGCAATGCGAAATCGCTGGAGGAATTGGTGGACGCATCTTCGATCCGTGACATTTTCGTCATAGGCGGTGGCATCAATGGCTGCGGCATTGCCCGTGATGCCGCCGGCCGCGGGTTTTCGGTATTTCTGGCCGAGATGGACGATCTCGCCAGCGGAACCTCCTCAGGCTCGACCAAGCTGATCCATGGTGGCCTGCGTTATCTCGAATTCTACGAATTCCGCCTGGTGCGCGAAGCGCTGATGGAACGGGAGGTACTGTGGAAGAACGCGCCGCACATCATCTGGCCGATGCGCTTCGTGCTGCCCTATGCCAAGGGCCTGCGTCCGGCCTGGCTGATCAGGCTCGGCCTTTTCCTTTACGATCATATTGGCGGGCGCAAATTGCTGCCGGCGACCAGGACCCTGGACATGGCCACCGACCCTGCCGGCAAGCCATTGAAACCATTGTTCAAGAAGGCCTTCGAATATTCCGACGGCTGGGTCAACGATGCGCGGCTGGTGACGCTGAACGCGCGTGACGCCGCCGACCGGGGCGCGACCATCCGCACCCGCACCAAGGTGGTCGGGGCGCGCCGCGAAGGCGGGCTGTGGACGATCAGGATCGAAAATCTGCGGACCGGCGAGACCGAAGAGGTCAAGGCGCGGCTGCTGGTCAATGCCGCCGGCCCCTGGGTCGATCATGTGCTTTCCGGCGTCGTCGGCCTCAACGATGTGCACAATGTCCGTCTCGTGCAGGGCAGTCACATCGTCATCGCGAAGAAATTCGACGATCCACGCGCCTATTTCTTCCAGAACAAGGATGGCCGCATCATCTTCGCCATTCCTTACGAGGACGAGTTCACGCTGATCGGCACCACCGACCAGGACTACCCCGGCGATCCGCACGACGTGAAGATCAGCGACACCGAGATCGACTATCTCTGCGCGGCGGCAAGCGAGTATTTCGCCCAACCCGTCAAGCGCTCGGATATCGTCTGGACCTATTCGGCCGTGCGTCCGCTCTATGACGATGGCGCTTCCAAGGCGCAGGAGGCGACACGCGACTATGTGCTGAAGGCCGATGGCGGCGAGGGCACAGCCCCGATCGTCAACACGTTCGGCGGCAAGATCACCACTTATCGCCGGCTGTCGGAATCTATGCTGGAGAAGATCGAAGGCTTTCTCGGCAGGCGCGGCAAGCCGTGGACGGCAAATGCGCCGCTGCCGGGCGGCGATTTCGCGGCGACCGGTTTTGATGCGCAAGTGGCGAGGCTGAAGAGCGCCTATCCCTTTCTCGACCAGCGTTTGGCACGTCGGCTCACGCGGCTCTACGGCACGCGCGCGCAGATGTTGCTTGGCCTTGCCAAATCGAATGCCGATCTCGGCCGCAATTTCGGCGCCGACCTTTACGAGGCCGAGGTGCGCTACCTCGTCGAGAACGAATGGGCCGTCACATCGCAAGATGTGCTGTGGCGCCGGACCAAGCGCGGCCTGCATTTCAGCCGCGAGCAGACGGCGGCGTTGGATGAATTCATGCGCGGCATAAGCCGCCGCCACGTCGCGGCCGCGGAATGAAGGGCTGCTGATGCACACGGCCTGGGAGGAGGCATCATGCTGGAACTGAGGAACGTCACCAAGACGGTCGGCGCGGTGGAGCATATCCGCGACGTGTCGCTGACGCTCCAGCATGGCTCGCTGAACGTGCTGCTCGGGCCGACGCTGTCCGGCAAGACCAGCCTGATGCGGCTGATGGCCGGCCTCGACGCGCCGACTTCCGGCTCGGTCTGGTTCGACGGCAAGGACGTCACCGGCCAGCCTGTTCAAAAGCGCAAGATCGCCATGGTCTACCAGCAGTTCATCAACTACCCCGCGATGAGCGTCTACGAAAACATCGCTTCGCCACTGCGGGTAGCGGGCGTCGAGAAGGCCAGGATCGACAGTCAGGTGCGGGAAGCCGCTGCCCTGCTCAAGCTGACGCCCTATCTCGACCGCACGCCGCTCAGCCTGTCCGGTGGCCAGCAACAGCGCACCGCACTGGCGCGCGCCATCGTCAAGAATGCAAGCCTGGTGCTGCTCGACGAACCGCTCGCTAATCTCGACTACAAGCTGCGCGAGGAATTGCGCGCAGAACTGCCGAGGATCTTCGCCGCCGCCGGCACCATCTTCGTCTATGCCACGACCGAACCACACGAGGCGCTGCTGCTCGGCGGCAATACGGCGACGCTGTCACAAGGCCGCATCACCCAGTTCGGCCCGACCATCGAAGTGTTCCGCAAACCGGTCGACCTGGTGACGGCCAGGACCTTCGCCGATCCGCCGCTCAACACGATCGTGCTGGCCAAGAACGGGCCCGATTTCCTGCTGGAGGGCGGCGTCAAGCTGCCGGTGCCGCCGGAACTTGTCGGCATTCCCGACGGCAATTACACGATCGGCTTCCAGCCGCACCATCTGTCACTCGAGCGGCCGGATGCGAGTGCCGTGCCGGTGCGTGCAAAGGTCACCATCACCGAGATCACCGGCTCGGAAAGCTTCATCCATCTTGATTTCGCCGACGCACGCTGGGTGATGCTGACCCATGGCATCCGCGATTTCGAGACCGACGAAGTGGTCGAAGTGTTCATCGACCCGCGTCACATCATGGTTTTCGACCAACACGGCGTCGCCGTGGCCGCGGCAAAGCTGGCGGCCTGAGGAGAAAACGATGGCGCGCATCGACGTCAACCATGTCAGGCACTCATATCTGCCGAACCCGCGCACCGATGCGGATTTCGCGCTGCGGGAGGTGCACCACACTTTCGAGGACGGTGGCGCCTATGCGCTGCTAGGCCCATCCGGCTGCGGCAAGACCACGCTGCTCAACATCATTTCCGGCCTGCTCCACCCCTCGCACGGCCAATTGCTGTTCAACGGCAGGGATGTCACGAGACTGTCGACGCAGGAGCGCAACATCGCGCAGGTGTTCCAGTTCCCGGTCATCTACGACACGATGACCGTCTACGACAACCTGGCTTTCCCGCTGCGCAACCGCGGCGTTCCGGAGGCCGACGTCGACCGCAAGGTGCGCGAGACGCTCGACATGATCGACCTGGCAGACTGGGCCAGGAAGAAGGCGAGGGGCCTGACCGCCGACCAGAAGCAGAAGATCTCGCTCGGCCGCGGACTGGTGCGCTCGGATGTCAATGCGATCCTGTTCGACGAGCCGCTGACCGTCATCGACCCGCACATGAAGTGGGTGCTGCGCTCGCAATTGAAGCAGCTTCACCGCCGCTTCGGCTACACCATGGTCTATGTCACGCATGACCAGACAGAGGCGCTGACCTTCGCCGACCAGGTGGTCGTCATGTATGATGGCGGCATCGTGCAGATCGGCACGCCGGCCGAGCTGTTCGAGCGGCCGCGCCACACCTTCGTCGGCTACTTCATCGGCTCGCCCGGCATGAACGTCATGCCGGTAGCGATCGATGGCAAGACAGCGACGCTTGGTTCCCAGCGCATCCAATTGCCAGGCGCGCCGAAGGCCGGAAGCGGCGTCGTCGAACTCGGCATCCGTCCTGAATATGTCAGGCTCGGCCGCGATGGCATGGCCGTCCACATCAGCAAGGTCGAGGATGTGGGCCGCCACAAGGTCGTGCGCGCCAGTCTGGAAGGCCGCGAGATCGCCGCCGTCATCGGCGAGGACGAAACCGTTCCCGCCGATCCAAAAGTGCGGTTCGACCCAGCCGGCATCAACATCTATGCCGATTCCTGGCGTGTCGAGATGGGGGCGTAAATGGAAAAGCCCTGGAACAACAAGGCCTGGTTCCTCGTGCTGCCGATGCTCGTGCTGGTGGCGTTCTCGGCCGTTATCCCGCTGATGACCGTCGTCAACTACTCGGTACAGGACACGTTCGGCAATAACGTCTTCTTCTGGGCGGGGACCGAATGGTTCGAAGAGTTGCTGCATTCCGATCGCTTCTGGGAAGCCATGGTGCGCAACCTGATCTTCTCCTTCATCATTCTGGCGATCGAAGTGCCGCTCGGCATCTTCATTGCCCTCAACATGCCCAAAAAGGGCTGGGGCGTGCCGGTCTGCCTGGTGCTGATGGCGCTGCCGCTCTTGATCCCGTGGAATGTCGTCGGCACGATCTGGCAGGTGTTCGGCCGCAACGATATCGGCCTGCTCGGCTACTACGTCAACGCGCTCGGCATCGACTACAATTACGTGCAGGATCCGTTCGACGCCTGGGTCACCGTCATCATCATGGACGTCTGGCACTGGACCAGCCTCGTCGTGCTGCTCTGCTATGCCGGCCTGGTCTCGATCCCCGACGCCTTCTACCAGGCGGCCAAGATCGATGGCGCCTCGCGCTGGGCGGTGTTCCGCTACATCCAGTTGCCGAAGATGAAGCGCGTGCTTCTGATCGCGGTGCTGCTGCGTTTCATGGACAGTTTCATGATCTACACCGAGCCCTTCGTCGTCACCGGCGGCGGTCCGGGCAATTCGACGACCTTCCTGTCGATCGACCTCGTCAAGACCGCGCTCGGACAGTTCGACCTCGGTCCGGCGGCGGCGATGTCGCTGGTCTACTTCCTGATCATCCTGTTGTTGTCGTGGGTGTTCTACACCGTGATGACCAACTACGACGCGGAACGCTGATATGGCCGGCGCCAACGAACGTACCGAGCGCAACCTGGTGAACGGGACCGCCGCTTCGGAAAGACTCGCCAGTTCGCTGTCGCAGAGCGAGCTGGACAGGCGCATGCGCCGCCGTGGCGAGGAATCGCGCTGGTGGTGGATCGTGCCGACGCTCTACATCATCGTCCTGCTGCTGCCGATCTACTGGCTCATCAATATGAGCTTCAAGACCAATGCGGAGATCGTCAATTCGCTGACGCTCTATCCGCATGCGCCGACGCTGCGCAACTACACCATCATCTTCACCGATGCGTCGTGGTATTCGGGCTACATCAATTCGATCACATATGTGGTGATGAACATGGTGATCTCGGTCGCCGTGGCGCTGCCGGCGGCTTACGCCTTCTCACGCTACCGCTTCCTCGGGGACAAGCATCTGTTCTTCTGGTTGTTGACCAACCGCATGGCACCGCCGGCGGTGTTCGCGCTGCCGTTCTTCCAGCTTTATTCGGCATTTGGCCTCATCGATACGCATATCGCGGTGGCGCTGGCGCACTGCCTGTTCAACGTGCCGCTGGCGGTGTGGATCCTTGAGGGCTTCATGTCCGGAGTGCCGAAGGAGATCGACGAAACGGCCTACATAGACGGCTATTCGTTTCCGCGTTTCTTCGTGAAGATATTCATGCCGCTGATCGCCAGCGGCATCGGCGTCGCCTGCTTCTTCTGCTTCATGTTCTCATGGGTGGAACTGCTCATCGCCCGCACGCTGACCACCACCGATGCCAAGCCGATCGCCGCTACCATGACCCGCACCGTGTCGGCGTCGGGAATGGACTGGGGGCTGCTGGCAGCCGCCGGGGTGCTGACGCTGATCCCCGGGGCGCTCGTCATCTGGTTCGTTCGCAACTACATCGCCAAGGGCTTCGCCCTGGGGAGGGTGTGACCATGAACCTCGACTTCTCCTGGATGGCGTGGACCTGGCCGACGGCCGCCTTCTTCGCCGTCATAGCGCTGCTGCTGGTCGGCATGGGTGTCTGGGAATATGCCTCGCCCGGCGGCGATCCGCGCATCGGCGTGCTGCGTTTCAAGACGACGCGCGGCGATCGTCTCTTCGTTTCGCTGCTTGGCAGCGCCTTCATCCATCTCGCTTGGCTGGGTCTTGTCGGACCCAGCCTGTGGTGGGCTCTCGCTCTCTCCGTGGTCTACGCCATCGGCGTCTTCCGCTACGTATAGAGGGGGAAACTGTTGGAGCGGCCGCTTGTTGGCGGCCTCTCCAGATCGCACTTGAAGTCTTTTCAAACGTGGAGGAAACACAATGCGACGGCAATTATTGACATCTACGACCGCCCTTGTCCTCTTGCTCGGCGTGGGCAACGCCTATGCCGGCATGGACGAGGCAAAAGCCTTTCTTGACAAGGAGATAGGCGATCTGTCGACGCTTTCGCGCGCCGATCAGGAAAAGGAAATGCAGTGGTTCGTCGACGCCGCCAAGCCGTTCGCCGGCATGGATATCAAGGTCGTGTCGGAAACGCTGACGACGCATCAATACGAGTCGCAGGTTCTGGCTCCGGCCTTCACCGCCATCACCGGCATCAAGGTCACGCACGACGTCATCCAGGAAGGCGACGTCGTTGAAAAGATCCAGACCCAGATGCAGACCGGCCAGAACCTCTATGACGGCTGGGTCAACGATTCCGACCTGATCGGCACCCACTGGCGTTACCAGCAGGTGCGCAACCTGACCGACTGGATGGCGGGCGAAGGCAAGGATGTCACCAATCCGAACCTCGATGTGAAGGATTTCATCGGCACCTCCTTCACCACCGCTCCGGACAAGAAGCTCTATCAGCTTCCCGACCAGCAGTTCGCCAACCTCTACTGGTTCCGCTACGACTGGTTCAACGACGAGAAGAACAAGGCCGACTTCAAGGCCAAGTACGGCTACGATCTCGGCGTTCCCGTCAATTGGTCGGCCTATGAGGACATTGCCGAGTTCTTCACCGGCCGCGACGTCGACGGCAAGAAGGTCTACGGCCATATGGACTATGGCAAGAAGGACCCGTCGCTCGGCTGGCGCTTTACCGATGCCTGGCTATCGATGGCCGGCAATGGCGACAAGGGTATCCCGAACGGCCTGCCGGTCGACGAATGGGGCATCAAGGTCAACGAGAAATCGCAGCCGGTCGGCTCCTGCACGGCGCGGGGCGGCGACACCAACGGCCCGGCCGCCGTCTACTCGATCCAGAAATATCTCGATTGGCTGAAGGCCTACGCACCACAGGAAGCGCAGGGCATGACCTTCTCGGAATCCGGTCCGGTTCCCGCGCAGGGCAATGTTGCCCAGCAGATCTTCTGGTACACGGCCTTCACCGCCGACATGGTCAAGCCCGGCCTGCCCGTCATGAACGACGACGGCACGCCGAAATGGCGCATGGCTCCGTCGCCGCACGGTGTCTACTGGAAGGACGGCATGAAGCTCGGCTACCAGGATGTCGGTTCGTGGACGCTGATGAAGTCGACCCCGACCGACCGTGCCAAGGCCGCCTGGCTCTACGCCCAGTTCGTCACCTCGAAGACGGTGGACGTGAAGAAGAGCCATGTCGGCCTCACCTTCATCCGCGACTCCACCATTCACGACAAGAGCTTCACGGAGCGCGCGCCGAAGCTCGGCGGCCTGATCGAGTTCTATCGCTCGCCGGCCCGCGTGCAATGGTCGCCGACCGGCACCAACGTGCCGGACTATCCGAAGCTGGCACAGCTGTGGTGGCAGGCGATCGGCGATGCCTCGTCGGGCGCAAAGAGTGCGCAGGAAGCGATGGATTCGCTTTGCGCCGAGCAGGAGAAGGTCATGGGCCGCATCGAGAGGTCCGGCGTCCAGGGCGATATCGGGCCGAAGCTCGCCGAGGAACATGATCTCGCCTACTGGAATGCCGACGCGGTCAAGGCCGGCAATCTCGCTCCTCAGCTCAAGATCGAGAACGAGAAGGAGAAGCCCCAGACCATCAACTATGACGAGCTGGTCAAGAGCTGGCAGAAGTAGGACTGACCTATGCGGGCGTTCGCGCCCGTGTAAAATTCAGGGAGGCGGCACGTTGCCGTCTCCCTTCTTTGTGTCGTGACGGAGGAAGTGCGAATGAATGGCTTTGTCCTGGCAATCGACCAAGGCACGACATCGAGCCGGTCGATTCTGTTCGACGGCGACATGAAAGTCGTCGGCAGCAGCCAGCAAGAATTCACCCAGCACTATCCTGCTTCCGGCTGGGTCGAGCATGACCCGGAAGATATCTGGGCCAGCGTCGTGGCGACCGTCAAGGGCGCATTGAAGAATGCCGGGCGGGAGGCATCGGACGTCGCCGCGCTCGGCATCACCAACCAGCGCGAGACCGTCGTCATCTGGGACAGGGCGACCGGCAAGCCGATCCACAACGCGATCGTCTGGCAAGACCGGCGCACCGCGCCGCTGTGCCGGAAGCTGAAGAAGCAGGGATTGGAAAAGACCTTCACCAGGAAGACCGGCCTGCTGCTCGATCCGTATTTCTCCGGCACGAAGATAGCCTGGATGCTGGACAAGGTGAAAGGCGCCAGGAGACGCGCCGAGAAAGGCGAATTGCTGGCCGGCACCATCGACAGTTTCCTGATCTGGCGCCTGACCGGCGGCAGGGTGCATGCCACCGACGCCACAAACGCCTCCCGCACGCTAGTCTACAACATCGAGAAGAATGCCTGGGACGACGAGCTGCTGGCCATCCTGAACATTCCGGCAAGGATGCTCCCCGAGGTGAAGGACTGCGCCGATGATTTTGGGATCACGCAGAAAAATCTCTTTGGCGCCGAGATAAGGATCCTCGGCGTTGCCGGCGACCAGCATGCCGCGACCATCGGCCAGGCCTGTTTCGAGCCTGGCATGATGAAATCGACCTACGGCACCGGCTGTTTCGCGCTGCTCAACACCGGCACCGACCTGGTGCGCTCGAAGAACCGGCTGTTGACCACGATTGCCTATCGGCTGAACGGCAAGACCACCTATGCGCTGGAAGGATCGATCTTCATCGCCGGCGCCGCCGTGCAGTGGTTGCGCGACGGCATCAAGGTGATCGGCAAGGCCGAACAGAGCGGCAAGCTGGCGGCCGAGGCCGATCCGACCCAGGACGTGTATCTGGTGCCGGCCTTTGTCGGGCTCGGCGCGCCCCACTGGGATGCCGAGGCGCGGGGCGCGATCTTCGGCCTGACCCGCAATTCGGGGCCGCCGGAGTTTGCCCGCGCCGCGCTCGAATCCGTGGCCTACCAGACGCGCGACCTGCTCGATGCCATGCGCAAGGATTGGAAGGGTACGGCGGCCAAGACGGTGCTTCGGGTCGACGGCGGCATGGTGGCATCCGACTGGACCATGCAACGACTGGCCGACATTCTCGACGCCCCGGTCGACCGTCCGACCATTCTGGAGACAACCGCGCTCGGTGCCGCCTGGCTCGCCGGCTCGAAGGCGGGCGTGTGGCCGAAGGCGCGGGAATTCGCCAAGACATGGGCGCTCGACCGGCGCTTCAGACCGGACATGGAACCAGCGGTACGCTCGGCCAAGCTGGCGGGGTGGCGCGATGCTGTTCGCAGGACGCTGAGCGTGCCATAACCAACAGTCAGATCGGGCGAGGGGGAAATGAAGCCAAACTGGTACTCTGCTTGGCGCGCCGAGGCTATCAAACAACTTGAGGCCAAGAATAAGCGCTTGGAGGAAGAATTCCGCATCGGCCACTGGTCGCGCTATGACTTGAGCAACGGAAAGCTCTTGTTCTCCAAGGACGGAGCGATCAACGTGATCACCGAAATCCAGATCGCCGGTTCCACGAATGTCAAGGCACAGAACTGGCTCTGGGCGTGGGCAAATTCAAATCTGCCCGATAGTCTTCTTAGAGATGCAAAGCTGGTTCGGTTCTTCGGCGAGAAGAACGGCATTGACGAACTGGCTCAGGCTTACGTGATAGATGGGGATCAGCTGGAAGTGCTGGGTTGGGAATTGGCGGCCGTCACGGTTCGAATTTGCGATGCCGTCGGAGCGTACCGATCACCCCGTGGTGAAGGTGGCGCACTTTATTATATCTTCAAGACCATTAATTGGGCCAGCTGATCACAGCCTGCCCGGGGACCGTCCTCGCACGACAGAAAGCCCGCGCCATTTCCGGCACGGGCTTTGACTTTCTATCCCTCTGACGAACACTGTCGCCCATCAGTAGGGTGAAATGCACTGCTGGCGCGGGCCGTTATACGGCTGGAACGTGTTGTCGGATGCGCGGTACGAACGGTAACGGTCATAGCACCACTGCACATGCGAATTGCCTTCATAGACGCGGTTCCGGTTGTTGGCGATCGCGCCGGTTATCAGCGCGCCAGTGGCGAAAGCAGCCAGCGGGAACCAGAAATCGCCGTGACGGCGATAGCCCGGGCGATATTCACGGTAGCCGCGATGGCCGTTCCAGTAGGCTCCGCGGTTGTCGCGGTAGAAGTTGCGGTTGCCGCGAAACTCGCCGCGGAAGTTACGGCGCCGCTCCCAGGGCCTGTACTGCACGGTCTGGACATCGGACGAGACCGATGCAGGCTGCGGCACATAGGCCGGTGCGGCTTCGACCGGCATGGCCGCCGCCACTGCGAACGAAGCTGACAGTGTGGTCGCCAGCAAACCCGACAGGACTTTGTTCATCATCTTCTCCTTGAGAGGTTGACGTCCCTTGTGGCGGAGGAAACGGACACGCTCGCGAATTGTTCCTGGAAAAAAAGGCAAGTTGCTGATTTGTAATGTTTCTCCGGTTTGGGATCGATGGAGGCCACAGGGTCTTCGCCTGGCTGGCAAAGGTTCGGCATGTCCTTGCCGAAACGGTCGGCCGGGAGAGCCGGCACGGCGGGAACGCATGGCTTGGTGGCCCCGTTTTTTCCGGTTGACCGGTCGAGGCACTCTCCCTATGTTCCGCGCAATTTCGAGGGCGCCGTTTCCAGCCCACGGGAGCGCGTAGCTCAGCCGGTAGAGCAACTGACTTTTAATCAGTAGGTCTCGGGTTCGAACCCCGACGCGCTCACCACTCAGTCCCGTGACAAATGCACGTTCAGGACAGCGGCTTTTTTGGCGATCAGTCCTTCCAGATCCGCGTCCGATCGGGTGGTGCCGGTGCGTTGGCGCAGCAGGGAGATCATCGCGCTCATCGAAAGCGGGGCGGTTTTTTGCTGAATCAGGATCGCGTCCACCGCGCCGGCAACGTCGGGGCCTTCCGCTGGTGCTCTCATGGTCGGATCCTTTCTGTCCAGCTCCGCCTCGGTGCCGCCGACCGATCCTCTGATGCCGCGGTCAAAGACGACGGCCAACCCGTTCTTGACGGCGAGGGCCGCGACCATGTCGTCGAGTTCGTGGTCCGAAAAGCTGCGGTCGGAAGGCGTGGGTTTCAGGATTCTGTGAATCACCCTGGCGGCCTGGTCCGTCGAAACATAGCCGAAGCGCTGTTTTCTAGCTTCGACATATTGTTCGATGATCATGTCAAGCCGGCGGGCTGCAATGTCCTTTGATTGCTGCATCGGAACCTCCTCGGGTCGTCATGGCGCGCAGGAGCAGCACCTAAGAGATAGGGCCGCCCGGAAGAACATCAAACATGAGAAATGACGCATCTGCCGATGGCGGAGGAACGATCGCGCCGCTGATGCATTTTTGCCTTTGACCAGCTTATTGAGGGAACGCAGGCCAATGAAGATCGCCCATATCGCGCCGCTGTATGAATCCGTGCCGCCAAGGCTCTATGGAGGCACCGAACGCATCATCTCCTATCTCACCGAAGCTCTGGTCGGGCTCGGCCACGATGTAACGTTGTTTGCCAGCGGCGATACCAGGACCTCCGCCCGGCTGGTCGCGTGCCGGGAACGGGCGCTGCGCCTCGATCCCCGGCCGTTGAAGTCGGAGATCGCGGCGCATCTTTCGATGCTCGAGGAAGTCAGGAGACAGGCCGACGATTTCGACATTCTTCACTTCCATCTCAGCCACTTCCTGCATTTCCCGTTTTTCCGCCATATGCCGGAGCGCACGGTGACGACGCCGCATGGCAGGCTGGACTATGTGGATCTGGCACAGGCCTATGAGCGGTTCCCGCGTTTTCCGATGATTTCCATTTCACGCAGCCAGAGGACGAGGCTCGCGTCCGCCAACTGGTTGGCGACCATCCATCATGGGCTGCCGCTCGATCTCTATAGGCCGGATTTTGAAGCCGGCTCCGACGGCACATATCTGGCGTTCCTCGGCAGGATGTCGCGCGACAAGCGGCCGGACCGGGCGATCGAGATTGCCAGGCGCACGGGCCTGAGGCTCAAGCTCGCGGCCAAGGTGGGCGACGGCGACCGGGCCTATTTCGAGGAGGTCGTCCAGCCGCTGATCGATGGCGATCGCGTCGAATATGTCGGCGAGATCAGCGAGGACCAGAAGAGCAGGTTTCTCGGCAATGCCGCTGCCTTGCTGTTCCCCATCGACTGGCCCGAGCCTTTTGGTCTGGCGGTAATCGAGGCGATGGCCTGCGGAACCCCTGTCATGGCTTGGAGCTGCGGCGCCATGCCCGAGATCATCGATCACGGTGTGACCGGCTTCGTCGTCGAAACCCTCGAGGATGCCGTCGCCACCATGCCGGCCCTGCTTCAGCTCGACAGGCGCCGGATAAGGGCCGTTTTCGAAGGACGGTTCTCGGCCGACCGCATGGCGCGCGACTATGTCGCCACCTATTCACAGGCGATCGACACTCAACAAATCAGGGCTTCCTAGTACAGTGCCCCGTTCAGAAACAAGCACGGGACAGTCTTCTTGACCATCACCCAACTTGACGAGCGCAAGCTTGATCCCGCAATAGCCCTGGCCTCCCTGGACGAAACCGCGCCGAGGGAACCGCACCGGCTCTTCGCACTCAAGCATGGCGACTGCTTCGCCGTCGCCGATTCCTATGGCGACATACGCGGTGTGGGCGACGGCTTCTTCCGCGACGACACGCGCGTGCTTTCCGAATTCCGCCTCGCGGTGGGCGGTCGTTCGACGTCGTTGCTGGGCGCATCGCTGAGCCAGGACAATGTCCTGTTCACCTCCAACCTGACCAATCTGCCTATAGAGAGTGCCGGCGGCCGTCCCATCCCGCAAGGAGCGATCCACATCGAGCGTGTCAGGCTGCTGTGGGAGGACCGGCTGTATGAGCGCCTGACCCTTTCCAACTACAGCCAGGAACATTCGACCGTCCTGCTTTCGCTGCGCTTCGCCGCCGATTTCCGCGACATGTTCGAAGTTCGTGGCTCGACACGCGCCAAACGAGGCACCGCCCATACCGCCGAGATGGACCAGAACTCGGTTCTGCTTCGCTATGAAGGCCTGGACAAGGTGGTGCGTACGTCGACGATATCGTTTTCGCAGAAACCCGACGAATTGACCTCCGACCGGGCGGATTTCTTCATTGCAGTCACCAAACGCAGCCGCAAGACACTGTATGTCGAGGTCGGCAGCGAGATGGCCGATGTGCCCGACCGCGACCGGTTTCGCGCCGCAGCGGCGCGCGCGCGTTTCGGCATGCGCGCCAAGCGCCGCCATGGCGCGACGCTGCACAGTTCGGGCAGGGTGTTCAACGACTGGATGGAGCGCGCCCGTGCCGATGTGGCGCTGCTCACCACCGAACTTGCGACCGGCCCTTATCCCTATGCCGGCATTCCGTGGTTCTCGACGGCCTTCGGCAGAGACGGCGTGATCTCGGCGTTGCAGATGCTCTGGCTCAATCCCGGCCTGGCGCGCGGCGTGCTTGCCTTTCTCGCGCAACATCAGGCGACCGAAACCTCGCCCTTCAGCGACTCTCAGCCCGGCAAGATCATGCATGAAACGCGCAAAGGTGAAATGACGGCGCTGAGCGAGTTGCCGTTCGGCCGCTACTATGGCGGCGTCGACACCACCCCGCTCTACGTTCATCTCGCCTGCGCTTACGCGGACCGCACCGGCGACATGGTCTTTATCGACGGCCTGTGGCAGTCGCTATGTGCAGCCGCCGAATGGATCGAGGCGGCAAGCGCTTCGACCGGATTCGTCACCTACCGGCGTGCGGCGGAGTCAGGCCTCGCCAACCAGGGATGGAAGGACAGCTTTGATTCGGTCTTTCATGCAGACGGTCGTATCCCGAAGGGGCCGATCGCGCTGGTCGAGGTGCAGGGCTACGTCTTCGCGGCGTTCCAGGGGCTGGCGAGACTGGCTCGCCGGCGAGGCGAGACAGAAAAGGCGGAAGGCTGGGAAAGGCGGGCCGAAGAGATCCGCCGGCGGGTTGAAAGTCATTTCTGGATCGAAGAGCTGGGTTACTACGCGCTGGCGCTCGATGGCGACGGCCGACCATGCGAGGTGCGCACGTCCAATGCTGGACATCTGCTCTATGTGGGGCTTCCGGATCCGGATCGGGCGCGGATCGTCGCCGATCAGTTGCTGTCGGCTTCTTTTCACTCCGGCTGGGGATTGAGGACGCTCGCCGACGACGCAATATTCTTCAATCCCATGTCGTATCACAATGGCTCCATCTGGCCGCACGACACGGCGATATGCGCGGCAGGCCTTGCGCGGTACGGCATTCGCGACAATGTGGTGCGGCTGATGAGCGGGACGTTCGAATCCGCCGTCCATTTCAACATGCGCCTGCCCGAACTTTTCTGCGGCTTCACCCGCGCACCGGGCGAGGCGCCGATCGCGTATCCGGTCGCTTGCCTGCCGCAGGCCTGGTCGGCAGGTTCCGCCTTCATGCTGATGCAGGCCTGTCTGGGCCTCCATATCGACGGCTGGGCCGGCGAAATCCATGTCACAAGGCCGCGCCTGCCAATCGGCATCGACAGCCTGGTGATCCGCCATCTCGCGGTGGCGGGCACGGCAGTCGACCTGACGTTCCAGCGTGTAGGAGATCGTGTGGGCGCGTTCCTGGCCGACCGCCATGAAGGGTTGGCGCCTTTGATCGTGCGCAGCTAAAAACCGGAACCATCACCGGCGACGTGCGTTGCACCATCTCCCCGCGGAGAGGCGCGACCTAGGCCGGAGCAATTCACATCGATGCCAGACAACAATTTTGACTTCCTCCACTCTGCCTCCGCTCTTTGGTTCGTCATTCTTGCCAGCCTCTGCGTTTCCCTTGTTGCCTTGGTGATTTCCGCGCTGCGATCCCGCCGGACCCCGCCGGAGCCGGCGAATGCGGAGCCTCCACCGGCTCGCGTCGTATTGCGGGAGTTCGAAAAGAATGGCCATTCCGCCGACGCGGCACTCGTCAACTGGTCGCCCTCGACACTGCGCGAAATCCTGGCGAAGGAACTGCCGGACGCGCAAGTGATCGTCGTCTCCAACCGCGAGCCCTACATTCACAATCTCAGGGATGACAATGTCGACCTGGTTGTGCCGGCCAGTGGACTTGTCTCGGCGCTGGAGCCGATCACCCGTGCCTGCGCGGGAACCTGGATAGCCTATGGCGGCGGCTCGGCGGATCATCTCGTCGTCGACCAGAACGACCGCATCGAGGTCCCACCTGAGAACCCATCCTACACGTTGCGCCGTGTCTGGCTGACCGACGAGGAACAGCAAGGCTATTATCTGGGCTTTGCCAATGAGGGTCTCTGGCCCCTGTGCCACATAGCCTTTACGCGGCCCGTCTTCCGCACGTCCGACTGGGAAACGTACGAAGCCGTCAATCGCAAATTCGCCGATACCGTCGTTGCCGAAGCCCGGAACGAACGCCCGATCGTCCTCGTCCAGGATTATCATTTCGCGCTGCTGCCGCGAATGATCCGGGAACGCCTGCCCGATGCGATCATCATCACCTTCTGGCACATTCCGTGGCCGAATTCGGAAGTCTTCAGCATCTGCCCCTGGCGGGAAAAGATCCTGGACGGCCTGCTGGGGAGCTCTATCATCGGCTTTCATACGCAGTTCCACTGCAACAACTTCATCGAGAGCGTCGACCGCTTCCTGGAAAGCAGGATCGAGCGCGAGGATTCGGCCATTTCCTACGGCGGCCAGACCAGCCTGGTCCACGCCTATCCGATCTCGATAGAGTGGCCGCCGGCTCAACTCGGGAAATTGCCCGCCATCGCGCAGTGCCGCGCGCGCATTCGCGAAAAATTCGGGCTGGCGGACAATGTCAGCCTCTGTGTCGGCGTCGAGCGCCTCGATTATACGAAAGGCATTCTCGACCGGTTTCACGCATTGGACGAACTGTTCAAGCAACACCCGGAGTGGATCGGCAAGGTGGCCTTCCTGCAGATCGCGGCGCCAAGCCGTGGAACCTTGCCGGCCTACCAGCAACTGCACGAGGAATGCCTGCGTTGCGCGGCGGAGCTCAACGAGCGTTATGGCCGGGACGGCTACACGCCTGTCTTGATGGTGGCTGAACACCATTCCCAGGAGCAGGTCTACGAAATCTACCGGGCCGCCGATGTCTGCATGGTGACCAGCCTGCACGACGGAATGAACCTGGTCGCCAAGGAATTTGTCGCCGCGCGCGACGACGAGCAGGGTGTGCTGATGCTCAGCATGTTTGCCGGCGCTTCCAAGGAGCTTCTCGAGGCACTGATCGTCAATCCCTACGACGCGACGATGATGGCCGAGGCGTTGCTGCAGGCATTGACCATGGTGCCCGCCGAGCAGCGCCAGCGCATGCAGCGCATGCGCGAGATCGTCCGCGACAACAATGTCTATCGCTGGGCGGGCAGCATGCTTCTCGACGCCGCCCGCTTGCGCAAGCGAATCGCGATCGACCCCGCCGGGCCGGGCTCCGTTGCCGCGGCCAATGTGATATCGCTGCTTGATCGCAAACGGGTCGCGGCGCTGTGATGTCGGGATCGGCAAATCTGTCCGTGCCGACCGTCCCGCAAGGCCGATGGGCACTCTTCCTGGACATTGACGGTACGCTTCTGGAACATGCCGCGCATCCCGACGCGGTGGTCGTCGGCGATGCGTTGCGAAGCATGCTGACAAGGCTGGACGGGCGTCTGGCTGGCGCTCTGGCTTTCATTACAGGAAGATCCGTTTCCGCCGTCGACCGGCTCTTCCAGCCGCTGCGCCTGCCGGCTGCGGGTCTATACGGCCTGGAGCACCGGCTTGTGCGTGACGGCCCTGTCAAGGCGGCCGACGAGCCCGCCGACATTGCCGCGCTTGCCGAGGAAATCGAGGCGGAACTGGACAATGTGGACGTCTATATCGAGCGCAAGGGCCCGATCCTGGCCATTCATACGCGTGCGGCGCCGCAGTTGCTGCAACGGGCGACGCAACTGGTCGAACAGGCCCTGGAGCGGCTTCCGCGAGGATATCGGGTTCTTGCCGGCAATGCCGGGGTGGAACTGATGCCGCTCGAGGCGGCCAAGGGAGCGGCAATCAGGCGTTTCTGCGAGTTGCCGGCTTTCCGGGGGCGGATTCCCGTATTCCTCGGAGACGACACGTCGGATGAGAACGGCTTCGAAGCCGTCAATGAAATGGATGGCATTTCGGTCCGCATCAAACCGCAAGGGAAAACCGTGGCGCGCCACGCGCTGGCCGATGTCGGCGAGACCCTGGCCTGGCTTGAATCCCTATGTCACGACCAATCGGGCACTGGCCGGTTTGAGGAGGCGGTCCAGCCCACTGTCCGGCAGAGTTGAGGCCGCAAAACGCATTTTGCGCCTTTGGAGAACGGGTTTCAGGAGTTGATCAATGGTCCAGTTCACCAGCCTCATCCACGAGATCATGCCCGCGTGGCTCCGGCGGCGTTCGCGCCGGCGCATGCAGGACACGGAGACAACTTTCGATCCATCGCGTCCTGAAGACGCCGATGCCGTCTGGCGAAAGGCCGTCGAGAGGGACCTGTTCGGCGCAAACACGCCCGACTATACCGAGACCGAACAGAAGAAGCGCGATCACCACTGACGGAGGCTGTCAGCCTTCCGCGAAGACCAGCGAGACATTGCCGCCGGCATGCCGTTCGAGCCGGCCGGCGAGGTCGAGCTCCAGGAGCACCATGAACACCTGGGCCGGATGCAGGCCGGTGTGGCGGATGATCTCGTCGATCGCCACCGGTGTCGGGCCGAGCGCTTCGGTCACCCTGGCGCGGTCGTTTTCGCCGGGTGGCGGCGTGGCCGAGAAATCGGGGGGATCTTCAAAGGGCGGCAGTTCGGGGGCCCGCAAACCGGTCAGCGGCGCGATTGCCCTGTGAATGTCGGCGGCTTCGGTGACCAAGGTGGCACCGTCCTTGAGCAGGCCATTGGTGCCGGCGGCGCGTGGATCAAGCGGCGAGCCGGGTACGGCGAAGACCAGCCGGCCCATTTCGCCTGCGAGCCTGGCGCTGATCAGGGACCCGGAACGCTGCGCCGCCTCGACCACCACCAGACCGACTGCCGCGCCCGCGACGAGGCGGTTGCGGCGCGGAAAATCCTGGGCACGCGGCTGCCAGCCGAACGGCATCTCCGAAATGATGGCGCCGCCGCGCTCGACGATCTCGTCGCACAGGCCGGCATTCTCAGGCGGGTAGGGCAGATCGAGGCCTCCGGCCAGCACGCCGATCGTGCCGGTCGAGAGGCTGCCCTGATGTGCTGAAGTGTCGATGCCGCGCGCGAGGCCGGAGATGATGGCGTAACCGTCGCGGCCAAGGTCGGTCGCCAGCATGCGCGCCATCTTGATGCCGGCGAGCGAGGCGTTGCGGGCGCCGACGATAGCCACCGCGGGCAGCCGAAACACCGCGCCTTCGCCTTTCACCGCCAGCAGCGGCGGCGGATGGTCCATGTTTTTCAACAGGGCGGGATAGTCCGGCTCGCCGATACCGACAAAGCGGGCGCCTGCCAGCCTTGCGGCCTCCAGTTCCGCTTCGGCCTCGGCGATCGAGGGAATGCGGGCGATCCTGCTGGCGCCGCCCGAAATCATCAGTTCCGGCAGCATTTCCAGCGCGACTTCGGCCGAACCGAAGCGGTTGATCAGGTCGCGAAAGGAGGCAGGACCTACATTCTGGGTGCGGATCAGCCGCAGCCAGCTCAACCGCTGCCGGTCGCTGAGGCGCGGTCCGGCGAGCGGCTTGCTCACTCCTTCGCCCCGATTTTGCCCTCGGTGCCGGCAAGCAGGCGTGAAATGTTGGCCCGGTGCTTGATGAAGACGATCAGGCTCATCACGACGAACAATGCGGCAATCTGCGGTGTGCTCAGGAAATAGAGGGCGATCGGCACGGCGACCGCGGCCGTCAGCGCTGCAAGCGAGGAGTAGCGGAACAGGAATGCCATGGCCAGCCAGACGATGGCGAAGATCAGCGCCACCTGCCAGGCAAGGCCGATCAGCACGCCGAGATAGGTGGCGACGCCCTTGCCTCCCTTGAATCCGAGCCAGATCGGGAAGAGATGGCCGAGGAAGGCGCCAAGGCCGGCCCAAGCGCCGAGTTCGGGCGCGAAATGGCCCGCGATCAGCACCGCGGCCGTGCCCTTCAGCGCGTCGAGCAGCAGCGTGGCCGCGGCAAGGCCCTTGTTGCCGGTGCGTAGCACATTTGTCGCGCCGATGTTGCCGGAGCCGATCTGGCGCACGTCGCCAAGCCCTGCCGCACGGGTCAGCAGAAGCCCGAACGGAATCGAGCCCAAGAAATAGCCGAGCACCAGCGCCGGGATCAGGTTGTAAGTCATTGTTCCCCCCGCATTTCCCCCTGACGGGCTGAATTCGGCGCGATGCGCCGCCGCCAGCTCAGACCGAGAACACTGTGCGGCCCGCCACCAGCGTTTGCAAGACCTTGCCCTGCAGGCGCGCGCCTTCGAAACAGGTGTTCTTCGAGCGCGAGCGAATGCCGCTTTCGCTGACGATCCAGGGTTCATCCAGATCGACAAGCGCAAGGTCCGCGACAGCGCCGGGCTTGAGCGTGCCGCCAGGCAGGCCGAACAGCCTTGCCGGCGCCGTGGACAAGGTCTCGATCAGCCGCGGCAGCGGCACGTCGCCATTGTGGTAGAGCCGCAAGGCGGCGCCCAGCAACGTTTCGAGCCCAATGGCGCCGGCTGCGGCGTCGGCGAAGGGCAGGCGCTTGGTGTCGACGTCCTGCGGATCGTGCGAGGAGACGATGATGTCGACCGTGCCGTCCCTGATCGCTTCGATCATCGCCAGGCGGTCTTCCTCGGCGCGCAGCGGCGGGGTCAACCGGAAGAAGGTGCGATATTCGCCGACATCGTTTTCGTTGAGTGACAGATTGTGGATCGACACGCCCGATGTGACGGTCGCGCCGTCGGTCTTCGCGCGCGCCACCGATGCCGCCGCCATCGCCGTCGATATCTTTGCCGCGTGGTAGGAGCCGCGCGTCAGGCGCGCCAGGGCAAGGTCGCGCTCCAGCGGGATGGTTTCGGCTTCACGCGGAATGCCGGAAAGCCCCAGCCAGCTGGCGTAGAGTCCCTCGTTCATCACGCCCGACGACGCGAGGTCGGCATCCTGGGTTTCGTGCACGATGGTTGCGCCGAAATCGCGGGCATAAGTCAGCGCCCGGCGCATCACCAGCGCGCTTGATATGGTGTGGCGGCCGTCGGTGAAGGCGGCGGCGCCGGCCTCGCGCAGCAGCCCGAATTCGGTCATCTCGCGGCCGTCGAGGCCCTTGGTGATGGCTGCGGCCGGGAAAATATTCACGATTGCCGTGTCCTTGGCGGTGCGCAGCACGAATTCGACCAGGGCCACATTGTCGATGACCGGATCGGTATCGGGCATCATGACGATCGAGGTGACGCCGCCGGCAGCCGCGGCGACACTTGCCGACGCGATCGTTTCGCGATGTTCTCCGCCCGGTTCGCCGATGAAGACGCGGCCGTCGATCAGGCCTGGAATGACCGCCTTGCCGGCGCAGTCGATGATGGTGGCGCCCTCGGGCGCCCCCTGGTTCAGCGCAGCCTTGCCGGCGGCGGCTATCTTCTTCCCGTCGACGATGACCGTCCCGGTCTCGTCTACGCCGCGCGAGGGGTCGATGATGCGGGCGCGCTCGAACACCGTAATGGTCATGCGCCGCGGCCCTCATGGTTGCGGCGCGGATCGAGCAGCGCTTCCATCACCGCCATGCGCACGGCGACGCCCATCTCGACCTGTTCCTGGATGACGCTCTGCGGGCCGTCGGCGATTTCCGAAGCGATCTCGACGCCACGGTTCATCGGGCCCGGATGCATCACCAGCGCATCGTCTTTCGCGGCCTTCAGCTTCTCGGCGTCGAGGCCGAAATAGCGGAAATATTCGCGCACCGAAGGCACGAAGGCGCCTTCCATTCGCTCGCGCTGCAGGCGCAGCATCATCACCACGTCGGCATCTTTCAGGCCCTCGGCCATTGAGCCGGTGACGATCACACCCATCCTGTCGATGCCCGCAGGCAGCAGCGTCGAGGGTGCGACGACGCGCACCTGCGCGCCGAGCGCATTGAGCAGCATGATGTTGGAGCGGGCGACGCGCGAATGCAGGATGTCGCCGCAGATCGCCACGATCAGTTTCGACAGCGGACCCTTGGCGCGACGGATGGTCAGCGCGTCAAGCAGCGCCTGTGTGGGGTGCTCGTGCGCGCCGTCCCCCGCATTGACCACGGAGCAGCCGACCTTCTGCGCCAGGAGGGCGGCCGCACCGGCCGACTGGTGGCGGATGATCAATATGTCGGGCCGCATGGCGTTCAGCGTCATGGCCGTGTCGATGAGCGTCTCGCCCTTCTTCACCGAGGAACTCGCCACCGACATGTTCATGACGTCGGCGCCGAGACGCTTTCCGGCCAGTTCGAACGACGACTGCGTCCGCGTTGAGGCTTCGTAGAAAAGGTTGATCTGGGTGCGGCCGCGCAGTGTCGAGGTTTTCTTCTCGGATTGCCGCGAGATCGCGACAGCCCGGTCCGCCCTGTCGAGCAGAAGCTCGATGTCGGCGGGGGAAAGATCGCGGATGCCCAGAAGATGGCGGTGGGGATAGAGTGGCAGGGACGAAGCGTCGGTCATCTCAAGGGGCTGCTATAGGGTGGACGTTCCATGGCTGCAAGCGCCAGCTTTGGATTGCGGCTGTTCTCCCCGGTATTTTCGTCGCGAGCCTTGGGCTATATCTAGCCGATGGCTCCGGATTCGTAGCCGCCTGGCAGTAAGGATGAAGCGTGACCGACGACGTGACGAACCAGCCGCCGCCGCTGACAGGCGGCAACGCCTGGCGGGGCGATCCGTTGCTGATCCAGCTTGCCGAGCGCTTTTCCGATCCGGTGCGCAAGGATCTCGACGGGCTCGGCCGCTTCGTGCTGACGCAGGAGGCCCAGGAACTGGCCCGCCTCGCCAATGTCGAAACGCCGAGGCTCAGGACGCATGATCGCCAGGGCCGGCGCATCGATCTGGTCGAGTTTCACCCCGCCTATCACGCTTTGATGCGCCGTTCCGTAGCCAACGGGCTGCACTCCTCGGTCTGGGAGAACGGCGATGCCGAGATCGGCCGCCGCCATCAGGTGCGCGCGGCCCGGTTCTACCTGACGGCCGGACTCGAGACCGGACATCTGTGTCCCATCACCATGACCAGCGCTTCGCTGGCAGCGCTGATGGCGAGCCCGAAACTGTTCCGCGAGTGGGCGCCGCGCGTGACGACGCGCAAATACGATCAGAGCCAAAAGCCGCCGGTCGAGAAGACCGGGCTTACGCTTGGCATGGGCATGACCGAGAAACAGGGCGGCACGGATGTGCGCGCCAACGTGACGAAGGCCGAGCGCGTCGGCAGCGGCTTCTATCGCCTGACCGGCCATAAATGGTTCATGTCGGCGCCGATGTCGGATGCATTCCTGGTGCTGGCGCAGGCGCCGGAGGGATTGTCGTGCTTCCTCGTGCCGCGCGTCCTTGGCGACGGCTCGGGCAACGGCTTCCGTTTCCAGCGCCTGAAGGACAAGCTCGGCAACCGGTCGAATGCGTCTTCCGAGGTGGAGTTCGTCAACGCAATCGGCGAGATGGTCGGCGAGCCGGGCGCCGGCGTGAAGACGATCATGGACATGGTGACCTTGACCCGGCTCGACTGCGCCGTGGCGTCTTCGGCGATCATGCGGGCGGGTCTGGCCGAAGCCGTTCATCACGCCCGCCATCGCCAGGTATTCGGCACCAGCCTGATCGAGCAGCCGCTGATGCAGCGCGTGCTGGCCGACATGGCGCTCGACGTCGCCGCTGCCACGGCGCTGTCGTTCCGGCTGGCACGTTCCTTCGACGAGGCGGCGAGCGATCGCGGCGAGGCGGCCTTTGCCCGCGCCATGACGCCGGTCGTCAAATATTGGGTCTGCAAGATCGCGCCGCCGCTGCTCTACGAGGCGATGGAATGCCTCGGCGGCAACGGCTATGTCGAGGAGGCGCCGCTCGCCCGCTACTATCGCGAAGCCCCGGTCAATGCGATTTGGGAAGGGTCGGGCAATGTCATGGCGCTGGATGTGCTGCGTGTGCTTGGCCGCGCGCCGGGCCTGTTCGAGGAGGTGCTTGCCGGCATAGATCGCGATCTGGGCGCGGGCGGACGCGGCACCATCGGTGTGCTGAAGGCGGCGATGCAGGTCGCCGCGACCGACGAAGGCTCGGCCCGCCTGCTGACGGAGCAACTGGCGCTGTCGGCGGCGGCGGCGGAATTGCGCCGGTTGGGGGCAGGGCGGATCGCCGATGCCTTCGTCGAGACGCGGCTGGCGGGCCAGTGGCGCAACACCTACGGCATGCTCGATTCGCGCCATGATGCGCGCATGATCATCGACACGCTCTATCCGCCAACCACCTGAGCAGCAGCCATGGACCACGCCTTGGTCATTCCCCCGCGCCGTTAACCTTAACAAATGGTTTCCGTTGCGAGGGCTGGCGGCAAAGCCCACTGTCATTCCTGTCGAAGCAGGAATCACGATGCGACAGGTATTGACCTCTTTTCTCGCCTTGCACTGGACGATCGTTTTCGCCCTGCTGGCGATCATCTGCATCGATGGAAACCGCGGCGTGGCCGGGGCGCTTGGGGTGCTGGGCGTGACGATCGAGAGCGCCCGCTTCGTCGATCTCGAAAATATCGTCGTGGTTGCGCCTCTGGCAACGGCCCTGCTTGTCGTGGCGGTGCTGTTCTTCTGGGCTTTTGTCGAGGCGCTGATCAACAATGCCAGCAATCCGGGCGCCGACAGCGTTGCCCGCATCGCCTTCATCAGCGCTTCCGGCGTGCTGTCGCTGATCTTGGTCGGAGGCGCGGCGCAAGGCATCAACGGGCTGTTCCTGGGCGTCGCCGTGCAATTGGCCGCACTTCTGGCCTCCTATGTCGCCATGCTTGCCGAGCGCCGCACCCTGGCCACATCGGATGAGGTTGAAATCCACGCCACGGCGCACAGCATGGCCAGGGCCGCAGCCCACAATTCGCTGCTTTCGCTGATATCGGGCCGACCCCAGCCGACCCGGAAGGGAGGCCGCTGATGCGTTACATCTTCGCATTGTGGGCGGCTCCGATGGCGCTTTTCTGGGGCTGGTTCTACCTGTCGCTCAACGACATGAATTTCGGCTACGTGATGCTGAGCCGGCAGTTGCATGATTTCGTCTTCCAACTCTACGGCCAGATGCTCGGCATCGACCCGACAATCATTCCCGGCATGGTGGGAAGAGCCTGCATATTCGACGGCCTGCTGCTGCTGGCGATCTGGGCGTTTCGCCGCCGGCGTGAAATCATCGGCTGGATCAGGGGGCGGGCGGCGGTTCCGGTGCAGTTCGAGCGGCTGCACCGAGCGAGCGAAGCCGGTCCAAAACTCCCTGCAGAATAAAGGCGGCTGCGGCCGAATCGATCTTGCCGGCGCGCTTGGCGCGCGAAAAATCCATCTCGATCAGCGTCCGTTCGGCGGCTACCGTCGACAGCCTCTCGTCCCATGGCAGGAAGGGAAGGTCGCTCAAGGCGGCCATGTTGCGTACGAAGGCGCGCGATTTCTGCGCGCGCGGACCTTCCGAGCCGTCCATGTTGACCGGCAGTCCAATCACCACCGCGCCGGCATTCTCCTTTTGCAGCAGATCCAGCAGCACGGCCGCGTCGAGCGAGAATTTCCGTCGGATGATGACCGGGCGCGGATGCGCGAAGGAAAAGCCACGGTCCGAAACGGCGACGCCGATGGTCTTGTCGCCGAGATCGAGCCCGGCAAGCGTCCTGCCGCCGGCCAGCCGTGCCGGCAATTCCTCGATGGTAATGATAGCCAACGGTTTTCCTTTGACCCGACAGCGCCGTCGCGGCGTTTTGAACACGCGAGGCCGTAACACTTTGCTCTTGAGCTGACGCCGTTCTATCCTCCGACGGAACAAAAATCGAGGAACTCGCTGATGAAACTCACTTGGTACGGACAATCCGCCTTCAAGATCGAGGTGGCGGGCGCAAGCATCCTGATGGACCCGTTCCTGAGCGGCAATCCGCTTTGGAAGAAAAGTTGGGAAGGCCCAGCCGAAGGTGTCACCCACGTGCTTTTGACGCATGGTCACGGAGACCATGTCGGCGATGCGCTCGAGATCCTCAAGAAGACCGGAGCGATGCTGGTCGCCAATCCCGAGGTCTGCGGCTATCTCGGCGGCCAGGGCGTCGACCAGAACAATATCAACCAGGGCAACACCGGTGGCACGGTGGACTGCGGCCCGTTCACGACGACTTTTGTCCAGGCATTGCATTCCTCGTCCTATGGGGACGGCATCTATATGGGTAATCCCTGCGGGCTGGTCCTGCATTTCCAGGACGACAAGACGCTCTATCACATGGGCGATACCGACATCTTCTCGGACATGGCGCTGGTCAACGAGCTGCATGAGCCGAAGATCGGCCTGGTGCCGGTCGGCGACCGCTTTACCATGGGAGGTGCTGTCGCGGCTCTCGCCTGCCGCCGCTATTTCAAGTTCGATGTCGCCGTGCCATGCCACTATGCGACTTTCGGCCTGCTCGACCAGACGCCCGACAAATTCGTCGCCGGAATGGAGAGTTCGGGCGTGAATGTCGTCGTGCCTGGGATCGGCGAGGCGGTCACACTATAAATTGAAAACGGAATTAAACCATGGGCTTGAGGAACTCTCTTTGCGTTTCGATGCTGTTTGCGGCGTCGCCGGCGCTTGCCGCGGACGATTTCATTGAAGGGGTATACCTCAAGTCCGAGGAGCTCTGCGCACAGGCCAGGAAAGACACCCTGCAGACGCTGATCGATGCCGGCAACATCGTGCTGTCGGCCCATGGCCTGCAAGGGGTCGAATACAATTGCGAGTTCTTGCAGATCAGCAAGGCGACACGCTCGCCGAGCTGGGCGGTGACGGCCATTTGCCAGGAGCCGGGCTACGTCTTTCCCGACGTGCTCTCGGTGACGCAGATGAGCCCGACTCAGATCGATCTCGTCTCCGTCCGGCCCATCGAAGACGAGAGCGAGGCGAGCGGCAACAGCGGCAGCTACTATCTGTGCGAGGGCATGGCCCCGCCGTGAGGCCATTTGCCCGATTGTGGGCATGCACATGTTGCGCGCCGCGCGCGGCGCCGCTATAGGCCGGGGCTGGTTTTCCCGAGGCACAAACATGTCCGTTGACGTCAAGACAGTGAAGCGCGTCGCGCGTCTCGCCCGCATTGCGGTGAGCGAGGAAGATGCCGAACGCATGACCGGCGAGCTGAATGCCATACTGGGCTTCGTCGAACAGCTGAACGAGGTCGATGTTTCCGGGGTCGAGCCGATGACTTCGGTAACTCCGATGGGGATGAAGAAGCGCCAGGACGTCGTCACCGACGGCAACAAGGCTGCCGACATCGTCGCCAACGCGCCTGCCACGGAAGAGAACTTCTTCCTCGTGCCGAAGGTCGTGGAGTAACAGGCCGATGGCCATCGAAATCGCCATCGAGACGCCGCTGCAGGACGATGTGCGCGGCTTGGTCGCGGAGCTCAACGAGACGCTGCTCGAACTGACGCCGCCGGAACACTGCTATCATCTGACCGTCGAGCAGATGGCCGGCCGGGACACCACGGTCTTCGTCGCCCGCGACGACGGTCTTGCAATCGGTTGCGGGGCGCTGAAGCGCCATGACGGTGCCATAGGCGAGGTCAAGCGCATGTACACGCGGCCCATTCATCGCGGCCAGAAAATCGGCGCCAGGATCGTGGAGCGTGTCGAAGCGCTGGCGCGCGAGGAAGGATTGAAGCGTCTGGTGCTGGAGACGGGCGATCGCCATCCTGCCGCCTGGGCTGTCTATGAACGTTCCGGCTTCTCGCGTTGCGGTCCGGTGCTGGATTATCCCGATTCCGAGTGGTCGGTATTTTACGAAAAGAGCCTTGCCTGATGAGCGACCTGACCCGACTGACGATTTCGCAGGCCCGCGCCAAGCTGCGCGCCAAGGAAATCACCGCGACCGAGATTGCCGACGCCTATCTCGCTGCGATCGACCGCGCCAATCCGGCGCTCAACGCCTATGTCGTGGTAACCGGGGACAAGGCGCGCGACATGGCCAAGGCCTCCGACGCCAGGCTGGTCAAAGGCGAGGGCGGTGCGCTGGAAGGCATTCCGCTCGGCATCAAGGACCTGTTCGGCACCGAGGGCGTGCACACCCAAGCGTGCAGCCATGTGCTCGACGGCTTCAAGCCGCATTACGAATCGACCGTCACCTCCAATCTGTGGGCCGACGGGGCGGTCATGCTGGGCAAGCTCAACATGGACGAGTTCGCCATGGGCTCGTCCAACGAGACGTCCTATTACGGGCCGGTGGTCAACCCGTGGCGGCGTTCGCGCGTTGACACGATGGTGATGCCGACGACGCACCAGGGCGATGGCGGCTTCGTTTCGGCCGGCGGCACCAGGACCGCGCGCACCCTGGACAATGCGCAGCTGGTGCCGGGTGGCTCGTCGGGCGGCTCGGCCTCCGCCGTCTCGGCTTTCCTGTGCGCGGGCGCCACGGCCACCGACACTGGCGGCTCGATCCGCCAGCCGGCCGCGTTCACCGGCACGGTCGGCATCAAGCCGACCTATGGCCGCTGTTCGCGCTGGGGCATCGTCGCCTTCGCCTCGTCGCTCGACCAGGCCGGGCCGATCGCCCGCGACGTGCGCGATGCCGCGATCCTGCTCAAATCGATGGCCTCCGTCGATCCGAAGGACACGACCTCTGTCGACCGGCCTGTGCCGGACTACGAGGCGGCGATCGGCAAGCCGATCAAGGGCATGAAGGTCGGCATTCCCCGGGAATACCGCGTCGACGGCATGCCGGAGGAGATCGAGGCGCTGTGGCAGAAGGGCATTGCCTGGCTCAGGGATGCCGGCGCCGAGATCGTCGACATCTCCTTGCCGCACACCAAATACGCGCTACCGGCCTACTACATCGTGGCGCCCGCCGAAGCCTCGTCCAACCTTGCGCGCTATGACGGCGTCCGCTACGGCCTTCGCGTCCCGGGCAAGGATATCGTCGAGATGTATGAGAAGACCCGCGCCGCCGGCTTTGGCCGCGAGGTCAAGCGCCGGATCATGATCGGCACCTATGTGCTGTCGGCGGGCTATTACGACGCCTACTATCTGCAGGCGCAGAAGGTGCGCAATCTGATCAAGCGGGACTTCGAGAACGTCTTTGCCGACGGCGTTGATGTCATCCTGACACCGGCGACGCCATCTGCCGCCTTCGGCATCGCGGACGAGGACATGGCTTCCGATCCGGTGAAAATGTACCTGAACGACATCTTCACCGTCACCGTGAACATGGCGGGCCTGCCGGGCATTGCGGTGCCCGCCGGCCTCGATCCCAAAGGGCTTCCGCTCGGCCTGCAGCTGATCGGCAGGCCGTTCGAGGAAGAGACGCTGTTCCAGACCGCTGCTGTCATCGAGCAGGCGGCCGGAACGTTCCAGCCGGAGAAGTGGTGGTAGGATCGTTTCTCATCTGAGGGGTGAGGGATGTTCTTTTATCTTTCGAAGATCTTCTGGTTCTTTATCCAGCCGCTCAACCTGACGATCTTCCTGCTGCTGGCGGGGCTGGTCGCGGCATTTTTCGGCCGCCGGCGGCTGGCAGCCATCGGCGGCGTGCTGGCGTTTTTGGTTCTGGCGCTTTCGGCCTGGACCTCGCTCGGCGCATTACTGCTCAACCCGCTTGAGGAACGCTTTCCGCGCCCGCCGCTGCCGCAAAAAGTCGATGGCATCGTAGTGCTCGGCGGCGGCTTCGAGGGCGGCATCAATCTGGTGCGCGGCGGTTATGAGCTGAACAGCGGCGGCGACCGGATGGTCGAGACGGCCGTGCTGGCGCGGCGCTTTCCCGATGCCAAGGTGGTCGTCTCTGGCGGCAATGGCGAATTGTTCCTCGAAGGCGAGGGCGATGCCGCCACCGCGCCGCGCCTGCTTGGCGCGCTCGGCGTGGCGCCGGAGCGCCTGATCCTCGAGGGCAAATCTCGCAACACCTATGAGAATGCCGTCTTCACGAACGCCTTGATAGCGCCGAAGCCGGGCGAAATCTGGCTGCTGGTCACCTCGGCCTACCATATGCCGCGCGCCAAGGCGCTGTTCGACAAGGCCGGCTTCGCGACCGTCCCGTGGCCGGTCGACTATCGAACGTCGGGACGCGAAGGCATCGGCCTGTTCCGCGACAATCCGGCCGATGCGCTGCAGGCGGCCACAATGGCGATCCGCGAATGGATAGGGCTGTTCGCCTATTGGCTGTCCGGCCGTATCGATCAGCCTTTTCCCGCACCTGGCGGCTGACCGATCACGGCGCGGCGCGCCGCCGAGAAGAACTGGCGCCGCACCAGAACGGCCAGGAGCAGAAGCGTCGACAGCACGAACACCACCGGATCGACGAACCAGCCGAGATAGCCGATCGAAAAGAACACGCCGCGCAGGCCGGAGTTGAAATGCTTGCCTGCCAGCATGTTCATCTGCGCCGCCCTCCACACCGCCGTTTCGGTGACCGGGTTGCGCGAGGCTTCGCCATGTGGGATCGGCACAGCACCGATCAGGATCGAGCAATAGTTGAACAGACGGTAGGCCCAGCCGAACTTGAAGAACGAAAACGCCAGGATCAGCACCAGTCCCAGCACCTTGATCTGAAAAGCCGGGCGCGACGGGGCGCCGCCCAGAGGCAGGGTGCTCAACACCTCGAGGACGCGGTCGGAAGCACCGAGCAAGGCAAAGCAGCCGCCAAGCGCGATCAGGGAGCTGGAGGCGAAGAAGGCGGTGCCTTGCTGCAGGCCACCCATGATGGCTGTGTCGACGATGCGGATCTCACGCTCGGCCATCCGGTGCATCCAGGCCTGACGCTGCGCATTCATCGCCGTTGTCAGGGACATGCGGCTGACCAGCACGCCGTCCGAGGCGAGCGTATGCAGAACCCACGCAATGAGGAAGAACGCCAACGCCGCGAGATCGGCTGTCGAAAGATCGAGGGAATCGCCCATTGGCGGAACCTATCACATCCAGCGCGATTGCTTCGATCGTCCGCCGGCAGCGACGGTCATGTCGCTGCCGGAGCAAACAAGGTCGGCGGGCGCTGCGCCGCGCCGTTCAAAACAGCGGAAACATCGCGGGAGTTCCTATATGTAGTCCCAGAGCGGCTTCGGGAGATTGTGGCGCGTGTTCCTTTCGGTTTTCGACCTGTTCAAGATCGGCATCGGACCATCGAGTTCGCACACGATGGGACCGATGACGGCCGCCCGCCGTTTCCTCGACGAGATCGCCGGAGACGACTGGCCGCGTCCGGCCGGCGCCAAGGTTGCTCGCATCGGCGCCAGCCTGCACGGCTCGCTCGCCTATACCGGCATCGGCCATGGCAGTGACCGTGCCGTCATGCTCGGCCTTGCCGGGCAGACGCCGCAGACGGTCGACCCTGACCAGGCGGACGGCATTGTCGCTGGCATCACCGCCGACAAGCTGATTTCACCGCCCGGCCACCCCTCCTACCGTTTCGATCCGGCCGGCGACCTGGTGCTCGACCGCAAGACGCCGCTCACCGGCCACGCCAACGGCATGGCGTTTTATGCCTATGATGCCGGCGACCGCCTGCTGCTCAAGCGCATCTATTATTCGATCGGCGGCGGCTTCGTGGTTTCGGAAGAAGAGCTGCAGCGCATGAAAGCCAAGGGTTCGGTGACGACCGAAGGCAAAAAAGTCCCTTATCCCTTCAAGAACGCCCTCGAGATGCTGAAGATGGCTGGCAAGAGCGGCCTTTCCATTGCCGAGATGAAGCGGGTCAACGAGGAAACACAAATGTCGCGCGATGAGCTCGACGCCGGCCTCGACGCCATCTGGGGTGCCATGAAGAGTTGCATCGAGCGCGGCCTGTCGCAGGACGGCATCATGCCGGGCGGGCTGAAGGTGCGCCGCCGGGCCAGGCAACTGCACGACAAGCTGCAGGAGCAGTGGCAGCAGAACCGGCCCAATCCGCTGCTCGCCAATGACTGGCTGTCGATCTATGCCATGGCCGTCAACGAGGAGAATGCGGCCGGCGGGCGCGTCGTCACCGCGCCGACCAACGGCGCGGCCGGCACGCTGCCGGCAGTACTGCGCTACTGGCTGCATTTCCATCCCGAGGCCGACCAGCCCAGCATTCGCGATTTCCTGCTCACGGCAGCCGCCGTCGGCGGCATCATCAAGTCCAATGCGTCCATCTCCGGCGCCGAGGTCGGCTGCCAGGGCGAAGTCGGCTCGGCTTCGGCCATGGCGGCGGCCGGCCTGTGCGCCGTCATGGGCGGCACGCCCGAACAGGTCGAGAACGCCGCCGAGATCGCGCTGGAGCACCATCTGGGCATGACCTGCGATCCGGTCGGCGGGCTGGTGCAGGTGCCCTGCATCGAGCGCAATGCGCTGGGCGCGGTCAAGGCGGTGACGGCCGCCTCGCTTGCCATCAAGGGCGACGGCACCCATTTCGTGCCGCTGGACGCCGCGATCGAAACCATGCGCCAGACCGGCCTTGACATGAACGAGAAGTACAAGGAGACCAGCCTCGGCGGGCTGGCGGTCAATGTGGTGGAGTGTTGAGCCCGCTGGCACTGTGGAGAACTTGCTCAGGCCGTTGACGCATCCGTGCGACGGATTAAATCTTGGGCAATGGCTCTCAACCTCCTAAAGCTCTGCGTCGGCTGCGACAGCGTCGAGGATCTCGAAGAATGGATCGCGTTCCGCCTCGACGAGCGGCGCCGTGCCGGCGAACCGGCCGAGCATTGGCACACCACCCGCATGGTGCCGACGCGCGCCGATGAGGTTACCGACGGCGGCTCGCTCTATTGGGTGATCAAGGGAAGCGTCCAGTGCCGCCAGTTGATCACCGAGATTCGGCCATTCACCGATGACGAGGGCATAGGCCGCTGCCATCTGATGCTGGATCCGCAAGTGGTGCGCACCGACTGGCAGCCGCGCCGCGCCTTTCAGGGCTGGCGCTATCTAAAGCCATCGGATGCACCCGCCGATCTCGGCAAGGGCAAGCCGGGGCAGGTCGAAATGCCGCCGAAACTCCGGCGCGAGCTCGCCGATCTCGGCCTGCTCTAAATCACTATCGGCTTGTTCCGAGCAGCCCATTGGCTTGCTCCGAGCAGCCAGTTGGCTTGCTCCGGGGCAATCTGGCGGCATGGTCGGCCCGTATAGGCGGACTGCGGTTGCTGGCCCTCAATGTTGCTGTCCGTTGGACTTGCAAGCGTCGCGACAACGCCACATCTTGAAAATCATGAGCGATAGGAACCATCCGGTTTCGATATCTGACGCACTCGCACCGACCACATCGCGCCGCGGCGTGGTGGGATGCGGACCATGTGTCGCGCAAGGTCATGATTGCGGCGCAGAAATAACACCCGGTGGCGGCATGCTCGTGTTCAGGAATAGTCTGGAAAACCGGCCGATCGCCGGGCATTCACGGGGCAGTGGAATATGATAGGCGCGATCATCGCTGTCGTCGCATTGCTGCTGGTGCTGATGGGCCTGGCAACGGCTTTCGTGCGGGCCGACCCGAGCAGGCTTGCAGGCGACATGAGGAAGGTTGGGCCGGTTTTGCTGGCATTGATCGGCGGCGCCGTGCTGCTGGTCGGGCGCGGCGGTCTCGGCGGCATCATCCTGCTCGCAGCGATTGCCTGGTACGGCTCGATGCGGCTGAACCAGCGAGCCGTGATGCCGGCGCGGAGACGCTCGACCGTACGCACAGCGGCGCTGGAAATGGACCTCGATCACGATACAGGCGGCCTTGAAGGCCTTATCCTGGCAGGCCGCCATGAAGGCAAGATGCTTGGTGCGATGGGCAAAGCCGAATTGCTGCAGCTGTTTCGCGAACTCTCCGGTGACCCGGAGAGCCGGCAACTGCTAGAGACGTATCTTGACGGCAGATTTCCCGTCTGGCGCAAAAACGCTGAGGCGCACAGTGGCGAAGGGCTGGGTATTGCGCCAGGTCCGGGCGCCATGACTAAGGAGGAGGCCTACAAGGTCCTTGGTCTTGAAGCGGGGGCCGCCGCGGCGGATGTCCGCAAGGCGCACCGCCGCCTGATGCAACGCCTGCACCCCGATATCGGCGGCACGTCTTTCCTGGCGGCGCGGATCAACGAAGCCAAGGACGTCTTGCTCTCCAATCACAACTAGTCTCCTTCGACGCAGAAATTTTCCGGGAGATATCTTCCACGCCGTCCCTACTGCTGGACGGCGTAGCACTCGATTTTCTTCTTCTTGAGGGCGGTGCAGGCCTTCCAGGCCGCGGTCTTGGAACCGAAGCCGCCGAAGCGGGCGCGGTAGTACGTGACGCCGTCCTTGTCGAAGGCGACGGTGAAGCCGGAGGCATCTGCCAGCACCTTCGGCGCCTGCTTGGTGGCCTTGTCGAGGAAGGCCTGGGCTTCGGACTGTCTTGGCGACGAGGCGACCTGAATGGCCCAACCCGACGGCACCGACGCGGTGTTGACCGGGTCGACGGCCGGCGCGGGCTCGGCATAAGCGGACACCACCTGTGCCGTGGCGACCTTGGGGGCGGAGACGATAACCGTCTTCACCTTCTTTGCCGGAACAACCAGTTTGGGTTCTTCGGCTGCGGTATCGTCGGCGACATCGCTGTCGCCCTGGGCAACCGTCGCGTCGTCGGCAACGGCCTCGTCCGCGTCATCGGCGCTTGCCACCGCCACCGGCTTCTCGTCCGGAGTCGGTGCGTCGTGCTTGGGCAACAGCACTCTGGCCAATGCCGTCACCGGGTTGCCGCTATCGGCCTTTGCGACCAGATCGCCGCCGCCCCGGGTCGATGCCCGCGGCAGATAGGTGTTGATCAAGGCCGCCATCTGATTGTCGCGGCTGCTGCCCGAGGTGCCGCCCATGACCACGCCGACAATGCGACGGTTGCCGTCGGAAACCGACGAAACCAGGTTGAAGCCCGAAGCGCGGGTGTAGCCGGTCTTGATGCCGTCGACGCCCTTGATGCGTCCAAGCAGGCGGTTGTGGCCGTTGATGCGCTGGCGGCCATAGAGGAAGGAGCGCTGCGAGAAATAGCCGTAATATTGCGGGAAATGTTCGCGCAGCGCGATGCCGAGCGTTGCCATGTCGCGCGCAGTGGTGAACTGGCCGGGATCGGGCAAGCCGTTGGCGTTGCGGAACACGGTGCCGTTCATACCGAGCTGCCGCGCCTTGGCAGTCATCATGCGGGCGAAGTTGGTCTCGTTGCCGCCGAGCATTTCGCCGAGCGCGGTGGCCGAATCATTGGCCGATTTGGTCACCATCGACAGGATGGCGGTCTCGACCGCCACCGATCCGCCCGGCTTCACGCCGAGCTTCGTCGGCGGCTCTGCCGCGGCATGAGCCGAGAAGACGACCGGCGAGTTCCGGCTGATCTTGCCCTTGGCCAGAGCCTCGAAAGTCAAATAAAGCGTCATCATCTTGGTGAGCGAGGCGGGATAACGCCGGGCGTTGGCATCCGAGGAGTAGAGCACCTTGCCGGTCTTGGCGTCGACCACGATGGCCGCGGACTTCGCGGCGAGCGACGAGGCCGCACTTGCAACGACGATGGTCATCGCCACGGCCATGATCATGACCGTTTTGAAAGGGGACGCGGATTTGGAAACGATGGCCGACAACGCCTGACGCACTGATAGTTCCTTTGAATTTCTTGTTGCGCTGGAGGCGGCAAAGGGATCCTGCCTCACTTCCGGGCAAGCTATCCGGGCAGCGTTACCAATCCGTTTATGGTAACCGCCGCGTTCACCATTTTCTGGTGGTTTGAGCCTCTGTTTATTCGAATTTTAGCCATTGCCCACACGGGCCAGCACGGAAGCTGGCGATTTCTTGACTTTTGTGCGCCGCACAATATATTCGGGTGCATTGCACAAGGCGCTCGGGGCAGGGCGCATCAACCGTCCAGGGAGAATTGAAATGACGCAGACCTATGAGGACTTCAGCAAATACGGCAAAGAGTTCGCCGACACCGGCTTGAAGAGCTTCGCCTCTTTGTCCAAGGGCGCGCAGGCAATTGCGGCCGAGGCCGGCGAATACACCAAGAAGAGCTTCGAGGCCGGCAGCGCCGCTTTCGAGAAGATTGTTTCGGCCAAGTCGCTCGACAAGGCGATCGAGGTCCAGTCCGACTATGCCAAGCAGTCCTATGAGGCGTTCGTCGCCGAGGCCACCAAGATCGGCGACCTCTATGCCGAACTCGCCAAGGAAGCCTACAAGCCGTTCGAATCGATCGTTGCCAAGGCGAAGTAATTTCGTTCGGCAGTACGAGATCTGGGCCCATTGGGCCAAGACAGAGCCCGGCCGCGCCAGCGTGGCCGGGTTTTTTCATGTCAATTTCCGTTCAGGGGCCTGGCACCCCTTCACGATTGCGAAAATCGGCCAAGTTGGGCACCTAGCCATATTGTCAGCTAACCAGAAGGGCTTAAAATCGTCCATCGAACACCTACATGTCGAACTCGCATGAGGATTCGAAAGAGGCAGGATTACGTGACGATCGGTTTGACTGCCACCAGGGCACGGATGCAGAACGGCAGCGGCGACGGCAATGAGGCCGGCCGCGGCACGGCGGTCATCACGCGCACAAAGACCAAGACCAAGAAACCCAGCCTCTATCGGGTCCTCATCCTGAACGACGACTACACACCGATGGAGTTCGTGGTTCACGTGCTGGAACGTTTTTTCCAGAAGGACCGCGAAGCCGCCACACGCATCATGCTTCATGTTCACAATCATGGAGTGGGCGAGTGCGGGGTCTATACATTCGAGGTGGCCGAGACCAAAGTGTCCCAGGTCATGGATTTCGCCCGACAAAATCAGCATCCGCTGCAATGCGTGATGGAGAAGAAGTGAGGTAACATGCCGGCTTTCTCCCAAGGCCTGGAAAAGGCGCTTCACCAAGCGCTGACGCTCGCCAACGAGCGGCACCATGAATATGCAACCCTTGAACATCTGCTGCTCGCCCTGATCGACGACACCGAGGCGGCCGCCGTCATGCGCGCCTGCAATGTCGATCTCGACGAGTTGAAGCACACTGTTCTCACCTATATCGACACCGAGCTCGACAATCTGGTTACCGGCTATGACGAGGATTCCAAGCCGACCGCCGGCTTCCAGCGCGTCATTCAGCGTGCGGTGATCCATGTGCAGTCGTCCGGCCGCGAAGAGGTCTCCGGCGCCAACGTGCTCGTCGCCATCTTCGCCGAGCGCGAGAGCCATGCCGCCTATTTCCTGCAGGAACAGCAGATGACCCGTTACGACGCGGTCAACTACATCTCGCACGGCATCGCCAAACGTCCGGGCGCGTCGGAGACGCGTTCGCCGCGCGGCGCCGATGACGAGCAGGGTGGCGCGAACGGCGCCGAGCCGCAAGAGGAAGGCGGCAAGAAGAAGCAGCAGCAGGACGCGCTGACCGCTTATTGCGTCAATCTCAACAACAAGGCCAAGGCCGGCAAGATCGATCCGCTGATCGGGCGCGAGTCCGAGATCAACCGCACCATCCAGGTGCTGTGCCGCCGTTCCAAGAACAATCCGCTTTATGTCGGCGATCCCGGCGTCGGCAAGACGGCGATCGCCGAGGGCCTCGCCAAGCGCATCGTCGAGGGTGATGTTCCGGAAGTCTTGCACAACGCCACCATCTTCGCGCTCGACATGGGCACGCTTTTGGCCGGCACGCGCTATCGCGGCGATTTCGAGGAGCGACTGAAGCAGGTCGTCAAGGAGCTCGAGGATTATCCGGGCGCTGTGCTGTTCATCGACGAGATCCACACCGTCATTGGCGCCGGCGCGACGTCGGGCGGCGCCATGGATGCGTCGAACCTGTTGAAGCCGGCACTGTCTTCGGGTGCGATCCGCTGCATCGGTTCGACAACCTACAAGGAGTTCCGCCAGTTCTTTGAGAAGGACCGCGCGCTCGTACGTCGCTTCCAGAAGATCGACGTCAACGAGCCGACCATCGAGGACGCCATCGAGATCATGAAGGGCCTGAAGCCCTATTTCGAGGAGTTCCACAAGGTCCGCTACACGACGGAAGCCATCAAGGCTTCGGTTGAGCTGTCGGCGCGCTACATCAACGACCGCAAGCTGCCGGATAAGGCGATCGACGTGATCGACGAGACCGGCGCCTCGCAGATGCTGGTGCCGGAGGCCAAGCGCAAGAAGACCATCGGCATCAAGGAGATCGAAGCGACGATCGCCACCATGGCGCGCATCCCGCCGAAGACTGTTTCGGCCGATGACGAGAAGGTGCTGCAGGGTCTCGACATCGAGCTGAAGCGCGTCGTCTACGGCCAGGACACTGCGATCACCGCGCTGACCTCGGCGATCAAGCTGGCGCGTGCCGGCCTGCGCGAACCGGAGAAGCCGATCGGCTCCTATCTGTTCTCGGGTCCGACCGGCGTCGGCAAGACCGAAGTCGCCAAGCAATTGGCCGCTTCGCTCGGCGTCGAGCTGATCCGTTTCGACATGTCGGAATATATGGAACGCCACACGGTCTCTCGGTTGATCGGCGCGCCTCCCGGCTATGTCGGTTTCGATCAGGGCGGCCTTTTGACCGACGGCGTCGACCAGCATCCGCATTGCGTGCTGCTGCTGGACGAAGTCGAGAAGGCGCATCCGGACCTGTTCAACATCCTGTTGCAGGTGATGGACCATGGCAAGCTGACCGACCACAACGGCAAGCAGATCGACTTCCGCAATGTGATCCTGATCATGACCACCAATGCGGGCGCGTCGGATGCGCAGCGCGCGGCGATCGGTTTCGGATCGACCAAGCGCGAAGGCGACGATGTCGAGGCGATCAACCGGCTGTTCACGCCGGAGTTCCGCAACCGTCTCGATGCGATCATCCCGTTCGGCTCGCTGCCGGTGCCGGTTATCCATCAGGTGGTGCAGAAGTTCGTCATGCAGCTGGAGGCCCAGCTCTCCGAGCGTGGCGTCACCTTCGACCTGTCGCCGGATGCGATCGCCTGGCTCGCCGACAAGGGCTATGACGAGCGCATGGGTGCGCGTCCGCTCGGCCGCGTCATCCAGGAGCACATCAAGAAGCCGCTGGCAGACGAAGTGCTGTTCGGCAAGCTCAAGAAGGGCGGCACGGTGCGCGTCAGCGTCGAGAAGAAGGAAACCGGCGAGACCGGCCTGAAGCTCGAATCGCTCGCCGACGAGGCACCGGTGAAGCCCAAGAAGGAAGAACCGGAAGACACCCCCAAGCAGCGCAAGGCAGTGGCCAAGAAGCCGGCGGTCAAGAAGGCCGTCGCGCAGAAGCCCGAGCCCAAGGGCAAGGACGGCGGCAAGCGCAGCCTGGTGCCGCAACTGCCGCGCAAGAGCTGATAGTCACTCCCTCGAAAAAGCCCCGGAGACGGGGCTTTTTCATTGGCACAAAGCGACGATCACTGAAGCGCTGCTGTCGGCCCCTGGACAGCAAGCGGCGTTGGGCGGGTTTTGGCTGATTTGTCCGTCCAGGACGGTGGTGCTCCCACGTTGGCGCCGACCATGCCGAACAGGCCGGGCGCGCGGCCAAAGACCTCGCAGGCCGCGTATTTCGGCTTGCCGCCGAGGAACGATTTTATGCGTTGGCCTGACGGTATCGAGATATGCAATCCCGACGGCGCCTTGCCGGTGACGAGCATGCGCGAAAAGTCGTTTCCGAAAGTAGCGCCCAGACTGTACGCATCGCCGATCTCGGAGACCATGGCCTCGTTGGTGAAGGAGTTCGCTCCGCGGGACCAGACCATGGCGGCGCGTTGGATGCCGTTCCGGTCAAGTGCCTCCATGAGATGGGGAATTTTATGTCTGAACCAGGCCAGATCATCATCCTCAACGGCGCACCGCGATCGGGGAAATCGAGCATCGTCCAGGCAGTTCAGGAGAGCTTCGAGGGCCCATGGATGAACCTGGGGGTCGACACCTATGAGCAGGTCACGCCGCTGCGCTGTCGCCCGGGGATAGGTTTGCGGCCCGGCGGCGAGCGCCCGGATATCGAGGGTCTCGTGCCGAGGTTCTACGCCGCGCTCTACGAATCGATCGCCGCCCACAGCCGAGTGGGGTTGAATGTCGTGGCCGATCTCGGTCATCACGACAGCTATTCGCGACCCCTTGATTGCCTTGTCGATTGCGCCCAGCGCCTCGCAGGCCTGCCGGTTCTGTTTGTCGGTGTCCGCTGCCCGATCGAAATCATCATGCAGAGGCGCGCCGACAGTCCGGCGGGGAGGGGATATGTGACGGGATCGCCCGACGACTCCGTGCCGTTGGCGTTGCGCCTGTGGCAGGAGGAGGTACACCGGCCTGGCGTGTATGATCTGGAAGTCGACACATCGCTGCTGACGCCAGCACAATGTGCGGATGCGATCCGCGGGCGCCTCAGGCAAAATGTAGAGCCTCCGACGGCGTTTGAGAGGCTGTCGGCATTCTCCAGGGACAAGCTATCCTGATCGCGTGCTCTCAGCCGGCGATGGGGGAATCTCGGCCGCGCGGCGCGATCGTCGTCCACGGCGGGCACAATTTGGTAGATGTTCAGCGGAATGGCGATCACGCTGATATGCTGGCGGCTCGGGTTCATCGTTTTCGATGCGCAACTTCCCCAGACGGCCGCAATGGGGGCAGCTGAAAGCCAGGCGTCAGGATAGCGGCATGGCCGCCTTTATCCGGCCGGCATTCTCGGCCAGCACCTCGGGTTTCTCCATCTGGCCCGTATGCGGCTTCAGCGCGATGCCTTCGAAGCGCGGAATGACGTGGACGTGAAGGTGATAGACGGTCTGCCCGGAAGCCGGCTCGTTGAACTGCATCACGGTGACGCCATCGGCCTTGAATGCCTCGCGGACGGCGAGCGCCACCTTCTGCACGACTGTGAAAAGCGGGCCGAACGTTGCCGGATCGGCGTCGAGCAGATTGCGCGAAGGCGTCTTCGGCACCACCAGCGTATGGCCTGGCCCCTGTGGCATCACATCCATGAAGGCAACGACCGCTTCGTCCTCGTAGACGCGGTGCGAGGGAATTTCACCGCGCAGGATCTTGGCAAAGATGTTGTCGGTGTCATAGGCGGTTTCGGCCATGGCGAACGCTCCGGATTGTGCCTCGCTAATTGGTGTAGCGAAGCCTCTCGTGAGCGGCAAGACGATCGGGCGAGATCGATGAAGCCGATCTCGACAGGCGTGCACTGCCAACCCAGGGATGCCGAACCTGACATATGCTCCTGCCCTGCAGGATGGGCCTACTCCTCGAGATCTTTGCGGAACGGTGTGTGCTCTTCCAGGTATTCGCCCATGCGTTCAACCTCGCGCCGTTCGCGCCTGAGATAATCGGCGACGGCGTTGCGCAGGCCGGGATGGGCGATGTAATGCGCGGAATGCATGGTCACCGGCCGGTAGCCTCGCGCCAGCTTGTGTTCGCCCTGTGCGCCCGCCTCGACCACCTTCAGCTTGCGTTCGATGGCGAAGTCGATGGCCTGGTGATAGCAGACCTCGAAATGCAGGAACGGATGATCCTCGATGCAGCCCCAGTTGCGGCCGTAGAGCGCATCCGAGCCGATGAAGTTGATAGCGCCGGCAATGTAGCGGCCGTTGCGCCTGGCCATCACCAGCAGGATGTCATCGGGCATCCGATCGCCGATCAGCGAGAAGAATTCCCGGTTCAGATAGGGCCGGCCCCATTTGCGGCTGCCGGTGTCCATGTAGAAGGCGAAGAAATCATCCCAGGCCCGTTCTGTAAGGTCCTTGCCGGTAAGCCAGTCGATGGAGATGCCGTCGGCAAGCGCCTCGCGGCGCTCCTTCTTCATGGCCTTGCGCTTGCGGGAGGCGAGCGTGGCGAGGAAATCGTCATAGGTCGAGAAGCCCTCGTTGACGAAGTGGAACTGCTGGTCGGTGCGATGCAGGAAGCCCGCCGCCTCCAGCACGTCCACGTCGCTCTCCTGCGCGAAGGTGACATGCGCGGAAGAGACGCCGAGCTTTTCCGCCACTGCCTTCAATCCCGCGGCGAGCCCGGCCTTGACGGTGCCGGAATGCTGGCCCCTGCTCACCAGCAGGCGAGGGCCGGTGACCGGCGTGAACGGTACCGAGCATTGCAGCTTGGGATAATAACGGCCGCCGGCGCGCTCGAAGGCATCCGACCAGCCGTGATCGAACACATATTCGCCCTGGCTGTGTGACTTGAGATAGCAAGGGACCGCGCCGAGCAGCGTGCCTTGACCATTCTCCAGCCTGAGATGATGACCTTGCCAGCCAGTGCGCCGCACGGCGCAGCCGGAATCCTCGAGTGCGCTCAGGAAAGCATATGAAACGAGGGGGTTATAACCGTTTTCGGCATCACTGCGCGTGGTCCCGGCGAAACCGTCCCACTCTTCGCAGGTGAAGGCGCCGATGCCCGCCGCAATGCGGATCGCATACTCCGCATCAACCGTTTGCCCGTCGCCGTCGTCGCCCTGATCCATGAGGCTTATTTAAGCTCCATCCGGACCGCTACAAGTCACGTTCTAGGCACCCATATCAAGCGACCTTGACCAGATCGGGCTCGAACCCTTCGAACGTCATCTGGTCCGCATATTTGAATGTAAGATCGACCGCCGGCTGGTCATGCACCGTCCAGGTGATGACCGGCATTTTGAGCCGTTCACGGACAAAGCTGACGAATGGATTCGGCAGGTCGCCCGCTGCGTAGGAGGTGAAGGCGATCTGATGCGCCAGCATGGCGAAATGCGCTTCGATCAGCCTGTCGTCCTTGCCATAGGCGGTCAATCCAGCCGGGATGCCCGGCGCATCCCTGGCGAAATCGCGGATCAGCCAGTGGTCGAACGACATGATCGCCACCTTGCCCTTGTAGCGCTTGAGCAGCCTACCGACGCTAGCCACCAGGCCGTTGTCGTATCCAGCCACGCCTTTCAGCTCGACCACCAGCGGCACCTGGCCGTCGATCAGATCGAGAACCTCGCGAAGCGTCGGCACATGATCAGACGTGCCGCCGACCCTGAGCGCCGCCAGTTCGGCTGCCGTGCGCTGCCAGACGAAACCGTCGTGCCCGGTCAGCCGCTGCAAGTCGCCATCATGGATAATGACGGGAACTCCGTCCGACGACAGGTGCACGTCGCATTCGATGGCATAGCCGCGTTCGGCCGCGGCGGCAAAGGCGGAGAGGGTGTTTTCCCAGCGCGTCTTGTTCATGTCGTGAAAGCCGCGATGGGCGACAGGCCGGGCAATCAGCCAGGAAAGGTCGGTCATGTCAGGCTCGCTCATTCGACTTCGAAGATCGCTTCGATTTCCACCGCGGCATTAAGCGGCAGCGAAGCCGTGCCGACAGCGGAACGGGCGTGCTTGCCGCGGTCGCCGAGCGCCGCCACCAGGAAATCGGAGGCGCCGTTGGCGACCAGATGCTGCTCGACGAAATCCGGCGCCGAGGCGACGAAGACGGTGATTTTGACGAGCCGGCGTATCTTCTCGAGATCGCCAAGTGCCGCCTTGGCTTGCGCCAGGATGTTGATCGCGCAGTATTTTGCCGCTTCCTTGCCGGTTGCTGTGTCGACGTCGCGGCCAAGCAGTCCGCTCGCCTGCAGCTTGCCGTCCTTGAGCGGCAATTGTCCGGCGGTGAAAAGCAGGTTTCCGGTCCTGCAATGCGGCACGTAGTTGGCGGCAGGCGCCGCGGCCGCGGGAATGGTGACCCCGAGGTCGTTTAGCCGCTTTTCGATTGTTTCACTCATTGCTTTTCCCTATTGCTGGAAGGCGCCGCGTCAGCCGGGCCGAAATTGCTATTTTTGCCTCGCTTCCGCCACGACTTTTTTTAAGCTGGACCATCTTTCCCTGCGGCCTGCCATCAGCCGCGACGATCGGAGCCTCTCATGCGCGCAACGCGCCTTGCATTCCATGCCGTCCTGTTGCCGGCGGTCTTTTCGATAGGTCCCGCTTTCGCCGTGCCGGCGCTGCAGGCGCATCGCGCCGTCTACGACCTTACCCTCAAGAAGGCGGACGACCGCTCCGGGATCACCGGCATTACCGGTCGCATGGTCTACGAATTCAACGGCTCGGCCTGCGAGGGGTATACGGTGAAATTTCGCTTCGTCACCCAGATCGCCACCAGCGACAATACCAAGCTGACCGACCAGCAAACGACGACGTTCGAGGATGCCGAAGGCAAGACCTTCTCGTTCGTGACCAAATCCTTCGTCGATCAGAACCTCGACAAGGAGGTCAAGGGCGTCGCCACGAAGGAAACGAAAGGGCTGAAGGTCGATATCGACAAGCCCGAGAAGAACAGCCTGGAACTTGCCGCCACCCAGTTTCCGACCCAGCACCTGGTCGAATTGATCGACAAGGCCGAGAAGGGTGAAAACTTCTATCAAACCAATCTGTTCGACGGTTCCGAGGACGCCAACAAGGTGATGTCCACCACCGTCGTCGTCGGCAAGAGGACCGATGCCGACAAGGCCGATCCGGAAGCGCCGGCGCTGGCCAAGCTTGCCACCGACAAATACTGGCCGGTCGACATCGCCTATTTCGACGACAGTGCCAAGAACGGAGAAGAGACGCCGGAATACCGGATCAGCTTCAAGCTGCACGAGAACGGCATCACCCGCGATCTAACCATGGACTATGGCGATTTCTCCATGACCGGCAAGCTGGTCAATCTGTCGCTTTTCGACCAGACGAAGGCCTGCCCGACGAAATAAACTTCGATTTGCCTCGACGCAGCGCCGTCGCGGTCCACGGCTTGAAAGCGTCGCGGCGGCTTCTCATCTTCTCGAGGCCGCCGGCCGCTTCATCTTCTGTGCGAATCCCTTCTATCATCGCTCGTCGCCGGTACCGGTCGGCGGAAGAAGGAATGCGGCGAGCCTCATGGCGGTCTATGTCGACGCGGCGATCTGGAAATGGGTTGGCCATCGCTGGTGCCATCTGATGGCCGACGACACCGATGAACTGCATCGTTTCGCCGCGCAACTCGGCATCAAGCGCTCATCCTACCAGGGGCCGCCGAAGACATCGGCGCCGCATTATGACATAACCGGTTTCGAGCGCGACCGCGCGGTGCGGCTCGGTGCCATCGAGTGCAATCGTGAAGAGATCGTCGCGATCTTCCGGCGGGTGAGGGTGCCAAAGGGTAAGATAAAGTGTTGAGGGCACGCGCGGATCGCCGCAGGCGCGCCGCAATGCGTCGTTGCGCTTGCGTTTGGAGCACTTCCCCTCTATATGCGCGCTCATTCCACACACGGACTTTGGTGTCTGCCCGGGAGAAATCCGGCTGAAACCTCCGGTGGCATCGAGGACTTCGTCCGAAAATGCCTGTGTCCGTGGAGGCTAACCGGAAAGGAAAATGAGAATGGCTCTGCCTGATTTCAGCATGCGCCAGCTTTTGGAAGCTGGCATTCACTTCGGCCACCAGACCCACCGCTGGAACCCGAAGATGGCGCCCTATATCTACGGCGCCCGCAACAACATCCACATCATCGACCTCAGCCAAACGGTGCCGTTGCTGCACCAGGCGCTGAAGCAGGTTTCCGACACCGTCGCCAAGGGCGGCCGCGTGCTGTTCGTCGGCACCAAGCGCCAGGCGTCCGACATCGTCGCCGATGCCGCGCAGCGTTCGGCCCAGTACTATGTCAACTCGCGTTGGCTGGGCGGCATGCTGACCAACTGGAAGACGATCTCGAACTCGATCCAGCGCCTGCGCAAGCTCGACGAGATGCTGGCCGGCGAGGCGCAAGGGTTGACCAAGAAGGAGCGTCTCAATCTCGACCGCGAGCGCGAGAAGCTCGACAAGGCTCTCGGCGGCATCAAGGACATGGGCTCGACGCCCGACCTGATGTTCGTGATCGACACCAACAAGGAAGCGATCGCCATCCTCGAGGCCAAGCGCCTTGGCATTCCGGTCGTCGCCATCATCGACTCGAACTGCGATCCGGACAAGATCGACTTCCCGATCCCCGGCAATGACGACGCCGCGCGCGCCATCCAGCTCTATTGCGACCTCATCGCGAAGGCTGCCATCGACGGCATCGCCCGCCAGCAGGGCGCGCTGGGTGTCGACATCGGCGCTTCGGTGGAAGCTCCGGTCGAGCCGGTGCTCGGCGAAACTCCGGCGGCGGAAACTCCGGAAGCGTGATAGCGAGGGCCGGTCACGGCCTTCATCTTTCTAATATTTTGACGCGTTAAACGGACGCACCGTCGAGATTCGATGGTGCGTCGGCGCATTTGAACAAAGAGGCGACAATGAGCATTTCGGCTGCACAGGTCAAAGAACTCCGCGACTTGACCGGCGCGGGCATGATGGACTGCAAGGCGGCGTTGAACGAGACCAACGGCAACATGGAAGAAGCCGTCGACTGGCTGCGCAAGAAGGGTATCTCCAAGGCCGACAAGAAGGCAGGCCGCACCGCGGCCGAGGGCCTGATCGGCGTCGATTCCGGCGTGCGCGAGGCCGCGGTCGTCGAGGTCAATTCCGAGACCGACTTCGTAGCCCGCAACGCCGCCTTCCAGGAGATCGTCGCCAACGTCGCCAAGGTGGCGCTGGCCTATGGCACGAGCGAGGCCGTGGCTGCCGCGAAGTACCCGGGTTCGGACAAGTCGGTCACCGACACCATCAAGGACGCCGTCGGTACCATCGGCGAGAACATGGGCTTCCGCCGTTCGGCCAAGCTCACCGTTCCGCACGGCGCCGTCGCGACCTATGTTCACAACGCGGTTGCCGACGGCCTTGGCAAGCTGGGCGTCCTGGTCGCTATCGAGACCACGGGCAACGAGCACGCGGCCAATGCATTCGCCCGCCAGGTCGCCATGCATGTCGCCGCCACCAACCCGATGGCGCTGACCACCGAGGAACTCGATCCCGCGGCAGTCGAGCGCGAGAAGGCGATCTTCGCCGACCAGGCGCGCCAGTCCGGCAAGCCGGAGGCGATCATCGAGAAGATGGTCGAGGGTCGGCTGCGCAAGTTCTACGAGGAAGTCGTGCTTCTGAAGCAGGCCTTCGTGCTCAATCCCGACATTACCGTCGAGAAGGCGCTGAAGGATGCCGAGAAGGAGATCGGCGCTCCGGCCAAGATCTCGGCCTATCTGCGTTTCGCGCTCGGCGAAGGCATCGAGAAGGAAGCGACCGATTTCGCGGCGGAAGTCGCGGCGGCGGTCAAGAAATAGCCCGAAGAACAAGTAAGGCTAAACGGCTCAGGCAACTCGGCCGGGTGTCCGCATGGATGCCCGGCCGATTTCTTGTGCGGCGTCGATGAAGGCCCTCAGCTTCGGCGCCATCGAAGCCCGGCGCGGAAAGTAAAGGAAAAGGCCGGGCTCCTCGATTGCCGTCTTTGGCAGGACCTGGACGAGGCGTCCTGCGGCAAGATCGGCGCGTACAAGCGGCTCGAACACATAGGCGAGCCCGACCCCTGCAAGCGCAAGATCGATCGCCGCCAGCGAATCGGTCACTACGGCCGTGCCACGCGTCTCGACGACGACCTCCTTGCCGTTGTCGTTCAGATCCCAGCGATAGAACGCGCCGGAGCGGAGAAGCCTGTAGCCTATGCAATTATGGTTCGCGAGGTCGGCCACGTCGCGTGGACGGCCGTGCCTTCCGATATAGTCCGGCGAGGCGACGAGCACGGCCTTGAAGGGCTGCGTCAACCGTATGGCGGTCATGTCCTGCGCGATCATCTCGCCCAGCCTAATGCCGGCGTCAAAACCTTCCCCGATAATATCGACCAGGGCTTGATCGGCGAAAACCTCGACCGTCACATCCGGATAGCGATCGGCCATGGCTGCGATCACAGGCGTCACCGCCAAAGGGATCGCGATGTTGGAGGCATTGATCCTGAGCAGGCCAGAGGGCCGCCCCTTGACGCCGCGGATGCGGTCCATCCGCTCCGCGATGTCCTGGAGGGCAGGGCCCGTTGTCTCCACCAGTGCCTTGCCGGCTTCGGTCAGCGAGACGCTACGTGTCGTGCGCGCAAACAGCGGCTGGCCGATGCGCTCTTCCACCAGCCGCACAGCATGGCTGACCGCCGACGGGCTCATGCCGAGCTCGGCCGCGGCAAGCGCGAAGCCGCCGCGTCGCGCCACGGCAACGATGACGGGCAGGTGGGTAAGCAGGTCCCGGTCCATTCATGAATGATATCGCATAGTCTTTGCGAACAATGCAATCTTATCGACGGCGGCGCATTGATCCACATTGTCCCCGATACAGCGGGCGGGCTGATTTCCAGGAGACGAGACATGAACGCTTTGAAACATGTGACCTTCGCTGCGGGACTGGCGCTGGCGCCGATCGATGCCGGGGGAGCCGAACCGGCGGAGTGGCAGGCGCTTGCCGACGAGCGCGCGGTCATCCGCATCGCCGATGCCATCGACCGCGCCGTCGACGCGCAGGACTGGAAGCTTGTCCGCAGCTATTTCGCGGATCGGGTTACCGCTGATTTCAGCAGCCTGTCCGGACAGCCGGCGGCCAATATTGCCTCCGACGACCTGATCGGCGCCTGGGCCGGCAACCTCAAGGGCGGCAAGACCAGCCTGCATCTGCGCACCAATCACCAAGTCGTTCTCGAAGCGGACACGGCGACCGTCCTGTCGAACGGCTATGCCTGGAACCGGATGGAAGGCAATGGCGACCCGCTTTGGGAAGTCTGGGGCACATATGAGCACCACCTGACCCGCTCCGGCGCGGGTTGGAAGGTCGACGGCTTCACCTTCCGCGTGACCCATGAGCGCGGCAATCCCTGGGTCAAGACGACACCCGGCCAATAACCCAACATCAAACTCGATCGGAGAATATCATGACCATGAACTACTACACGCTTGGCAACAGCGGCTTGCGCGTCAGCCGGTTGGCGCTGGGCACCATGACCTTCGGCACCGAATTGGGCTGGGGCACTGACAGGGATACAGCCCGCGCAATCTTCGACGAATATGTCGAGGCGGGCGGCAATTTCTTCGACACGGCCGATCTCTATACCGGCGGCACCGCCGAGACCTGGCTCGGCGAATTCGTCGCCGAGCGCGGATTGCGCGACAAGGCGGTGATCGCCACTAAATTCACCTTCAATTCAGAACCCGGCAATCCGAACGCCGGCGGCAATGGCCGCAAGAACATCATGCGCGCCGTGGACGCCTCTCTGAAGCGGCTCGGAACCGACTATATCGACCTCTATCTCATGCATGTGTGGGACAGGCTGACGCCGGCCGAGGAGGTGCTGCGCACGCTGGACGACCTGGTGCGCGCGGGCAAGGTGCGCCACGTCGGCCTTTCCGATGTGCCGGCCTGGTATGTGGGGCGGGCGCAGGCGATCGCAGAATTGCGCTGCTATGAGCCGATCTCGGCCCTGCAGCTCGAATATTCGCTGGCCGAACGCTCGATCGAGCATGAGTTCGTGCCTTTCGCCACGCATCATGGCGCCGGCGTCATGGTTTGGAGCCCGCTGGCCAGCGGCTTGCTCAGCGGCAAATATCGCCCGACGCAAGCCGGCAATGCCGGCCGGCTCGACGGTTTCCGCAACACCACGCATCCGAGCTTCCGGAAATTCAGCGACCGCAATTGGGCGATCGTGGCCGAGCTCGAAAAGGTGGCCGCCGAACTCGGCCGCAGCATGGCCCAGGTGGCGCTCAACTGGGTGGCGACGCAGCCCGGCGTCGCAACCGTCATCCTGGGCGCGACCAAGCTCGCGCAACTGCAGGACAACCTCGCGGCGCTGGATTTTTCGATTGCCCCCGAACTCCGCAAGCGGCTGGATTCGGTGAGCAGCATGCCGGCGCCGTTCCCGCATTCCTATTTCGGGCCCGAGATCCAGGTCAGGGTGGCCGGCGGTGTCGTGACCGGCGACAAGCCCTCCGGCTATTCGCCGCAGGTTCTGGTGGAAGGCGAGGCGGTCAGCATCAGCAGCAACTGATCGAAAAAGCCTGGGATTTTGCGCAAGGGCGCGGCGTGACATCGCCGCGCCCTTCGTGTATCGGGTCGAACCATCATGCCAGCGCCGCCAGGCGAAGCGGGGCAGTTTCGCCTCCTGATTTGCCGCGCCGAGATTTTCGAGGACCAGATGACGGTGAAGCCCCTCTACCGACGTGTCTTGCTGAAAGCGTCTGGTGAAGCGTTGATGGGCGAACAGCATTTCGGCATCGACGTCTCGGTCGTCGACCGCATCGCCGGCGACATCGCCGAAGCCCGCGCGCTCGGCATCGAGGTCGGCGTCGTCATCGGCGGCGGCAATATCTTTCGCGGTGTGGCGGTTGCCTCCAAGGGTGGCGACCGCGTCACCGGCGACCATATGGGTATGCTCGCCACCGTCATCAATTCGCTGGCGCTGCGCACCTCGCTGAACAAGATCGGCGTCGATGCGGTGGTTCTTTCCGCGATCGCCATGCCTGAGCTTTGCGAGAGCTTTTCGCAGCGCCAGGCAACCGCCTACATGAACCAGGGCAAGGTGGTGATCTTTGCCGGCGGCACCGGCAATCCGTTCTTCACCACTGATTCGGCCGCGGCACTTCGCGCCGCTGAAATCGGCGCCGACGCGCTGTTCAAGGGCACACAGGTCGACGGCGTCTATTCTGCCGACCCGAAGAAGGACCCGAACGCGACGCGTTTCGAGCGCATCAGCCATGCCGAAGTGATAAATCGCGGCCTTTCCATCATGGATACGGCAGCGATTGCACTTGCGCGCGAAAACAACATTCCGATAATCGTCTATTCGATCCACGAAAAAGGTGGTTTCGGCGATATTCTAAGGGGCGGCGGCCGCTGCACGGTCGTCGCGGACGATTGATCCGGGGCCTGATCGCGGAAAAAGGTTAAAACCGGTTTCGAAATCAGGCTCGAACACGGGGCCTTGCCCCGAAAGCAGTGAACCCGCGTCAGACGGGTCGAGGAGACTAAGATGAGTGGTGAGTACGACGATCTCAAGCGGCGCATGGATGGGGCAATCGCCGCGTTCAAGCATGACCTGGCTTCGCTGCGGACCGGTCGCGCTTCCAGCAACCTGCTCGACGCTATCCAGGTGCAGGCCTATGGCACCAGCATGCCGATCAACCAGGTGGCCAATGTCACGGTGCCTGAGCCGCGCATGATTTCGGTGTCGGTCTGGGACAAGTCGATGGTGGGCGCGGTCGATCGCGCCATCCGCGAATCCAATCTGGGCTTCAATCCTATCGTGGACGGCACCAATCTCAGGATTCCGCTTCCGGAACTCAACGAGCAGCGCCGTAAGGAACTCGTCAAGATCTCGCATGGCTACGCCGAGAACGCCCGTGTCGCAGCGCGCCATGTGCGCCGCGACGGCATGGACTTCCTGAAGAAGGCGGAGAAGGACGGCGTCATCAGCGAGGACGATCAGCGCAAGCGCTCCGACCAGGTCCAGAAGCTTACCGACGAAACGATCAGCACCATCGACCACCTGCTTTCCGACAAGGAAGCTGAAATCATGCAGGTTTAGGGTCTGGCCGGCGGCTGGCCCGAAAGCGAGATCATGGCAACGCCCGCGCATGTCGCGATCATCATGGATGGAAACGGACGCTGGGCCAAGGCGCGCGGCATGCCGCGGCTCGCCGGCCATCGCGCGGGCGTAGAAGCACTGCGCAAGACGGTGCGCGCCGCGCCCGATCTCGGCATTTCCTACCTGACTGTCTATGCCTTCTCTTCGGAAAATTGGTCGCGGCCGAAATCCGAAGTCAGCGACCTGATGGGTCTGTTGAAGCTGTTCATTCGCCGCGATCTCGCCGAACTGCACCGCAGCGGCGTGCGCGTCAGGATCATCGGCGACAGGGCAGGGCTGCAGCCCGATATCAGGCTCCTGCTCGAAGAAGCCGAAGCGCTGACGTCGGCCAACGAGGCGCTGACGCTGATCATCGCCTTCAACTACGGCGGACGCGACGAGATCGTGCGCACGGCACGCAAGCTTGCCTCGGCCGTCGCGCGCGGCGAGCTCGACAGCGAGGCGATCACCGCCGAATCCTTTGCCGGCTGCCTCGACACACAAGGCATTCCCGATCCCGAACTGGTCATACGCACCAGCGGTGAGCTTCGCCTTTCCAACTTTCTTCTGTGGCAGGCTGCCTATAGCGAGCTTGTTTTCCTGCCCTGCTATTGGCCCGATTTCAGCCGAGAGCATCTCGCCGAGGCCTTGCGCGAGTTCGCCGGGCGCGAACGCCGTTTTGGCGGCCTGGATCCGCAAGATATCGCTTCGCGGCCGGCCGCGGGATGAGCAATCTCCAGCTTCGCGTTCTTTCGGCGGTCGTGCTTGCCATCGCGACGCTTGGCCTGACCTGGCTCGGCGGCCTGCCGTTCCGGCTGCTTTCAGCCGCGATTTCGGCGGTGATCTTCTACGAATGGACGCGCATGTCCCGCCCCTCCGGGACGACCAGGCTGGGTTTTTTGCCGGAAGCGCTGCTGCTGGTGTTCCTCGGTGCCATGATCGCCGGCCTACCAGCCTTGTGGCTGCTGCTGCTGATGGCTGCACTGGTCGCCGTCACGGCCATTGCCGCCCAACTGCGCGGGGCCGGGCAGTGGGATGCGTCCGGCCTTGCCTATGCAGCCGTCTCGGGTCTTTCCCTTGCGCTTCTGCGTGACGGCGACCATTCCGGCCTCGTCGCCATCCTGTTCCTGTTCGCGGTGGTCTGGGCGACCGACATCTTTGCCTATTTCGTCGGCCGGGCCGTCGGTGGCCCGAGGCTGGCGCCGTCCATCTCTCCCGGCAAGACGCGAAGTGGCGCGCTCGGCGGCGCCGTGGGCGGGGTCGTTGCGGGGCTCATCCTGGCCGTCGCCGCCGGTGCGGGCAACCTGCCAATGCTCGGTCTCGTCGCGCTCGCGCTTTCAATCGTCTCCCAGGCTGGCGACCTCCTGGAATCCTGGATCAAGCGCCGCCACGGCCGCAAGGATTCGGGCGCGCTCATTCCGGGCCATGGCGGCGTCATGGACCGTGTCGACGGGCTTGTCGCGGCGGCTTTCGCCCTATACGTCATCGGCTGGATTTCGGCGGGCGCCGATCAGCCGGCACAGGGGCTGTTTCCCATTTGAACGGCATCGTTCCACGATCGATGCGGGCGCGCCTTGGATTCGCCTGGATTGATGTCACAGTCGCGGCGCAACGGTGTCGCGGAAGAACTGAGGATTTGAGTTGAACGAGATTCTTCACGCGATCTTCGGCATGGAAGGCTTCCTTCTCGGCACGCTCGTGCCCTTCCTGTTCGTGCTGACCGTGGTCGTGTTCGTCCACGAGATGGGCCACTATCTCGTTGGCCGCTGGTGCGGCATCGGCGTCAGGGCCTTTTCGATCGGTTTCGGCCCGGAACTCTTCGGCTTCAACGACAGGCACGGCACGCGCTGGAAGCTCTGCGCCATACCGCTTGGCGGCTATGTCAAATTCGTCGGCGACATGAACGCCACCTCCAGCCAGCCGTCGACGGAAGAGATCGAAACGCTGACCGACGAGGAACGCAAGGTCGCCTTTCACACCCAGCCGATCTGGAAGCGGGCGGCGACGGTGGTGGCCGGGCCGCTGTTCAATTTCCTGCTGACGATCGTCGTCTTTTCGGTGCTGTTTTCAGCCTATGGCCGCTATGTCGCGGAACCCATGGTGGCCGAGGTGACCGCCGGCAGTCCGGCGGCGAAAGCCGGCATCCTGCCCGGCGACCGCTTCGTCAGCGTCGACGGCAGCAAGATCGAAACCTTCGGTGACGTCCAACGCCTGGTTTCGGGCCGGGCCGGCGACAGCATCACCTTCGTCATGCTGCGCGACGGCAAGGAAGTGACCGTGACGGCCACGCCGCAGCTGATGGAGCAGCAGGACGCGCTTGGCAACAAGGTCAAGGTGGCCGTGATCGGCGTCGTCAACAACCAGGAACTCGGCCAGCCCAGGCTGATCACCTACAGCCCCGCCGGCGCGTTGACCGCGGCGGTGGAGGAAACCGGGCACGTCATCCAGCGCACCGGCCAGTTCCTGCAGCGCTTCGTCGTTGGGCGCGAGGACAAGTGCCAGCTCGGCGGCCCTGTGAAGATCGCGGACATGGCCGGCAAGGCGGCGAAGCTCGGCTTCGAATGGCTCGTGCAGCTCGTTGCGCTTCTGTCCGTGGGCATCGGCATCCTCAATCTTTTGCCGATTCCCCCCCTCGACGGCGGCCATCTCCTGTTCTACGGCGTGGAGGCCGTCATCCGCCGGCCGGTGTCGGAACGGATGATGGAAATGGCCTATCGGGCCGGTCTGCTTCTGGTTTTGGGCTTCATGGGTTTCGTATTCTGGAACGATCTGTTTGGATGCTGAAATCATGAAGAAATTTGGCTTCGGCATGGTCGATGTTGAGACGCCGTTTACCATGCACGGGGATATGAGTGACGCGAAAGCCACGCACCAGGGTTAAGTAAATACAAATTAACCAGAAGCCTTGCGTGTAGGGAAAATCCGGTTAATACGGTACGAGAAATTACCGCACGTCCGGTTTTCTCGCCGTGGGGACTACGAGAAAAGGTTATTAAGCCCGATGAAGGCAGCATCCAAGTTTTTGAGCGCCGCTTCCGCGGCAGCCCTGTCCGCGGCTTTGGTCGTGCCAGGTGCGCTCGCAGTGCAGTTCGTTGCCACATCGGCGGCCGAAGCCGCTGTCGTCAGCAGGGTGGAGGTGAGCGGCAACCAACGTGTCGACGCCGATACCATCCGCAATTACATCACCATCAAGCCGGGCAAATCCTTCTCCAGCTCCGACATCGACAGCGCGGTCAAGGCGCTGTTCGGAACCGGGTTGTTCTCGGATGTGCAGATCAATCAGGTCGGTTCGACGTTGGTGGTCAAGGTTTCCGAGTACCAGGTCGTCAACCAGGTGCTGTTCCAGGGCAACAAGAAGCTCAAGGACAACGCGCTTGCGGCTGCCGTGCAGTTGAAGCCGCGCGGCACGTTCTCGCAGGCGGCGCTCGACGCCGATGTAGAGTCGGTCAAGGCCGCCTACAGACGTATCGGCCGTGACGATGCCGCCGTGACCACCGAGGTCATGCAGCTCGGCGACAACCGCGTGAACGTGGTCTTCCATGTCAATGAAGGTGATCGCACGCAGATCGCGGCGATCAATTTCGTCGGCAACAGCGCTTATTCGAGCCGCCGCCTGTCAGATGTGATCACGACCAAGCGCTCGTCCTGGGTTTCGTTCATCCTGCGCGACGACGTCTATGACGACGACAAGCTGCGCGCCGACCAGGAGCTGCTGCGGCGCTTCTACTACAATCACGGCTATGCCGACTTCCAGGTCGTGTCCGCCGTCGGTGAGCTCGACAACGCGACCAACAAGTACACGGTCACCATCACCGTGCAGGAAGGCGAGCGTTATACGTTCGGCGACATCAGCGTCGAAAGCACGATTCCGGAAGTCGACTCGAAGGCGCTGGAATCGGTGGTCGAGACCCACAAGGGCGACGTCTACAACGCCAAGGACGTCGAGGACACCATCATTGCCCTGACCGAGAAGGTGGCCGGCTCCGGCTACGCCTTCGCGCAGGTCACGCCGCGTGGCGACCGCAATTTCGAGAATCATACGATTTCGGTGGTCTACACCATCGACCAGGGCACCAAGGCCTATGTCGAGCGCATCGAGATCCGCGGCAATGACCGCACGCGCGACTATGTCATCCGCCGCGAGTTCGACGTCAGCGAAGGCGACGCGTTCAACCAGGTGCTGATCCAGCGCGCGAAGAAGCGGCTGGAAGATCTCAATTACTTTGACAAAGTCGAGGTTTCGACGGTCCCCGGGTCGGCGCCGGACCAGGTCGTGCTGGTGGTCGACGTGGTCGAAAAGTCGACCGGTGAGTTCTCGGTCGGCGCCGGCTATTCGACCGGTGGCGATACCGCCGGTCCGTCCGTCGAAGGATCGATCACCGAGCGCAACTTCCTCGGCCGCGGCCAGTTCATCAAGGTGTCGGCGGGTGGCGGCAAGAACTCGCGCGATTACAGCCTTTCGTTCACCGAGCCCTATTTCCTCGGGCGCCGTATCGCCGCCGGCTTCGATATCTACAAGCGGACCAGGGAATACGACGACTACGACAGCGATACGTTGGGCGCGACGGTGCGCTTCGGCCTGCCGATCACCGACAGCATCTCGACCCAGCTGGCGTATAATATTTCCCGGGAGAAGTATGAGCTGGATGACAGTTGCGACGACAACGGGGACGGTGTTCCCGACTCAGGCTGTGATGTTTCCGAGGCTATCTTGGATGGCATCGATCAAAGCCCGTGGATCAAGTCGTCGGTCAGCTTGGGACTGGTCTACAACACCATCGACGACATGAAGAACCCGCATGAGGGTATCTATGCCACCACAACCGTGGAAGTGGCAGGTCTCGGTGGCGATGCAAAGTTCGTAAAGGTGACGGGACGCGGCAGCGTCTATCAGACGCTGTCCGAGCAGTTCGATCTTGTCGGCCTCCTTTCGGGCGGTGCCGGCCATGTCGAAGGCTACGGAAACGACGGCGATCTGCGCATTTTCGATCATTTCCAGAGCACCGACCGCATGATCCGCGGTTTCGCCTATGGCGGCATCGGCCCGATTGCTTCCGGCACCAGCGGCGATCATCTCGGCGGCACCACCTATTTCAACGCCTCGGCGGAAGCGCAGTTTCCGCTGCCGGTCGTTCCGGAGAGCTTCGGCTTGCGCGGCGCGGTCTTTGCGGATGCCGCCACGCTCTACGGCAGCAAGATCGACGACCAGAGCTTGGTCGATCAATCGTCCACTGGCATGCAATGGCGCGCCTCGGTCGGTGTCGGCCTGATGTGGGCTTCGCCGTTCGGCCCGATCCGTATCGACTATGCGATCCCGGTCAAGAAAGAAGCAAGGGACGACGTGCAGGAATTCAACTTCGGCATATCGACCCGCTTCTGACCGGCGGATGACGATGCTCCCGGATCGTTGAGGTCCGGGAGAAAATGTTCCGATCTAGCTGGATATAGCTTCTGGAATGACCGATCCGGTGTTCTTCGCGCCATCACGCCGGTATACGGCGGGCGAAGTCGCGAATCTGACCGGCTCGGTGCTTGTCGATTCCGGCCAGTCCGGCGTTTTCATCGACGCGCTGGCGCCGGCCAACGAAGGCGGCGAGAATGCACTCGTTTTCGTCGATGGCAAACGCAATTCCTCGCTGATGCCGTCGCTGCGGGCGGCTGCGGTGCTGTGTCCTGCGGAGTTCGCCGGCAAGGCGCCTGCCGCCATCGCCGTCCTTGTGCATCCCCGTCCGCAACAGGCATTCGCGCTGGTCGGACGACTGCTGTTTCCGACAGCGGCGACCCCGGGGCCGATGACCGGTGAAACCGGTATCTCGCCGCATGCCCATATCGATCCGAGCGCACATGTCGAGGAAGGTGCCGTCGTCGAAGCCGGCGCGGTGATCGGTCCTGCGGTGTCCATAGGCGCCGGCACCGTCATCGCGCCTCACGCCGTCGTCGGCCGTTCCTGCCAGATCGGGCGTGACGGCTATATCGGCCCGGGCGCCAGCGTCCAGTATGCCTTGATCGGCAACCGCGTCATCATCCATGGCGGCGCCCGGATCGGCCAGGACGGCTTTGGCTTCGTTGCCGGCGCCAAGGGGCCGGAACGTGTTCCGCAGATCGGCCGCGTCATCATCCAGGACGACGTCGAGATCGGTTCCAATTCCACGGTCGACCGCGGCGCCATGTCCGACACGATCATCGGCCAGGGCACCAAGATCGACAATCTCGTGCAGATCGCGCATAACGTCCGCATCGGTCGCAACTGCATCGTGGCCGGACTTTCGGGTATCTCCGGTTCCGTCGTGGTGGGGGACAATGTCACCATGGGCGGCGGCGTCGGGCTTGCGGATCACCTGACGATCGGGTCGGGAGCGAAGCTTGCCGCGAGAAGCGGATTCATGAGCAATGTGCCCGCGGGCGAGATCTGGGGCGGCTATCCGGCACAGCCGATGGCGGAAGCCATGCGCGAGATAGCCATGCTGCGCAAGCTCGCCAGGACCCGCAAACAGGGCGAGGGGAGCAATGGCTGACATCACCGGGACGACGCTGGAAGCAGTCGACATATTGGGGCTGATGAAGCTCCTGCCGCATCGCTATCCGTTCCTGATGATCGACCGCATCGTCGACATTGATGGCGACGAATCCGCCACCGGCATCAAGAACGTGACCATAAACGAGCCGCATTTTCAGGGGCACTTCCCCGAGCAGCCGGTCATGCCGGGCGTGCTCATCGTCGAGGCGATGGCACAGACTGCCGGGGCCATCTGCATCCGCAGTCTTCGCACTGAAAAGCCGTCGCTGGTCTATTTCCTGACCATCGACAACGCCAAGTTCCGCAAACCGGTCGTTCCCGGCGATCAGTTGAAGATCCATGTCAAGAAAATCAAGAAACGCGGCAACCTGCTTAAATTCGCCTGTGAAGCCCTGGTCGACGGCAACAAGGCCGCCGAGGCCGAGATCTCAGCCATGATGGTCACCGGTGACTGACAATCGAATGCTTATGAAAATCAAGACATCCATCCATCCTTCCTCCGTCGTGGAGGAAGGCGCACAAATCGGCCAAGGCGTCCGCATAGGACCGCTCTGTTATGTCGGCGCAGATGCCGTGATTGGCGACGGCGTCGAACTGGTCAGCCATGTCTCGGTGATAGGCGCGACGACGATCGGCGCGTCGACCAAGGTCTATCCGATGGCGATACTGGGCGGGCCGCCGCAGAACACCAAGCACAAGGGCGGCCGCACCACGCTCGTCATCGGCGAGAACTGCACGATCCGCGAAGGCGTCACCATGCATGTCGGCACCGATACCAGCCGCGGCGAAACGACGGTCGGCGACAATGGCAATTTTCTCGCCTACGCCCACATCGCCCATGACTGCGTCGTCGGCAAGAACGCCACCTTCGCCAACGGCGCGACGCTGGGCGGACACTGCGAAATCGGCGACAACGTCTATATCGGCGGTCTCAGCGCCGTTCATCAATTCGTGCGGGTAGGCGACAACGCTTTTCTTGGCGGGTGCTCGGCTTTTGTGGGTGATGTCATTCCCTATGCCATGGCGGCGGGAAATCGGGCCAGCCTGCGCGGCCTCAACATCATCGGGCTCAAGCGCTCCGGTCTGCCAAGATCCGAGATCTATCTGCTGCGCAGGGTCTATAAGACAATATTCGACCGCTCGCGCACCGTTGGCGAGAACATCGAATTCGCCAAGGCGGAATTCGCCACGTCACCGACCGCCATGAAGATCATCGATTTCATCTCCAGTCGCGGCAAGCGGCACTATGCTGTGCCATCGCTCAAGGGGAGCGATGGCGATGACGGCGATGACGAAGACTGAGGCGGCGGCAGCGGATTTCGTTCTCTCGCCGGGGGCCAGGGTCGGCATCATCGCCGGTGGCGGCAGCCTGCCGGTGGAAGTCGCTCAAGGCCTGGCCGCGCATGGCTACCCGCCCTTTATCCTCTTGATGGAAGGCGAGGCCGATCGCCGGCAGGAGTTGCTGCGATACGAGCACGGCAGCCTTGCCCTCGAGCAGATCGGTTCACTGGTGGCGACGCTGAAGCGCCACGGCATCACTCATGTGATCCTTGCCGGCGAAATCAGACGCCGGCCCCGGCTGACCGACATCCGCCTGAGCCTTGGCTTGCTGGCGATCGTGCCATCGGTGATCATGGCGCTGGCGCGCGGCGATGATGGACTTTTGAAGGTGGTGACACGCGGCCTGGAGAAGCGGGGCATCAAAGTGGTCGGCGCGCATGAGGTCGTTCCCGAACTGGCCGCCGGCGAAGGCACGCTGACCGCGGCGAAACCAAAGCAATCGGACTGGCGCGACATCGAGGCGGCCAGGCTGGCCGCCAAGGCCATCGGCGCGCTTGATATCGGGCAGGCGGCGATTGCGATCGGAGGCCGGGCCATCGCGCTGGAAGGCATCGAAGGCACGAGCGGCCTGCTCGAAAGAGCGCGCGCGCTGCGCGGCCATGGCAGGCTTGCCGGAAAGACCCGCGGAGTGCTGGTCAAATGCGCCAAACCCGGCCAGGAGCTGCGGGCCGACCTGCCGTCGATAGGGCCGCAGACGGTGGAAGCAGCCCATGCGGCGGGGCTTGCCGGAATTGCCGTCGAGGCGGGGCGCTCTCTCATCCTGGAGGGGCCGGCGACGCTGTCGCGGGCGAATGCGCTCGGCCTGTTCATCGTCGGCCTGCCAGCAGGGGAGCCGGCGCATGGCTGACAAGGCGCTGAAGATCGCAATCGTGGCCGGCGAGGAATCCGGCGACCTGCTTGGCGCCGACATCGTGCGTTCGATCAAGCAGTCGACGGGCCGCGAGGTGCAGCTCGTCGGTCTCGGCGGCCGCCATCTGCAGGCGCTCGGGCTGGTCTCGCCGTTCGACGCCGGCGAGATCGCGCTCATGGGCTTCAGCGCCATTCTGCGAGACCTGCCGCGGCTGATGCGGCGGATCGGCCAACTGGCCAGGATGGTCGCGGATGAGAAACCCGACTGCCTCATCACCATCGACAGCCCCGACTTTTCGCTGCGCGTGGCCAGGAAAGTGCGCGCGGCCAACCCCACCATCCCGATCATCCACTATGTCTGTCCCAGCGTCTGGGCATGGCGGCCGGGCAGGGCGGTGGCGATGAAGCCCTATGTCGACCACATCCTCTGCATCCTGCCGTTCGAGGTGAAGGAGCTCGGCAGGCTCGGCGGACCGCCAGGGACCTATGTCGGACATCGCCTCACCCATGACGCGGGCGTGCTCTCGGCAGCCAGGACGCAGGCCCAACCGCGGGATCTTTCGCCGGATCGCCTGAAGACGCTGCTCGTCCTGCCCGGCTCGCGACGCAGCGAAGTGCGGCGGCTGCTCGAGCCGTTTGGGGAGACCGTGTCGATGCTGCGGGCACGCGGGCATCGCCTGCGGCTGATGTTGCCGACCGTGCCGCATGTCGCCGATGTCGTGCGCTCGGCGGTCGCTCGCTGGGACGAGAAGCCCGAGATCATCCTCGACCCTGAGCGAAAGTGGCAGGCCTTCGGCAAGGCTGACGCGGCGCTGATCGCGTCCGGCACGGTTTCGCTTGAACTGGCGCTGTCCGATGTGCCGATGATCTCCTGCTACCGGCTTGACCCTGTTGCGCGCATCGTGGCGCCATATCTCGTTTCGGTCTGGTCGGCGCTGCTACCCAATCTGATATCGGATCGGGCGCTGATCCCGGAATTCTACAACGAGTATGTCAAGCCGAACAATCTGGCCCGCCAACTCGAAGCGCTGTTCGCCGACACAGGCATGCGCAGATGGCAGAAGGACGGGTTCGCCGAGATCGCGCGGCGCATGACAACCGCCAAGCCGTCAGGCGACATCGCCGCGCAGGTGGTGATGGGGTATATCAAGAGAGTGAGTAGTGAGTAGTGAGTAGTGAGTAGGATTACCGCTCTTTCCCTACTGACTACTGACTACTCACTTATTCACTTCTTCCTTTTTACCGCTTCGCGATCGGCACGTAGTCTCGCTCCGGCGCGCCGGTGTAGAGCTGGCGGGGGCGGCCGATCTTCTGGCGCGGATCCTCGATCATCTCCTTCCACTGCGCGATCCAGCCGACGGTGCGGGCGACGGCGAACAGCACGGTGAACATGGTGGTGGGGAAGCCCAGCGCCTTCAGCGTGATGCCGGAGTAGAAGTCGACATTGGGGTAGAGCTTCTTCTCGATGAAATAGGGATCGGTGAGTGCGATCTTCTCCAGTTCCATGGCGATGTCGAGCAGCGGATCGTCCTTGATGCCGAGTTCGCCCAGCACCTCATGCGCGGTCTTCTGCATGATCTTGGCGCGCGGATCGTAGTTCTTGTAGACGCGGTGGCCAAAGCCCATCAGCCGGAACGGATCGTCCTTGTCCTTGGCGCGGGCGATGAATTCCGGAATATGATCGACATGGCCGATCTCGCCGAGCATGTTCAGCGCCGCTTCGTTGGCGCCGCCATGCGCCGGGCCCCACAGGCAGGCGATGCCGGCGGCGATGCAGGCGAACGGATTGGCGCCAGACGAGCCGGCGAGCCGAACGGTAGAGGTCGAAGCGTTCTGCTCGTGGTCGGCGTGCAGGATGAAGATGCGCTCCATGGCGCGCGCCAGGACCGGGTTGATCTTGTATTCCTCGCACGGCACGGCAAAGCACATGTGCAGGAAGTTGGCGGCGAAATTCAGTTCGTTCTTCGGGTAAATGAAGGGCTGGCCGATATGGTATTTGTAGGCCATGGCCGCGATCGTCGGCATCTTGGCGATCAGCCGCATCGACGCCACCATGCGCTGGTAAGGATCCGAGATGTCGGTGGAGTCGTGATAGAAGGCCGACAGCGCGCCGACCACGCCGCACATCACCGCCATCGGATGCGCGTCGCGGCGGAAGCCGGTGAAGAAGCGCGACATCTGCTCATGCACCATGGTGTGGCGCGTCACGCGGTAGTCGAAATCGTCCTTCTGCGCCTTGGTCGGCAGTTCGCCGTAGAGCAGGAGATAGCAGACTTCGAGGAAGTCGCCATGTTCGGCCAACTGATCGATCGGATATCCGCGATGCAGGAGAATGCCGGCGTCGCCATCGATGAACGTGATCTCGGACTCGCAGCTTGCCGTCGAGGTGAAGCCGGGATCGTAGGTGAAGGCGCCGGTGGTGCTGTACAGCGTGGCGATGTCGATGACGTCAGGCCCGACCGAACCACTTCGCACCTTGAATTCGTGCGTCTTGCCGGCGAATTCCAGCTTTGCCGTGGCTTCCTGGGTCTTGCCGCCCAGTTCCCGTCTTGTCGCAGCTTCGGTCATTGCAAACTCCTTCTTGTTTCCTCATGCCGGCAAAGGCAAATTCTGCAAAGCGACACGTCGAAGTCACCGAATGCGCGTATTCGCGACCGCATTTTAGGAAGTGCGTGCCAGATTGGGCCAAGGCTCAATGTTGCACTGCGAAACGCGCCTTTCAATGCCAATCTTCTTGGGCCAGATTGCTCCTAATCGATTTGATCCGCGATGCGCGCCAGGCTCTCCTCGCGACCAAGCACGGCTAGAACGTCGAAGACGCCGGGCGAGGTGCTCTTGCCGGTCAAGGCGGCGCGCAAGGGCTGGGCGACGGCGCCGAGCTTGTAGCCGCCGGCCGTCGCATAGTCGCGGATCGCGGCTTCAGTCGAGGCCGCCGTCCAGTCGCCTGAAACCGCCTCGAGGGCGTCGTGAGCGCCACGCAGGACCTTGCGCGCATCGTCATTGAGCAGCAGGGCTGCCTTCTCGTCGATCGGCAGTGGCCGCGCGGCAAACAGGAAGGCGGCGCCATCGACAAGCTCGACCAGCGTCTTGGCGCGCTCCTTCAGCCCCGGCAACGCTGCCAGCAACTGTGCCCTGTTCCGGTCGTCGAGGCGTGCGGCCATTGCCGGGCCGCCCTCGAGATAGGGCAAGGTGGCGATGAAGATGTCGAACAGCTCGGCATCGCCCATGCGGCGCATGTGGACGCCGTTTAGCGCCTCCAGCTTGGCGAAATCGAAGCGGGCGGCGCCCTTGTTCACATCGCCGATATCGAACCAGGCGATCATGTCCTGGATCGACATGATCTCGTCGTCGCCGTGGCTCCAGCCGAGCCGAGCCAGATAGTTCAACAGCGCTTCGGGCAGGTAGCCCATGGCGCGGTAGGCCTCCACGCCCAGCGCGCCGTGCCGCTTCGACAGCTTGGCGCCGTCGGCGCCGTGGATCAGCGGTATGTGCGACATTGAAGGCACATCCCAGCCCATGGCGTTGTAGATCACGGTCTGGCGGGCGGCATTGGTCAGGTGGTCGTCGCCACGGATGATGTGGGTGACGCCCATGTCGTGGTCGTCAACGACGACGGCATGCATGTAGGTCGGATTGCCGTCCGAGCGCAGGATGATGAAGTCGTCCAGATCCTTGTTGGGAAAGCGCACGTCGCCCTGGACACGGTCATGCACCACCGTCTCGCCTTTGGTCGGCGCCTTGATGCGGATCGCGCCCTTGACGCCAGGAGGCGCCTGCGAAGGGTCGCGGTCACGCCAGCTTCCGTCATAGCGCGGCGGCAGGCCCTTGACCCGCGCCGCGTCGCGCATTGCCTCAAGCTCGGCAGGGGTCTCGTAGCTGTAGTAAGCCTTGCCCATGCGCACCAGCTCCTCGGCCACCTCGCGATGGCGCGGCGCGCGCTCGAACTGCGAGACGGCGTCGCCGTCCCAGGTGAGGCCGAGCCAAGTCAGTCCTTCGAGAATGGCTGCTGTCGCCGCATCGGTGGAGCGCTCGCGGTCGGTGTCCTCGATGCGCAGCAGCATCGTACCGCCGGTGTGCTTGGCGTAGAGCCAGTTGAAGAGCGCCGTACGCGCGCCGCCGATGTGCAGGTAGCCGGTGGGCGAGGGGGCAAAACGGGTGACAACCTTGTCGGACATACAACTCTCGGGAAACGTCTGGAGCGGGGTGCGGATCACACGCACTTTCGCGCGTCGCGCGTTCATGTAGCATAGGGTGTCGAGGGCGCAAGGGGCAGACCCGATGGCTGGAGCGGGCCGGGGCGCGGAGGAAGGCGAGGACGTCGTTGCCGGCGTCAGCGAACGCTCTCTTTTTGCCATGCCCGCGCCCGCCTCATTGCCGCTGGCGTTGCCGCCCCTACAGCAGCCGGGCAAGTCGCCGCCGGCGGATGTTTCCACGCCGCCCGGCATTCCCGCAGCCGGCGCGGCCGTGCGTCTGCGCCGTGAGTTCGGCCGTGCTTCATGGCCTCGTCTGCGCAACGGCGTGGCCAGAGCGTCCGAGCTCGAACTCGATCGGGGCATAGGCTTCCTGCTCGTCCCGGTGTTCCTGGCATGCGGATCGATTGCGTATTTTTCGTTGGCGGCGGAGCCGGGCTTTGCCAAGCCTGTCGCGGTCGCGATCCTGATGTCGCTGTGCGCGCTCGTTTCACGCTCATGGCCGAAAACGCATCTGTGCTTCATGGCGGCGCTGTTGTGCGCGCTCGGCATGCTCGCCGGCAAAGTCGAGACGTGGCGGGCGGGAACGCGGATGCTGGGCTCGGAAATCTCCACGCAAATCACCGGCCGCGTCGTTTCGGTCGACCAGATGGAGACCGGGCGCATCCGGCTGACCATCGATGTGACATCGACCGCGCGGCCGAAACTACTCTACGCGCCGGAGCGCGTTCGCCTTTCGGCACGCAAGGTGCCGGCTGAAGTGACGGCCGGTTCGCTCGTGAGCGGCTATGCCAGGCTGTTGCCGCCGACCGGACCGGTGCGGCCGGACAGCTACGACTTTTCCTTCGACAGCTACTTCGCCGGCATAGGCGCCAGCGGCTTCTTTCTCGGCAACCCCAAAATCGTCTCAGCCGATGACAGGCCGCTGTGGGCCGCCCTTTCAGCCGCCATCGAGAGTGCTCGCGAAAGCATTGCCGACCATATCAGGGGCAGCATCGGCGGTGCCGAGGGCGAGATCGCCGCGGCGCTGATCGTGGGTGTGCGCGCCGGGATTCCCGACGAGATCAATGAAGCGATGCGACGCACCGGCATCTACCACATCATCTCAATTTCCGGGCTGCACATGGCGCTGGTCGCCGGCACGGTCATGGGTCTGCTGCGTGGCGGCTTCGCGCTGTTCCCGAATTTTTCCTCCCGCCGGCCGGTCAAGAAATACGCGGCCGCGGCGGCACTTTTCTCGATCGCCGCCTACCTCGTCATTTCGGGCGTCGTTGTCGCCGCCGAACGCAGCTTCATCATGCTGGCGGTGATGCTGATCGCCGTTCTGTTCGATCGGGCGGCACTCACCATGCGCAATCTGGCTATTTCGGCGATCGCCGTCATCGTGGTGTCGCCGCACGAGGTGGTAGGGCCGAGCTTCCAGATGTCGTTCGCCGCCACCGCGGCCCTGGTCGGCGCCTATGCCGGCTGGTCGGATCGCAAAGCCGACAAAGCGCGGACCCCGCCGCCGCAACGGACCTTGCCTGGCCTGCTGACGCGAAAATTGCTGCTGGCGACAGGTGGGCTGGCGATGACCTCGATTATCGCGGGAAGCGCCACGGCGCTTTTCGCCATCTGGCATTTCCAGCGCGTGTCGCCGCTCAGCCTGTTCGCCAATCTTGCCGTCATGCCGATCGTTTCTGTCGTGATGTTCCTTGCGGTTGCCAGCGCGCTGCTGATGCCGTTCGGGTTCGATGGACCATCCCTTTATCTGATGGGCAAGGGACTGGCCGCGATGATCGCCATATCAGGATGGATCTCGCAACGCTCGCCGGTCGACGCGGTCGGGTTGATTTCGCAGCAATCCGTCCTTCTGGTGGCGATCGCCCTGGTCATCGCGACGATGGCCACGACATGGCTGCGGCTGGCGGCACTTCCCTTCGCGCTCGCCGGCCTGTTGACCGTCTCGGACACGCGCACGCCGGACGTGCTGATTTCGGAGGATGCCCGCCTGGTGGCGTTGCCGATCGGCGGCGGCGAGCTCGCGATCAACCGGGCGCGCCCGAACGAATTCACCGTCGATAATTGGAAACGCGCGCTGAAGTCCGAAACCATCGTTGCGCCGGAACTGTTCGACAGCGGAGACCGACAGTTCGACATCTTCGATCCCGCGCAACTTCCGGCGGGAGCGCCTTTCTATTGCTTCACGGGCCTGTGCATGGCCCGGCATACCTCGGGGGCGATCATCGCGCAGGTGGAGGATCGCAAGGACGCCTGGAGGGCCTGCTCCTATGCGGATCTGATCGTCATCAACGACCCCGCGGGCTACGACCCCTGCCACAATCCGCTGGTTCTCGTCATCACCAAGCGGCAGCTCGCTCGTAAGGGAAGTGCCGCCGTCTTCTTCGACCGGCAATCGGCGACGGCACCGGCACGGGTCAGCTTTGCCGTCGACAGGCCATATCGGCCTTGGCACGAACAGCGAAAATTCTCACGCGAGGCAAGGGGACTGCCGCCTTACCGTAAACCCGAAAAGCCCACCGCCGACCCCGCTCAGTAGCGCCTGATCAGGCCGACCAGCTTGCCCTGCACCTTGACCCTGTCCGGTCCGAAAATACGTGTTTCATAGGCCGGATTGGCAGCCTCGAGCGCAATCGAAGCACCCTTTCGGCGGAAGCGCTTAAGCGTTGCTTCCTCCTCGTCCACCAGGGCCACGATGATCTCGCCGGGACTTGCGGTGTCGGCATTGCGGATGATGACCGTGTCGCCGTCGAAAATGCCGGCCTCGATCATCGAATCGCCCTTGACCTCCAGCGCATAGTGTTCGCCGCCCATGATCATGTCAGGCGGCACTGAAATGGAATGCGTCTGATGCTGGATGGCGTCGATCGGCACACCCGCTGCGATGCGACCCATGACCGGGATCGACACCGCTGAAACCGCATCGTCGTCATTGCCGACAGCGGGCAGACGCGAAGACGTCGCCGGCTTGATCTGCCGGCTAGGGCTGCTGCCCTGTCCGAGGCTGCCCTGGATGACGCTCGGGGAGAACTTCTTTGCCGCGTTAAGACCCGGCGCGATCGAGTCCGGCAGGCGCAGCACCTCCAGCGCGCGCGCCCGGTTGGGCAGGCGGCGAATGAAGCCGCGCTCCTCCAACGCCGTGATCAGCCGATGAATTCCCGACTTGGAGGCGAGGTCCAGCGCTTCCTTCATCTCGTCGAAGGACGGCGGAATGCCGCTTTCCTTCAGCCGTTCATGGATGAACATCAAGAGTTCATGTTGCTTGCGCGTGAGCATGGCGGCCCCCAAAGGCATTGCACGAAGGGTCTGGAACCAGAATCAGAAAACAAACCCAGAACAAACACTATCTGTTCCAGTTGTGTTCCGCAACCATTTAAAGTTTAATGAATTTGTTAAGGCGACGGAAACGAAATGCCCTCCCGCAGCCAGCATCCTGCCAGCGCGGTCCGTCGTCAATGCGCTCCCGGGCCCTTTGAAACTATTTTGGTTAATGGCCTGTGGCCCGACCGGTCTCCACTCTTGGCACAAGCCTGCAAGCTGGGTGACCGGCAAGGTGCGGGGTGCGTTTGGGCGGATTAGAAACCCCTGCGGCTCGTGAACGAAACGAAACCAAAATGCCAACTTCCTGCCGGAAAACGACGAGGCACCACCACTGGTCGCGATGGGCTGCGTTCGCTCGCTCCTTGCTTCCCGTTCGCTTGACGAAACCGTATAATAATGTACGGTTTTCGAAGAGGAACACCAATGACCACGCCGAAGCAGGCCGCGCGACGCGAACGGATAGAGGAGGCCGCCTATGCGGTGCTCCGGGAAACCGGCTACAAGAGCGCCTCCCTGCTTGCTATCGCCAAGCGGGCATCGGCCTCGAACGAAACCCTCTACAACTGGTACGGCAACAAGCAGACCCTGTTTCGATCCTTGATCGAAGCCAATGCGGGAGAGGCAAGGAAGCTGCTGGAGGACGCCCTTCACCAGGCGCGCGATCCGCTCAAAACCCTGAACTTGCTCGGGCCAGTCCTGCTGACCCTCGTGACGGGCGACAAGGCGGTGGCGCTCAATCGCGCCGCGGCCGGCGACGTCAACGATACAGGCACGCTTGGCCAATCGATCGCGCAATTCGGCCGCAATACCATAATGCCGCTTGTTGGCGACCTGCTTCGAACCGCAAGTCGGGCCGGCCTGATCGCCTGTGACGATCCTGCCGAAGCCGCCGACATCTACATCAGTCTTTTGATCGGCGATCTCCAGGTTCGCCGGATCGTTGGGGTGCTCGAGGAACTGCCTCGGGCGGAAATCGAGCAAAGATCGAACCGGGCGTTCACCCTGTTCTTGCGCCTCTATGCGGCCAGCCCTTGCCCGGGCGGCAAAACAGCCGGCCCGTTTCCAGGGCGCTCTTCTCACCGAGGAACATCGCGACCATGAGCAAAATTCCCGATCTCGCAGCGATCGAGGCAATGGACACCGCGGATCCGCTGCGTGCCATGCGTGACCGCTTCACCTTGCCCCAGGGGGTGATCTATCTCGACGGCAATTCGCTGGGCGCCGCTTCGCCCGCCGTGTTCGGCGAGCTGCAGAAGGCCGCCACGCAGGAGTGGGCGCAGGATCTCATCCGCGCCTGGAACACCGCCGGCTGGTTCGACATGCCGGTCGAACTCGGCGACCAACTCGGGCGCCTGATCGGGGCCGCCGCCGGCCAGACGGTGGTCTGCGATACCACCTCGATCAACATCTACAAGGTGCTGCATGCGGCACTCGGGATGCGGCCGGACAGGTCAGTCATCGTCGCCGAGGGGGACAGCTTTCCGACCGATCTCTATATGGCCGAAGGCGTTGCCTCGACGCGGCCGGGCACGGTGCTGCGGCTCGAGGGTGTCGATGCGCCGACCATAGAAGAACTGATCGACGAGCGGGTCGCGGTCATCCTGGTCAACCACGTCAACTACAAATCCGGGCAGTTGCGCGACATGGCCGCGCTGACGCGGACGGCACATGATGCCGGCGCGCTGATCGTCTGGGATCTCTGCCATACCGCCGGCGCCTTGCCGGTCGAGCTCGACCGTTCGAACGCCGATTTCGCCGTCGGCTGCACCTACAAATATCTCAATGGAGGCCCAGGTGCCCCGGCCTTCATCTACGCGGCCGAGCGCCACCATGGCGATGTCCGCCAGCCGCTCAGCGGCTGGTGGGGCCATGCGCGGCCTTTCGCCTTCGAACAGGGTTTTGCTGCCGGCACAGGCATCCGCCGGTTTCTCTGCGGCACGCAGCCTGTGCTGTCGATGCGCGCGCTCAAAGGGGCCCTCGATGTCTGGAACGACGTCGACATGGCAGAGGTGCGCAGGAAGAGCATCGCATTGACCGATCTGTTCATCCAGCTCGTCGAGGCAAAATGCGGCGCCTACGGCCTCGAACTCGAAGGCCCGCGCGACGGCAATGAGCGCGGCAGCCAGGTGTCGTTCCTCCACCCGCATGGCTATCAGGTGATGCGGGCCTTGATCGAGCGCGGCGTGATCGGCGATTTTCGCGCGCCATCCACGATTCGCTTCGGCTTTACGCCGCTTTATGTCGGCTATGTCGATGTCTGGCAGGCTGTCGAGGTGCTGGAAGACATTTTGCGCACGGACGCGTGGCAGGAGGCGCGTTTCGCCGTCAAGGCGGCGGTGACTTAAGAGCCTGTCGCTCAGAAAAGCGCAGCGGGTTCGGGATAACGATATGCAGTCGGCAAAGCTACGTCAGAGCCGGGTGCGGACCTTCCACAGCTCCGGGAACAACTCCACCTCCAGCATCTTCTTCAGGTAGGACGCGCCCGATGTGCCGCCGGTGCCGCGCTTCATACCGATGATGCGCTCGACCGTGGTGACGTGGTTGAAGCGCCAACGGCGGAAATAATCCTCGAAATCGACCAGCTTCTCGGCGAGTTCGTAGAACATCCAGTAGCGCTGCGGGTCGCGGTAGATGATCTGCCAGGCGACAAGGACCTCTTCGTTCTCGGTCCGCGTTTCGCGCCAGTCCGTACGCCTTGCGTCGGCACCGATGTCGAAGCCGTTACGGGCGAGCAGCAGCAGCGCCTCGTCGTAGAGCGACGGTTGCGCCAGGATCGCCTCCAGTTTCTCGCTGAGGTCCGGCCGGTGCTTGTGCGGTCCGAGCATTGCGAGATTGCGGTTGCCGGCCATGAACTCGATGGCACGGTACTGCCACGACTGGAAGCCCGAGGACTGGCCAAGCGCGTCGCGGAACTCGGTGTATTCGCTGGGCGTCATCGTGCGCAGCACGTCCCAGGCATTGTTGAGCTGCTCGAAGATGCGGGCGACGCGCGAAAGCATCTTGAAGCTCGGTTCGAGACGGTCGGCGCGGATGGAGCGGATTGCGGCGCCGATTTCGTGCAGCGCGAGCTTCATCCAGAGTTCCGATGTCTGGTGCTGGATGATGAACAGCATCTCGTCATGGGCTGACGAAAGCGGCTCCTGCGCCTCGAGCACCTTTTCCAGATGCAGATAGTCGCTGTAGGACATGCGCTCCTTGAACGACATTTCCGCGCCCTCGGCGGACGGGTCGTAGGGCTTGCTCAATTGATCTTCTCCGCGCGCAGCCGGAAGCGCTGGATCTTGCCGGTCTGCGTCTTGGGCAAAGCGGCGATGAATTTTACCGAGCGCGGATATTTGTAGGGCGCGATCGTGGCCTTGACGTGATCCTGCAGACGCTTGACGGTCATTGCGTCTGGCGCCACGCCTTGCACGAGCACCACATGAGCCTCGACGATCTGGCCGCGCTCGGCATCCTCGGCGCCGACCACCGCGCATTCGGCGACATCGGCATGCGCCAGCAGCGCCGCTTCGACCTCTGGGCCGGCGATGTTGTAGCCGGCACTGACGATCATGTCGTCGGAGCGCGCTGCGAAGTGGAAAAAACCGTCCTCGTCCTGCCAGAACGTGTCGCCGGTGAGGTTCCACCCGTCGCGGACATAGTCGCTCTGCCTGGCATCGGCCATGTAGCGGCAGCCGGTCGGTCCCCGCACCGCGAGCCTGCCCGCGGTGCCGCGCGGCACTTCGCGCATTTCGTCGTCGACGACGCGCGCCTGATAGCCGCCAACGGCCTTGCCGGTGGAGGCAGGCTTCATGTCATCGAAGCGGTTGGAGATGAAAATATGCAGCATTTCCGTGGCGCCGATGCCGTCAAGGATCGGCTTTCCGGTTTTCTCAGTCCATTCCTCGAACACCGGCGCCGGCAAGGTTTCGCCGGCCGAAACGGCGACGCGCAGCGACGATAAATCGGCCCCTTCGTCCATGGCCTTGAGCATTGCGCGATAGGCGGTGGGCGCGGTGAAGGAGATCGTCGCTTTGTAGGTTTCGATGATGTGGACCATGTTGGGCGGCGTTGCCTGTTCCAGCAGCGTCGCCGCGGCGCCGAAACGCAGCGGGAAGATGGCGAGCCCGCCAAGGCCAAAGGTGAAGGCCAGGGGCGGCGAGCCGACGAAGATGTCGTCAGGCGTCACCTGCAGGATCTCGCGGGCGTAGGCGTCGGCGATGATCAGGAGGTCGCGGTGAAAATGCATCGTCGCCTTCGGCACGCCTGTCGTGCCTGAGGTGAAGCCGAGCAGGGCGACGTCGTCACGCCCGGTCTGCACCGCGGTAAACGTCACGGGCTTGTCGAGGGCGGCGCGATCGAGTTCGGCGTCGTGGTTGGCGGTGCCGTCGAAGCCGATGACCTGCTTGAGGAACGCGCTGTCCTTGGCGCAGGCGGTCATCTCGTCCATCAGCCTGGTGTCGCACAGCGCTGTGGTGATTTCGGCCTTGTCGACGATCTTGGCGAGTTCGCCGGCGCGCAGCATCGGCATCGTGTTGACCACGACGGCGCCGACCTTGGTGGCGGCCAGCCAGCAGGCCACCATTGCGGGGTTGTTGGCCGAGCGGATCAGCACCCGGTTGCCTGGCTTGACGCCGTAATTCTCGACCAGCGCATGCGCCAGCCTGTTCGTCCAGTCGGATAATTCCTTGTAGGTGCGGCGGCGGCCGTTGCCGATCAGCGCGGTGTGGTCGCCCAACCCTTTCTCGACCAGCCTGTCGGTCAGTTCGACGCCGGCATTGAGCCGTTCGGGATAGTCGAAGCCGTCGAGCAGGAAGTCCGGCCATTGATCCGGCGGCGGCAGGTTATCGCGCGTGAACGTGTCGATATGCGCTGATGGCCCAAGCATTTTCGGCTGCCCCTGTCTGCCTCACGCCCATCGCTGAACAAGGCACAGGATCGCACCAGTCGAAATTTGTTTCAAGCCTAAAATGTTTTGCCCCCGGAGCATTGACGTTGCCGCTGTCGATCGCCATTGCTATCGGCTGAAACGATGCCGTCCGGGGGAGGGTGCCGATGCTCGAACATCGCATTGCCGATTGGGACAATGCCTACGCCAACGGCGCCAACATCGCCGGCAGCGATCGCTGGCCGGCCGCATGGGTCGAACCGGCGCAGGCATTTCGCGATGCGCTTGCGGCAAAGGGCAGGGCTCAGCTCGACATCGCCTATGGCGACAGGCCGCGCAACCGGCTCGATCTCTTCCTTCCCGCCGCCAAGCCCAAAGGGCTCGTCGTGTTCATCCATGGCGGCTACTGGCTGGAGTCCGACAAGGATACCTGGTCGCATCTCGCCAAGGGCTCGGTTGACGGCGGCTTTGCCGTGGCGATGCCGTCCTATACGCTCTGCCCCGACATACGCATCGCCGGCATCTCCCATGAGATTGGCGCGGCGATCGGCAAGGCGGCGGCGATGGTCGGGGGACCGCTTATGCTGACCGGGCATTCGGCCGGCGGCCATCTCGCCAGCCGCATGGCGACGACATCAACGCCCCTGGCAGCCGGCGTGGCAAGGCGCGTACGTCACGTCGTTTCGATTTCAGGCCTGCATGACCTGCGTCCGCTCATGCGCACCGGCATGAACGCGGCGCTGAAAATCGATGAAGCCGAGGCGCTGACGGAAAGCCCGGCGCTGCTGCGGCCTATGGATGGTGCGCGCATCACGTGCTGGGCCGGAGGCGGCGAGCGGTCCGAGTTCTTGCGCCAGAACGCCTTGCTGGCCAATATCTGGACAGGGCTTGGTGCCATCACGAGCGCGGTGGTCGAGCCGGATCGACATCATTACGACATTGTCGAAGGCCTGGCCGATCCGGCGCATCCGCTGACACGAGTTTTGCTAGCGGAGTCAACGATCTGATTTGGCGCTAGAATCAGCTGGTTATACGGGGAATATTCACCTCAGCATGAGAACGCTGCAAGCGTCTCCTGCAGCCGCGGCGGATACAAATGGTTCGCGTACGATCAGTCCGTTGGCGTCGGCCAGCATCCTCAGCATCGAGGAATCCTGGATGCTGAAAGGGGTTGCAACCAGCATGCCGGCCTCTTGCCTGACCACCGCCCGCACATAGTCCTGGCGCAGATCATTGGCTTGCATGGCGGCGCCCAGCCGTGCCTGACGGATATCTTGCCGGAAATTGCGGTTGCCGAGGCGTGCCAGGAGCGGCTTCAGGAACAGTTGCGAGCAGACGAGGCTCGCCACCGGATTGCCGGGCAGGCCGATGCACCTGATGTCGCCGAGGCGGCCGAACATCAGCGGCTTGCCGGGACGCATGGCGATCTTCCAGAAACCGAGCGTCATGCCTTCGCCGGTCAGCACGTCATGGATCAGATCGTGGTCGCCGACCGAGGCGCCGCCAAGCGTGACGACGACATCAGCGCCGGCCGCGACCGCTTTCCTGACCAGCGCCGCGATGGCTTCCTCGCGATCAGCGGCAATGCCGAGATCAAGCGCATGCGCGCCGACCGATTGCGCGGCGGCGGCGACGCCATAGGCGTTTGACGAAATGATCTGGTCGGGGCCGAGTTCGCTGCCGGGCGGCAGCAGCTCGTCGCCGGTGGCGATGATGGCAACCAGCGGCCGCTTTACGACGCCCACCCGGGGATGGTTGGCCGAGGCGACAAGCGACAGTGCTGCCGGATCGAGCACGCGGCCTTTTTCCAGCAGGATGTCGCCCTCGGAGAAATCGAGCCCGAAGCGGCGGATGTTGCGCCCCTCGGCCGTCGGTTCGACCACCTCGATGCTGCCGCCGCCGAGGTCACGAACGTTTTCCTGGATGACGATGGTGTCTGCGCCTTGCGGCAGCGGAGCACCGGTGAAGATGCGCACGGCCTGCGCCTTGCCGACGGCGCCGTCAAAGCCGCGCCCGGCCGCCGCCACGCCCATCACCGAAAGCCGGGACGGCACGGACGCGACATCGACAGCGCGGACCGCGTATCCGTCCATGGCAGAGGCGTTGAAGGGCGGTTGGGTGCGCAACGCCACCACCGGTTCCGCGAGAACGCGATCCACGGCCTCGAGGAGCGAAACGCTTTCGCTCACAAGCGGCGCAGCACCCTCCAGCAGGCGTTCGAGCGCTGCTGCGACCGGAAGCAGCGCCATCAGGCGACCGCCCCATCTTCGCCAGCGGCTTTGTAGTCGCCCGACTTGCCGCCGGTCTTTTCGACCAACCGGATGCCGGTGATGACCATGGCACGGTCGACCGCCTTGGCCATGTCGTAAATGGTCAGGCAGGCAACCGAAGCCGCGGTGAGCGCTTCCATCTCGACGCCGGTCTTGCCGGTGACGCGCGCCAGCGCAACGATCTTCAGTCCGGGCAGGGCAGGATCGGGCTCAATGTCGACGGAGACCTTGGTCAAGAGCAGCGGGTGGCAGAGCGGGATCAGCTCATGCGTCTTCTTCGCTGCCATGATGCCGGCTATGCGCGCGGTGCCCAGCACATCGCCTTTCTTGGCATTGCCGGCCAGGATCATCTTCAGCGTCTCGGGCCGCATCGAGACGAAACCCTCGGCGATAGCGGTGCGCGTCGTTTCGTCCTTGCCGCCGACATCGACCATGTTGGCCTGGCCCTGCGGACCGAGATGGGTGAGGGCGGCCGTCATCGTCAGACGGCCTCGGCCGCTGCCTTGCCGGTGAGCAGCGCGCGCGTTGCCGCGGTCACATCCTGCTGGCGCATCAAACTTTCGCCGACCAGGAAGGTGCCGATGTCGCTCTTCTGCAATCTGAGGCAGTCGTCATGAGAGAAGATGCCGCTTTCGCTGACCAGCAAGTAACCGCCCGGAATCATCGCCCGCAGTCGTTCCGAGGTTTCGAGACGGGTCTCGAATGTCCGCAGATTACGGTTGTTGATGCCGATTAATTGCGACGACAGCTTCAGTGCGCGCTCCGTCTCGGCCTCGTCGTGGACCTCGATCAGCGCATCCATGCCGAGTTCGAATGCCGTCGCTTCAAGCTCGCTCGCCAAATGGTCATCGACGCTGGCCATGATGATCAGGATGGCGTCCGCCCCCCAGGCGCGAGCTTCATGGACCTGATAAGGATCGAACAGAAAATCCTTGCGCAGCGCGGGCAGGGTGACGGCGGCTCTTGCCTTGGTGAGAAATTCCGGCGCGCCTTGGAAAGACGGTGCGTCGGTCAGCACCGAAAGACAGGCGGCGCCGCCTTTTGCATAGGCCCGCGCGAGCGCTGGCGGATCGAAGTCGGCGCGGATCAAGCCCTTGGACGGGCTTGCCTTCTTGATCTCGGCGATCAGAGCGAAGCCGCCGGATCTGCGCTTCGCCTCAAGTGCTGTGAGAAAGCCGCGCGGCGCGTCAGTGTCTTTCGCCCGCGCCTTGATCTCGGCCAGCGGCACGCGCGCCTTGGCCGTCGCGATCTCGTCGCGCTTGTAGGCCTCGATCTTGCGCAGGATGTCCGACATCTGTCTAACCGTTCGAAATCTCGACCAGCCGGTCGAGCACCTGCAGCGCCCGGCCGCTGTCGATGGCTTGCACCGCCGTCGCCATGCCGTCGGCGAGCGTCGTCGCCTTGCCTGCCACCACCAAGCCGCCACCGGCGTTCATCAGCACGGTGTCGCGAAAAGCGCCCCCGGCGCCACCCAGCATAGCGCGCAAAGCCTCGGCGTTGTAGGCAGCGTCGCCGCCGCGCAGTTCTTCCTTGGTGTGACGGGCCAGGCCAACCGCTTCGGGCGTCAAGGTGAAGGTGCGGATCTCGCCGCCGATCAGTTCGGCGACATGCGTTTCGCCCGTGGTGGTGATCTCGTCGTAGCCATCACCATGAACGACCCAGGCATGCTCGGTGCCCAGCGCCTTCAGCGTCTCGGCCACCGGTATGATCCATTCCGGCATGAACACGCCGACCATCTGCCGGCGCACGTCGGCCGGGTTGGAGAGCGGACCGAGCAAGTTGAAGATGGTTCTGGTGCCGAGCTCCACGCGGGTCGGGCCGACATGCTTCATCGCCGGGTGATGTGCCGGCGCGAACATGAATCCGACGCCAGCCTCGTGGATGCAGCGGCCGATGGCCTGCGGCGTGAGATCGATCTTGACGCCGAGCGCGGTCAGGACGTCGGCCGCACCGGTCAGCGAAGACAACCCGCGATTGCCATGCTTGGCGACCGGAACCCCGCTGGCGGCGATGACGAAAGCGGATGCCGTCGAGATGTTGACGGAGTGCGAATTGTCGCCGCCGGTGCCAACGATGTCGATGGCGCCGACAGGTGCGTCGACGCGAAGCATCTTGGCGCGCATGGTGGCGACGGCGCCGGAAATCTCGTCCACCGTCTCGCCGCGCACACGCAACGCCATCAGGAAGCCGCCGATCTGGCCGGGCGTAGCATCGCCCGACATGATGATGTCGAAGGCCTCGCGCGCCTCGTCGAAGGACAGGGCGGTGCCGGTCGCGACCTTGGCGATATGGGTTTTCAGCGCGCTCATCTTGTCGAGGCTTGGGCAACGGCAGCCTGGTCGACGCGGACGCCGTACTGCGTCTGCAACTGCGCCACCAACTGGTCGAGCAGATCGTCCGACATGCCGGAGGTGAAGGACTTGCGCGCGTCCTCGGGCACCGAACTGGCATCGGCCCCGGCGGGTTCGAACACCTCGGCGACCTTGAACAGGATTTGCGCGTCGCTGGTGGGAGAGGGGATCAGGCCGGTGCCGCCTTCGCCGACGCCGAACATCACCGCTGCACCTTCCTTGCCGAAATCGGCGTCGTCGGCTTCGCGCTTCAGGCCACGCTTGGTCTGCTTTTCCAGCTTGAGCTCGCCGGCAATGACGTCGAGCGTTGCGCCGGCCTTGAGCCGCTTTTCCAGCTCCTGCGCCTTGGCGGTCAGCCGCTTGGCCGTCTCGGCCGCGGTCCAGTCGGCAACGACCTTCTGGCGAACTTCGTCCAGCGTGCGGTCGCGGGCCGGCGTGATCGAAGCCACTTCATAGAAAATGAAGCCGTTATCGGCCGTGGTCAGCGCCTCGTTTTCAGTATTCGGTTCGGCATCGAAGGCAGCCTTGATCAGGGCCGGCGATTCCGGCAGATCCTTGACGATGGAGCCATCGGGCCGCAGGCCACTGCGATCGATCGCGTCGACAGTGACGACCTTCAGCTTCAGCTTGGCGGCGGCGTCGGCCAGCGAACTGCCGGCGGCGCGACTGTCCTCGTAATTATCATGCACGTCCAGAAGGATGCGGTTTGCCTCGCCCAGCGCCAGGTCCTTGCGGATCTGGTCCGACACTTCGGCCAGCGGCTTCACGACTTCGGGCTTGATCTCGGTGACGCGCAGCAGCACGGGACCAAAGGCACCCTGCACGACAGGGCTGACCTCATTGACGTTGAGCGCAAAAGCAGCGTCGGCGACCGCCTTGTCGGCGATCTTGTCCTTGGCGAGCGTTCCGAGCAGCGTGTCGGCCGGGGTCTTGCCTTCCGCAGTGACGAGCTTGTCGAAGGTTGCGCCGGACTTCAACGAATCGAGCGCGGCCTTGGCCTCGTCCGGCGTCTTGAACACAAGCTGCTCTATGGTGCGCATCTCGGGAGTGGTGTAGCGCGCCTTGTTCTTGTTGTAGTCGTCGCTGACCTGGGCGTCGGTCACCGAGCTCGTGTCCATGATGTCCTGCGGCTCGAGCCTGACATAGGAAAACTTGCGGTATTCGGGCGCGGCATAGGTCTTCTTGTTGGCCTCGAAATAGGCCTGCAGCGCGCTGTCGCTCGGCGCCTCGATGGGTTCGACCAGCGCCTTCGGCAAGGTCAGATAGTCGACCGTACGATCCTCGCCACGGTACAGGGCCACCGCCTTGAAGAAGGTGTCAGGCGCCTTGAGGCCGTCCGAAACCGCCTCGACGATCTGCTGGCGCACCGCGACCTGGGCACGATTCTTCAAATAATCCTCCGGGCGCATGCCGACCTCACGCAGCCTGTATTCGAAGGCTCTCCGGTCGAACTGTCCGCCGGGGCCCTTGAACGCCGGATCCTCGCGGGTGAGTTCCGCCAGCCGGTCCTTGGACAGGCCAAGGCCGAGCTTGCGAGCCTGTTCGTCGAGGACCGCGCCCGAAACAAGCTGCGCCAACACCTGGTTGTCGACGCCGAGCGCCTTTGCCTGTTCGTGGGTGAGGCGCTGACCGAACTGCTGCGACATGACGGCGAGCTGGCGGTCATAGGCGAGGCGGTATTCGTTGATCGACACCTTGGTGCCGCCGGCCGTGATGACGGAGTCGTGGCCGGCAAGGCCACCCATCAGCCGTCCCGATACGCCCCAGACCGCAAAACTGACCACCAGCAGCGAAAGCAGTAACTTCGCGACCCAGGTGCCCGCCGCGCTTCTCAATATACCAAGCATCGTTACTTCCGATTTATGCGCATTTTCGGATGCGCCGAGTCTGAAACAAGCGCAATAGCGCCCTTCCGGTCCACTGTCGATTGCTTTGTGGCTTGATTTTGGTAGTGAGAACGCCAGCCGAATGTCACCCGGAGAAGTAAACGATGACGCCAGGAATTCGCCCGCTCGTCGCAGGCAACTGGAAAATGAACGGTACCAGCGCCTCGCTCAACGAACTCAGGATGATCGGCAACGGTTTCATGAGCGGGCTCGACGCAGACACCGAGGCGCTGGTCTGCGTTCCCGCGACCTTGCTCGCCCATGCCGCCGAGATTCTGTCGCGTACGCCGGTTCATGCCGGCGGTGAGGATTGCCACGCCAAGGAGAGCGGCGCCTACACCGGGTGCATCTCCGCGGAGATGCTGAAGGATGCGGGCGCGACCCACGTCATCGTCGGCCATTCCGAATGCCGCGAACAGCGCGGCGAGGATGATGCCACAGTTCAGGCAAAGGCCTCCGCAGCCTGGCGCGCCGGGCTTGTAGCCATTGTCTGCATCGGCGAGACGCGGCAGGAGCGCGAAGCGGGGGCGACGCTGGACGTGTTGTCACGCCAAGTTGCCGGTTCGGTGCCGGCAAGCGCTACCGCGTCCAACACGATCGTTGCCTATGAGCCGGTGTGGGCGATCGGCACCGGCCTGACCCCGACCGTCGCCGATGTAGCCGAGGCGCATGCGCATATTCGCGAAAAACTGTCGGAGAAGCTCGGCACCGCCGCGGGCAAGATGCGCATTCTCTATGGCGGTTCGGTCAAGCCGTCCAATGCAGTGGAACTGCTTGGGGTCAGGAATGTCGACGGCGCGCTGGTTGGCGGGGCCAGCCTGAAAGCGGCCGACTTCCTGGGCATCGCGGAAGCCTATCGCAGTATCTCCTGATGACTTCGCGCGGCGCCGAAGCGGGCGCGGCGCACGGGAAATCGTTGTAAAGGACGCCTTGCTTCCCATATTCCGGCCACGGGCTTGGAAATGCCGTGAAAGCATTGTATTGAGCCGCCTCCAATTCCCCGGTCGTGTCCGCGGCCGGGCAGGGCATTGCCAGGATAAACTATGCAAACCGTACTGATCGTCATCCATCTCATGGTCGTTCTGGCCCTTGTCGGCGTTGTGCTGCTGCAGCGCTCCGAAGGCGGCGGCCTTGGCATTGGTGGCGGATCCGGCTTCATGACGGCGCGCGGCGCCGCCAATGCGCTGACCCGGGCGACGGCGATTCTGGCGGCCGCTTTCTTCGTGACGTCGCTGACCTTGTCGATCATTGCCCGCTACGGCGAGAAGCCGATCGACATTCTCGACCGCGTTCCCGCAACATCGGACGGCGCCGGCAAGGGCGTACTCAACCAATTGCCTGGCACGACCACCCCGACGCCGCCTTCAGGCAACGCGGCGCCGACGCCGCCTTCCGGCAACGGAGCCGCGACAACGCCGCCAGCCAATGCTCCGGCCGCGCCGCCCGCCGCCGGCTCGACGTCGCCGGCGACCAACGGCGCCAGCACCGCGCCCGCGGCCCCGCAGGTGCCGAACCAGTAATCCGGGTTCGTTCAAGGGCTATCTGACAGGGAGCGCCGGCGTGCGAACGCCGGCATTCTGCGTCGTTACAACCGAACTGCGCTCGGTTCCGGCTCTCGCTGCCGGGCCCTCGGCCCGCTCTGATCTCTTACACTCAGCCGATCTGTTGTCGTTTGACCACAGTCGCGGCAAATGCGGCGGCATCACGAAGATTCGACGGGAAGTGCAGCGGCCTCGCGCTTGAGGCGCCCGCGCTTATTCGACTATAGATTGCGCGCGGCATTTTCGGTGTCCTTGGGGGACGCCGGGCGACGCCGTGGGCAACAAATATTGAACGATCGGATCTTCGCCATGCAGCTTCGCAGCTTCATCTTCCTGGGACTTTGCGCCGCACTCGGCATGAGCTCCCCGGCTTTCGCCGGCGTGCCAGCCAATTTGGCCGCCAATCAGTCGGTCGGCAAGACCGACGCCATCAACGTCGCAGCCAAGAGCGATGCGGCGCAGTTGAGGCTTCTCAAGAAGAAGAAAAATCCGACACCGGACGATCTCGTCCAGATCAAAAAGATCGAGGCCAAGATCGTTGCCGACAAGGAAGCCGCCAAGGCCAAGGCGCTGGAAGCCAGGAAGATGGCGATGCGCGAGGCGGCGAAAGCGAAGGCCGAGGCGGAACGGCAGGCGTTCCTGGCCAAGAAAGGCAAGACTGCCCCAGCGACCGAAGTGGCCGCGGCCAAGCCGGCCAAGAAGATCACGAAGATCATCGAGCCGTTGACGCCGATCGAGCCGATTCCTTCGGCCGAACCGGAATCGGCCGAGGTGATGAACGTTGCGCTGACCGGCAATAATGGCGAATTGCGCAGCGAGCTGCCTGGCCAGAAACAGCGCACCGGCGGCGGCCTGTTCGCCGGACTGTTTGGCGGCCAGATGGCATCGTCCTCGATCAACTATCTGCCTGAGACCCGTGCGCTGGATTCGGCGCTCGCCAGGAAAAACGCCAAGAAGCCGTTCAAGGTAAAGCCGGAGTTCGTGCCACAGGACGTGGAATTCACCGGTTACGAGGCCGGCACGATCGTCATCGATACCAGTGCCCGCCGGCTCTATCTGGTGGAATCATCGTCCACCGCCCGCCGCTACGCCATCGCGGTCGGCCGCGAAGGATTGCAGTTCAAGGGCACCGTGGCGGTCGGCGACAAGCAGGAGTGGCCACGCTGGATCCCGACGCTGGACATGCAGAAGCGCGAGCCCAAGCATTATGCCCAGTACAAGGACGGCATGCCCGGCGGCGGCCAGAATCCGCTCGGCGCCCGCGCCATCTACCTCTATGACGGCAAGAAGGACACGCATCTGCGCATCCACGGCACCATCGCGCCGCAGTCGATCGGAACCAGCGCTTCCAATGGCTGTTTCCGCATGATGAACGAGCACGTCATGGACCTCTACAGCCGCGTCAAGGTCGGCACCAAGGTCGTCATCATCTGACGTTTGCAGCAGCTTGCCAAAAGGGCCGGTTCAGCCGGCCCTTTTGTTTTGCCTTGCTCTCGGTCGCGTTCCAGTGGAACGGGCCAGCCCGTTCGACATGGGCCTATCCGAAAACCGGATCCCATTTTCGGATCACGGTTCGAGCGCCTTGTTGGGAAAAAGCCTTAGCGGCGGTTTTTTCTCTGGCGGAATCAATCCGGCCGCGTTAAGCGATGACTCCCATGGCGCGATATGTATTCATCACAGGCGGCGTGGTTTCCTCACTTGGAAAAGGCATTGCCGCAGCGGCCCTCGGGGCTCTCTTGCAGGCGCGGGGCTATCGCGCACGCATAAAAAAACTCGATCCCTACCTCAATGTCGATCCAGGCACGATGTCGCCGTATCAGCATGGCGAGGTGTTCGTCACAGATGACGGCGCGGAGACCGATCTCGATCTTGGCCATTACGAGCGGTTCACCGGCCGTTCCGCCAACCAGCAGGACAACATCACCACCGGCCGCATCTACAAGAACATCATCGAGCGCGAGCGGCGCGGCGACTACCTCGGCGCCACCGTGCAGGTCATCCCGCACGTCACCGACGAGATCAAGAATTTCGTCCTCGACGGCAATGACGACTATGATTTCGTGCTGTGCGAAATCGGCGGCACCGTGGGCGACATCGAGGCGATGCCGTTCCTGGAGGCAATCCGCCAGCTCGGCAACGACCTGCCGCGCAACAACGCCGTCTATGTGCATCTGACGCTGATGCCCTATATCCCGACCGCGGGCGAATTGAAGACCAAGCCGACCCAGCATTCGGTCAAGGAGCTGCGCGGCATCGGCATCGCGCCCGACATCCTGCTCGTCCGCGCCGACCGGGCCATTCCCAAGGAGGAGCGCAGAAAACTGTCGCTGTTCTGCAATGTCAGGGAAAGCGCGGTCATCCAGGCGCTCGACGTGCCGCACATCTACGACGTGCCGATGGCTTACCACAAGGAAGGGCTCGATTCGGAAGTGCTGGCCGCGTTCGGCATCGACCCCGCGCCGAAGCCGCGCATGGAGCCGTGGCAGGCCGTGTCCAACCGCATCCACAATCCGGAAGGCGAGGTGACCATCGCCATCGTCGGCAAATATACCGGCCTCAAGGACGCCTACAAATCGCTGATCGAGGCGCTGTCGCATGGCGGTCTGGCCAACCACGTCAAGGTCAAGCTCGACTGGATCGAATCGGAAATCTTCGAGAAGGAGGATCCGACGCCCTGGCTGGAAAAGGTGCATGGCATCCTGGTGCCCGGCGGTTTCGGCGAGCGCGGCTCGGAAGGCAAGATCCTGGCGGCGAAGTTCGCGCGTGAGCGCAAGGTGCCGTATTTCGGCATCTGCTTCGGCATGCAGATGGCCTGTATCGAGGCGGCGCGGTCCCTGGCCGGGGTCGACGAGGCCTCCTCGACCGAGTTCGGCCCGACCAAGGAGCCGGTCGTCGGCCTGATGACGGAGTGGCTGAAGGGCAACATGCTGGAGAAGCGCCGGGCAACCGGCGATCTCGGCGGCACGATGCGGCTCGGCGCCTATCAGGCCGAGCTCGCCAAGGGTTCCAAGATCGCCGACATTTATGGCGACACGCAGATTTCCGAGCGTCACCGCCACCGCTACGAGGTCAATATCGACTATAAGCAGCGGCTGGAGGATTGCGGCCTGGTGTTTGCCGGCATGTCGCCCGACGGCGTGCTGCCCGAAACGGTCGAATACCCCGACCATCCCTGGTTCATCGGCGTGCAATACCACCCCGAGCTGAAGAGCCGGCCGCTCGACCCGCATCCGCTGTTCGCCAGCTTCATCGAGGCGGCGGTCGAACAATCGCGCCTGGTATAGGCGCGCCAGGCGCGCCAGGCGGGGTTCGGCATCCGATGCAGACCTACGTCGCCCTTCTCTACAGCATCGTCCTGGGAGAAGGGCGCCGGGTCGTGATGTCCGACCTGAAGGCGATGGCGGAAGGCCTCGGGCTGAAGAATGTCCGTACGCTCGTGGCGACGGGCAATCTTGTCTTCGAGGCGCCGGCGACGGACGTCGCCGGTCTCGAGCAGCGTCTGGAAGCCGCCTTCAAAAAAGCTTTCGGCCGCCATGTCGATATCATCGTGCGCGGTGCCGAAGATTGGCTGAGGCTCGCGGCCGGCAATCCGTTTCCGGCTGAATCCGCCGAGACCGGTGACCAGGTGGCCGTCCGGATAATGCGCAAGCCCGTGCCCGACGATGCGGCGGCGGCGCTCGAGACCCATGCCGCCGCCGATGAGAAGGTGATGTCACGCGGCGGCGACATCTGGGTCGTCTTTTCGCGGGAACGACCGAGTTCACGGCTGCTCGCGGCCGCCAATCACAAACGCCCGGGCGTCGGCACGTCGCGCAACTGGAACACGGTGCGCCGGTTGGCCGAGATGGTAGGAGTAGGCAGTAGGCAGTAGGGGGAAGCCGTCTGCTTTCCCTACCTTTCCTGCCTACTGCCCCATTTCAGGCCTTCGCCGTCTTGGCGCCGGCACCCACGGCGGCGGTGCGCAGCACGTAGTAGATGATGCCGGCAATCCCGACGCCGAAGAACCAGCCATAGACGCCCCACCAGGATGGCAGCCAGTTGGTGAAGTTCGGCAGGATCGAGGAGAAGACGGCGCCAATGCCGGCAGCGATGAAGGCATTGACATGCCAGCCGCCCTGGAAGCGGAACTCGCCGTCCTCGCGATAAAGCGCTTCGACGTCGACCTCGCCCTTCCGGATCAGGTAGTAGTCGACCATCATGACGCCGAAGATCGGCCCCATCGTCGCACCGATGATGTTGACGAAGGACGCAGCGCTGCCTTCCCAAGGCGCGAAGGGATAGAGCACGAGCGCGATCAGTGCCGCGATGTAGCCGCCCTTCTTGAAGTCGATCTGGCGCGGGAAGACGTTGGAGAAGTCGAAGGCCGGCGAGACGAAGTTGGCCACGACATTGATGCCGAGCGTCGCCACCGCGAAGGTCAAGGCGGCGAGCGCGGCCAGGAACCAGCTGCCGAATTTCGCCGATATCTGGTCGGGGTGCAGCAGCACCTCGTGATAGACGTCGTAAGCGGCAATGGTGGTGACGCCAGCGACCAGCGAGAACAGGATGAGATTGACCGGCAGGCCCCAGATATTGCCCTTGCGCAGCGATGCCTTGTCCGGTGCATAGCGGGCGAAATCGCAGAAGTTGAGATAGAGGGCCGAAAAATAGGTCACCCAGATCGCGGCGACGGCGAACAGCGACGTCCACGATCCCGGCGTACCTGGCACGCCCGCATCCTTGGTCTTTTCGAGCAGCACCTCCATCGGAATGTCACTGGTGAAGGCGAAGGTCCCGGCTTTGACACAGAGATAGACGGCCAGGATCAGCATCATCACCCACACGGCTGGCCCGGCCCAATCCTGGAAGCGGCGCACCGTCTCCATGCCGTTCTGGATAATCAGCAGCTGCAGCGCCCAGATGACCACGAAGCAGATCACTTCCAGCCCGGAGTGGCCGAGGAAATGGGTGTTGGCGTTGAAATCGGCGAACCATTGCGAGCGGATCAGCAGCGCGACAATGGCGCCGGAAGCGGCCGCCGTCTGTGCGCCGTACCAGAAGCAGGCGACGATGGCGCGCACCAGCGCCGGTATGTTGGCGCCCCATATGCCGAACGAGGCGCGGGCGAGCACTGGGTAAGGCACGCCGGTCTTCACGCCGGCATAGCCGACCATGTTCATCAGCGCGTAGATGACGAGCGAGCCGATGCCGATGGCGATGATGAAGTTGACGAAACCGCCGCAGAACAGGAAAAGGCTGGCGGCGAGATAATAGCCCCAGAGGCTGTGGACGTCCGACGTCCAGACGTTGAAGATCGAGAATGGTCCCCAGTTTCGTATCTTGGCCGGTGCGAGATCTTCGTTATATAGATCCGGCGATGCGCCTTGTATCGTCATTGCAATTGTCCCCTTCTTGCAGCACGCGCCCTCACGCGTTGACCGTCAAGGTTACGCCTGACGCGAGGGAAGGGGCAATCGGCTGATTTGCCGGCTTTGGCCTTAAAGATATTCAATGGGGATCGCCATTGTCGCGCGGCATGATGCTTGCCCTCTGATCGGCGAGTCGGGTTCGTGGCGCTTTCAAGCGCCGGCGCGACGACATCGGAGCCGCGGCCGGCAAACCTGCCCTTTTTTTGCCAAGCGTCCGTTTTTTATGGAACCAAGTGGATGATGGCGCGTTTGATGGGGTTCGGTCGAACACGTCGCGACCGAGCGGGAGGATACGATGGATTATTTGCATTTTTTTTCGCCCGTGCGGATCTCACGCGGGCAGGGACACCCTATCGAGGAAATCGACAGTGTTGCCGAGGCCATGATGTTTTTGCGTAAATGGCCGACCGGGCGACGTGGCCCTGTCTATCAATGCGCGCTGAACTGCTGCGCGGCCGCCCTGTCGGGGCAGATGTCGGCTGAAGAAGCCAGGAAGGCGTTCACCGGCTTCGCCCGGATCACGCGGCTTCTGGATGACGACATGGCCTTGTCGGTGGGCAGCGAGCCAGCTGGGCGCGTGTACGCGCTGCGGCGGTAACGTTCTGAACCGGCTGTAGTCGAAAATCGGCGCCGACCCCCGGCGCCGATCGACTGTTTGTCCGTTTGCCATGGCGTCGGCGAACGCCTAATGCGGCGCGGCCCAGGATGGCCACCATCTGCTTGTGGTCGGCAACTTCGGAAAGCAGCCAATCCTGGAAAGGCGGTCCCCCGTCTTGTTCGCCGCAGTTGAAAGACTATCGACCAGGTCGCAAAACGGCGTGCCGCTCTCCTGCGGTGTAGCAAGGGGGTGCAAGCTTCCGATTTCTTGGAGCGATTTCGCCCAGCACTCGAAAAAACGAGAAGACAGCACTTCAGGCCATAGGATTTGGCAGGCGCAGAAGGACCGCCTTCAGACTTACTGCTCGAGCGAGGGGCTTGCCTACTTCGCATATGTCGCCGATATGAGGATTGGTGGCCATACCGCCCGCATCAACCAACCAATTGACGCAAAAAATGTCGAGATACCACGAGCATAAGGTGGCAATCGCCCCGATGATGGACTGGACGGACCGCCATTGCCGGTTCTTCCATCGCCAGCTGACGCGCCGTGCGTTGCTCTACACCGAGATGGTGGTGGCCGACGCGGTCATCCAGGGCGCGCGCGAGCGCCTGCTCGGTTTCGACGATGCGGAACATCCGGTCGCGCTGCAGCTCGGCGGCTCCGATCCGGGGAAGCTGGCTGAGGCGGCGCGCATCGGCCAGGCTTTCGGCTATGAGGAAATCAACCTCAATGTCGGCTGCCCGTCGGACCGCGTCCAGTCCGGTACGTTCGGCGCCTGCCTGATGAAGGTGCCTGACCTCGTCGCCGACTGTGTCGCGGCGATGAAGGCGGCCGTGACCATTCCCGTAACCGTCAAATGCCGCATCGGCGTCGACGAGCAGGATCCCGAGCCGGCGCTGGATGCGCTTGCAGACGGCGTTTTCGCGGCCGGCGCCGACGCCCTTTGGGTGCATGCGCGCAAGGCATGGCTGGAGGGGCTGAGCCCCAAGGAAAACCGCGACATCCCGCCGCTCGACTATGGCCGCGTCTATCGGTTGAAGGCGAGAAAACCGAGCGAATTCATCGGCATCAATGGCGGTATTCAATCGCTTGAAGAGGCGCGGACGCATCTCCAGCACCTCGACGGCGCCATGCTCGGCCGCGCCGCCTACCATACTCCAGGCATTCTGACCGGCGTCGATTCCATGTTTTATGGAGAGCGGACCGTTCCCTTCGATTTCGTCGCGCTGATCGACGTCATGGCCGGCTACGCCGCACGCCATGTCGAACAGGGCGGGCGGCTCGGTCATGTCACCCGCCACATGGTCGGGCTATTCCATGGATTGCCTGGTGCCCGCCGCTACCGCCAGATCCTCTCCACGGATGCAACGCGCCCCGGCGCTGGGCCGCAGGTGCTGAAGACGGCGTTCGCTGCGGTCGACCTCAGCGGGGCGGTCGACAAGGCCGCCTGAACCGCTTTTGCCGAACGTCAATCCCGGAGGGTCATCCGGTCGCCGCGCACGTCGAAGCCGGACAGCGAACTGATGAAGTTCATGCCGAGCAGGCTCTGGCCAAGCATACCGGGTGCCGCGACCATCACCGGCATATTCTTTCGCACGATGCCGCCGATGGCCAGTTCGTTGGTTTTCACAGCCGCGGCGCGCGCCGTGCCGTTGGCGGTCGAGACCGGTATGGTGAAATCGAGAGCGGCGGGATTGATCCCGGCTGCCTGGGCGTCCTGCGACGTCAACACGGTGCTGGTCGCTCCTGTGTCGACCACCGTGCGCACTGGCGCGCCGTTGATCAGGATGCGCGCCTCGAAATGGCCATTGTCGGCCTTGTCGAGCGTCACGGTGGCATGGCCGTCCTCAATGCCCAGCGCCAGCGGGCTGCCGGGAACGAGCCCAGCTGTTACCCGGCTGGCGAAGTCCTGCAATTCGTAGCGATATTGGTAGCCGGCGATCAGCGCGAGCGCGATCGCCGCCCATGCGCCGAGATTGCGCGCCATGGCCCCGAGCGGGCGGCCCGACCTTAGCAGGCCGGCGCCGATGAGCGCACCGAAGGCGCCCAGCCAGATCAACCGGCCGAAATCATCGTTCTCGACGCCGAGCGTATTGCCGGCGGAATCGTTGAACATCAGCAGCACCGCGCCGACGCCGATGACGAGCATCAGGATCCAGAACAGGCGGTTCATGTCGGCAATCCGTTCACGAGAGCGCGTCGCGTTCCCGTGCCATACGGGTGCGGCGGGTTTCGCGGCGCGGCCGGCGCTCGACCGTCTCCAGCCTTGCAGGCAGTTGGGCCATGACGTCACGGCGCGCCTGCGCCGTCATGTCGATCCAAGCGCCGATCTCGTCCCGGGTGCGGCCGCACCCGAAACAGAAACCGGTCTTCATATCGATCGAACAGACCAGAATGCATGGGGATTCGATGGCCGTCATGAATGTTTCCTTGGCTGACTTCCACATGGTGCAACGGCATGGCCTTTGCAAGCCCTCGGGAATGCGTCGCCCGCGGCCGCTTTTACATCAAGAGCGGGAGGTTGTGCCGGCGCACGAGGGCGGCTATGCCGCTGCCCATCTGCAAGGACGAATTCCACGACATGACCAGAGCACAGCCTTTCGACGATTTCCGTAACCTGCTGGCCAATCTGCCGGCGGCCGACACGACAGCGGAGGCCCGTGTGCGAACGCTGTTCGCCAAGGCGGACAAGCCAAGGAACTCGCTTGGTCGCATCGAGGATATCGCTGCCTGGCTGGCAGCATGGAGTGGCCGTGCGCCGCCGGCAGTGACGCGGCCTCTGGTCGCGGTCTTTGCCGGCAACCATGGTGTTGTCAGGCACGGCGTCTCGCCGAGAGTCGTGGCGGCGACCGCCAACGCCGTCGAACTGTGTGCGGCCGGCGGTGCAGCGATCAACCAGGTCTGCGTCGCCAACGACCTCGGGCTGAAGGTTTTCGATCTCGCCTTGCATATTCCGACAGCCGACATCACGCAGGATGCCGCACTCGACGAGCGGGGTTGCGCCGCGACCATGGCCTTCGGCATGGAGGCGATCGCCGGCGGCGCCGACCTGCTTTGCCTCGGCGATCTGGGCGTCGGCAATTCCACCGTCGCCGCGGCCCTGTTCGCGGCCGTGTTGGGCGGCAAGGGCACCGATTGGGTCGGCCCGGGCTCCGGCGCCGATGCGGCGATGCAGGCGCGCAAGGCGGAGGTGGTCGATGCGGCGCTGGCTTTCCACGCCGGCCATCTCGATGAACCGTTGGAGGTGCTGCGCCGGCTCGGTGGCCGTGAGTTCGCGGCGATAGCCGGCGCCATCCTTGCGGCACGGATGCAGAGAATCCCCGTGCTGCTCGACGGAGTTGCGGCAACGGCAGCCGCAGCGGTCCTGCATGCCGCCAATCCTGCCGCGCTGGATCATTGCCTTCTCGCCGGCCTGTCGCCGGAGCCCGCGCATGCGCAGGCCGCCGAGCGCCTTGGCCTTCGCCCCTTGCTTGACCTCGGCGTCGGCCACGGCGAGGGAGTAGGCGCGGCACTTGCCGCCGGCCTAATCAAGGCAGCGGCACTGACCAGTTCGGGCATGGCCGCGGCCGTTCGCGGCTAGGCCGAGCATTCGTCGCTCATTCCACGCATGAGGCGCGTCAACGCCGACGCGCCGCGACCGCCGCGGTCGGCAGGGCCGGCAGTTCCTCCATCACCCGGCTCAGCGGGAAGATGGCAATCGCCTCTGTGCCTTCGCGCAGCTTGGAATGAAGTTGGAATTCGCCGCCATGCATGGCGAGCAGGCCCTGCACGATCGGCAGACCAAGTCCGGTGCCCTGTTCGGCGCTCTTGATGGCGATCGAACCCTGGCCGAAGGCCGAAAGCACTACCGGGATCTCGTCTTCCGGTATGCCGGGGCCGTTGTCCCTGACCGAGATGTATTGTCCGCCGCCGGCCGTCCAGCCGACGCGCACGCGGATTTCGCCGCCGGTGGCGGTGAACTTGATCGCGTTGGACAAGAGGTTGAGGGTGATCTGGCGCACCGCGCGCTCGTCGGCGAACAGGCGCGGCAAGGCATGTTCGAAATCCTGAATGACGCGGATATCCTTGTTGCGCGCCTTCAACTCCATCATGTGGCAGCAATCCTCGACAATGCCGAGCAGCATCACCGGCTCTTCATTGAGCTGGTACCGGCCGGCCTCGATGCGCGACAGGTCGAGGATCTCGTTGATGAGGTCGAGAAGATGCTGGCCGGATTCGTGCACGTCATGGGCATAGTCGCGATACGTGGGATTGCTCATCGGCCCCAGCACTTCGTTCGACATCACTTCGGAAAAACCGAGAATTGCGTTGAGCGGCGTGCGCAATTCATGGCTCATCGAGGCAAGAAAGCGCGATTTCGCCAGATTGGCATCTTCCGCGCGCCGCCGCGCCTCGTCCGACATCGATTTCGCGGTCTCGACTTCGGCGATCAGTGCGTCCTTTTCGGAGCGGAACGACAAAAGCATCAGGGAGGAGCGGTTGAGGTTCCGCGCGATATAGGCAAAGAAAGGCAGCGAAAGAACGAGCAGTACGGCCATGATCGCCCCGACCGGCATCCACAGCCTTATTTCGGCGTAGGCGTAAAGCGTCACCGGAACAGCGAAAGTCGCCAGCAACGCCCCGCGCAGGGATGAGGCCATGATAGCGGTTCCGGCCATGGCAAGCAGCAGCACCACGGCCTTGACCACCTGAAACTGGTCGACCGCGCAGGCACCGCAGCCGAGCCAGACGAACCAGCCCCAGCCGAGGCCGCACAGGAAATGTGCGAACAGGAATTCTCTCTGGGTTTGCAACGGGTTAAGATCGGACGCTTCCACGCGTTCGACGCGGCGCGCCATGAAAGCCAACATCGTGTAGCAGGTCAGGGTGAACAGCGCCCAGAGAATGATCTCATTGCCGATGCCGGCCAGCCGGCCAAGCGCGGCGATCGCCAAGACAAGCAGCGGAATGGCAATGGCCCCGCTGGTCATCGCGCGCGCATGGAGTTTCAACAGTTCGCGATCGAAATCCGGATTGCCGGCCTGTTGCGAAAGACGGTCGCGCGTCTTGCGCACCGCGCGCGCGACATCGCTGTTGCGATGGCGTTTCCTGCGGTCCACAATGAATTTGTCCGCTGTGTTCGAGCGTTGCAAAGGCATGAAGACTTCAATTTATGCGGGCGGCATTTCAAGGTGTTAAGCTACGTTCGAATGATTAACCAACCGTTTGCCATATGAGCCGTTCCTGGTCGCAAGGACCGCGCCGGCGGTATGCTGCGCCGCGCCCGCGAAGCCCATGGCGCAAATTGCTGGACTATGGGCTGACGGTCATCGTTCTGGGGCTGCTGATCGTGCTTGCGGCGCGCCTCGATCGCGTGGAGACGCGAAAGACACAGGGCGTCGCCATCATCAATGATGGCGACTCGATCACGCTCGGGGCCGAACGCATCCGCATGCGCGGCATCGACGCGCCGGAATACACCCAGACCTGCCGCAAGAACGGCGCCGATTATTCCTGTGGCACGCTTGCGCGCCAATCTCTGGTGCGCCTGATCGCCGGCAGGCCCGTCATCTGCAGCGGCTGGCAGCGCGACCGGTACGGCCGGCTGCTCGGCGATTGCAAGGCCGGGGACACCGATCTCAACCGCGCACAGGTCGAGGCAGGCTGGGCGGTCGCTTTCGGCGATTACGAGAGCGAGGAAGCGATCGCGCGCGCGGCAAGGGCCGGCATCTGGGCAGGTACATTCGACCAGCCGCAAGATTGGCGCGACAGCCACCATCGCGAGTCCGTCGAGAGAAAACATGGCACGCTCGCCTCCATCGACGATGCCGTGCGAGAGATCTTCCGCTTCTGGTAAGCCGGCGGAAGCTGAACCGTGCCATCACCGGCAAGAACTGGAGGATCGAATGAAGCTTTTCGACGGCGGCCGGGCGCCCAACCCAAGACGGGTTCGCGTTTTTCTGGCCGAGAAGGGAATCGCGGTTCCGCTGGTGTCCGTCGACATGGGCGCGCTGGAACACAGGCAACAGGCGGTCAGCTCGCGCAATCCACTGCGGCGACTGCCGGTGCTGGAGCTTGACGACGGCACCGTCATCACCGAGTCCGTCGCCATCTGCCGCTATTTCGAGGAACTCAATCCCGAGCCCGCACTGTTCGGTCGCGGGGCGCTCGGCAAGGCGCAGGTCGAGATGTGGCAAAGGCGGATGGAATTCAACCTGCTGACCTGCGTCGCGCAAGCTTTCCGCCACACCCATCCGGCCATGAAGGAATGGGAGATCCCGCAGATTCCCGAGTGGGGCGAGGCCAACAAGCCGAAGGCAATCGAATTCCTGCGACTTCTCGACGGCGAGCTGGGAACTCGCGAATTCGCCGCCGGCGACGCCTATTCGATCGCCGATATCACCGGGATGATCGCCATCGATTTTATGAAACCGGCGCGCATCAAGGCGCCGGACGAGTGCAGCAATGTGTTGCGCTGGTATCGGATGGTTTCGAGCCGGCCGAGTGCCGCGGCCTGAGGATGACTGCGGAACTCGAAAGCTTCGCCGCGACGGTTCGCTCCTGCCGCATCTGCGTCGACAATCCGATCGGCCGGCCACTGCCGCACGAACCGCGCCCGGTGCTGCGACCCTCGTCGAATGCCCGCATCCTGATTGCCAGCCAGGCGCCGGGAACCAAGGTGCATCTGTCGGGCATGCCGTTCACCGATGCTTCGGGCGACCGGCTGCGAGACTGGCTCGGCGTCACCAGCGAGGAGTTCTACGACACCGAGAAGTTCGCTATCGTGCCGATGGGCTTCTGTTTCCCCGGCCAGGACGCCAAGGGCAGCGACTTGCCGCCAAGGCGGGAATGCGCGCCGGCCTGGCGCGCGCCGTTGATGGGGCTCATGCCGCAGATCGACCTGGTGCTGACGATCGGCATCTACGCGCAGTCCTGGCACATGGGTGCCGCGCGGCGCCCGTCCCTGACGGAAACGGTGAGGGACTGGCGCTCCATCTGGGAGAAATCCGCTGGCCAGAAGGTGCTGCCGCTGCCGCATCCGTCCTGGCGCAACACCGGCTGGCTGAAACGGAATCCCTGGTTTGAAATGGATTTGCTGCCTTTCCTCAGGTCGGAAATCCGCTATCGCCTCGGTTAGACATTCAGCAAGAAACCACCGGCTTTTCCGCCAATCAGCAGAATTTTTTTCTTGTGAAAGGCTATAATAACGCCGATTATGGCCAATCCATTCCTTCAGGAGCTTTCAATGGACCGCCTTGACCGAAAAATTCTCCGCCTCCTGCAGGAGGACGCGACGCTCGCGGTCGCAGATGTCGCCAAGAAAGTGGGACTGTCGACGACCCCTTGCTGGCGGCGCATCCAGAAGCTCGAGGAAGAGGGCGTCATCAAGCGGCGTGTCGCCATTCTCGATCATGAAAAGGTCAATGTGCGGGTCACCGTCTTCGTCTCGATCCGCACCAATTCGCACAGCCATGAATGGCTGCGGCGTTTTTCCGAAGTCATCCAGGAATTCCCCGAGGTGGTCGAGTTCTACCGCATGAGCGGCGATGTCGACTACCTCCTGCGTGTCGTGGTGCCCGACATTGCAGCCTATGATGCCTTCTATAAGCGGCTGATCGCCAAGATCGAGATTCGCGACGTCTCGTCCTCCTTCGCCATGGAGCAGATCAAGTACACGACCGAAATCCCGCTCGATTACATGGTGCTGGACAAGGAATCGGGCGCGAACGCGGCCTGAGCGCGCGTGGCCTTGATGCATGCAAGGTCACGCAAGCTCGCCTTGCTTAGTTCTTCTTTTTGTTGAGGAAAGTCCAAGGCGAGTTGACCGGTAGGGTTATTGTGTCCGGCACGGTGTCGACGCCGGTCACGCCTGCCTTGCGCACGGTATAGCCCGACTGGATGACCGAGACGCCGTCCAGGATGAAAAGCTGGCTCTTCTCCATGCCCGGTTTCAGCGCGCCGGTTACGGAAACCGGCTGGTAGGCCTGCGACATCCTGTAGGGATGAGCCGGGGTGACCAGGACGATCTGGTTGGGCGGCGGCGTCGGCATGTGACTGCACGCCCCGGTCCACGGCACCAGTAGGAATTGATAGACAAGATCGCCTTCGCGATCGACCGGCAACGCATAGCCGGCTATTTGTATGGTCTTGTCCTGCAGGCCGAGGGATAACGTCTCGCCGTGATCGGGCAATTTTGCCGCGATCATCGGCAGGCCGGCTTCTTCGGCAACCGCCTGGGTCGCCGGGCGCAGATCCTTCCAGAATATGTGTGTGGTCTCGGCCGAAGCGAGGGCGGCTGTAAATGCCGACATTGCGCCTGCGAACGCTGCCATGGCTATGAGACGTTTGGTCATCGGACGTTTTCCTTTGCGTTCGAGTAAAGACACCGCCACCGGCGACGTCAACGCTCGATCCGCATTACATGCCGGCGAGAACCGGTCATGCCGGCGTCGTGAAAGCCGCGCGCCGCAAACATGTCGCGAAACCCCATGAAACGGTAGCTCGGCGATGCCTCGCCCACCGGATAGGCCTCAATGATATGCGCCCCCTTGGCGAACGCGTGGTCAATGGCCGCATCGAGCAATGCGGAAGCAAAACCGCGGCCGCGCAAAGCCCTTGGCACATAAAAGCAGACGATCGACCATACCCCCGTCTCGCTGTCGTCCTGCCGCTTTGAAAGCCTTCGGTAGGTTTCGCGCGGCGCGACCGAACACCAGGCAACGGTCTTGCCGTCGATCTGGGCGAGGATGCCGACCGGCCTGCCGGCATCGATAAGTGCCATCATCTGGCGCTTTTTCTCATCATTCGGGATGTGCTCGCGGACGGACTGCCGCCACGCCATGCACCAGCAATATTTTGGCGCACCTGGCTGCTCGAACAATATCTCGAAGTCGCCGCGTGTTGCCGGCGTCACCTCCGTGAACCGGATATCGGCAAGATCAGCTTTTTCTGGAGGTGAGCCGTTCCAGCCTTTTGGCATCCGTTAACTCCTTCACGGCGTCCCGGCCGATCCAGCGCGCCGTCTTGTCGGATGATCCGGCCAACTTTTGCGCTAGCGCAAGGGCAGGGGCATGCAGCGCCGCCGAGCGTTTGCCAATCTGCCGCAGCGCCCAGCTGACCGCCTTCCTGACGAAATTGCGCGGATCGCCGGCATGCGCCCCGATCAACGGCAGATAGGCGAGAAACGTCGCGTCCGGCTCCTGCTTCAGATGCACTGCGCTCCACGCCACCATGGCAAAGCCGGCGCGGCGCACGAACTCGCGTTCGTTGGCAGCAAACTCCTCGATCAACTCACGCCGGAACGGCGTTTCAGCAAAGAGATCCGAAACGCTGTCTACGATCTCCCAGGAATCGAAATCGCCGGCCCAGCGGCGGCACTGCTCGGCCGTGATCCTTTTCGGCTCCCCGGTGAACGCCGCCACCAGCCGCGCCTCGCGAACACCGCTGTCCCACAGGGCAAGCGCCCGCTCGTGATTGCGCTTCAGCTTGCGCGCCAGCGGCCGCAAATCCGAATTGCCTACACCAAGCGCCGTCGCGGTGTTGATGCCGAACCGGGCCATGCCGGCGCGGTTTTCCTGCGTGCCTATCGAGCGCAGGTGAGCGACGATGTCGTCCGCGCTCCAGCTCGGGCAGGGCAGGGACATTTGCGTTCTACTTTTCCAGCCTCGCCAGCAGTGAGGATGTGTCCCAGCGCCTGCCGCCCATCGCCTGGACGTCCTTATAGAACTGGTCGACGAGCGCCGTCACGGGCAGTCTGGCCCCGTTGCGGTCGGCTTCATCAAGGCAGATGCCGAGATCCTTGCGCATCCAGTCGACCGCGAAGCCGAAGTCGTATTTGCCTGCATTCATCGTCTTGTGCCGGTTCTCCATCTGCCACGAGCCCGCTGCGCCCTTGGAGATCACATCGATGACCTTCTCGATGTCGAGCCCGGCCTTCCTGCCGAAATGGATGCCTTCGGACAGTCCCTGCACCAGCCCGGCGATGCAGATTTGGTTGATCATCTTGGTGAGCTGGCCGGCGCCTGCCGGTCCCATAAGCCCGATCATCCGGGCATAGGCGTCGATGACGGGCCTGGCTTTGTCGAAGGCTGCCTGATCGCCGCCGACCATGACGGTCAGAATACCGTTTTCGGCGCCGGCCTGGCCGCCGGAGACCGGCGCATCGAGGAACGAGAAGCCGCGCTCCTGTGCGGCCTCGGCCAACTCGCGCGCGACCTCGGCCGATGCCGTGGTGTTGTCGATGTAGACGGCGCCCTTTTTCATGGCCTGAAAGGCACCGTCCTTTGCCGTCGTCACCGAACGCAGATCGTCGTCATTGCCCACGCACGAGAAAACAAAGTCCTTGCCTTCGGCAGCCTGCGCCGGCGTCAGGGCGAGAGCGCCGCCGTGCTGGGCGACCCATTGCTCCGCCTTTGCCCCGGTGCGGTTGTAGACGGTGACGTCATGGCCGCCCTTGTTCTTCAGATGCGCGGCCATGGGGTAGCCCATGACGCCAAGACCGAGAAATGCCACCGATGCCATGGCTTGTTCCTTCCGACGGGAGCAAAGATTGCAGTTGCGGAAGGTCTAGGCCATGCGGCGGATTCGTCAAGGCGCGCGCCGCGCCATCGACTGGCACAGATCAGGTAGGCTTACCGTTTCAGGTGAATGGTAATCCGGCGCTCGATCCATTCGACCCCGTGGCGCAGGATCTCGACCATCACCAGATAGACGATTGCCACCCAGACATAGGCCTGGAAGTCGAAGGACTTGGCGTAGGCGAGTTTCGCATTGCCCATCAGGTCGTAGACGGTGATGATGGCGACGATCGCGGAGGCCTTGATCATCAGAACGAGTTCATTGCCGTAGGGTCGCAAGGCCACGATGATCGCCTGGGGCAGTATGACCTTGCGCAGCGTCTGCAACTTGTGCAGGCCGAGCGAAGCGGCGCCTTCCCACTGGCCCCTTGGAACGCTCTCTATGGCGCCGCGCAAGATTTCGGCCTGATAGGCGGCCGTGTTGAGCGCAAAGGCGAACACGCCGCAGTTGAAGGCGTCGCGGAAGAACCACCATAGCCCAACCGATTCGAGCTGCACGCGGAAAGAACCGACCCCGTAATAGACCAGATAGACCTGGACCAGCAGCGGCGTGCCGCGGAAGAAATAGACGTAGCAATAGGCGGGCCACGACAGCAACCGGTTGTTCGACATGCGGCCATAGGTGACGGGCAGCGACAGGATGGCGCCGGCCACCATCGACACAGCCACCAGCGACAGGGTGGTTCCAAGTCCCTGCAGATAGGCCGGCGCATATCGTGCGAAGAACTCGCCGTTCCACGCGGAGACCAGATAGGCCAGTATGCCGAAGCCGAAGAGGATCCAGAGGCCGACGAGTGCGTATCCCACGATACGGGCACGCGGCCAGCCGCGCGCCGGCGGCGGCGGCCGATCGACGGCAATGGTGTCGGTGACGCTCATCGCGCTTCCTTCTGCCCGAGCGACCGCAAGATGAAGCCGGTGGCGATCGAAGACAGGATTGCCAGGATGAGAAAGACCAGCGCCGCGACGCTGTAGAACAGGAACGAATGTTTGGTGACGCGCGCCGCGACGCCCGCATTGCGCAAGGTCTCGGCGAGGTTGACGACCGAGACCAGGGCTGTGTCCTTGAGCAGGCTGAGCCAGCAATTCTCGAGACCGGGGAAGGCGATGCGCAGCAATTGAGGCAGGATCACCTTGCGCATGGTCAGCCACTTCGACAGACCGATCGCATAGCCGCCCTCATACTGGCCCTTCGGAATGGCGCGAAAGGCCGAAAGGAATACCTCGCTGGCATAGGAAGAGAAGATCAGCGAGAGCACGATCATGCCGGCGATGAAGCTGTCGACATCGATCGTCGCCTCGGGCCTGAAGAAGCGGATGATGTATTGCAGCAGGATGGGCATGCCGAAGAAGAACAGGAAGAGCGTCACCAGCTCCGGAAGGCCCCGAAACATGGTGGTGTAAATGTTCGCGGCCAGCCGCAGCGAAGGCTCTTCGGATTGCTTTGCCCAGGCAATGAAAAAGCCGATCGTCAGGCCGATCGGAAGCGTGGCGAGCGCCAGCGCGATGGTGACCACCGCGCCATAGGCGATATCGTCAAGCCAGCCATTGGGTCCCCAACTGAGAAGTGTCCATATGCTTTGGGCTGGCATCGAGTGGTGTTATCTCCAGAGCTCCCAGATCGGGTAAGGCGGCAGGGAGACCCTGCCGCCCTTGGAGGTGATTATCAGGACTCGGCGCCGTAGACGTCGAACTTGAAGTACTTGTCGTTGATTTCCTTGTATTTTCCGTTGGCCCTGATGGCGTCGATGGCGGAATTCAGCTTGTTGACCAGATCGGTCTCGCCCTTGCGCACGGCAATGCCGGCGCCAGGTCCGAAAATCTCGACCGGCTGCGGCGAGGGCTGGCCGAGGATCTTGCAGCAGGCACCGTCAGGCGAATCCAGCCACTGCTGCAGCACCACGATATCATCCTCGATGGCGTCGAGGCGGCCGTTGGCCAGATCCGCCTGTTCCTCGGGGCTGCTCGGATAACCCTTGATCGTGCTGTCGGTGTAGGTCTTCGAGGCATAGTTGAAATGCGTCGTCGTGGTGGCCACGCCGATACTCTTGCCGGCGAGGTCCTCCTTGGTCACGCCCTTCAGCGTCGAATCCTTCGGGACGGCGAGCGCCGAGGGCGTGTTGTAGTATTTGTGAGTGAAGTCGACCTTCTCGGCACGCTCCGGTGTGATCGACATCGAGGCCACGATGGCGTCGAACTTGCCCGCCTGCAGCGCCGGGATGATGCCGTCCCAATCCTGGGCGACAAAGGTGCATTTGACCTTCATCTCGTCGCAGAGCGCCTGGGCGATGTCGATGTCGAAACCGACGAGCTTGCCATCGGAAGTCAGGTTGTTGAAGGGCGGGTAGGCGCCCTCGGTGCCGATCCTCAGGGTCTTTTCCTGGGCCTGGGCTACGCCGAGCGTCAGCAGCGCGGCCGAAGCGGCGAGCGCGATACGCAGTGCAATACGCATAATGATCCTCTCTTTATGGTCCCGGCCGTCGTTCCGAAACGGCTCTGTGGGGGCGGTGCTTTTGACCGCCCGCTGGCCCGATACTCCCACTCTTTCCAAGAAAAAAGCAACTGCAAAACCACGAAAATCGGCAATGTCCTTCTGCCGTTACGTTACTTCTCAAGCAACGAGGCCGGTCGCGCGCTCGACGAAGTCGGCTATCGATTTCACGTCGTCGAGATCGAACACCGGCAGGCTTTTGTCCTCGATGACGAAGTCGGCCGCAATGGCAACGATCCCGGGGTCACCCGCCGAAAGCGGCGTCCGGTCCTTCGCCTCCAGGCGCCGGGTTTCGATCTTGCGGTGGGCTTCGCGCTTGTAGCCTTCGACCAGCACGATGTCGGACGGCGCAAGCCGCGACAGGATGGCTTCCAGCGCCGGCTCATCCTCGCCGCGCAATTCGTGCATCAGCGCCCAGCGATTGGCGGAGACGATGGCGACTTCCATGGCTCCTGCCTGCCGGTGGCGAAAGCTGTCCGCGCCCGGCTTGTCGATGTCGAAATCATGATGGGCGTGCTTTACGGTCGAAACCCTCCAGCCGCGCCCAACGAGTTCCGCGACCAGTTTCTCAGTCAGGGTCGTCTTGCCGGAGTTCTTCCAGCCGGTGATGCCGAAGAGGCGCTTGTTCATCTCAGATGCTCTGCAGCAACCGCGCCGCCTTGGCAAGATCGTCGGGCATGTTGATGTTGATCGGCCGCCGTGGCCAGCCGCTTTCGAGCCGCAGCAAGGTCTTGTCGCCGCCGCCCCTGCATCTGGATTGAACGCCGGCCAGCATCAATCCCGCAATATCTCTCACCATCATCGAGCCCGTGCGCCTTCGCGAAAATTCCCCGCGAGCCTCTTATATGCCGTCCGGGGCCATGGCAGGACCAGTGCTTTCCGCGACGATCCTGCGCCGGCCGACGACGCGCTCACGATAAAGCGCGTAAAGGCCGGAGCCGACGATTGTGCTGGCGCCGATGATCATTGTCATGTCGGGGACATCGCCGAAGACCAGCAGGCCGAGCACAATGGACCAGAGCAGCGCCGTATAGCGGAACGGTGCTATGAAGGAAATCTCGCCCGAGCGCATCGCCATGATGATGAATTGGTAGCCGATGAGCACCAGCACTGCTGCGAGCGCCAGCAGCGCAGTGGCTTTTCCCGTCATCGGTGTCCAGCCGCCCATCGGCGACAGCAGCAGCGCGCCGACCACCGTCATGGCCAATGCCGTTGCGGTGGAGACCAGCAGCGTGGGGATAGCCTGCGGAATCCGCTTGGTGGCGAGGTCGCGCACTGCGCAGCAGGCGACGCTGGCCAGCGCCACGAGCGAAAACATGCTGAACCCCTCGAAGCCCGGGCGCACCACGACCAGCACGCCGGCAAATCCAACGGCGATCGCCAGCCAGCGGCGCCAGCCGACCGCCTCGCCGAAGACAAGGGCCGCGCCCATTGTCACGGCCAGCGGCAGTGCCTGCAGGACGGCCGAGACGCTGGCGATCGGCAAATGGGCAAGCGCGACCAGGAAGGTCACCGTCGCGCCGGCCTCGGCAAGGACGCGCAGCGCCACCAGTGGCTGCAGCATCGAGCGCGGCCGGACCAGCGCGCCGCGCTGCCAGGCAAGCAGGCCGACGAAGAGCGAGGCAAATGCGCCTCTGATCAGCATGACCTGCGCCATGTTCATCGACTGCGACGAATATTTGGTGATCGCGTCATTGAGGGTGAAGCCGGCCATCGCCACCACCATGAACAACGCACCGCGAAGATTGGGAGAAAGGGGCAAGATCTCTACCGGTTCTGCTTTGAAAAAAGCCTGTAGCAGCCGGGACCGAAACAGCAACGACAAAGGGCTGGGCCACGGCCTTGATCGCGGCCCAGAATTTCAACCGCGGATGACCGGCCTTACTTCTTCGGCGTTAGCACCTCGGTGCCGCTGCCGTCTTTGCCGGCGATCGTCCACAGGCCGTGCAGCGAGCCGTCGTCATCCATCTTGTAGACGACAAGGCCGATCTCCTTGCCCAGGACATAGCCGGCCGAGAAGGCGTTGTCGTTGCGCATGCAGATGCCGTCCGAGGACGAGCCGCCGGTTTCCCAATGGATCGTGCAGGTCGTGCCGCTTGTCAGCGTGATGGTTGCTTCGCCGCCATAGGCCGAACCATCGAAATTGGTGCCGGCGACATCGTAAGTGCCGCCGATGGATTGCGCCGCCGCCGGCATGGCGGCGAGGCCGAGCAAGGCAACAGAAAAGATGAATTTGCGCATAATGTTTTCCCCCAACGGAGCGAAAGCCGCTACCGGATGGAAGGCTAGGCGCGAAAACGGCTGGGGTAAATCAGGCGGGCATCCGCCGGCGGAGATTTATTGCGGCATGGCCGCAATAGTCACGGTCCCTCGAGGCTGGCGGCGATGGCGCCGACCAGCGGGTCGTATTTCGGCTCCACGGCCGGCGGATATTCGATCCAGACGGTGCGGATGACGCCGTCCTTGCCGAACAGGCGGCGCTCATAAAAGATGTTCCCGGCCTTCAGCCCCGAAAGCACGGCCCAGTCCTTTCCCGTCCTGCTGTAGGTGACCTTGTAACCCGCCTCCGTGCTGGCTTTCTCGGTCGCGACGAAGTGTCTCGGCGTGTCGTTGTCGATATTCAGGATGCCGGAACAGATCAGGCTGGCGCCGTCGGGCGCGAGCCATTGCTGGCCGTCACCGTTGTCCGGTTCGGGCTGGCGGTCGGTGAAAACATCATCGGGAAAGGTGCAGACCGTGCCGAATCGCTCGTTGGTGTAGGTGAAAGGAGCGGCGGCCGAGGGGATTGCCGCGATCGCCGCAACGAATGCCAATACCGAGCGCGCGCACTTCATTCCATTCCTCCAGCAGTCAGCCGGAAGCGATCCTGCACCAGATCCGTGGGAAAATCAGCCGCCGGTGACGCTCATATGCCGCGACACGGAGGGGCGGCTGGTGCGACGGTCGATGATGAAATCATGCCCTTTCGGCTTGCGCCCGATCGCCTCGTCGATCGCCGCGCCGACCAGATCGTTGCCTTCGGACGCACGCAACGGCTCCCTGAGATCGGCGGCATCCTCCTGGCCCAGGCACATATAGAGCGTGCCGGTGCAGGTCAGCCGGACGCGGTTGCAGCTCTCGCAAAAATTATGGGTCATCGGCGTGATGAAGCCGAGCCGGCCACCGGTTTCCGCGACATGGACATAGCGGGCCGGACCGCCGGTCTTGAACGGGACGTCTGTCAGCGTGAACTGGCGCTCCAGCGAGGCGCGCAGCAGCGACAGCGGCAGGTACTGGTCGGTGCGGTCGGCGTCGATCTCGCCCATCGGCATGGTTTCGATGACGGTCAGGTCCATGCCGCGGCCATGCGCCCAGCGCATCATCTCAGGCAATTCGGCGTCGTTGAAATCCTTCAGCGCCACGGCGTTGAGCTTTATCTTCAGCCCCGCCGCCTGCGCCGCATCGATGCCGGCCATGACCTTGCCGAGATGGCCCCAGCGGGTGATTGCGTGGAACTTGTCGGCATCAAGCGTGTCGAGCGAAACATTGATGCGCTTGACGCCGCAATCGGCGAGCTCGGCAGCAAAACGCGAAAGCTGCGAGCCGTTGGTGGTCAGCGTCAGTTCTTCCAGCGCGCCGCTTTCGAGATGACGCGACAGCTGACGGACCAGGTGCATGATGTTCTTGCGCACCAGCGGCTCGCCGCCGGTGAGACGCAATTTGCGCACGCCTTTTGCGATGAAGACGCTGCACAGCCGGTCGAGTTCCTCGAGCGACAGCAGGTCCTTCTTGGGCAGGAAAGCCATGTCCTCGGCCATGCAATAGGTGCAGCGGAAATCGCAGCGGTCGGTGACCGACACGCGCAGGTAGCTGATCGTGCGGCCGAAAGGATCGATCATGTCCATGCGTGAAGCGTTTCCCGTGGCTGTGAACGACGGCGTTATATATCGCTATGTGATACGATCCGGCCTGTCGTTCAAGATAGCCGCTCTCGATCTTTGGTAACATTCCCCGACCGACACCGGATGTCGGCTGCCTGGTACGGGCTTTTCCAATCCGGCGAAGCGGCGTAGGGAAGGGCGGTTCGAAACGGAAAAACACCATGACGGCGCCGAAGGAACTGCGGGTCTCCAAAGACCGCAAACTGCTCTCCGTGACCTTTCCCGGCCACCAGCCATTCGAGCTGCCGGCCGAGCTGCTGCGCGTCGCCTCGCCGTCGGCCGAGGTGCAGGGCCATTCGCCGGACCAGCGGGTGACCGTTCCGGGCAAGCGCGATGTCGCCATCCTCAAAATTGAACCGGTCGGCAACTACGCGGTGCGCATCACCTTCGATGATTTCCATGACACCGGTATCTTCACCTGGAATTACCTGCACACGCTGGGCCACGAGAAGGATGCGCGCTGGAATGCCTATCTTGCCGAGCTGGCACAAAAGGGTCTCAGCCGCGACCGTTAGCCGGCGGGCGTCGTCAAGATGTCATGGAGCGGGAGTAGGGGCGGCGGATCGGGAGACAAGACAATGTCCATCATAACCACCGTCGAACAGCTTGAAGCGTTCTATGGCCTGCCCGGCGAAGCCTCGGTGGTCAAGGAACTCGACCACGTCATTCCCGAATACGCCGCCTTCATCGAGGCCTCGCCCTTCGTCGCGCTGGCGACCAGCGGGCCGGAAGGGCTGGATTGCTCGCCGCGCGGCGATCTCGCCGGCTTCGTGCGCATCGTCGATCCGAAAACCCTGATGATGCCGGACCGGCGCGGCAACAACCGCGCCGATTCGCTGAAAAACATCATTCGCGATCCCCGCGTCGGGCTGCTGTTCCTGGTGCCGGGCTCCGGAACGACGCTGCGCATCAACGGCCGCGCGCGCATCACCACGGATGCCGCGCTTTGCGCGTCGTTCACGGTCGACAGCAGGCCGGCACGCTCGGTGAGCGTCATCGATGTCGATACGGTCTATTTCCAATGCGCCCGCGCCATCGTGCGGTCGGAACTGTGGAACCCGGAAAGGCATGTCGATCCGAAGTCCCTGCCGACGCCAGGAAAGATCCTGGAGATCACCAGCCGCAGGAACATCGACGGCGAAACCTATGACAAGGAATGGCCGGAGCGGGCAAAAAAGACGATGTGGTGATCCGCTGGACCGCAATGGCGGTCAGGCGTCCTTCAACACCTCGTAGATCTTGCGCATCTGCTCGCCGATCATGTCGCACTGCTCCGGCGTCGACTGGCTCATCGCTTTCTCGATCAGCGCCATGTGCACCTTCAGCGCCTGCATCAGCAGCGCCTCGCCGGCTTCGGTGAGGGCCAGCCGCAGGATGCGCTTGTCCTTCTCGTCGCCTTCGCGGCGCAGCAGGCCGCGAGCCTCAAGCTGAGGCAACAGCATGGTGATGTTGGAGCGACCGACGAGTAGCTTGCGGGCGAGATCGTGCTGCGACATGCCGGGATGGCGGTAGAGATTCATCAACACATCGAGCTGCGCGGGTTTCAGATCGAGCGGAGCGAGCTTCACGGCAAGCGTGCGCTCCAGCACATGGCAGGCGCGCGCAACCGCGACCCAGTTGCGAAACCGCGGGTTGTCCCAGGGCAGCTCTTGTTTATTGTTCATCTTTGAACTATTATGTTCATGCTTGAACGTATGGATGGATTCCCACTATGGCATCATTCGGACTGAAGGTCATCCGGGGTGTATTCGGGGCCGCCGAACATGTCGCCCCCCGCCTCACCGGGCGCGCCGCATTCGAGCTGTTCTGCCGTACGCCGAACGCCAGGGTGCTGAGCGAGGGCGAACGCCGTGCCGTCGACCGCGCGGCAGATTTCATGGCCGAAGCGCGGCATCACCGGCTGAAAGCCGGATCCGGCTGCGTCATGGTGCATGAATTCCGTCCGGAGCCAGGCAGGGCGTCCGCCGGAACGGTTCTCGTCGTTCATGGGTGGCGCTCGCGCACCGAATATATGCGCATGCTGATCGAGGGCTACCGCGCCGCCGGCTACAGGGTCGTCTCGCTCGACCTTCCCGGCCACGGCCAATCGCATGGCCGGCGGTTGAACATGGTCAATGCCGTCGATGCGGTGCGAATCGCGGGCGAATGGTTCGGCCCGTTCGCGGCGGTGATCGGTCATTCCTTCGGCGGCGCCGTCGCCGCCAATGCAATCGCCGGATCGATCAGGAACATTGCGCCGCTGGCGGCCGGGCGCCTGGTGCTGATCGCCGCGCCCAGTTCATTGCCGGCCATCTTCGCCGACTTCAGTCGCATGCTCAATGTCGGTCCGCGCTCGCAGGCCGCCATGGCGGACCGTGTCGAACATCTTTCCGGCCGGCCGCTGCACGAATTCACCGGCGATCGCCAGCTTGCCCAGGCGCCGGTGCCGACGTTGGTCATCCACGCACCCGACGATCGCGAAGTCTCGGCCGATCATGCCTGGCGTTATGCCGGCGCCGGTGACCATGTGTTGCTCCACTGGGCCGAAGGGCTCGGCCATCGCCGCATCCTGGCGGACAAGGGCGTGGTGGAACGCGCCGTCAGCTTCGTGGCCGCGCACCGGGAGCCGTCGCTGCTCCATTGAACCGCAATCAGGGCTGTTTCTTCTTCTCGCCGGGTTCCACCGGCAGTCCGGCCGCCTTCCAGGCGGTGTAGCCGCCAAGGATATGCTTGACGGGCGACAGCCCCATGTCCTGCGCGGTCTTGGTGGCGAGCGCCGAACGCCAGCCGCCGGCGCAGAAGAAGACGAAGCTCTTTCCCGACGCGAAGAACGGCTTGTGGTAAGGGCTCTCGGGATCGATCCAGAATTCCAGCATGCCACGGGTGACATGTTTGGCGCCGGGAATCCTGCCGTCGCGTTCAATCTCGCGAGGATCTCGCAGGTCGACAAAGATGGTGCCTTCGTCCTCGATCAGGGCTGCCGCTTCCTCGGGCGAAAGCACTTCGATCTCGGCATTCGCCTCGTCCAGCAGTTCGCGATAACCCTTTTTCACCGTCCGATCCTCCCGGCCCGTTTAGACTGGCGCTCCGTCCGTTCGGATTTCGAGCACAACGCCCGGCGTTTGTCATCCCGCGTCGGTACCGGCTATCATCTTCCAGGCGGCCATTGCCCCCTCCACGGTTGCCAGCAGGGCCGCATGCGAAGCACCGTCGCGCGCCTGGATCGACATGCCGTGTTGAACCGTGGCGAAAAAGGTCGCGGCGGCTTCGCAGTCGAAACTCCTCGGCAATTCGCCCTCGGCCACGCCACGCTCCAACCGCCTCTGCAAGGCTGCGTGGTTTTCGGCGCGCCGACGGCGCAGGTCGTTGCAGATGGCGCCGCGCGAGCTGTCCTGATGCAACGCGCCGAGCGTGACCAGGCATCCTTGCGGGCGGTCGGTCTGCGAATAGGCCCTGGCGGTCTGACGCAGGAAACCCTCGATCGCCTCACGTGCCGTTGGCGCCTCGTCCAGCGCGGTCCAGATGTCCGTGCCTTCGGCCTGCGTGTAAAACTCGGTCGCCTCGAGGAAGAGCGCTTCCTTGCTGCCGAAGGCGGCGTAGAGACTTGGCGAATTGATGCCCATCGCCCCGGTCAGGTCGCTTATCGACGTGCCTTCATAACCCTTGGCCCAAAACACCTCCATCGCGCGCCGTAAGGCGGCGGTTCTGTCGAAGGTGCGGGGGCGTCCTCGTTCCGGCATGATCTCTTTCTGTGCTGATCGATACATAAATCAGTTGACGGGGCCGAACAAGCCTGACAGTTATTTCTGTATCGATCATTACAGAAAGGAGAAATCGATGTCACCGAATCGTTTGAGCGGCAAGGCCGCGCTCGTCACCGGCGGCAGCCGCGGCATCGGCGCAGCGATCGCTCGCAAGCTCGCGGCAGACGGCGCCAGCGTGGCACTGACCTATGTCAATGGCGAGGAGCAGGCCCGTGCGGTGGTCGGCGAGATCGAGGCCAAGGGCGGACGCGCCATCGCCATCAGGGCCGACAGCCGCGATGCCGCGGCGGTCGCGAGGGCGGTCGACGATGTTGCTTCTGCCTTCGGGCGGCTCGACATATTGGTCAACAGCGCGGGCATCTGGCGCGCCGCGCCCATCGACACCCTGTCGCTCGCCGACTTCGATGAAACCATGGAGGTCAACCTGAGAGCGCCGTTCGTCGCCTCCAAGGCCGCGGTGGCGCATATGGGCGAGGGCGGCAGGATTATCTCCATCGGCAGCAATCTGGCGGAGCGTGTGACCGACACAAGCCTCAGTGCCTATTCCGCGAGCAAGGCGGCGCTGGTCGGACTAACCAAAGCCCTGGCACGCGACCTCGGTGCGCGCGGCATTACCGCCAATATCGTCCATCCGGGCTCGACGGACACCGACATGAATCCGGCAAGCGGTCCGCATGCCGAGCATCAGCGGGAAAAAATGGCCACACCGCGTTTCGGCGACGCCGATGAGGTCGCTGGCATGGTCGCCTGGCTCGCCGGTCCCGAGGGGCGCTTCGTGACCGGCGCCGCGCTGACCATCGATGGCGGCGCCAACGCCTGACGTCGCCCGCCCGCTTCGACGGCCGGAGCGGGTTGTGTCCGCTCCGGCCGTCACGATGTTGTGAAACCGTTCTGCCACAGCCGCCCCAAAATTTATGAAAGCTTAACGAAATCGGTATGAATCGGTATAGTCGCGTCTTACATCCGCCATGCGGTGGGCAAGACGCACGAGCGTGCGGAACGGAGCCGGTTGCGGCTGGAGCGGGTGACCATGAAATTGCCGGGAAACAAAGCTACCGCGTTGCCGCTTGCAGCGCTCGTGGCGACGCTGGCCCTGGGAACGCCGCAAGCAGGCGCGCAGGGGCTTTTCGACATGCTTTTCGGCGGCGGCGTAAGGCACGAGCCGCGAGGTGAGTTTCCTCCTCCGCCATCAAGGCGCAAGCCGAACCCCAACGTATCCGCCGGCGGTGGTGGCGGCGGCAGCGTGAAGATCAGCAGCCCTTCCTACTACACCTACAAAGCCGACAAGCTCGTGCGCGTCGACTTCTCGGCGCTTACGGCAGCGCCGCAGCCGGCGACGCCGCAGGACGCCGCCTTCGTGCCCTCAGCCACCGGCAACGCCTTTCGCGAGGCAATCGCCGGACTGAGCGACTACGAGCTCTATGCGGAGCCCGATATCGCCAAGGCGCTGATCGCCTATTATTCGGCCAATCCGGATTTCATCTGGGTGACCGGAGCCAACGCCAACAGCCGCGCGCAGGACGCGGTGCGGGTGCTTGGCGAGGCGGCGAGCTACGGCCTGGCACCGTCCGACTACACGGTCGACGTGCCGACCGCCGCTGCGTCGACTGGTGACGCCGCTGCACGTTTGAAGGAGTTCGTGCGCTTCGAAATGGCGCTGTCGGCCCGCGTGCTTCGCTATGTCCATGATGCCCAAAGCGGCCGCGTCGAACCCAACCGCATGACCGGCTACTATGATTTCCCCGCCAAGCCGCTCGACATGGAAGGCGTTTTGAAGACGCTGGCGCATACCCAGGAAGTGCGCACCTATCTCGAATCGCGGCATCCGCAGAACCCGGAGTACCAGGCGCTGCGCGTCGAGCTGGAGTCGCTGCAAGCGAGCGCCGAAAACGAGATCGTCGTCGATCCCAGGCTGTTGCTGAAGCCGGGCGAAACCAGTCCCGAGCTTCCCAAGCTGCTGAGCCTGATCGCGCGCAACCTCGACGACGAGATGGGCGGCGCCTACGGCGAAGTGCTGTCGCGGCTCGCCACCAGCGACGTCTACCTCCCTGAGCTGGTCCCGGTCATCAAGGCGGTGCAGCAAAAAGCAGGCATGAAGGGCGACGGCGTCATCGGACCGCGCACCGTCGCGTCGCTGGCCGGAACGTCCAAGGCCGACCGGTTGCTCAAGGTACAGGTGGCGCTGGAAGAACTGCGCTGGCTGCCATCCGACCTCGGCAGCCCGCGTGTGTTCATCAACCAGCCAGCCTTCACGGCGAGCTACATCGACAATGGCGAGGAAAAGCTGAAAACCCGTGCGGTCATCGGCAGGACCACCAACCAGACCGCCTTCTTCTACGACCAGATCAAGCAGGTCGACTTCCATCCCTATTGGGGGGTGCCGCAGTCGATCATCGTCAACGAAATGCTGCCGAGATTGCGCGGCGATCCGGGTTATCTCGACCGCGCCGGCTATGAGGTGACCGATTCGCGCGGCAAGCGCATTCCGTCCTCGGCGGTCAACTGGGGCGGCTATGGCGCGAACATCCCCTACAGCGTGCGCCAACTCCCGAGCGAGGCCAATGCGCTGGGCGAATTGAAGATCCTGTTCCCCAACAAGCACGCCATCTACATGCACGACACGCCGCAGAAGTCGTTCTTCCAGCGCGATATGCGTGCGCTCAGCCACGGCTGCGTGCGGTTGCAGGACCCGCGCGGCATGGCGGCTGCGGTGCTGGGCACGTCGGTCGACTACATCGCCGAGAAGCTGAAGCACGGGCACGCGACCGAGAATGTGACGCGCACAATCCCGGTCTATGTGGCCTATTTCACCGCATGGCCAGACATGTCCGGCAAGGTCGAATACTTCAACGACGTCTACGACCGGGACACGCGGTTGAAGCAGGCCCTGGAGGCCACCGAAGCGGCACGCTCCCCGTCGAGCTGAGAATTCAGCGGGCCGAGAGCGGTCGCCGGAAACCGGCGTCGCGCCCTGCGATCAGCCAGTAGACAAGCCCGGCGACCAGGCCTGCAGCGGCGATGATGCCGATGTCGGCCCAGCGCTCCGAGGCCATGTCCTCGAGCGCGCTCGGCCAGATCAGGGCAAAGCCGCCGACCGCCGCCGCACCGCCGAAGAGCATGTGGAGCCGCAAGCCGCGCAACGAGAAGAATTCGGCGATCAATGCGAAGATCAGGGTCTGCGCCCCGGTCAGCACGATCGTCAGGAAATAGATGAACATGCCGAGCGGCGGCACCACCAGCGCCGCGATCGGCGAGACGCCCATGAGGTCGAAATACCGGGGCGCATTGGGCAGGGAGCTCAGCGCAGCGTAAATCGCGACGATGGCAATCAGTCCGACCAGCACGGCGACGAGATAGCCGGCAAGCACCATCAAGATACGTTTCAACACATGCCTGGCCGTCGCCATGCATACCCCCCGTGAAGCTCCGCTGTAATCAGCCATCAAAGGTGCATTGGCGCAAGGGCGGGCACATCTCACGCCGCAGGCTCGGCATTTTCAGATGGGACCGGTGATCATTGCCGGGAGGGATCGTAGAACGGGTTGCCCGTCCCGCAGGTTTCCCCTGACGAAGCTATCTGGGTTCGGCTGTCACCGGATCATAGGTGATTTCGACCTTCGCCTTGTCGGCGGTGTAGTAGGTGACGGTATAGGCGCCATCATCCCAGTCGACCTCCTTGACATAGCGGAAGCCATCGCGCTGCTCGACCTTGGCGATGATGTCCGACAATTTCTTGGCATTGGGCGGCGGCAAAGGCTTGTCGTCCACGGCGAAGGCCGGCCCGGCGCCGAGGAGAATGGCGACGCTGGTCGCCAGAAGAAGTCTGGACATGGTTTTCCCTCAAGTTTCCACGCACAGAAACTCACTTGTGTGCAGGTTTGTTCCGCGACCGCGCAATGCCGTACCGTTCCTGCCTGGCGCGTTGCGAGGCGCCGTGCTGTCGTCATCAGAACCGGAGGATGGAGGTATTGCCGAGAAAGGAGATGGTGGGCGATGCAGGGATTGAACCTGCGACCCCACCGTGAAAGCAGCCGATACATCAAGAATGCCGTTTTCGATGAGCTACAGCGTGCACCAACTGGCACGTAAAGCGCACAACAGGGTGTAAAGAGGTCATCAGGCATATCTGTCCAGACTGTCACCGTACTCCCCAAAGTCGAGAGTTATCAAATTGCCGGTGTCAGTCCATGGACCCCTTTTGGCTCTTCTATCTGCAATGGGACTAGGATTCGCCGGCGCTGCTACGCGGCGAGAAGGCCTCACTGCTGGACTTCCGCGACGAGAGCTGTGAATACATAGGGTTTTCAGCCGAATAAACTCCTCCTAACATTGACCGCCCGCCAGAGTTGGTAGAGCTTGCATCCGATATTTACTTGAGGGGTTCAATATGGCTTCCCACCCGTACATTTCCGGTGCGCGCAACATTACCCAGATGATTGGGTTCTTGCGTAAAAGTTTCCCAGCCACTGTGACATCCGACACAGTGAAGAAGTTGGGCCTCGCGCCCCAGAACGAAAGCTACGTCATCAACGTGCTTCAGTTCTTGAATGTTATTGATGGCGAGGGGAAACGCACTGACGTGGGCCATACCGTCCTTACGAAACATGACGACACCGAGTTCCAAGAGGCATTCGGCAATCTGATCAAGGCGGCCTATACGGAGCTTTTCGAGTTGCGCGGCGACGCTGCTTGGGAAATGAGCCGCGACCAGCTGATTGGCTACTTCCGCAGCGCCGACAAGACCGGCGATGTTATTGGGGGCCGACAGGCGAACGTCTTCATTGCTTTGCGCGACCTTGCTGGGCACGCCACAGACGAGAGCACCACGCCGAGGATGAAGGCACCGAGCGCGCCTAGAAAGACCGCGCCGCCTAAAAGGGTGCCGAAGGCAGCCGCTTCCGGCAAAGCTGAGGAGGTTCTGCAGGAGCCGCCAGTTGCCACGGTCCTGAAAGGGCAGAAAGGAGACGTGACGCTGACTGTGCGCATTGAGATTAACCTGCCCGCCGAAGGCACGCAGGAGACCTATGACGCCATCTTCAAGAGCATTCGGGCCAACCTGTTTCCATGAGCATAGCGCTCGAGATTTTTGAACGGGTTGCGCGAGCCACCAAGAACGTTGGCCAGACCCCGGCTGCGGAAAGCCGGAGCGGCCATCCGTTCGATGAGCGCAATATTCACCCGGAAATTGCAACGGTGTCGAAGAAGCTCTTCGATGACGGCCATTTTTCACAGGCCACCTTCGAGGCTTTCAAGTTCATAGACAACAAGATCAAAGCCTTGTCTGGCATTCAGGATAGCGGTTTTAATCTCATGATGGGCGCGTTCACGGAGAAGAATTCTAAAATCCAGCTCACTGACCTTGTCTCGACAAGCGATAAGGACGAGCAGCTGGGATTCCGCCACATGTTTGCGGGCTCCATGTCTGGTATCCGTAATCCGCGCGCGCACGACAACGTAGTAGACCCCATCGACCTGTGCCTTGACCACCTGTCACTGGCATCGGTCCTTATGCGCAGGCTGGACGCCCGCAAGGCCCCTTAAAGCCCGCTCGCAAGACGGTTCAATTGCCTTCGGGTAAGGCGGAGCGTGCTCTCGTCACCTTACGAGATATGCTTATTTCGCACCCCAATGGGAACGCAGTAGAGACCGGGAGCGTCATCCCGCCAAGATTCTGCACTAGGCCTAGGCTTTTTCGGGTTGCGCGCCAGTTACGCGCCGGTGCCGACTTTCAGGGATTTCCGTGAGGACCAACTAATCCAACGTTTTGACGTGGTTAAATGGTGGGCGATGCAGGGATTGAACCTGCGACCCCACCCGTGTGAAGGGTGTGCTCTCCCGCTGAGCTAATCGCCCGCTCGTTGCCCGAAGGCCAAGCGAGCCGCGATATAAGGGAGGCCGGTGCGGGAAGTCAAGGCGGTGTCCGGCGTTCTCACAGAGGGCAGGTGCTTCCGGTTTCGTCACCCTCTTTCAAGCGCCGGCGCCATCTTCGATGTTGGAGGCATCCGCCGCAAATCGGAAATCGTCATTTCGTCGGGCGATTGCCTTGCGACGTTCTCAGAAGGATCGGTTTTTGCCCTTTCGCCTCTATCCCGCCTTGCGGCCGCTCAATGTTGCGCCGCGGCGATCAGCCGTTCGACCAAATCCAGCGTCAGCGCGTCGAAATGCGAGATCACCGCCGAGGGCTCGAATTCGCGCACGTGGCGGTCGGTGTAGCCGAAGTCGACGGCCACCACTGGGATGCCTGCGGCTTTCGCGGTGTCGATGTCGGTCTGCGAATCGCCGACCATCAAAGCTCGGTGCGGGTCGCCGCCGGCGCGCTTGATGGTTTCGGTGAGGTGACGCGGGTCGGGTTTGCGGAAGGCGAAGGTATCCTGTCCGGCAATCGCCGCGAAGTGTTTGGTCAGGCCGAGCGCCTCGATCAGCGCCAGCGAGTTGGCCTCGTATTTGTTGGTGCAGACGGCCAGGAGGTAGCCTGCCTTCTCGAAGCGGGCGATCGCCTCGAGGACGCCGGGGTAGGGGCGGGACTTGCCGGGAATGTTGAGGGTGTAGTGGTCGAGGAACAGTTTCAGCAGCCGGTCGTGTTCGGCGACATCGAGCGACCGCTGCTGCGCGGCGTGCGCCCGCTCGATCATCACGCGGCCGCCATGGCCGACGAAGCGCCTGAAGCCGGCTTCGTCGACGGCCGCGAGCGCGCTGGCGGCAAGGCTGTGGTTAAGGCTGTCGAGCAGGTCCGGCGCTGTGTCGATCAGCGTACCGTCGAGGTCAAACACGATGATCGGGCGGGTCATGATCCATCCTGGGCAGTTTATGCAATGGGCAGGCGATAAAGGCTGCGGCGCGTCAAGGCAAGCGCCGGGCAGGCTCGTTCAGGCAAGCAAGCTCCCCGGACCGGGCATTCGCGACGAACCGCCAGCCATGAAAAAACCCGCCAGTGCGGCGGGTCCCGGCGCAAATCTGCACCATAGGCAAATATGTAGCATAACTGCCTTCACCCAGTCAATGGCATATAAGAAAAAATTCCTATTAACGTTGCCCGCGCATCGCTCGCTGGCGCGCGGGCACACCATTGACGGGGGGCCGAACGTCATCAACCTACGCCGCTGCAAGGGCTTTGACCGGACCGGCAAAAATGGTAGGAGCCGCAAACACCAGGTTCCGGGGCGGTAAAAGCGGCATGGATGCAAGACAGTTGAAGGTCGAAGCCGCGCGGGCGGCCCTTGCCCATGTCACCGACGGCATGCGGCTCGGCATCGGCACCGGCACCACCGCCGACGAGTTCGTGCGGCTGCTTGCCGACAAGGTGGCCACCGGCCTGACCATCATCGGCGTGCCGACGTCCGAGCGCACCGCCTCGCTGTGCCGCGAGCTTGGGGTGCCGCTGTCGACACTGGAGGACACGCCGGAACTCGATCTCACCGTGGACGGCGCCGACGAAGTCGACCCCGCACTAACGCTGATCAAGGGCGGCGGCGGCGCATTGCTGCGCGAGAAGATCGTCGCGGCGGCTTCCGCTCGCATGATCGTCATCGCCGACCGCTCCAAGATGGTCGAGACGCTCGGCCGTTTCCCATTGCCCATCGAGGTCAACCCGTTCGGCCTGCGCGCAACCGAAATCGCGATTGGCAAGGCGGCTGCAAGGCTCGGCCTTTCCGGTCCGGTTACATTGAGGATGACGGGCGGTCAGGCTTTTGTTACAGACGGCGGCCACTTTATCCTCGATGCATCTTTTGGCCGCATTCCGGATACAAGAGCGCTATCGAATGCTCTCCACGCCATTCCCGGCGTGGTCGAGCACGGTCTTTTCATCGGGCTGGCGTCAGCGGCCATCATCGCCGGGGGCGATGGCATCCAAACCGTCCATGCCGCCTGAAAAACAGGGAGTTCTATCGACCATGATGTTGCATAACCGGGTTCGCCGCTTGTCCGTCCTTCTGGCGGCATCGGCCGTCTTCGCCTTTTCTTCGCCGGCGTTCTCGCAGGACGTCACCGAAGCGCACCTGAAGGCGGCGCGCGCCGCGGTCACCGCGATCCATGCGACGGACCCGTTCGACAACATCCTGCCGCAGGCCGCCGCCGCCCTCGAATCGCAACTCATCCAGAAGAACCCCGACATGCAGGAGCTGATCGCCAAGACCATCAGCGAGAAGGCGCTGGCGCTGGCCTCGCGCCGGGCCGACCTGGAGAAGGAAGCGGCCCTTGCCTATGCGAAGGTGTTTTCCGAACAGGAACTCAACGACATCGCGACCTTCTACAATTCGGACTCCGGCAAGAAGCTCCTCGAGAGCGGCCCGGCCGTGACGCGCGACCTGGTGAAGGCCGCCGATATCTGGCAGAACGGGCTTGCTCGTGACCTCGCCCAGCAGGTCGGTGAAACGCTGGCCGCGGCGGCCAAGGCGAAAGCGCCGGCAGCGCCTGCTAATGCGGCCGCGCCCGCCGATGGCGCCGCGCCTGCCGATGGATCGGCCCCTGCCGACGACACGCAGAACTGATCCTGCCATTCCAAACGGCCCTGCGGCCATCTGTGAAGCCCGGCTTGTCCGGGCTTTTCTTTTGATGGTTTGCGGCCTACCTGTCACTCACATTTTCCGAAGCTCAAGGAGCCGCGCGATGGCCGGTTACGACTACGATCTTTTCGTCATCGGCGGCGGTTCGGGCGGGGTGAGGGCGGCGCGCGTCGCCGCAGCGCTCGGCAAGCGCGTCGGCATCGCCGAGGAATACCGCTTCGGCGGCACCTGCGTCATCAGAGGCTGCGTTCCGAAGAAGCTCTATGTCTATGCTTCGCAATTTCCCGAGCATTTCGCCGACGCCGCCGGCTATGGCTGGACGGTGCCGGAAGCCAGTTTCGACTGGCCCACGCTGGTCGCCAACAAGGACCGCGAGATCAGCCGTCTGGAGGCGATCTACAAGAGGAACGTCGAGGGCGCCGGCGGCGAGGCCTTTCACACGCGCGCCATGATCGTCGACCCGCATGTGGTACGTCTTCTGGACGAGGACCGTACCGTCACCGCCGACCAGATCCTGATCGCCACCGGCGGCCGTCCGGCGCCGCACCCGGCATTGCCCGGCCACGAACACTGCATCTTCTCCAACGAGGCCTTCGACCTCGAGCAGTTGCCCAAGTCGATCATGATCGAAGGCGGCGGCTATATCGCGGTCGAATTCGCCAACATCTTCCATGGCCTGGGCGTCGACACCACGCTGGTCTATCGCGGCAAGGAGATCCTCAGCCGCTTCGACATGGACCTGCGGCGCATGCTGCACGAAACGATGGAGAAGAAGGGGATCAAGATCCTTTGCCATGCCGTCTCGGAATGGATCCGCAAACGGCCGGACGGCCGGCTCGACGCGTTGCTCACCGGCGGCCAGACGCTGACGGTCGACCAGGTGATGCTCGCCATCGGCCGCATCCCCAACACCGAGAATATGGGACTGGAAGGCATCGGCATCGAGATGACCGCGACCGGCGCGATCCAGGTCGACGCGTACTCCCGCACCAACGTCGAAAACATCTGGGCGATCGGCGACGTCACCAATCGCGTGCAACTGACGCCGGTGGCGATCCACGAGGCGATGTGCTTCGTCGAGACCGCCTTCAAGGGCAACCCGACCGCGCCCGACCACGACACGATCGCCACCGCCGTGTTCTCGCAGCCGGAGATCGGCACGGTCGGCCTGTCGGAAGACGAGGCGGTCAAGCGCTTCCCCGACATCGAGATCTATCGCGCGGCATTCCGTCCGATGCGGCACACCTTGTCCGGCCGCGACGAAAAGATGCTGATGAAGCTGGTGGTCGATGGCGCGTCGAAGAAGGTGCTCGGCGCGCACATATTGGGGCCGGATGCCGGCGAGATGGCGCAGCTTCTCGCCATTCCGCTGAAGGCCGGGCTGGTCAAGGATGATTTCGACCGCACCATGGCCGTGCATCCGACGGCCGCGGAAGAGCTTGTGACCATGTACAAGCCGACTTACCGAGTGAAGGATGGCGAGCGCGTAGACTGACGGACAAACGCGCCGCGGCAAGGTACTTGCCGCGACGCAGCTAGGAGAGCTGCTACAGCAACGTGCCGCGCAGGATCACCTGCGCCACCGAGAAATAGATGACAAGCCCGGTGACATCGACCAGCGTGGCGACAAACGGCGCCGACGCGCTGGCCGGGTCGAAGCCGACGCGTTTCAAGGCGAACGGCAACATCGAACCCGACAGCGAGCCGAAGGTGACGATGCCGACCAATGCCGCTCCGACCGTCGCGGCGATCAACGGCCAGTGCGGGCCGTAGTCGTAGAAGTCGAAATACTGCCAGAGCGCGATGCGGCAGATGCCGACGACGCCGAGTATCGCCCCGAGCAGGAGGCCGGTGGGCAATTCGCGCAACGCCACCCGCCACCAGTCGCGCAGGCCGATCTCGCGCAATGCCAGCGCGCGTATGACCAGCGAGGTCGCCTGCGAGCCGGAATTGCCGCCGGAACTCATGATCAGCGGAATGAAGAGCGTCAGCACGATCGCTTTTTCCAGCTCGCTCTCGTAGCTTTGCATCGCGTTGGCCGTCAGCATCTCGCTGATGAACAGCGCGCACAGCCAGCCGGCACGCTTCTGGATCATGGCGAGGAAGCTCATCTTCATGTAGGGCTCGTCGAGAGCCTCCATGCCGCCGAAGCGATGCACGTCCTCCGTCGTCTCCTCGATCATCGTGTCGATGATATCGTCGATGGTGACGATGCCGAGGATCTTGCCGTGATCGACGACGGGAACGGCGAGCAGATCGTATTTGGAAATCGTCTGCGCCAGGGTTTCGCGATCGGTCAAAGGCGTGACGGTCACCGGCACGCGGTCCGGCGCCACCGACAGGATCGAATCGTCAGGCTCGCCGGTGATAAGCCGGCGCAGGCCGGTCGAGCGCATGAGCAGATACGTCTCGGGATCGACGATGTAGATGGCGTAGACGGTTTCGCGCGTCCGCTCGACCTTTCGGATGTAGTCGAGCGTGCGGCCGACGGTCCAGTCCGAGGGCACGCTGACGAACTCCGTCGTCATGATCGAAGCGGCACTGCCTTCGGGGTAACCGAGAATCGAGAGCAGGGTTGCGCGCAGCGGCGGCGCCAGCACGCCGAGCAGCTCGGAACGGGCGGGTTCGTCAAGATCGCGCAGGATGTCGGCAGCGCGATCGACCGACATGGCGGTAAGCAGCTTGCCCGCCTTGGCGCGAGGCAAGGCCTCCGCCAGCTCTGGCGCGCCCTCGAGCTCCGGCTGGTCGAAGATATCGACCAGCCGTTCGAACGGCACTTCGCAAAGCAGCTCGGTCGCCGTTTCGCGCGACTCGCGGTTGAGCGCTTCGACCACGTCTGCGACATGGTCGTTTGCAAGGATGCGGGCGATGGCGACGGCCTCGTCGTCCGCTACGGGGGAAAAATCGTTCATGGTTCACTCCTTGCCGTCCGGCAAGACGTGAACCGTCGAGGTCACGTCAGGGCGGACGGCGGTTGCGTTCGACTGTGACTGTCGCCAGGCATGGCGCGGTGACCTTTCCGCTCGCGGGTTCGAGTTTGATGTCTGCGAGCGGGCGCAACATAGGAGCTCGCCTTGCCCTGTCAATCGAAGTGATCGAGGAAAATGCGGGCAACATGCCCCAGTCGCAAGACTGTGATCGCTGAAGCGTATCGCGCCGAAACGGTAAAATGGCTGGACGGCCTATGCCGCGGCGAGTCCGGCTACTTCTGCTTCAGCCGGCGCGGAAAACGCAGCCATTTGTCGTCGACCGGCCTTGGCACCGGCCCTGGCTGTGCGAGAATGGTGGTGAGCTCGGGAGGCAGGCTCGGCACCAGCGGCTTCTTGGTGGCGACGCCGTCCGCGATCGCGACGATCGAGTGGTAGAACTCGGCGCCGGTGACCGATCGCGGCGCCACCGCTTCATGCATGACGCTGATCACCGTTACATCCGGGCAGTTGTCCTTGATCGCCTGGTGGAAGGCAACCTTGCCCTCCGGATCGAGTGCGCCGGTCGCCTCGTCCAGGAATAGTAGCCCGGGTTGATGGAGCACGATGCGGGCCACCACCAGCTTCTGTTTCTGACCGCCGGACAGGACCTGATCCCAGCTTTTGCCTTCGCGGCTTTCGTCGCCCATATTCTCGATGAAGTCGCCCAGACCCGCCTTGTGCAGCGCGGACGCGACCTGCGCGTCGCCATGGTCGTGCTCGGAGCCCGGCAGGCAGACCAGCTGCTTCAGGGTCACCTGCTGCAGCTTGACCTCCTGGGCTGCATAGAAACTCTTTACCCCTTCGGGGAAGACGATGGTGCCGCGGCCGTAGGGCCACAGGCCGTTGATGGCCTTGATCAGCGAGGTCTTGCCGCAGCCAGATTCGCCTTTCAGGAAGGTCCATTCGCCGCGCCGGAAGCGCAGGTTCGCCGCAACGAGGAAAGGCGTTGCGTCCTCACCCTGATGCGCCAGTTCAAGCTTCTGGATGGTCAAGCCAAAAACCGGGTTCTGGCTGGCGTAGCGGAAGTCGGAACGGCCGCTCTGGCTGTAGAATTCCTGGGGATGCTGAACGTTCTCGATCGCATTGGCCAACTCGGTGACACGCTGGCTGTTGGCGCGCAGGGTGGCGATGGCGGGCATGACATGGATGAACCACGAACATTGGCCGATCAGCGAATTGACCAGTTCGGAGCCGGTTATGTAGCCCTTCAGGTCGAAGCCGTTGTGGATGAACGGCACAAGGCCCGGTCCATAGGCGACAATGCGGGCGCCGATGAAATTGTAGATCAGCTCGAACGACATGTAGACGGTGTTGACGATGTTGAGCCGCGTCCATGTGCCGTCAATATCGCCATAGAGGCGGCCATGCATGGTCCTCTGAACGCTTTCGCCCCGCGAGGCCGCGACATGGAAGCTGCGGCGCAGGAATGTCGTCAGCTCGCCACGGTAACTGCCTTCGGCCTGCTGCATCCTGACATTGAGACGCTCGAGCATGCCACCGAGCTTTACCGCGATCCAAGTGTTGAGCGGCACATAGATGGCGACGGCAAGGAGGGCGAGGATGGCGCTGCCATAGCTGCCGAGGAATTCGAGCCCCTTTACCTCGACGGAGGTCTCGAGCAGCTTCTGGCCGACGAAATAGAGCGAGGTGGCGACACCCAGCACGCCCATGGCTAGGCCGATGGCGCCGCCGGTCATGTCCTTGATCGATTCCTGGACGCGCTGATCGATGTTGTCGGGGGCCGGCGCGCCATTGCCGGTCGAGGCATGCTGGGCGTGGAAATGGGTGTGGTTGCCGTCCAGCAGCGCCTCGTTGAAACGGCTGTCGAGCCAACCGCGCCATTTGCGGTGCAAGGTTGCCGAGACAAGATTGCGGATGCCCGTGAAGCCGGCGTCCTTGAGCACGACCAGCAGCACCAAAATAGCGGCATTGGCCAAAAGCGTCTGGAGAGGGGTGGTGTTGGCGGCGTCGTGGAAGAAGGCGATCGAGTTGACCAGTTCTCCGGATGCTTCTGCGAACCAGACGCCGGCCTTGCTGGACAGAGCGGTGAGCAGCGCGATCACCAGCGTCAGCGTCCAGGCCTCCTTCCACCGGTCCGAGACCCAGTAGGCCCGCATCAGGCCCCAGAAGCTGCGCATCGAGGAAACCGGGGTCAGAAGCGACCGCCTTGCGGCATCGCTGTGTAGTCCATCTGTTCCTGACAGTTGCGGTGGTCTGTCGACCCGAATCACAATCCCGCCCAAACCTTTTTTGTATTGTTACGGATGGTAACACCAATTGATCATTTTCCATTAATTTTTATAGGGGGGCAGCGGCATTGAGGTGGATGCCGTGGCTGCAGGGCAACAGGTTGGGCTTCCCGAGCGTCGCGCCAAAGCCGACGAAAAGCCGGTTTAAGCTAGTGATGTCAGGTAATTACGCGGCATCAGAGCGCGACGTTTCTACCTTCCCCTAGGGAAGGCGTTCGCACGAATTTGTGACCCGCTTGGGCTGCCCGGCAAGCCGGCTTTTCATTGCAGGCTAATCAAAATTCCGGAAAACACGTCGCCCTGGACGCCTGATTCCTCGCCGGCATGTCCCCGCCGGAAGTCCGGAAATGACCTGAGACGCTGGGCAAGCCAGCGATCGACCGGACCGGCGGCATCAAGGCAGGCCGCGACGCCGGCAAAGCCAATGATCGCGGAACCCACCGGGGCCAGGCGTTGCCTCACGCCCGGGGAGGGCTGCTTGAAAATCCTGCGTTGAAGATCGGGTTCAGTCGACTTTTTCCAGTTCGCCACGCGCCTTGGCGGCGGCTACCTGGCGGATGGCGTCGGCGAGCGTGTCGACGTCCTGCGCGCCCATCACCGCGTATTTGCCCTCCAGCAGGAAGCATGGCACGCCTGATATGCCCATGCGCGACGCGGTGGCGATCTCGGTGCGAACCGCCTCGACATCGGCATCGGTCGGCAAGAGCGTCTCGACAACGGATGCGTCCATTCCGGTCTCGCGCGCCGCCTCGACCAGCACGGCGTGATCGCCGATGTTGGCGCCTTCTTCGAAGTTCAGCTGGAACAGGCGGCGCACCAGCCGGTTCTGCACGTCTTCGCCGGCCGCACCGGCCCAGCGAATGACGCGATGGGCATCAAGCGTGTTGGGCGCGACCTTGATGGCGCCGAAAGCGAAGGAAATGCCTTCGGCTTCACCGAGCGGCTCGATACGGGCGTGGATCTGGCGAATGTGTTCGTCGCTGCCGAACTTGGCCAGCATATACTCGCGGCGATCCTTGCCTTCCGGCGGAATGGTCGGATCGAGCTGGAACGGCCGCCAGCGTATATGCACATCCACCTCGCCGGCGGCGGCGACCGCCTTATCCAGCCGCTTCTGGCCGATGAAGCACCATGGGCACACGACGTCGGACACCACGTCTATGGTGATCGTATTCGCTTGGCTCATCTCGATCTCCTGAACGTTCGGGCGCCGTGCACTTACCGGGCTTCCACTCCTGGGCCTATGCTCAGTTCGGCTTTCGCCACCAGGTCGGCAACTGGTAACCGAATATGGGCGTCTTTTGCGGATGGTCCAGATAATTCCAGTAAGCGATCCATTGCTGCGTGTTGTGCTGCATCGGCACCATGTAGTTGCCGGAGATCAGCAACCGGTCGAGAACGCGCACGGCGGCGACGTAATCCTCCTTGGTGCGGGCGCGCAACATGGCCTCGATCGCAGCGTCCACCGCGGGATCGGCGACGCCGGCGAGGTTGAACGAACCTTCAGCCTTGGCGGCGGAGGATGACCAACGCCCGATCTGCTCGATGCCGGGCGAGAGCGAATTGTTGAAGCCGCTCGAGCCGATCAGCACCTCGAAATCGAAACGCTGCTTGCGCGACTGGATCTGGTCGCCGTCGAGGCTGCGGATGGAGACATCGATGCCGATCTTTTCCAGCGTGCGCTGGTAGATGCCGGCGAGACGCTCCTCGTCCTGCGAGGCGGTCAGGATCTCGAAGCCGAAGGGCTTGCCCTCGGGGTCGAGCATCGTGCCGCCCTGCAGGTGGTAGCCGATGCTTTTCAGGAGATCGAAAGCCGCCTTCAGCACCTTGCGGTCCTGGCCCGAGCCATCCGTCACCGGCGGCCGCCAGGTTCCGTCCATGACGTCGGCCGGCACGCGGCCGGGGTAGGGCGCCAGCAACGCCTTTTCCCTGTCGTCGGCCGGATGGCCGAGCGCGGAAAGCTCGGAATTCTGCCAGTAGCTCATCGTTCGCGCGTATTTGCCGCCAAACAGGTTCTTGTTGGCCCATTCGAAGTCGTAGAGCATGCCGAGCGCCTGACGCACCACGGGGTTCGAGAATTTCGGCAGCCTCGTGTTGAACAGGAAACCGGTCACGACGGGTGGAATACCGGTGTCGAAAGTTTCGGCAACCACCTCTCCCCTATGGAAAGCCGGAAAATCCAGATCGCGTTCGCGCTTCACCGGATCGCTGTCGTCGTCGATGGCGCAAAGGCCTTTCTTGAACGCCTCGAGCTTGGCATTGGCGTTGAGGAAATATTCGATGGTGATCTGGTCGTAATTGTCGAAGCCGCGCTTGGCCGGAATATCCTTGCCCCAATAGTCCGGGTTGCGCTTGAAAACGATGCGCTGGCCGGGCGTCACCTGTGCGATCCTGTAGGGGCCGCTGCCGATCAACGGCTTCAGCGTCGTCCTGTCGAAAGTCTCGATGTCGAAGGCGTGCTTGGGGATGATCGGCGTCAGCGCGATGATCAGCGGAAATTCGCGATCGGCCTTGTCGTTGAAGGTGAACCGCACGCTGTGGTCGCCGGTCTTCTCAAGCTTGGCAATCCTGGCCATGCGGTCGCTGTAGGGCGGACGGCCTTTCTGCGTATAGGCATCGTAGGTGAACAGCACGTCCTCCGGCGTCACCGGCTGGCCGTCCGACCATTTGGCATTCGGGTTGAGATGGAATTCGATGCTCTTGCGCTCGGAATCCATGTCGGCCGACTCGGCAAGCAAGCCATAGAGCGTGAAGGCCTCGTCGGCATTGCGCTGCATCAGCGGCTCGAAGACCAGATTGCCGAAGATCGTGTCCATCATGCCGCGCGCCGTGGTGCGCAGGCTCTTCAGGATGAAGGGGTTGAGATTGTCGAAACTGCCGACGACGCAATAGGTAATGCTGCCGCCCTTCGGCGCGTCGGGATTGACGTAGTCGAAATGCGCATAGTCGGGCGGCAGGGCCGGCTCACCCTGCATGGCAATTGCATATCTGGGTTCCGACGCCGCCGGCAGGGGCGAAAGGGCGAAAAATGATGTCGCGGTGATCAGCCAAACGAGAACGCGGCCCATGACCGTCTCCTTACCGGGTCGGCTTGATGATTCGGTGCGCACACTAGCATGGGGCACCGCCAATGTTCGTTGCCAAGAATCGCAGATTGCGGGCTGGATTCGGCACCGCTTGCAGTGTAACACGCCGTCCGAAGTCATTCTGTTGCCTCATTTCGGCAACAGGTAGCTGGACCACACGGCGCGAAGAAGCGGGTCCCCGGGATCATTTGAGAGGAAGTGCACGACATGACGAGCCTGAACAGCAATGCGTACCGCCTGTCGGTCATGGCCGCTGGCGTGATCGGCTTTCTGGGCGCGGCAATTCCCGTTGCTTCCGCACAGCAGCAACAACAGATCCCGCAGGGCTGGTTCAAGGCTTGCACAAAGCAGGAAGACGTCGACATCTGCAACGTGCAGAACATCACCACCGCCGGCAACGGCCAGTTGGTCACCGGCGTGAGCCTGATCGAGCTGAAAGGCAAGGTGAACCGCAAGGTCTTCCAGGTGACGGTTCCGACCGGTCGTCTGGTTGGTGCCGGCATTGGCCTCCAGATCGATACCGGCAAAACGCAGAAGCTTGAATATGTGGTCTGCTTCCCCGACCGCTGCGTGGCGGAAGTGCCGCTGACCGACCAGCTCGTCGCCTCCTTCAAGAAGGGCCAGGCGCTCACCTTGACCTCGATCAATTTCCAGAACCAGCCCAATCCGATCAAGGTCGCGCTGCAGGGCTTCAGCGGCGCCTATGACGGCCCGCCGCTGCAGCAGTCGGACATCGAGGACCGGCAGAAGAAGCTCCAGGATTTCGTCGCCAAGAACAACCAGGACTTCGCCAAGAAGCTCAAGGAAGAGCAGGACAAGGCGAAGACCGCGAACTGATCGGTTCGGGCATTCTCAAAGCCACAAAAAAGCGGGGTCATGCCCCGCTTTTTTGCTTCTGCACCTGACTCACTGATCAGTGCCTGAGGTGATCAATGCCTGGACTGCCGTTTCGGTTCGTAGCGTCCGTCCGGCTTTTTGTCGAACATTTCCTTGATCTGCGGGTGGCGGACCGGTTCTCCCGATTGGTCCTCGAGCAGATTCTGCTCGGACACATAGGCGATGTACTCGGTTTCCGAATTCTCGGCGAGCAGATGGTAGAACGGCTGGTCCTTGCGCGGGCGCACGTCGACGGGGATCGCCTCGTACCATTCCTCCGTATTGGCGAATTGCGGATCGACATCGAAAATGATGCCCCGGAACGGAAACAGCCGATGGCGAACCACCTGTCCGATCGCGAATTTGGCTGTTCTCATCGTACTCACCACTGAATTCCTTAGCTTTATTTGGCGCAGACTCCGAATCAATTCAATCCCGAAGCTTTGAGCGTCCTCAAGCTGCGTGTGATACGGAGCAAAGATTGTGGGCGAGTTGCCGGCCATCGATGCCTGCCGGCAGCAAATGTGTTCGCAAGCTCACTGCTGGCGCGCTTGCTTTCCCAAGCCACCGCCAAGCGCCGCAAACCCGCTGCCGGGACGGAGCCCTTCGCGCATGAAGAAAGCGCGAAGCGGTGCAAAACCACCAAGCACGCCGAGCCCGGCACCGCGCGCCATCTGCGCCGGCAGCAGGTCGGAAAGCAGCGACATGTTCAGTAGATTGACCGCGCTGCTGCGCGCCAGAATATCGGGCCGGCGCTTGAAGTCATAGATGGCGAGGGCTTTCGCGGCCCCTGGGTCTTCATAATTTTCATTCGCGATTCCAATAAGATCGTCGATATCCCTGATGCCAAGATTGAGCCCTTGCGCGCCGATCGGCGGAAATACGTGGGCGGCTTCGCCGACAAGCGCCACCCGGTCGCGCGCAAAACGCAGCGGCGTCGCCGTTGCAAGCGGATAGACCTGCCGGCCTGGCTCGACCGTCACCCGGCCCAGCATGGACTGCATCCGCTGTTCGACCCGCAGCGACAACGTCGCATCGTCCAGCGCGGCAAGTTCCGTGGCGGTTTCCGGCTTGACCACCCAGACCAGGCTCGAGCGGTTGCCGGGCAGCGGAACCTGCGTGAACGGACCGGTTTCGGTATGGAACTCGGTCGAGGTGAAGGCATGATCGCGGCCGTGGGAGAAGTTGAGCACCAGCGCTGCCTGGGGATAAGTCCGGGCGGCGGTCGAGATGCCCGCCGCCTGGCGCGCCGGCGACAGGCGTCCGTCGGCGGCAACCGCCAGGGATGCTTCGATCACGCTGCCGTCGGCAAGGGCCGCGCGAGCCTTATCGGCGCCGAGATGCCAGGCATCGACCATGGATGTCAGCCACGCGATCCCGGAATGCGCGGCAACCCTGCCGGCGAGCGCGGGAATGAGGACGCTATTGGGCAGGTTGAGCCCGAACTGATCCTCGTCGATCTCGCTGGCGCGGAAGGTGACGACCGGACTGCGGATCAACCGGTTGGTCGCGTCGACGATGCGCATCACCTTGAGGGGCGCGGCCTGCGGCTTGATGTCGGCGAGGACGCCCAGCCGCTCAAGCACCTTCAAGGCAGGGTTCATCAGTGCCGTCGTGCGGCCATCGCGGGCGGATGCCTCCGGCCCGACGAGCGTCACCGGAAAGCCGGCATCGGCGAAACCGAGCGCGGCGATCAGCCCTGCCGGCCCCGTGCCGGCGATGAGTATCCGTGCTGTTTTCTGATGCTCCAAGATCGACTTCCGGCTTGCGATGCGGGGCAGCGCACGCGCCCCGCCACTCGATGAGCATATAGGTCAGGTCATACGGCTTGATCAACGGGGCGATTCGGCCCATTCGAAGGTCATGACCGGCCGCCAGGACGACTTCAGCCATCTCGACAGCGCAGGCCGTGCGACGGCCGATATCGCACGCAACCCGCGTTTGACGGTGAACCTCGTTGTCGGCGCCGGCATCCTGCTTGCCTGGCTGTCCCTGGCCGCAATGGCGGTCCGCGCCGCGGAGGGACGCGCCGCGGGTATCGGCGCGCCCGGCGACGCCTTGTTGAAAACCCTGCCGCAGCTGCCGTTGCCCGATTCCGTGGCCCGGTTCTTCGCCCTCTGCCTCTCGGCCGCGCCCCTGGACGGAGATATCGGCCCGCGCGCCGGTGCGCTGACGGCAATGTGGTTCCTGATGGCGACCGCGACGATGCTGCCCTCGGCGGCGCCGATGATCCGAACCTATTGCGAGATCGCCGATACGGCCAGGATCAGGCATGAGCCGGTCGTCCATCCGCTGGTGCTGGTCGCCGGCTATCTCTCGACATGGCTGGCCGCGTCGGCTGGGTTTGCGGCGCTGACGCTCGCCATCGATGCGTTCGCCTCGTCAGGCCAGATGTTCGATCCGGTTCTGGGCATTGCCGGCGCTGTCGCCTTGCTGGTCGCCGGCCTCTACCAGTTCAGTGGCCTGAAGGAGGGCTGCCTGAAGAAATGCAGGAACCCCTTCGCGATCCTGTTTGCCAACTGGAGCGCGCGGCCTGCAGCCATTTTCCGGCTCGGCGTCGCGCAAGGCATCTGGTGCCTTGGCTGTTGCTGGGCACTGATGCTGGTGATGTTCGCCGTGGGCGTGATGAACGTCTTCTGGATGGCGCTGATCGGCCTGTTCACCCTGATCGAAAAACAAGCCGCGGGCAGGCTTCCAACCCGGCTGGCCGGTGCGATACTGCTTGTCTGGGCAGCCGCGCTGCTAGTAGTCTCGCTATGAGTGGGGGAAACTCGATGACGGATCCGAGCTGGGCAATGAAGGGGGAGCTCGTACTCTCCTGCAATTGCACGGTTTTTTGCCCTTGCGTGCTGTCGCTGGGCAGCCATCCTCCGACCGAAGGCTATTGCCAGACCTGGGCGGGTTTCCGTATCGATGCCGGTCATTTCGGAGAGGTCGACCTGTCAGGGCTTAATCTCGGGCTGATCATGGAAATCCCCGGCTATATGAGCCGCGGCAACTGGACCGCCGGCCTGTTCATCGACGTCAGAGCCTCGATCTATGCGGTCAAGGCGTTGACGAAGATCTTCACCGGCAAGGCGGGCGGGACGACGTCGCTGCTTTCGATCCTCGTCGGCAAATTCCTCGGTGTCGAACAAGTGCCGATTACCTATGAGACACGCGACAAGACGCGTATCTTCCAGATACCGAAGATCATCGATGGGGCGGTCACGCCAATTGTCGGCAAGGACCGCGACAAGGACACGGTGATCAGCAATTCGGAATATTGGATCGCGCCGGAGATCATCGTGGCCAAGTCCGACAAGAGCAAGATGCGAGCCTTTGGTCGCAACTGGAATTTCGGCGGCCGTTCAGCCGAAATCTGCAAGCTGGACTGGCAGGGCCCGTGAGCAAGAACACAACGGCCAGGAAAGCCGCCAAGAAAATCGCCGACCGGATTCCGCGGCCGAAGAAGAAAGTCACCTGGCCGCAGGCGCGCGCTTTTTCGGTGCATCTCCTGACCGCCTCGGGTTCGTTCCTGGCCTTCCTGTCGCTGGTGGCGGCGAGCGAGGAGCGCTGGACGGCCATGTTCTGGTGGCTGGGGCTGGCGCTGTTCGTCGACGGCATAGACGGGCCGATCGCGCGCAAGCTCGAGGTCAAGGAAATCCTGCCAACATGGTCGGGCGAGCTCCTCGACAACATCATCGACTATGTCACCTATGTTCTGATCCCGGCCTTCGCGCTCTATCAGCGCGGCTTCATGGGCGAGGGCCTGTCGTTCCTGTCGGCGGCCATCATCGTGGTGTCCAGCGCGATCTACTATGCAGACACCGGCATGAAGACGAAGGAGAATTTCTTCAAGGGATTCCCCGTTGTCTGGAACATGGTGGTGTTCACGCTCTTCGTCATCGAGCCGGGACAATGGGTCTCGTTCGCGGTGGTCGTGGTGGCGGGCATCCTGACATTCGTTCCGATCAACTTCATCCATCCGGTTAGGGTGGTGCGGCTGCGGCGCATCAATCTCGCAATGACTCTTTTGTGGTGCGCTTTCGGCGCGCTTGCGCTTGCGCAAGCGGCACTCGCCGCCTTCTATGACCAGATCGGCGTGCTGGGCGCGCAGGTCAGCACCTTCATAAAGATTGGCATTACCGTTACCGGGCTCTATCTCGCCTGTATCGGCGGCATCATGCAGTTCTTTCCAAATCTCGGTGCCAAAAAAGCCTGATCGGCAAATTTCTCAAGGAAGCCCACCATGCCCAAAGCAGTCCGCATCCACGCCCATGGCGGTCCGGAAGTCCTGACCTATGAGGACACCGATCCCGGCCAACCGGGATCAGGGCAGATCCTGGTCAGGCACACGGCAATCGGCCTCAATTTCATCGACGTCTATCATCGCTCCGGTCTCTATCCGCCGCCCGGCGGGTTTCCGCTTATTCCCGGCAGCGAGGCCGCCGGTTTGGTCCTGACTGTGGGCGAGGGCGTTGACTGGCTGAAGCCCGGCGACCGGATCGCCTATGCCGTCACCACAGGCGCCTATGCGCAGGAGCGCGTCATCGATGCCAGCAAGGTCGTCAAGGTGCCGGACGGCATCAGCGACGAGCAGGCGGCAGCAATGATGCTGAAAGGCATGACCGCCGAATATCTCTTGCGCCGGACCTTCAAGGTCAAGGCAGGCGACACCATCCTGTTCCATGCGGCAGCCGGCGGCGTGGGGCTCATTCTCGGCCAATGGGCGAAGCATCTGGGCGCGACCGTTATCGGCACGGCAAGTTCGAACGACAAGATCGAACTCGCCAAGGCACACGGCTTCGACCATGTCATCAACTACAAGGAGCAGGATTTCGTTGCCGGCGTCGCGGCCATCACCGGCGGCAAAAAATGCGATGTCGTCTACGATTCCGTCGGCAATGACACATTCCCGGCCTCGCTCGACTGCCTGAAGCCGCTCGGCATGTTCGTCAGCTTCGGCCAGTCGTCGGGACCGATCCCGCCATTCTCGATGTCGCTGCTGGCGCAGAAAGGATCCTTGTTCGCCACAAGGCCGACGTTGTTCGTCTACAATGCAAAACGCGAGGATCTGGACGCCTCGGCCGCGGCCTTGTTCGAGGTCGTGCTCAGCGGCGCCGTCGAGATCAAGATCAACCAGCGTTATGCACTCAAGGATGCGGGCAAGGCGCACGCGGATCTTGAAGGGCGCCGCACGACAGGCACGACCATACTGGTTCCCTGACGGATACTGCCCTGGTTTTCAGCTCTCTCACACAGGTGCGGGCAAGGTTTGCACGAAAAGCCGGCCCGCCGCGTGGTTGCGCGAAGAAGACTGATCTTTGCCCTTGAGTTTCCGCTGAAATTCTTGAAGCTCTTTCAAGTCGAGTGCTGCTTTCGCATGGGAGCTGGCCGCGCATACGATGCTTGCGGGAACACAGAACATATCCGGGAACCCGGATGGGAGGCACTGTGAGTGCAAATCATAACGGAGCGAATCTGCTTGAGGTTCGCGGCCTTACCAAGATTTTCGGCACGCTGACGGCGTGCGATCATGTCGACCTCGACATCGCCAAGGGTGAGATCCACGCGCTGCTCGGCGAGAACGGCGCCGGCAAGTCGACGCTGGTCAAGATGCTGTTCGGCTCGCTGGAACCCAATTCCGGCGAGATCTTCTGGAATGGCCAGGCCGTCCGAATTACCAGCCCGGGCGTCGCGAAAAAGCTCGGCATCGGCATGGTATTCCAGCACTTCTCGCTGTTCGAGGCACTGACGGCGGCCGAGAACATCGCGCTTTCCCTGGATGACGGTTCGCCGATCAGCAGCATCGCGGCCAAGGCGAGGGCGCTTTCCTACAGCTATGGCCTGCCGCTCGATCCGGAATCGCTGGTCGGCGACCTGTCGGTGGGCGAGCGCCAGCGCATCGAGATCATCCGCTGCCTGCTGCAGACGCCGCAGCTCATCATCCTCGACGAGCCGACTTCGGTGCTGACGCCGCAGGAGGCCGACAAGCTGTTCGAGACGCTCGAACGTCTGCGCTCGGAAGGCAAATCGATCCTGTACATCTCGCACCGGCTGGAGGAGGTCAAACGCATCTGCGACCGCGCCACCGTGCTGCGGCACGGCAAGGTGGTCGGCCACTGCAATCCGCGCGAGGAGACCGCCGCGTCCTTGGCCCGCATGATGGTCGGCAACGAAGTGCAGGCCGTGGTGCGCGCGCCGGTCGCGGGCATCGAAACGGCACAGTCCCTGCTTGAAATCCGCGGCCTCAGCCGCAAGCCGGCGACGCCGTTTTCGATCCCGCTCAAGAATATCAATCTCACCGTCCGCGCCGGCGAGGTGATCGGCATCGCCGGTGTCGCGGGCAACGGCCAGGGCGAGTTCTTCGAATCCGTTTCCGGTGAAGTCCTGCAGCCGGATGCCGCCTCGGTGCGCATTCGCGGCAAGGATGCGGGCAGCCTCAGCATCACCGGGCGCCGGCTGCTGGGTGCAGCCTTCGTGCCGGAGGAGCGCCTCGGCCATGGTGCCGCCCCGCGCATGCGGCTTTCGGAAAACCTGCTCCTGTCGCGCCATGCCACCGATGGCAAGACCTTCGTCGGGACGGGCGGAATGGTCAAGAGCGGCACCGTCTATGCCGCAGCCCAGCGCATCATCGAGGCGATGGACGTGCGCAAGAGCGCGCCCGATCCGGAGGCGGCAGCGCTGTCCGGCGGCAATCTGCAGAAATTCATCGTCGGCCGCGAACTCGACCGCAGGCCTGACGTCATGGTGGTCAACCAGCCGACCTGGGGTGTCGATGCAGGCGCAGCCGCCCATATCCGCCAGGCACTCATCGAACTGTCCCGCAGCGGATCGGCGGTGTTGGTCATCAGCCAGGATCTCGACGAGCTGTTCGAGATATCGGATGCGATCGCGGTGATGCACAATGGCGAACTGTCCAGGCCGCTGGCGATCGCCGAGGCGACCTTCGAAAAAATCGGCCTGCTGATGGGCGGCGCCGAACCAGGCCACGCCGAACACACGCTGGAGACGGCATGATGCGCCTCGAACTCGTCAAACGGCCGCAGCGCTCGGCGCTGTTTTCCATGCTGTCGCCATTCATCGCCTTCGCGCTGACGATCATCGCGGGCGGCATCATGTTCGCGCTGCTCAGGGTCAATCCGTTCAGCGCGTTCAACATCTATTTCATCGAGCCGGTCAGCCAGGTCTGGCAGTTGCACGAGCTGGCGATCAAGGCGGCGCCGCTGATCCTGATCGCGGTCGGCCTGTCGGTCTGCTACAAGGCCAACATCTGGAACATCGGCGCCGAAGGCCAGTTCATCTTCGGCGCCATCTTCGGCTCGGCCGTTCCGGTGCTGTTTCCTGGGTTCGAGGGCCCATTGGTGCTGCCGCTGATGCTTCTGCTGGGCATGGTCGGCGGTGCCGCCTACGCGGCTATCCCCGCATTTCTGAAAACCCGCTTCAGCACCAACGAGATCCTGACCAGCCTGATGCTGGTTTACGTCGCACAGCTCTTCCTCGACTGGCTGGTGCGCGGACCCTGGCGCGACCCGCAGGGCCATGGCTTCCCGCAGACCATCCAATTCGGCGATTCCGCCATCCTGCCGGAACTGATGCCGGATGCCGGCCGCGCCAATTGGGGCTTCGTGTTCGCGCTGGTCGCGGCGGTGCTGGTGTGGCTGATGATGAGCCGCATGCTCAAGGGTTTCGAGGTTCGCGTGCTCGGCTCCAGCCCGAGGGCAGGGCGCTTCGCCGGCTTCGGCCTCAACCGCATGGTCTTCTTCGCCTTCCTGTTGTCGGGCGCCCTGGCCGGGCTTGCCGGGATATCGGAAGTTTCCGGCGCCATCGGGCAACTTCAGCCCGTCATTTCGCCCGGCTACGGCTTCACCGCCATCATCGTGGCGTTCCTTGGCCGGCTCAATCCGCTCGGCATCGTCGCGGCGGGCCTGGTGCTGGCCCTGACCTATCTCGGCGGCGAGGCGGTGCAAAGCGCGCTCGGCATCTCCGACAAGGTGGCGCGCGTGTTCCAGGGCATGCTGCTGTTCTTCGTGCTCGGCTGCGACACGCTCATCCATTACCGCATCCGGTTGATCGGTCTGGCGCTGACCAAATCGGAGAGTGCCGCGAAGCTCGAGGCCGCGCCAAAGTTGAAGGAAGCCCGCTGATGGACATCACCGTCAACATCCTCCTGACCATCGCCACGGCGGCGACGCCGCTGCTCATTGCGGCGATCGGGGAACTGGTGGTCGAACGCTCCGGCGTGCTCAACCTTGGCGTCGAAGGCATGATGATCATGGGCGCCGTCGGCGGTTTCGGCGCAGGCTATCTGACCGGCTCGCCCTGGATCGGGCTCTTGGCGGCCATCGCCATGGGCGCGCTGTTCTCGCTGCTGTTTGCCGTCATGACGCTGTCGCTGGCCACCAACCAGGTGGCGACCGGCCTGTCGCTGACACTGCTCGGCCTCGGCCTCTCCGGCATGATGGGAACCAGTTTCGTCGGCCAGCCCGGCGTCAGGTTGCCCAATCTCGATATTCCCGGGCTCAGCTCCATCCCGGTGGTGGGCAGACTGCTGTTCGGCCAGGATCCGCTGTTCTACATCTCGATCGCGCTGACGGCGGCGGTGATGTGGTTCCTGTTCCGGACGCGCACCGGGCTGACGCTGCGCTCGATCGGCGACAGCCACGCCTCGGCGCATGCGCTCGGCATCAGGGTCATCCGCTACCGCTATCTCTCGGTGATCTTCGGCGGCGCCTGCGCCGGTCTTGCCGGCGGCCATCTCTCGCTGGTCTACACCCCGCAATGGGTCGAGAACATGAGCGCGGGCCGCGGCTGGATCGCGCTTGCGTTGGTGGTGTTCGCGTCCTGGCGGCCGTGGCGGGTGCTGGCGGGCGCCTATATCTTCGGCGCGGTGTGGATCGGCCAGCTTCATGCACAGGCTTTTGGCATTCCGGTGCCTTCGCAACTGCTTTCTTCGTTGCCCTATCTGGCGACGGTCGTGGTTCTCGTTCTAATCTCGCGCAACAAGCGTCTGACGATGATGAACACACCGGCTTCCTTGGGGCAGCCATTCGTTCCGGATCGTTGACAACAATAACAAGACGGGAAGCTCCAAGGCTTAACTCAGAGAGGTAACACGATGAAAAAACTGCTTATTGCCCTGATGACGACGACAGCGGCATTTTCGCTGGTCGCGTCCGCGGAGGCCGCCGACAAGCTGAAGGCATGCTGGGTCTATACCGGCCCTATCGGCGACTTCGGCTATTCCTACCAGCACGACCAGGGCCGCCTCGAAGTCGAAAAGGCGCTCGGCGACAAGGTCGAGACCGCCTATCTTGAAAACGTCTCCGAAGGCCCCGATGCCGACCGTGCTTTCGAGCGGCTGGCGCGCGAAGGCTGCAAGATCATCTTCGGCACGTCCTTCGGCTTCATGGACGCCGAAGTGAAGGTCGCCAAGAAGTTCCCCAAGGTGATGTTCGAGCACGCCACCGGCTACAAGACGGCGGACAATCTCGGCATCTACAATGCGCGCTTCTATGAAGGCCGCTATGTGCTCGGTCAGATCGCGGCCAAGGAATCGAAGTCCGGCGTCGCCGGCTACATCGTCTCCTTCCCGATCCCGGAAGTTGTGATGGGCATCAACTCCTTCATGCTCGGCGCGCAGTCGATCAATCCGAATTTCAAGGCCAAGATCGTCTGGGTGAATTCCTGGTTCGATCCGGGCAAGGAAGCCGATGCGGCCAAGGCCCTGTTCGACCAGGGAGCCGACATCATCGTCCAGCACACGGATTCGACCGCGGCACTGCAAGTGGCCGAGGAGCGCAAGCTGCACGGCTTCGGCCAGTCCTCCGACATGATCAAGTTCGCGCCGAACGCGCAGTTGACCTCGCTGACCGACGAATGGGGACCTTATTACATCAGCCGGGTTCAGGCAGCGATCGACGGCACCTGGAAGCCCGACAATGTCTGGCTCGGCATCAAGGACGGCGCGGTGAAGCTCGCGCCTTACACCAATATGCCCGACGACGTGAAGGCAATGGCCGAGGCGACCGAAAAGAAAATTGCCGGCGGCTGGAATCCCTTCACCGGACCGATCGCCAAGCAGGACGGCTCGCCATGGCTGAAGGACGGCGAGGTCGCCGATGACGGCACGCTGCTCGGCATGAATTTCTACGTCAAGGGCGTCGACGACAAGCTGCCGCAATAGGTGTTAGGCAAGGTCCGAGGGGGAAGGGCGCCGCGAGGCGCCCTTTTCATTCGGCGGCTTGCGCTACCGCCGGGACGTGGCGAAACCGCACCAGGCCGGCGTCCACCACGAGGCTGAGCCGGATCCTGAGCCAACGCTGCACCGGCCGCTCGAAATAGCGCCAGATCGTCCACGACACCAAAACCATGAGCGCCGCGCAGGTCCACGCTGCAATCCATTTTCCGGCCAGCGGCGTCAAGGCGTTGATGAAGAGATAGCCGGCATTCTGGTGAAGGAGGTAAAGCGGGTAAGTCAGCCCGCCGAGAGCCAGCGTGAGCGGCGACGGTCTGATCCGGTCGCGCAGCAGGACAGCGCCGATCAGCGCCGCGTGCATCACCACGTTGGCGGCCACGAGATGGGCGGACGAGACCGCAATGCCGTAGTGCCCGATCATCCACTGTTGCGTGACAGACAGCGTATAGCTGGAGAGCACGAAGGCGGCGGCCAGCAGCAGCAAGGCCGGCACTGAGCGACCATGCGCGTGGAGATGATGGACCAGCATGCCGGCGGCGAAGAACGGCCCGAACTCGGTGAGAAACAGAAGCCGCGCCGCGCCGCTGCCGAGCAAGAGTTCATTGACCGCCGAGATCGCCAGCCAGCCGAGGATCAGCCCCAATTTCCATCGCTGGAAAACGCCGGCAATCAGGGCCAGCGTCACCCAGCCGTAGAAAACCACTTCAAGCACGACCGACCAGTAGACGCCGTCCATGAAAGGTTGGCCGACGGCCGGCGCGAACATTGTGAGATTGGCGAGATACTGGCTGAAGGAGGCTGGGAGCAGCGGCGTGCCGGAAAAGGCGATAACCGCGAAGCTTATCGTCATGCAGAGCAGAAAGCCCGGATATAGACGCGCGAAACGCGCGACGGCGAATTCTTCCCAGCCGCCGCCTTCCGCCGACCATGCGATGACGAAACCGCTGATCAGAAAGAAAAGATTGACGCCGAGATAGCCGTACAGAGCGAGTGGAGCGGCATGAGGATAGCCCGTCGTGAGAAAGCCGTCGGCAGCCGCGCCGCGGAAGAAATAGTGAAACAGCACAACGGCCAGCGCCGCCGCCAGCCTCAACAGGTCGAGCGTCGCGATATAATCCTGGCGGACAGGTCTGGGGTCCATCCTGAGTCCCTGCGTTTACGGTCCGGAAACCATAAGGCAGGCGGCGGCCAAACAGGGTAAATGGCCGGAACTATCGCGAAATGTGGTAAATCGTGGTCCTCAGACGGCCGAACCGTAGAGATCATAGGCGTCGGCGCGATCGACCTTGACGGTGACGATGTCGCCGGCGCGCAGCGGGCGGCGCGACTGGATGTGGACGGAGCCATCGATCTCAGGCGCATCGTATTTGGTGCGGCCCTTGGCCGACGTGCCATGCGCTTCGTCGATCAGCACCGGCAGGCGCTTGCCGACCTTCTTGGCCAATTGCGTCGCCGAGATCTTCTGCTGGCGCTGCATGAAGCGATGCCAGCGCGCCTCCTTGATTTCCTGCGGCACCTGCTCAAGGCCGAGTTCGTTGGAGCGCGCGCCCCGTACAGGTTCATATTTGAAGCATCCGGCGCGATCGATCTTCGCTTCATCCAGCCAGTCGAGCAGCATCTCGAAATCCTCGTCGGTCTCGCCGGGAAATCCGACGATGAAGGTCGAGCGGATGGCGAGGTCGGGACACACATCGCGCCAGCCGCGAATGCGCTCGAGCGTCTTTTCGCCATGTGCCGGTCGGCGCATGTTCTTCAACACCTGCGGCGACGCATGCTGGAAGGGGATGTCGAGGTAGGGAAGGATTTTTCCCTCGGCCATCAGCGGGATGACGTCGGCCACGTGCGGGTAGGGGTAGACATAGTGCATGCGCACCCAGATGCCGAGCTTGCCCAGTTCCTCGGACAGATCGAGGAATTTCGCCCGCACTTCACGATCACCGAACATGCTGGCCTGGTATTTGATGTCGATGCCGTAGGCGCTGGTGTCCTGCGAGATGACGAGGAGTTCCTTGACGCCGGCCTTGGCCAGTTTCTCGGCTTCACGCAGCACATCGGCCGCTGGCCGCGAGACAAGGTCGCCGCGCAGCGCCGGGATGATGCAGAAGGTGCAGCGATTGTTGCAGCCTTCCGAAATCTTGAGATAGGCATAGTGGCGCGGCGTGAGCTTGACGCCTTGAGGCGGCAGCAGATCGATATAGGGATCATGGCTCGGCGGCGCAGCCTCGTGCACGGCCGCCATGACGCTCTCATAGGCCTGCGGACCGGTGATGGCGAGAACGTTGGGATGCTTCTCGCGAATGACGTCGGGCTCGGCGCCCAGGCAGCCGGTGACGATGACCCTACCGTTCTCCGAAAGCGCGGAGCCGATGGCATTGAGCGATTCATCGCGGGCGGAATCGAGGAAGCCGCAAGTGTTGACCACGACGAGATCGGCACCGTCATGCTTGCGCGCGATCTCATAGCCCTCGGCGCGCAGGCGCGTGATGATGCGTTCGGAATCCACTAGGGCTTTGGGGCATCCGAGACTGACGAAGCTGACACGCGGGGCGGACATGGGCAAGGTTCCAATGGACATGAACCGGAAACGCTGATCCGGCTCGAAGTCTCGACATATAACGGTTTGCACGGCTCTGGCAGGAGCTCAATTCGGGCGGCGCAATAGCACGGCTTGCCCAATCAGGCAAACAGGCAAGCTCTGCGACATCGGCGATCTCGTTGTGCAGATCGAAGCGAAGAAGCCGAAAGCCGTTGGTTCGTGGCTCTTACAAAAGCGAATTGTCGGGTAATGGCAGCCAGTCAACGCGACTTTCAGTGCTATGATTAGGATTCACTAATATGCTATAGGCAGAATGGTGAGGGGCTAGTCCCATGAGACAGTTGCTAGGACACATTGCATTGGCATGGCTTGTGCTGCCCGGCGATGCGGACGCACACGGTTGGTATACGGGCAAGACCGATCCCGTTCTTCACTATGACTGCTGCGGAAACAAGGATTGCCGCCCCATCGATTCCAACGATGTCAGGATGACCAAAGACGGCTATTTTGTCAGGCTGCACCCTACCTACTTGAATGAGCCACAAGAAGCAGAGTGGTTTATCCCGAGAGAACGTGTCCAGGCTGCGCCCGATGATCGATACCACATCTGCGAGCGTCTAATGACGTTTTATCGAACGATCATTCCCCATATGAAGTTTGATCCCTACCAGCGATATAGGTGGACATGCTTCTTCGCGCCGATGGGCACCGGTTCAATCTCAATTAGAATGAACCACTACGCTGCAATTTCAAACTGACCAACATCGGCGGGCGCGAGGGTTCCAGATCAGTGGCCGCTCGACCCGAACCATGGCGCCAGGAAAGCGAATTGGTCGGGAAACTGCTGCACGGCGCCGTCGAGAAGCATCTTCACGGCGACGTAAAGGATGATCAGTAGGCCGATATAGGCGATCCAGCGGTATTTGTGCAGCAGGCGCGCGACGAAGGACGCGGCGAAGCCCATCAGCGCAATCGACAGAGCGAGGCCGATGATCAGCACCGTCGGATGGTTCATGGCCGCACCCGCGACGGCCAGGACATTGTCGAGCGACATCGAGACGTCGGCAATGACGATCTGCCACGCGGCCTGCGAGAAGGTCTTGCGCGGCGACTTGCCGGCGATGGTCCCATCCTTGTCGAAATCGCCATTCGACAGCGCTTCGGTCGCGTCGCGCTCCTGCTCGTGGCTGACACCCAGCTCCCGCCACATCTTCCAGCACACCCAAAGCAGCAGCAGGCCGCCGGCGATGAGGAGCATGGGGCCAATTGTCAGCAGCCATTGCGTGATCAGGGCGAAGAAAATGCGAAGGACGGTGGCCGCGATGATGCCGACCAGAATGGCCCGTTTGCGCTGACTGGCCGGCAAGCCGGCCGCCGCAAGGCCGATGACGATGGCGTTGTCCCCAGCCAGCGCAAGATCGATCGCGATAACCTGAAAAAGAGCCGATAAGCCTGCGGCAGTAAATATTTCCATCGACCTGGAAGCCCTTGCCTGTTCGCCGAGTGTTCGTTGTCGATCGCCCAGCCCGCCCTAAAGGCATGGTTCCTTGCCGTCAAGACATCGCTTCGGGCAACGCCGCAAAACCGCTTTCGTTGCAGCGGCGCCATTGAGGGGATTCGACAATCACGGGCAGGCGAGCCGAAACGGCAATGAAAACCTAGTCGTAGCGCCTAATCGTAGAGATTGTATTTTGCCCAGTCGGTCTCTGGAATCTCGTCGCCGATGCGGTAGCGGAGCTGTAAAACCTCCATATGGTCCGGCGCCGTCTCGCACTTGAATTTCAGCCGGTACCATTGCCCCTTGCTGCGGAAGGCGGCTCCTGGGCTCTTAATGGCGTCGTCGCTCATGACCGGCGTGGCAAAGGCGTAAGCGACCACCCGATCCGCCTTGTACTTGCGGTCGTCATGGGTGATCCGGTCGAGGACTTCAGCATCACAGCGCTGTTCGAGGCGGGTTTGCGGGTCGAGTTTCAGGAGGCCTGCGCGCAAGGCGCTGTCCATGGCGTTGGCCGGAAAAGCCAGGGTCAAGAACGCCATGACCGTCGTGCAGAGTGTCTTCATGGGCGGGACAAGCAGCATATTTTGTCTGAAAAATCAACCAAAGGGCCGGGCGTTGTCCCGCGCTCAGGCACTCGGCGCGTTCAAAATCCCGTGTCGGGATTCATCGTGCGATGGCTGCGGCCAACGCATCAGCGAGGCACGGCCGGCGTCGGTCAGATCGTATACGCCGCGGTCGACGCGCGCGAACCAGCCATAGACATTGTGCAGCAGGATTTTCGGCGCAAGCGGCGTCAGCGCCTTGAGATCGCGCGGGCGCTTGGGCCCGTCGGCCAATGCCGCGGCGCAGGCGAGGGCGCTTTGGCGGTACGCTGTCATGATGGGATTGCGCGATCCCCCGCCCGCGACAGGATCGCCGCGGCGCCGGCGGTGCTCGTCGACCAGCCGCGAGCGGCGCCGTGGGTTCTTGCGCGGCGCGACGGTGACCGGGCTCAGGAGCACCTCGACCCGGTCGCTCGCCGTCACGCCGAGCAGGCCGAAGCCAAGCCGGCGGCAAAGATTGCGGAACCGGGCGTCGCTCTCGCGTCCCTTGCCCCTGGCCGACATGCGCGCGGCCAGCCACACCTCGTCGCAGGCGGTCGCGCGGTCGACGCCTTGCAGCACCAGTTCGAGATTGAACGCCAGCTTCAACTCGCAAATGACGACGATAGGCGGCTCCCCCTCACGCAGCGCGACGATGTCGCAGCCGCCGATCTCGCCCTTCACGGCAAAGTCCAGGCTTTCGAGAAACCGCTTCACCGGCGCGTAGAGGGAGGTTTCGTTCATAGGCCCAAGGCTTAGCCGATTCGGCACGAAAAGCCTCGGGAGCAGGCCTGCATACCTTTCCGGGGTTCGCCGAACCATCGTGACGCGGCTTGAGCGGCTTCCTCCGGGCTGGGGTGATCCTCGCCAGCCCAGGCCACGAAGCCGTCGGGGCGCACGAGCACGGCGCTCAAGCCAAGCTGATCCCTGGCCTTTCCGGCGACGTAGGTGATCCGGTCGCCCCAGCGGCCTGCAAGCGCTTCAAGCGATGGGCGAGCGTCAAAGTCAAGGAACAGGCCCTTGCCCGGGCTGAGGAGCCCGCCGATTTTGACAGCGGCTCGGCTCCGAATGCGCGGTCTTCCTCGGATGGCGGTTCAATATCTCGGATAAGGCTCGACGCGATGGCATCAGCGGTCGCCAACTCTCGCAGGAACACCGCCAGCGCTTCCTCTTCCAGCAGACGTTTTTTCGGGGGAGCCATGTCGCACTCCATAGTCAACCAGTGGGATGAAAGTGGGGATCGGTAACGCAACCTGCGATTAGCGAAGCCATATCAACACCTTACGGCAATAATCTGGCGGAGGGAGTGGGATTCGAACCCACGGTGAACTTGCGCCCACGCCGGTTTTCAAGACCGGTGCCTTAAACCGCTCGGCCATCCCTCCAGCGACATCTCTTCGCCCAACGTCACTCGATCAGATATTCGAGCCTGGCGGCGAATGAAGAGAGCCATCTCGCTGATGCTCTAGTGTGCCCGGCAAAGATCTGTCAACCGGCATGCGCGGACCGCATGTTTCCCGGCAGCCGACGCCGGGCAGGGTGGCGTCACAATCTTGCCCGGTTCCGGCCACAATCGATTATTAATAGCGTGATAAACAATTCCTGCGCACAAAGGACAGGGGTTCGAGGCGTCGTTGGTCTTAGTCAGGTAAGCTTTGGCTCCTGCGACGTTCAAGCCGCGGCGTTTTTGGTCGAGACTGTAGGGGACATCAGGAAATGCAAACTACGGCGCGCCCGCGTCTACGCCGTGCTTGCGCTTTCGCGCTATTCACCATGTCGGCAGCCTTGCTTGCCGCCTGCGCGTCGCAGCCTGAACCAAAAGGGATGGTCCACAAGAAGACCCGTTCCAAGGAATATTTCGCCGAAACCGAATATGGCGTGAAGGCCAGCCCTCGCGTCGCCTTCATGCGGCGTGGCGGCGGCCGCGACCAGCTCGGAAAACCCTACCAGGTTCGCGGCAAGTGGTACTATCCGAAGGAAGACAAGCACTATGCCAAGGTCGGCCTGGCGTCGTGGTACGGCGATGCCTTTCATGGACGGCTGACCGCCAACGGCGAAGTCTACGACATGAGCCATCTGACGGCGGCGCACCCGACCATGCCTCTGCCGAGCTACGCCCGCGTCACCAATCTCAAGACCGGCAGTTCGGTCATCGTGCGCGTCAATGATCGCGGTCCCTACCACCAGGGCCGCATCATCGATGTCTCGGAACGCGCCGCCCAGATGCTCGACTATGCCAATGTCGGCACGGCCGAGGTGAAGGTGGAATATGTTGGCCGCGCGCCGCTCGACGGCAATGACGACCAGTATCTGATGGCCTCCTACCATCCAGGCAACAGGATACCGGATCCGTCGGACGGCCTGCCGACCGGCGTCATGGTGGCCATGAACGGACCGTCGCCCAGCCTGCCGGTGGGCGCTGCCGCCGTGCCGTTTCCGGGTCAGCTGACGAATTCCGATATGATTCCGCAAGGGCAGGTGCCGGCACAATCGCCGGCCTTGGGTGACCTGGCGCTGCCCGACTTCGGTCCGATCGTGCCGGAGCGTCCGGATATCGGCCTGCCGCCGCAATCGCCGTTTTCGGTGGCCTCGCTCTCCTATGCCGACGAGCGCGTGCGGAGCGCCGATGTCTTTGCCGCACTTGGCGACGACGGCATGTCGCCCGCCGACATCCTGCGCTCATGGAAGAGCGCCAATCCCCAGGCGCCATCGCCGGCCTATGTCGCGGCCGGCACCTTCGATGACGCCACCGAGGCAAAACGCGTGGCGGCCGCGCTCGAGCCCTTCGGCAGGATCGAGATCCAGCGGTCCGAATTCGACGGCAAGGACTGGTATGCGGTGAACCTCTATCCGGACGGCCATGGCGGCGTCGACGATCTGCTGCAGGCGGCCTGGTCGCATGGTGCGCCGGACGCCCTGGCCGTGCGCAACTGATCTATTTTTCCGGCACGGTTGATCCTGCGGAAAAAACCCTGATAGCCTAACCGCGCCAGAACCGGCAAACGGGTCGAGATTTCATGCAGTTGCGCGTCTTTCCGCCTTTGGCCGGATTTCTGGGATTGGCCCTGCTGCTGTTTTGTGTCGCGCCCGCCAGTGCGCAGCTTTTCGAGACCAAGGCAACCCAGGCCTTCATGATCGACGCCGAGACTGGAACGGTGTTGTTTTCCAAGGACGCCGACAAGCCGATACAGCCGGCCTCGATGGCCAAGCTGATGACGATGGAAGTGGTGTTCAACGCCGTCAAGTCTGGACGCCTGACCCTCGACGACACGTTCGTGGTGAGTGAAAACGCCTGGCGCAAGGGCGGCGCCCCTTCGGGAACGTCGACAATGTTTGCCAAGCTCAAATCGGCGGTCCGGGTCGAGGACCTGATCCAGGGCGTGACGGTGCAGGCGGCCAATGACGGCTGCATCGTGCTGGCCGAAGGCTTGGCCGGGTCCGAGGACAATTTCGCCGCGCAGATGACCGAACGCGCCCGCCAGATCGGCCTGGCCAAATCGACTTTCGTCAATTCGACCGGGCTGCCGGCGGACGGCCAGCAGACGAGCGTGCGCGAACTGGCAATGCTGGCTTTGCATCTGTGGCGCGACTATCCGGATCTTTATCGCTACTACGGCCTGAAGGACTTTACCTGGAACAAGATTTCACAGAGGAATCGCAACCCGCTGCTGGCGATGGACATCGGCGCCGACGGCCTGGCGGTCGGCAGCAGTGAGGTGTCCGGTTTCGGCATAGTCGGCTCGGTCAGCCACAATGGCGCGCGGGTGATCGCGGCGATGAGCGGGCTCGCCAGCGACAAGGAACGCGCCGAGGAGGCGCGCAAGCTGCTCGAATGGGGTGCCCGTTCCTTCGAGAAGACGCAAATCTTCGCCAAGGACGAGGTGGTGGGCCAAGCTCAGGTTTTCGGCGGCATTAAGGCCGGCGTGACGCTGAAGGCGAAAGGGCCGATCGCCATCTTCCTGCCGGTAGCCAACCGCGACAAACTGACGGCGAGCATCGTCTATGACGGACCGGTTGCCGCACCTGTGGAGGAGGGGCAGCCGGTAGGCGTGCTGCGGGTCTGGATCGGCGACACACTGAGCCAGGAGACGCCGCTTTTCGCCGCCGAATCGATCGGCATCGGCACGCTGCCGCAACGCGCCCTCGACGCTGTCAAGGAACTGGCCGTCGGCTGGCTCCGCTAAAGCGCGTCGCGCTGAACCGGATTCACGCAATGCGCTTTAGCGTCTTTGTTTTTGCATGTCGTTCTCTCCAGCCGAGATCGCTTTTGAGCGGCATGCGATAACGCCGGCGGCATGGACGTTTCCCCGAACGCGGACTATCTAGAGCGCTAGAATCCATTCAAATAAGGGACAAAGGCCTTTCGATTGGCACGCGGATTTTTCATCACCTTCGAAGGCGGCGAAGGAGCAGGCAAGTCGACGCAGATCGAGCGGCTGGCGGGAAAGATGCGCGCCAAGAAGTACGACGTCCTCGTCACCCGGGAACCGGGCGGCTCGCCGGGCGCGGAAGCGGTCCGGCATGTGCTGCTCTCGGGCGCCGCCGAGCCGTTCGGGCCGAAGATGGAAGCGCTGCTTTTCGCGGCGGCGCGCTCCGACCATGTCGAGCAGGTCATCCGCCCGGCGGTCGAGCGCGGCTCCATTGTCCTATGCGACCGCTTCCTGGATTCCTCGCGCGTCTACCAGGGCGTCACCGGCGGCCTCGACCCGGTGTTCATGGAGACGCTGGAGCAGGTCGCCATCAACGGCATGATGCCCGACATGACGCTGATCTTCGACATCGATCCCACGGAAGGCCTGAGACGCGCAACAGTGCGTCGCGGCGCCGGCGCCGGCCCCGATCGCTTCGAAAAGGAAACGCTTGCCATCCACCAGGCGCGCCGCGAGGCGTTCCTGGCGATCGCCGCGGCCGAGCCGGAGCGCTGCGTTGTGATCGACGCATCCGCCGCTCCCGATGCGGTAGAAAATGTCGTCACCGCCACGGTGTTCGCGGCGCTGGAGGCGAGGGCGCCCATGCGCAACAGACAGACCGCACCCGCATGATCTTCGAACGCATCGCGCCGGAACAGCATGACACGCTGGACGGCGTCCCTGAACCGTCCGAAACGCCACGCCTGGTCGGGCACGGGCAGGCCGCCGCCATGCTCGCCGCCGCCTATCGCGCTGGAAAGCTGCCGCACGCGCTGATCTTCACCGGACCGCTCGGCATCGGCAAGGCGACGCTCGCGTTCCATCTGGCGCATCATCTCCTGAAGCATCCGGCCTTCGAGCAGGCGCCGGAGACGCTCGCCGTTCCCGATCCGGCGTCCTCGCTATTTCGCCAGATCGCCACTGGCGCGCATCCCGGCGTGCTGCACCTGACGCGGCCGCTGAACGACAAGACCAAGAGCTTCAAGACGGTGGTCACCGTCGACGAGATCCGCAAGGTCAATCGCTTCCTGTCGCTGACTTCGCATGACGGCAGCTACCGGGTGGTGATCGTCGACCCGGCCGACGACATGAACACCAATGCAGCCAATGCCTTGCTGAAGAATCTTGAGGAGCCGCCGGCGCGAACGCTGTTCATCCTCATCGTCCATGCGCCGGGCAGCCTGCTGCCGACGATCCGCTCGCGCTGCCAATTGGTGCGGCTGTCGCCGCTCGATACCGACGAGCTGATGGCGGTGCTGGAAACCGCCGAGCCGCCGCCGCCCGGCGATCCGGCCGCGCTGGCAGCGCTGGCCACGCGGGCAGGCGGCAGCGCCCGCAATGCGATCCTCCTGACGCAGTATGGCGGGCTGGAGATCGCCGAAACACTGGACGCCCTGGTGACCGCCGGCAAGAGCAACATCGCCGGCGCCTATCGCCTTGCCGAGGTGGTGGCCGGGCGCGACCAGGCGATCCAGTTCGATATCTTCAACCGCCGGGCGCTCGACCTGTTGTCCGATGCGGCGAGCCGGGCGGCGCTGGCCGGCGATCTCGCACGAGCCAAAACGCTTTCGGACACTTGGCATGAGGCGCTGGACGCTATATCTGAGACCGATACCTACAATCTCGACAAGAAGCAGCACGCCTTGACCATGATCGACCGCCTGAAGTCTGCAATGCGAATGTGATGGTTCCCTCGGGATGGCAATCGCCGCCCCGATGCGATATCCACCGCCACGCCTTCCATTCAGACATTCATGACGGTTCATTCATGTCACGCGATACATACTACGTCACGACCGCGATCTCTTACCCCAATGGCAAGCCGCATATCGGCCATGCCTACGAATTGATCGCCACCGATGCGCTGGCCCGCTTTCAACGGCTCGACGGCAAGCAGGTCTTCTTTCTCACCGGCACCGACGAACACGGCATCAAGATGCTGCAGACGGCGAAGAAGGAAGACATTTCGGCGCGCGAACTGGCCGACCGCAATTCGGCTGAGTTCAAGCGCATGGCGACCGCGCTCAACGCCTCCAACGACGATTTCATCCGCACCACCGAAGAGCGGCACTACGCGGCCTCTCAGGCGATCTGGAAGGCGATGGCTGCCAATGGAGACATCTACAAGGGCGGCTATGCCGGCTGGTACTCGGTGCGTGACGAAGCTTATTACGGCGAGGAGGAAACCGAGGTTCGTCCCGACAATATCCGCTATGGCCCGCAAGGAACGCCGGTCGAATGGGTCGAGGAGGAAAGCTATTTCTTCCGGCTTTCGGCCTATCAGGACAAACTGCTGGCGCTCTATGAGGGCCAGCCGGATTTCATCGGCCCGGCCGAGCGGCGCAACGAAGTGATGAGCTTCGTCAGATCGGGACTGAAAGACCTGTCGATCTCGCGCACGACGTTCGACTGGGGCGTGCCGGTGCCCGGCGACGAAAAGCACGTGATGTATGTCTGGGTCGACGCGCTGACAAACTACATTACCGGCGTCGGCTATCCCGATGAAAAAGCAGATGATTGGAAATTCTGGCCGGCCGATGCGCACATCATCGGCAAGGACATCGTGCGTTTTCACGCCGTCTACTGGCCGGCCTTCCTGATGTCGGCAGGCATTCCGCTGCCGAAGCGCGTCTTTGGCCACGGCTTCCTGTTCAACCGCGGCGAGAAGATGTCGAAATCGGTCGGCAACGTCATCGACCCCTTCACCATGGTAGAGCACTACGGGCTCGACCAGGTGCGCTATTTCTTCCTGCGCGAGGTGCCGTTCGGCCAGGACGGCAGCTACAGCCACGAAGCGATCGTCAACCGCACCAATGCCGACCTCGCCAACGGCATCGGCAATCTGGCGCAGCGCTCGCTGTCGATGATCGCCAAGAACTGCGGCGGCGTGGTGCCGACGCGCGGCGAGCTGACGGATGCCGACAAGGCAATCCTCGATCAGGCGGCGGCCGCTCTTGCCGCCGCGCGCAAGGCAATGGCCGAGCAGGGCATCCATCTGGCGCTGGCGTCGATCTTCGGCGCGGTGGCCGAAGCCGACCGGTATTTCGCCGGACAAGAACCCTGGGCACTGAAGAAGACCAACCCCGAGCGCATGCAAACGGTGCTGTGGACAACGGCCGAGGTGGTCCGGCGCGTGGCGATTCTGTGCCAACCCTTTATTCCAGGATCGGCCGCGAAGCTGCTTGACCTGCTGGCGGTGCCGGCAGACGAGCGCAATTTCGTGCATCTCCACGCCGATCATGCGCTTGTGCCGGGCAGAGCGTTGCCAGTACCAGAAGGCGTGTTTCCGCGTTATGTCGATCAGCCGGAAGCGAACGGCTGATGCTCGTCGACAGCCACTGCCATCTGGATTTTCCGGACTTCGCCGAGGAACGGGCGGCCGTCGTCGCCCGTGCCCTGGCCGCCGGGATCGGCCGCATGGTAACCATTTCGACGCGCGTGAAGCGATTTCAGCAAATACTTGAAATCGCAGATGCTTTCGACGAAGTGTACTGCTCCGTCGGAACCCATCCGCACAATGCCGCCGAAGAGCTTGACGTGACGACGGCGGATCTCGTGCGCCTGTCCGCTCATCCAAAGGCGGTGGCGATCGGCGAGGCCGGGCTCGACTATTTCTATGACAAGGCGCCCCGCGATGCGCAGGCGCAGGGTTTGCGCAACCACATCGCCGCTGCTCGCGAGACGGGCCTGCCGCTGGTCATCCATTCGCGCGACGCCGACGACGACATGGCTCATATTCTTGAGGAAGAAACGGGGAAGGGCGCCTTCCCATTCGTCCTGCACTGTTTTTCGTCGGGACGCAGGCTGGCCGAGGTCGGCGTCTCGCTGGGCGGCTATGTTTCGTTTTCCGGCATCCTGACCTTCAAGAATTCGGCCGAAATACGCGCCATAGCCGCCGACCTGCCGCACGACCGGCTGCTGGTGGAGACCGATGCGCCATATCTCGCGCCGATCCCATTTCGCGGCAAGCGCAATGAACCCGCCTATGTCGCGCACACGGCCAGGGTTCTGGCCGAGACGATCGGCGTCAGCGAAGGTGAAATCGCAGCTTTGACGACCGATAATTTCTTCCGGCTGTTCGGCAAGATGCCGCGCCCCGCCGAGCAAAGCGCCTGAACGATGACAGACCGGCTGCGCCTCACCATTCTCGGCTGCGGCTCGTCACCGGGCACGCCGCGCATCACCGGCGACTGGGGCAATTGCGATCCGCAAAATCCGAAAAATCGGCGCATGCGCACGGCAGCCCTTGTGGAGCGGATTGCCGAGAGCGGCGCCCGCACCACCGTCGTCATCGACACAGGACCGGATTTCCGCCAGCAGATGCTGATGGCCTCGGTCAAGCGCATCGATGCCGTCGTCTACACCCATCCACATGCCGACCACATCCACGGCATCGACGACCTGCGCGGCTTCGTGCTCGACCAGCGGCAGCGGATCGATATCCATGCCGACCAGCCAACGATGCTGCGGCTGCGCCAGGCCTTCGGCTACTGTTTCGAGACGCCGCCAGGCAGTTCCTATCCGCCGATCGTCGACGCCCATATCATCGATCACGCAAAGCCCGTCGTGATCGAAGGCGAGGGCGGTGCCCTCACCCTCGAGCCGCTGCCGCAGGTCCATGGCGACATCATATCGCTCGGCTTCCGCATCGGCGGACTAGCCTATTGCCCCGACATCAGCGATTTTCCGGCTGCCACCGCCGAACGGCTGCGTAATCTCGATGTCCTGATCATCGACGCGCTGCAGTACAGGACGCACCCGAGCCATCTGTCGCTTGGCCAGGCGCTTGAGTGGATCGAGCGGCTGGCCCCGAAACAGGCTGTGCTGACCCATATGCATGGGCCGCTGGACTACGCTACCGTGATGGCTGAGACTCCGGCAAATGTCGAGCCGGCATTTGATGGCATGGCGCTTGAAATTCCTTATAGATCAGTCAGATAGAATATTCTCTTCATAGCCGGTGGCATTGATCGCCTGGCCATGAGCCGCGATTACAGGTCCGATGTCGAGATCTTGCACTTGGGATCGCCACACGGCCGCCGCCAGTTCGCTGTCGCTTCAAGATTGCAAAATGCCAAAAGAGGATTGCATTGTCAGGCCGGCGGATGCTCGTCGATCTGGATTGCAGGCCTGACAGGCAGTCTATGTGATGGCTTCCTAAGATATACATTGAGAGCAAGAGGCGCTAACCTTTGCCCGTTAGTTGGAAAGGAGAGGCCCGATGATTCGCAAACTCGTACTTACAGTGACGCTTCTTGCTCCTATCGCTGCCACAGCGCAGGAATTGCCAACCGCCCCTTACTTGCCGCTTGAACGGGCAACCAAGGCAGCACAAGCCGCGCTGGAGGCCTGCGCTGCCGAAGGCAGCAATGTCAGCGTCGCCATCGTGGCGCGGAGCGGCGCGACGCAAGTGCTGCTCAAGGCCGACAATTCCGGCGCACACACCGCATCCAGCGCCGAAGGCAAGGCCTTCACCGCGGCAGCTTTGGGTCGCGACACTGCGGGGCTCGCCGAATTCATAGCCTCCAAGCCGGCAAATGACGGCATGCGTGACATGGATCGTCGCATGGTGATCCAGGCTGGCGGCTTGCCGGTCAAGTTCGGCGATGCCTTGGTGGCCGGCATTGGCGTCGGCGGTGCTCCTTCGGGCGATATCGACGCCAAATGCGCCGCCGCCGGGCTCAAGGCGATCGGCGCCGCCGAGTAGACCTGCCTAGACCTGCCTAAGATGCCAACGCAGCCCGTCCAAGGCGGGCTGCTCTGTTGAACGGGGTTCAGTCTGTGAACCCTGTCTCCACACCGGAACCGGCGGACGTAAGATCGCATTCGACCGGCAACCGACGGCCGATCCTGAGACCCGAGCTGGAAGCTTAGTTCCATAATCTATCTTATGCGACTTTCGGCAAGGTAGGAATGTCGCTCCTGCTTGTGCGCAGCCAATCTCCCCACCTCAACTCTCCTGACACGGTTTTTGGTGCCCGTTCTGCTAAACTGGTGAATTGGAATGAACGCTTTGCAGATCACGGGCCACATGGCAGCCGCTTCGTCGCCGCCCGCGAGGGCATCGAAGCTGCAGCAATGGCTGTCGTCGGCTACCTGCGTAGCCGCTCTCTGTGTTCGTCAAGAATGCGCTCAATGGTCCGGACTCGGTCCTGCCGACGGTTGAGACCTCTGCGTGCTTTGCCGCGAGCGTGCCGCTCATAGATTTCCCGGCTCGCCTGGAGCTGCTCGATATACACCTTATCGGGCTTCCCATTCTCAAGGCGGTCGAACACCCAGCAGAACGGCGCCGGGAGCTGGCCTTCGCGATAGCGCGGGCTTGCCGAGGCCTGATCTTCGTCGAGGATTTCCTGCAGCACGACCTGATCCCAGACTTCCGGGTTTTCATCGCTGCGCTTCTTCCACAAGGCGAGGATCTCGCGAGCAGCCGGCGTATCGTTGATGAGGATGGTTCCAGCCATCAGCCGGCCACTTTCGCGATAGACCGCGATGTCGCAATCAAAACCGGCGAGCTCCGGCCAGGGATCATGATGGAAGACCGTGTCGACGTCCACATACAGCAGCGGTCCCTGAAGCCTCCTACGCATATTGACAAGGAATGTCGGCTTCAGGCTCGCGTTGCGCACCCAGGATCCAGCGTCGGCGAATGGCCGGGCTTGGACAGAAAGGCCAAGACGCCACGCTGACGCGGTCATGCGAGCGGCTTCTGTCTCATAGAAGGAGTTGATCGTAAAGAACGCCACGATTTCACCGGCCTTGTCCGGGTTGCCGGACGGAGGTGGGTTTATCGGGAAGGGAGCGAGCATTTCCCGGTGCCTGTGTTTGGTGGCCCGGAACAAATCAAGAATGTGGGTGAGCAAGGCGAAGCCTTATTAGGATATGAATATTTAGACGCCAAGCATATAGCAATAAGTCCGAATAGCCTCGCAATGCGATAAAGTCATCGGTAGCGGCGCAGAAAACATTGGGCCACAACCATTTTGTTGACGAGGGGCGCCAGCTGGGCCGAGGCCGCGGTCTGGAACTCCTGTCCTTGCGCTCAACCAGATCATTTCGCCGGCCATGATGCAGCCGTAAGAATCCACCTGGTCGATGACCTCGGCGAGTTCGTGCTTTGGATCTGGCGACGCGCTGCTGGTTTGCCCCCGGCTTCTCGAGGCAACCTCCCTACCCCAGAACTTTCAATGAGCTCCGCTCGCTCTGGTTGCAGCATTCGGCCTACCGTTCCCAAAAAGGCTTTGCCAGCTCCGCCTCGACCTGTTGTCTCGTCAATCCGATGTCATCGATCAGATGGGGATTGTCCTTCGACATTCGCTCAAGCTCCCAGCGAAAGCGTATCCGCTCGCGCCAGGTCCGATCGTGCCAGGCCGCGACAATGCTTCGCAGGGTCGCCAAGTGCCGACGCGACGCTTCCGCCAGCACTACAGGCATTCTCGGCCGCACCGTCGGACACCGCGTCGATGCAAGGGTATCGTTCATGGCAACCTCCTATGGTTTGAGGGTGGGTCCTCGACTTGGGACCTCGACCTGAAAGAGGTTGAATTGTGCCGGATGCGAACAGTGCCGTAATTAAGCTCTCCCAAATAGTTCTCAAAATTTCCAAACGGGCTATAGATGCGCCTTATGCAGGGATCGCGCTTTGCCTTCGGTCCGTTCGTGCTTGATCCGGATGCGGGAACGCTGCTTCGGAACGATGATCCTGTTGCCGTCGGCTACCGCGGGCTGAAGCTGTTGGCGGCGCTCGTCGGGCGGCCTGGCGAAATCCTCGACAAGGCCAAGCTGATGGATGCGGCGTGGCCGGGTACGGCCGTCGAGGAAGGCAATCTCACCGTCCAGATCGCGCAGCTGCGCAAGCTGCTTGGTCCGTCCGCCGACGGCGGTGAATGGATCACCACTGTTCCGCGCGTCGGCTACCGCTTCAGGGGGATCGTCGAACCCCTCGATGGCGCGAACCGAAAAGCTTTGCCGCTGCCCGACAAACCGTCGATAGCCGTGCTCCCCTTCGTCAATCTCAGCAACGACCCCGAACAAGAGCCTTTCGCCGACGGATTGACCGAAGACCTGATCACCGACCTGTCCAGGGCCTCGGGCTTGTTCGTCATCGCGCGCAATTCGACCTTCGCCTACAAGGGAAAGGCGGCGGACGTGCGCGAGATCGCCCGGGAGCTTGGCGTGCGCTACCTCCTGGAGGGCAGCGCAAGACGTGCCGCGGGGCGCGTGCGCATCAACGCCCAGCTGGTCGACGCGGCGAGCGGCGACCACCTGTGGGCGGAACGCTTCGATCGCCGGCTGGACGATATCTTTGCCGTTCAGGACGAGGTGACGGCCAAGATCGTGGAGGCGCTGCTTGGCCGGCTGCGCGCGCCGCCGCCGCGCAATCGACCCAAGAATCTCGAGGCCTACGATCTGTGCGTGCGGGCGCGCAAGCTAATCGACGATTCGCCGCAGACGGCGCGGGAGGCGCATCTGATGCTGACGCGCGCGGTCGCGCTCGATCCCGACTATGCCGAAGCCTATCGCTGGCTTGCCATGAACCACTGGATGGGATGGGTGCATTGGGGCGAACCGGTGGAACCCAACCGCCACATTGCCCTGGAGCTGGCGCGCAAGGCGGTGGCGATCGATCCCAACGACGCCGGCTGCCGATGGGTGCTCGGCAACCTGCTTGCCTATGAACGCAACTTCGCCGAGGCGGATGCCGAGTTCGCCAGAACGTTCGAGCTCGACCCCAACGAGGCCGATGCCTGGGCGACTTTGTCTGACATCTCCGTGCTGGCCGGGCGGGTCGAGGAAGGACTCGAACAGATCCGCAAGGCGTTCCGGCTCAACCCGTTTCCGGCAAGCTGGTACTATCTGACGCTCGGCGCGGCGCAATATGCGGCGCGCGACTACGAAGCCGCCGTCAAGACACTGCGCCGGGACGAGACTTACCGCACCAGCTCACGCCGCTTCCTGGCGGCCAGCCTCGCGCAGCTCGGCCGGCTCGACGAGGCGCACGCGGAAGTCGAACTGTTCCTCGTCGGCAATCCGCATTTCACCACCAGCCATTGGGTCTGGACGGAGCCCTTCCGCGATCCGGCGATGCTCGACCATTTCGTCGATGGCTTCCGCAAGGCCGGCCTTCCGGATTGAAGCGCCGCCGGTCCCCTGACCACGCCGCCTTCCCGCCGTTTGTGCCGTCTACTCCTCGAAGCGGCCCGTGGCGTCACGATCGCGCTCATATCGTCTCGTGAGCGGAAACGGCGGCAACCAGGACTCGCGACGAACGATCCAGCTTTCGTACGTTGGCGTCATTTGGTCAGGGGCATCCAGGGATCCCAGGTTCACTTCGATTTCGTCGGCGGTGCGGCCGAAAACGGTCGAGCCGCAGCGGGGACAGAAAAAACGCCCGGCGTAGTCACGGGTTTCGCCATCGATCGTCACCGCATCCTGAGGGAAAATCGCGGAAGCATGAAAAAGCGCCCCGTGATGCTTGCGGCAGTCAAGACAGTGACAAAGGCCCACCCGGTATGGGCGTCCAGTCGCCACAATTTGGACGTTGCCGCACAGGCAACCGCCGGTGAATCGGTCCATGCTGCATTCCTCCAAATCAAGCGAGCTGGATGTTTACGAACAACTCCACCATCCATGAACGCGACGCCAGCCTTTCAGCTAATGCGTCTGCGGTTGAAGTTCGATCCGATAGCCGAGCACGCGCCTTCCGGCCGGCTCGATCACCATCACTCCTGGCTTGTCGGCGAATTCGCCATCGAAATCCACCGGGCTGGCGAGGCCGTGCCAGGGTTCGATGCAGAGGAATGGCGCGCCGCCCGGCTTTGACCAGACGCCCAATTCCCGAAATCCGTTCCACTGCATCTCGATCGCCAGACCGCGATCGGCACCGTAACGCACAGCGGTGCTGGAAGGCTGGTCCAGGATCAAGGCATCCTCGTCAAACAGCCGATCCGACAAAGCGAGAATGTTGCCCTCGATGGGCGTCGGCTGCCTTGCCGCCAGCAGTAACCCGTCCTTGAGACGGCGGATCGGCGCATGCTCGGGCTTTGCAAAGGTCAGGCGGTAGGCCTCCTTGGGCAGGTCCGGCAGCAGCGGCCAGTTGAATGCCGGGTGCGCCCCGATCGACGCCGGTAGCGGCTCGTCGCCGGTGTTGGTGATCTCGAACGTGACGCCAAGCTGCCGGCCGTCGAGAGTGTAGGTTACCGCCAGACGGAAGGCGAAAGGGGTAGTGCGTTCGGGTCTCCGCGTCGTCGGTGAGCACCAGCATGCAGGACCGAGAACCCCTCTCCGCCCAGGCGAACGGCTTATCGCGGGCGAAGCCGTGCTGCGTCATCGGATAGGTCTGGCCGCGATGGCGCAGTTGGTCGCCCTTCAGCCGGCCGACGATCGGAAACAACACCGGGGAATGACGGCGCCAGGCTGGTCCGGCCTGCCACACAAGCTCCAGCCCATCCGCATCCCGCAGCGAGACCAGTTCGGCCCCCTGCCCGACTATAACGGCCGAGATGTCGTCGCCATGAAGTGTCTGGCTGTCCTGTGCCATATGTTCTCGCGGTTTGTCTTTGCTTGGCCGGCAGGCTAGCAAATGGCCAGGCGTGAACTCAAGGCGGCGGTTTGCATTGCGTTTCACACAGTCACGATGAACGTGCGATGGCACAAGCGGGCAAGGCGCCGTCTCAAATGAAGAGTGGCCGGAGATTTCCCTCCGGCCACGGCAAGATGCAAGGTGTTGCCTGCTACAGTTCGGACTATTCCCGCTCGCCGGTGAAGTTCAGCAACAGCTGGAAGATGTTGACGAAGTTGAGGTAGAGCGAGAAGGCGCCGAAAACGGCCAGCTTCTGCCGCGACTCCGCGTCGAAGTTCTCCGCATACTGTTCCTTGATCGACTGCGTGTCCCAGGCAGTCAGGCCGATGAACACGGCGATGCCGATCACCGAGATGGCGAACTGCAAAGCGGTCGAGCCGAGAAAGATGTTGACGATGCTGGCAATCACCACGCCGATCAGGCCCATGATCAGAAAGGACGAGAACTGGGTCAGGTCACGCCGGGTCGTGTAGCCGTAGAGGCTGGTGGCGCCGAACATGGTGGCGGCGATGAAGAAGGTGCGTGCGATGCTGGTTCCGGTGAAAACCAGGAAGACCGAGGCCAGCGACAGACCCATGACCGCACAGAAGGCCCAGAACATCGCCTGCGCGCTTGCCGCCGACATCGTCTGCATCTTGAACGAGAACAGCAGGACGAAGGCGAGCGGCGCCAGCATCACCACCCATTTCAGCGGGCTGGAAAAGATTGGCACGTAGAGCGCGGGCGTCGACGACACCATGAACGCGATGAGGCCGGTGACCACGAGGCCGAGGCCCATATAGTTGTAGACGCGCAGCATGTGCTGGCGCAGGCCCTCGTCGTAGAGGGCGCCGCTTTGTGCGCCGGTGCCGACGCGGTATCCCAGATTGGGCGTGTTCATTTGCATTCTCCTTTGTGAACGGATCAGTAAAGCGTTCTCGCAAGCGTCTCGGCGGCGCGGTCGAGGTCACGGACCTCGCTTTGCGCAACCACCGCATAAGCGACCTCGCCGATCTGGAAGTAGGCCGAGGAAATGTCGCCCGAGGGCGCGACGGTCGGCTTGACCACGTCGAAGGTTCCCGGCCGTATCGCGAACAGCGACACCAGGCCCATCTCCTTGGTCTCGACCGCCATCTCGACGCTGGGGCCGAAGCGCGATGGATAGACCTGCACGTCGCGGACCTTCCAGTCCTTGGGCAAGGACGGCATGACGATGGCCGTCGCCGCGCGGATTTCGCCGGCATTGTAGTTTGGCGCCTCGGCCTGCGAAGACATGCTTTCGCGCACAAGGGTCGTCCTGTGTGCGCGCACCGCCTCGTCGACATAGGCGGGCGGCTGCGGCGAGGCGACGACCCTGGTCACCGACATCGGCCCGACAATGCCGTTGGCCAGCCAGCCGGCGGCGACGAAAGCGGCCACCGCCGCGGCACGTTGCAAGACGCCGAAGATGCGGCCCCGGGCAAGCCCCCTCTCCAGGCGCCGCGCGGCATCGGTCGTCACCGGCCTCGCCATGCCGCCTGATCCGGCCAGCGCCACGCGCAGTTCGTCCCGCATCCTGAGATCCGACATCACACGCGCGGCCGCTTCCGGCCGGGCGGAGAGGAAGGCCTCGACTTCGATACGGCGCGAGACGTCGAGCTGATCGTCGACATAGGCGTCGAGATCGGCGTCCGTCACGGGATCGATAGCTGCTGTCATGACGGGCCTCCGACAATCCTGAGGTGATTTTTCGCCTTCGTCGGAGCCCCCTCCTCCATCTCGCGAAGCGCGGCGCGCGCCCTGCCAATGCGCGACATCAGCGTTCCAAGTGGCACGCCGCTGGCATCGGCCGCCTGGCTGTAGGAAAGGCCCTCTATGGCGACGAGATGCAGGGCCGAGCGCTGTTCTTCGGGCAGGCTGAAAAAAGCATCGCGCACCTGGCCCAGGCGCACCGAATGCTCCTGCGGCGCCGGCGCGCTGCCGTCCGCAAGGTATCCAGCCTGTTCGAGGCGCGCTGCCTCCGAGCGTCGCGAGCGCATGCGGTCGACGAACGTGTTGTGGACGATGGACAGCAGCCAGGCGCGCAAATTTCCGCCCGAGCGGAAGGTGCCGCGCCGCTCATAGGCGCGCACAAGAGCGTCGTGCACGAGATCCTCGGCATCGGCACCGTCGCGCGTCAGCGAGCGCGCGTAACGCCTGAGCGAACCGAGTTGTCCGACGATATCGAAGCGTGGCATCGACCGTTTCATGCCCTGTTTACGGAACATGTGGGGGTTTTAATCCCGGCCCCGCAGATTTTTTCGCGAAACGCCGCAGATATGCAGCCGCCGAGGTAGCTCGCAGCGATGCCAGGCTATGCGATTCAGGCTGGCGCGAGTTAAAACCGCTGGTGCAAGGGGTTCGATTTGCGTATCACTCCGCCGCGCCAACGGAACCATGCAGATGTTTGAAAACCTTCAGCCGGCTGCCGCCGACAAGATCCTTGCCCTGATCGGCCTCTATCGTGCCGATCCTCGACCCGACAAGGTCGACCTCGGTGTCGGCGTCTACAAGGATCGCGACGGCAAGACGCCGGTCATGCGGGCCGTGCGCGAGGCGGAGAAGCGGCTGCTGCAGGGTCAGGACACCAAGACTTATCTCGGCCTCGCCGGCGACACCGGGTTCAATACCGTGATGGCCAGGCTGGCCTTCGGTGCGGATGCAGACATGACGCGGATCCGTGCTGCGCAGGCGCCGGGCGGATCCGGCGCGCTGCGGCTGGTAGCCGAGCTTTTGAAGCGAACCCGTGCCGATGCGACGGTCTGGTTGTCCGACCCCACCTGGCCGAACCACATGCCAGTGATGCGCGCCGCCGGGCTGCAAATCCGTGAATATCCCTATTTCGACGCGACATCGGGCGCCGTTCGCTTCGACGACATGCTGGCAGCACTGCGCACCGCGAAGGGCGGCGACGTGGTGCTGCTGCATGGCTGCTGCCACAACCCGACCGGCGCCAATCTGGACATCGCGCAGTGGGCCGCTGTCACAGATCTCGTCGTCGAGCGCGGCCTGCTGCCGTTTGTCGACATTGCCTATCAGGGCTTTGGCGATGGCCTCGAGGCCGATGCCGCCGGACTGCGGCTGCTGGCCGAAAAAGTTCCGGAAATGGTCGTCGCGTCCAGCTGCTCGAAGAACTTCGCTGTCTACCGCGACCGTGTCGGCGCGGCGATGATCCTGGCCAGGGACAGCGCGCAGGCCGACGTGGCGCTGGGCCAGATGCTGTCGGCCGCTCGTGCCATGTATTCGATGCCGCCGGACCACGGCGCGGCGGCGGTGCGCATCGTGCTCGAGGACGCGGTCTTGCGCGCGGACTGGGAAGCCGAACTCGAGGAGATGCGCCTGCGCATGCTCAGGCTTCGGGTGCAATTCGCCGAGGCGCTGCGCCAGCAGTCCAATTCCGACCGCTTCGATTTCGTCGCCAGCCATCGCGGCATGTTTTCCCGGCTTGGGCTCACGGAAGCGCAGGTCGAACGGCTGCGTGCGGAATATGGCGTCTACATGGTCGGCGACAGCCGTATCAATGTCGCCGGCCTGCCGGAAGACGGCATGGACAAGCTCGCCAAGGCGATCGTTTCCGTGCTCGACTGACCGGACTTGTTCGGCGCAGCTGTGGACAAGCCCGCTTCGCCTGCCGACAGCATTGGCCGCGCGGCGGACCGCGCGATAGCATCCGCCGCATGAAGCCATCGAAAGACATTTCGCGCCTGATCGAGATCATGGCGGCGCTCCGCGCGCCAAAGACCGGCTGTCCGTGGGATATCGAACAGGATTTCTCGACCATCGCGCCTTACACGATCGAGGAGGCCTATGAGGTGGCCGACGCCATCGCGCGCGGCGATCTCGACGATCTGCGCGACGAACTCGGCGATCTCCTGTTGCAGGTCGTTTACCACGCGCGGATGGCTGAGGAGGCCGGCGAGTTCGCTTTCGGAGATGTGGTCCAGGCCATCACCACGAAGATGATCCGCCGCCATCCGCATGTTTTCGGTGACGAACAGGCCCGCAGTGCCGGCATGGCCAAGGGCATGTGGGAGAAGATCAAGGCACAAGAGAAGGCCGAGAAGCGTAGCGCCCGTCTCGCGCGCGGACTCGACCCGGAAGACAACGGCAAGGGGTTTCTGGACAGCGTGCCGGTCGCCCTGCCCGCACTGACGCGGGCATTGAAGCTTCAGGAGAAGGCCGCCCGCGTCGGTTTCGACTGGAGCGAGGCAGCGCCCATCCTCGACAAGATCGAGGAAGAGATCGGCGAATTGCGCGAGGCGCTGGCCAAAGGCCAAACCGCGGAGATCAAGGATGAATTCGGCGATATGCTGTTTGCCGTCGTGAATCTCGGCCGTCACCTGAAGCTCGATTCGGAAGCAGCGCTCAGCGGCACCAACGAGAAATTCCGTTCGCGCTTCCACTATGTCGAGCAGGCCCTGGAGAAATCCGGCAGCTCGCTGGAAAAGGCTGATCTGGACGAAATGGAAGCGCTCTGGCAGGAAGCAAAAGGCACGAAGTAGAGCTCTTCGTCATCACGCAGCCTCGGGCGGAATAACGCCCAGCGTTTTTCCTGGAATCCCTTCAGCCGTTGTTCTTGCGACGCAATCTGCTTTCGATCTCTTCGCGGGCACCTTGCGTGGCCTTGAGGGAGATGGTGGCGCTGCCGTCGTCATTGTCGGTTCGCGAAACGACATCGCCATTGCGGTAAAGCCAGTCGACAAGGCCGAACTGCGCCGGCCCGATCGTCACCGTCAGATCTTCAAGTTCGCCGGACATGCGTGTCTCGATGATCGCGTTCAGCGCGTCGATGCCTTCGCCCGTGACAGCCGATATGGCGACGGGAGGCGCCTTGGCATCCGTACTCTCGGCAAGCAGCCGTGCGCGATTGCCTTCGTCGAGCAGGTCGACCTTGTTCCAGACCTCGATGACCCGCTTGGTATCGCCGGCGTCGACGCCGAGATCGGCCAGGATGCGCTCGACGTCCTCGGCCTGGGCTGCGGTATCGGGGTCGGAAATGTCGCGCAAATGGATGACGAGATCCGCCTCGACCACCTCTTCAAGCGTGGCGCGGAAAGCCGCGATGAGATGCGTCGGCAGGTCCGAGATGAAGCCGACCGTATCGGAGAGGATGATCGGCGTGCCGTGCGGCAGCCGCACGCGGCGCAGCGTCGGATCGAGCGTGGCGAACAGCATGTCCTGCGCCAGCACCCCTGCCCCGGTCAGCTTGTTGAACAGCGTCGATTTTCCGGCATTGGTGTAGCCGACGATGGCCACCACCGGAAACGGCACCTTCTTGCGTTTGGCACGATGCAGGTCGCGGGTGCGGCGCACCGTCTCCAACTCGTGCTTCAGCTTGACGATCTTGTCCTGCAGGACGCGCCGGTCCGATTCGATCTGGGTTTCGCCGGGGCCGCCGAGGAAGCCGGCACCGCCGCGCTGGCGCTCGAGGTGGGTCCAGCTGCGCACCAGCCGGCCCTTCTGGTAGTTGAGATGGGCAAGCTCGACCTGCAGCGTGCCTTCCTTGGTGCGGGCGCGCTCGCCGAAGATCTCGAGGATCAGCCCGGTGCGGTCCAGCACCTTGGCGTTGAATTCCTTCTCGAGGTTGCGCTGCTGCACCGGCGTCAGCGGATGATCGACGATGACCACCTCCGCGTGCCCTTCCTTAACGATCTCCGCCAACTCCTCGACCTTGCCGCTGCCGAGCAAGGTCGCCGGACGTGGATCGTTGATGGTAACCACGGCCGTGTGGATCAGATCAAGATCGATGGCGCGGGCAAGGCCGACCGCCTCATCATGACGGGCCTCTGCCGAGCGCGTCAACCGCGGACGGCTGGTGTCGTCCTCGCCGCGCGGCTGGCGGGTAAGCACCGGCACGATGACAACTGCCCGGGTCGGACCCTCGGCCTCCGTCCCCGGCTGATGTGCTGATTTTCCGCGAACGCTGCGGTCCGGGTCCTTCTCACGTGCCAATCAGGCGCCCTGGCTTTCCTCGCCATCGAACATCTGAACCGGCTGGCTCGGCATGATCGTGGAAATGGCGTGCTTGTAGACGAGCTGGGAGTGGCCGTCGCGGCGCAGCAGGACGCAGAAATTGTCGAATGAAGTGACGACGCCGGTCAGCTTCACGCCGTTGATGAGAAAGATGGTGAGCGGGTTCTTGCTCTTGCGAACAGAGTTCAGGAACAGGTCCTGAAGGTTTTGCGATCGTTCCGCCATTGTTCTTGTCTTTCGCCGATCCCCTTCGGTTTGCAGGCCAATGCGCCAAATTAACCAGCACATGTCAAGCGCGCAAACACCGTCTTGTCGTCAGTAACGACAAGCAGAACGAGATATATTGATGTTCATTCCACCTGTGCGGTTATCAGGCTGGACTTTTTTCCGCAATGTCAAAAAAGGCTTGCCGCAACGAAAGTGTTATCGAGCCGGGGTGGCCGTTGGCGATCGGGTCGCCGTCTATGGCCACGACCGGCATGGCGATCGTGGTCGCGGAACTGATGAAAGCCTCCCTCGCCGCCTTGGCCTCGGCGACGGAAAAACCGCGTTCCTCTATCTTGAGTCCGAGCTTGGCCGCCACCTCAAACATGGTGGTGCGGGTTATGCCGCGCAGAATACCGTGCTCGGCGGGCCTGGTGACCAGAACGCCGTCCCTGGTGACGATCCAGGCATTCGACGACCCGCCTTCCTTGACGTTGCCGTCCGTATCCACGAACCAGGCTTCCTGCGCGCCAGCTTCCTTCGCCTTCTGCTTGGCCAATACATTGGGCAGCAGGCCGGTGCTCTTGATGTCGACGCGATCCCAGCGATTCTCGGGCACGGTGATGACGGCGATACCGGTCTCGGCCCGCTTGGTCCCAGCAGCGGGATCCATCTTCCTGGCGGTGATCACCAGCGACGGCCTGGTATCAGCCGAGGGGAAGGCGAAGTCGCGGCTGGCGACGCCGCGTGTGACCTGGACGTAAACAAGGCCGTTGACGACATGGTTGCGATTGACCACTTCGCGCATGATGAGCGGCAGGACGCCTGGGGTGACCGGCCAGCCGATCGACAGCTCGCTCAGCGAACGGTTCAGCCGGGCGAGGTGACGCGGCATGTCCACGATGAAGCCGCGCGCCACTTCGCAGACCTCGTAAACGCCGTCGGCGAACTGGTAGCCACGGTCTTCGATATGCACAGCGGCATCGGCATGAGCGGTGTAGCGCCCGTTCACATAGGCAATACGCGGCATTTGTCACCTCGGGGGATCTGCTTCGGCTTGTTTAGGCGATTCCGCCTCAACAGTGATGGATAATCGCGTGGGCCACTGAAGCAACTCCAGAAAGCGTGTAACGATTTTCCGGCCGGAACTGCTTGAGCAAGGTATCGAACCGGGCCGGCAATGCATCAAACGTCGAACCGCTCAAGATATCAGGTCAGACGCCGAGCGACTTCAGCTTGCGGTGCAGCGCGGAACGCTCCATGCCGATGAACTCGGCCGTTTTCGAGATGTTGCCGCCGAACCGGTTGATCTGGGCGATCAGATAGTCCTTCTCGAATTGTTCGCGCGCCTCGCGCAGCGGCAGCGCCATGATGTGCTGGTCCGACTGGTTCGGCGTGCGGGGCATGACATCGCCGATTTCGGACGGCAACAGGTCGGCGGTGATCGGCGCATCGACATTGTCGCCGCGCGCCAGAATCATCAGCCGTTCGACATTGTTGCGCAATTGGCGAACATTGCCTGGCCAATTGTGCGCCTGCAGCACCGCCATGGCGTCATCGCCGATGCGGCGCGGCTTGATTCCGGCCTGACGGGCGATCTGCTTCATGAAATTGTCAACGAGATAAGGAATGTCCTCGCGCCGCTCGGCAAGTCCCGGCACCGTCACCGGTACCACCGCAAGGCGATGGTAAAGATCCTCGCGGAAACGGCCATCGGCGATCATCGCCTCCAGGTTCTGCGACGTCGAGGAGATGATGCGGACATCGACCTTGACCCGTTTGGTGCCGCCGACGCGCTCGAACTGCTGTTCGACCAGCACACGCAGGATCTTGTTCTGCGTCTCGCGCGGCATGTCGGCCACCTCATCGATGTAGAGGATGCCGCGATGGGCTTCCTCCAGGGCGCCGACCTTGCGCTCGACGCCGTTCGATTCGGTGCCGAACAGTTCGATCTCCATGCGTTCGGGCGTGATGTTGGCGGCGCTCAGCGTCACGAAAGGCGCGCTCTTGCGCGCCGACAGCGTGTGGATGGCGCGCGCGGCCAGCTCCTTGCCAGATCCCGAGGGGCCAATGATCATGACGCGGCTGTTGGTCGGCGCGACGCGCTCGATGGTCTGGCGCAACTGGCTCATCGCCGACGACATGCCGATCAGGTCGAAGGTCTCGCCGCTGCGCAGCTTGAGATCGGAAACCTCGCGCCTCAGCTTGGAGGTTTCCAGCGCACGCTCGGCAATCAGAATCAGCCTGTCCGCCTTGAAGGGCTTCTCGATGAAGTCATAAGCGCCGCGTCTGATGGCGGAGACCGCGGTTTCGATGTTGCCATGGCCCGAAATCATCACCACCGGCAGGTTGGGGTGCATGGTCTTGATCTCGTCCAGCAAAGCCAGGCCGTCCAGGCGCGAACCCTGCAACCAGATGTCGAGGAAAATCAGCCGCGGGGCTCGGTCGGCGATGGCCGCCAGCGCGGTGTCGGCATCGGATGCCGTGCGGGTTTCGTGACCTTCGTCGCTCAGTATGCCTGCGACGAGCTCACGGATGTCTTCCTCGTCATCGACGATCAGAATATCAGACGCCATTACCGACCTTTTCAGTTTCTCTTTCGTGTTCCGTCCTGCTTTCGCCGCGCGCTGGCGCCACGGCCGCAGGTGGCAGGATGATGCTGATCATCGCGCCGCGCCCGCCGTGGAAATCCGCAGGCGCATCGTGGAGCTCCAGCCTACCGCCATGGTCCTCCACGATCTTCTTGACGATGGCGAGACCAAGGCCCGTGCCCTTCTCACGCGTGGTCATGTAGGGCTCCAGCAGCCGCTGACGATTCTCCCGCGGCAGGCCTTTGCCATTGTCGATGACATCGATGCGAATCGCGCCATTCTGACGTCCGGCTTGAATCCGGATTATGCCGTGCGAACCGTCCTTCTGTTCCAGCCCGTCGATCGCTTCGGCAGCGTTCTTGATCACGTTGCCGAAAGCCTGCGCCAACAGGCGGCTGTCGAAAGTACCCTTGAGCGGTTCGTTGCCGAATATGCGCTCGAACGTGATGTCGGAACGGCTCACCTCGACCAGGAAGGAGGCCTCGCGCAGGGATTCACGCAGGTCTATGGACTTCATCTCGGGCTTCGGCATGCGCGCGAAAGCGGAGAATTCGTCGACCATGCGACCGATATCCTCGACCTGCCGGATGATCGTGTCAGTGCACTGGTCGAACACCTCGCGGTCCTCGGTGATGACCTTGCCGTAGCGGCGCTTGATGCGCTCGGCTGAAAGCTGGATCGGCGTCAGCGGGTTCTTGATCTCATGGGCGATGCGGCGCGCCACGTCGGCCCAGGCAGAGGAGCGCTGCGCCTGGACCAGATCGGTGATGTCGTCGACCGTCACGACGTAGGATTTCTCCTCCGTGCCGTTATCGCCGGCCTCGATGGTGATCTGCACGTTGAAAGTCCGCTCCGTGCCGGCGCGGAAAAACGTCACCTGCTCGCGATAGACGGGCTTGCCCGATTGGCGGCCGATCTCGAAGACGCGGCCGACATGCGGGAGAATGGCGGAAAGGTTCTGCCCCAGCGCCGCACTGGCCGAAATGGCCAGCATGGACTCGGCCGAGCGGTTCACGATGGTGACGATGCCATAGGGGTCGACGCCGATGACGCCCGCGGTGACACCGGCCAGCACCGCTTCCGAAAAGCGCCGTCGCTCGTCGATCAGATCCTTGGCGGACAGGATCTCGTTGCGCTGCGATTTCAATTCCTGCAGCATCTTGTTGAAGGTATTGCCGAGCGAGGCAACGTCGCCGTCGGACGGCCGCACCGGCACGGCGACGTCAAGATTGCCGGTCGCGACCTCGTCGGCAGCGCCGATGAGCTGACGAATCGGCCGCACCAGCCGGTCGGCCACGGCAATGCCGGTCCAGATTGCCGACAGGATGATAATCAAAGTCAACGACAGATAAGGCAACGCGAAAGCCACCTGCGAAGTGCGCCTGTTGTCTTCGAGATTGCGATATTCGTCGGTGTTCGATCTGACGATCTGGCGCGCCTTTATCACCTCGGGATCGACCAGCCGGATCGTGTAGAGGTAGAGCCCCTCGATCTCACGCAGCTTGACGATGGCGCCCATGATGTTGCGCGTGCGCGGCTCGATCAGAACCGGCTTGCCGTCGGTGGCGCTGGCGACCGCTCCCTCCGGCGGTTCCGGCATGGCGAAGTCGGCATCGGTCTTGGCGCTCATCACGAAGGAGCCGTCGGGCTTGATCAGCGCGGCATGCGCCAGCGAGCGGCCCACCGCCTCCTTGCTCATCAGATCGAGGAAGCCAGTTCGGTCGAGGCCGTAAAGCGTGCGCGACGCGTCGAGGTCATAGGCCATCGACAGCGTCGTGCCCTGCAGGTTGCGCGCGTTTTCCTGCACATAAGCATCGGCGATGGAAAGCGACGAATTGACGATCGTCTTGGTGCGAATCTCAAACCAGCGGTCGAGACCGATATCGAGCGTGATCGACGCAATGATCGCCACCATGATGGCGGGGATGGCGGCGACGAGCGCGAACATGGCCACGATGCGCACATGCAGCCGCGAGGCTGCCTTGCCATGCCGGCGCGCCATGACGATGCGATGCACCTCCCGGCCGATCAGTGCGCTCAGCAACAGGACGAAGACGGCGTTGAGCGCGATCAGCGCCCAGGTTGTCCTGGCGTCGGGCGCAATGGGCGTCGCGCCGACCAGAATAGCGAACGAAATGGCCGCCATCACCAGCGCACCGACGACCGCCACCACGCCGGGCAGCGCCAGCAGCCGGCGCCCGTCACGCGTGCCGGGGTCGTTGAAAAGCGGTTCGTTCGGTGTCGGAGCCTGCGAAGCCATGTCGCCGTCTAGAGCCAGTGATTGCGTCGGATCTATGCAACGCATTGTGGCGATTATGCAACAAGTGTGGCTTGGACGGAAATCTTTCGCGGACAGTCCCCCGGAAAAGCGCTTCGGCTCTATCCCGGCTCAGGCCTGGCGTGACGATTTGTAGACGTTGACGCCCAGTTCGCGAATCTTCTTGCGCAGCGTGTTGCGGTTGAGCCCCAGCAGTTCCGCGGCTTTGATCTGGTTGCCGCGCGTCGCGGTCATCGAGGCCAGCACCAGCGGATATTCGACCTCCGAGAGAATGCGCTGGTAGAGGCCGGCAGGCGGCAATTCGCCGGCAAACGAGGTGAAATAGCGCTGCAGGAAATGCTCGACCGCCTGGCCGATGGACAGGTCGTCGGGAATGAGGTTGCCGCCGCCCGGCACCACGGGACGCTCGCCGGTCTTGAGTTCCGCCTCGATGATCTCGGAGGAAATCTCGTCCTGTGAATAGAGCGCAGCGAGCCTGCGGACCAGGTTTTCCAGTTCGCGCACATTGCCCGGCCAGGGATAGCGCTTCATCAATTCGATGCCGCCCGACGAGATACGCTTGGTCTGGAGACCCTCCATCTCGCCGAGCTTGAAGAAGTGCCGGACGAGGTCCGGCACGTCCTCGGAGCGCTCGCGCAGTGCCGGCAGCCTGAGGGGCACGACATTGAGGCGATAGAAAAGATCCTCGCGGAAGAGCCCCTGGTTGATCAGCGTGCGCAAATCCTTGTTGGTGGCGGCGACGATGCGCACGTCGGTCTTGATCGGCGTGCGGCCGCCGACCGTCGTGTATTCGCCTTGCTGGAGGACGCGCAGCAGGCGCGTCTGCGCTTCCATCGGCATGTCGCCGATCTCGTCAAGGAACAGCGTACCGCCTTCGGCCTGTTCGAAGCGGCCGGTTGAGCGGTTCTGCGCACCGGTGAAGGCGCCCTTCTCATGGCCGAACAGTTCCGATTCGATCAGGTCGCGCGGGATAGCCGCCATGTTGATGGCAACGAAAGGGCCGCCACGGCGGCGTCCATATTCGTGCAGCGCACGCGCCACCAGCTCCTTGCCGGTGCCCGATTCGCCCGAAATCATCACCGTCAGGTCGGTCTGCATCATGCGCGCCAGCATGCGATAGATGTCCTGCATGGCGGCCGAGCGGCCGACCAGCGGCATGGTCTCGGGCTGCTCTTCCGGCCGCGCGTCGATCTTGGGGCGCCGAGGCTCCGACAGCGCCCGGTTGACGATGTTGAGGAGCTCGGTGAGGTCGAACGGCTTCGGCAGATATTCGTAGGCGCCGGTCTCGGAGGCACGGATCGCCGTCATGAACGTATTCTGGGCGCTCATGACGATGACGGGCAGCTCCGGCCGTGCTTTCTTGATGCGCGGCAGCATGTCGAACGCGTTCTCGTCCGGCATCACCACGTCGGTGATGACGAGATCTCCCTCGCCCGCCGCCACCCAGCGCCACAGCGTCGAGGCATTGGAGGTCACGCGCACCTCATGGCCGACACGCGAAAGGGCCTGGTTGAGGACCGTACGGATCGCCGCATCGTCGTCGGCGACGAGAATATTGCCGCGAACGGTCATTTGCGGTCTCCTTCAGCGTCTTCATCGGCACCGAGCGCCGTTTCCTTCCAGGCCGGCATCAGGATGCGGAACATTGTCGCGCGCGGCGTCGATTCGCATTCGATGATGCCGCCATGCTCACCGACGATCTTGGCCACCAGCGCGAGGCCCAGTCCCGAGCCGTTCGGCTTGGTGGTGATGAAGGGATCGAACAGGATCGGCAGGATATCCTCCGAGACGCCGGAACCGTTGTCGCGCACGCAGAACTCGAGCGGCAGCGACACGCGATCCTGAGTGCCTGGAACCGAAACGCGAATGCCCGGCCGGAAGGCCGTCGACAGGACGATTTCACCTTGGGGATCGCCGCCGATCGCCTCGGCGGCGTTCTTGACCAGGTTGAGGAACACCTGGATGAGCTGGTCGCGGTTGGCAAAAACCGGAGGCAATGAAGGATCATAATCCTCCAATATCTTGATTTTTTTCGCAAAACCGTTCTTGGCGATCGCCTTCACATGGTCGAGTACGACATGGATGTTGACGGGGTAGCGGTCGATCGGCCGCTCGTCGGAAAACACCTCCATGCGGTCGACCAGTGACACGATGCGATCGGTCTCGTCGGTGATCAGCCGCGTCAGCGCGCGATCTTCGTCCGAAGCGGACAGTTCAAGCAGCTGGGCAGCGCCCCTGATGCCGGAGAGCGGGTTCTTGATTTCGTGAGCCAGCATCGCCGCCAGACCGGTCACCGAGCGCGCTGCGCCGCGATGCGTCATCTGCCGGTCGATCTTGTCGGCCATCGACCGTTCCTGGAACATCACCACGACGGAGCCTGGAAACTCCGGCACCGGGGCAACATAGAGATCGACCACCTTCTCGATGCCGAGACGCGGAGACGACACGTCGACCCGGTACTCGTTGACGGGGGCCCGGCGCTCGCGCACCTGGTCAACCAGTGTCAGCAACGGGCTGCCGAAGGGAATGAGCTTTGACAGCGTGTTGCGGGCGAGCATCGTCGCGCTGGAGCGGAAGAAGTCCTCCGCATCGGCGTTGGCGAAGGTGATGAACCCTTCCGAACTAATCATAATGACCGGACGGCGGATCGTGTTGAGCACGATCTGGGCAGCATCCGCCATTTCCGGGCCCTGGCTGACGGAGGCGTTCATGCGGCGCTCCGCAAGGGTGCTTGCTCGGCGGCCGAAAACACCTCGCGAAGCAAGGTAATCGTCCGCGCGGGGTCGAACGACGTGAGAATGGCCTTGCGCTTTTCGTCGGCAACGGCGCCGGCATGGCGGTCCAGATACCAACCGAGGTGCTTGCGCGCCTGGCGCAGGCCGCTCTCGACGCCGTAGAGCGCAAGCATGTCCTCGTAATGGGCAATGATGTAGTCGGTCAGTTCCGCAGCGCTTTCCGGTAGCCGGGCAAGCTCGCCCGCCGCCGCGGCCGCGATGGTTCCGGCGACCCAGGGCGCGCCGTAGTGGGCGCGGCCCACCATCACGGCATCGGCGCCGGATTGCTCCAGAACAGCGGCTGCTTGCGCAGGCGAAGACACATCGCCATTGGCCACAACCGGGATCGACACGGCAGCCTTGACGCTGGCTATTGCGCGCCAATCAGCCTTGCCTTGATAGAACTGGCAGCGCGTGCGGCCGTGCACCGTCACCATCGTGACGCCCGCCTGCTCGGCACGGCGCGCCAGGTCAGGCGCGTTGAGCGCAGTTTCGTCCCAGCCGAGCCGCATCTTCAGCGTCACCGGCACACCGACCGCGCCAACCACGGCGTCGACCAGCGACAGCGCATGATCGAGGTCCTGCATCAGTGCCGAGCCGGCATAGCCGCCGGTCACCTTCTTGGCGGGGCAACCCATATTGATGTCGATGATGTCGGCGCCCTCGCCGGCGGCGATGCGCGCGCCTTCGGCCATGTGTGCCGCCTCGCGGCCGGCAAGCTGCACCATATGGACGGGCAGGCCCGAATGACGTATGCGCAGGTCGCAGCCGGCCCTGCCTTTGGCGAGCTCGCCGCTTGCCACCATTTCGGACACGACCATGCCGGCGCCGTGCGCATGGGCGCGTCGCCGGAACGGCTCGTCGGTAATTCCCGACATCGGCGCGAGGAACACGCGATTGCGGATACTCACGCCGCCGACATCGAGAGGTGCGGCCAATTTGGTCAGGTCAAGCATGCACAAAAACCAAGCATGTTCATTTGCTGCACATTCTCTAGCCATATCGGCCGCAATGTGCAACGCGGAATGACGCCACATTACGGCGCAATTGGGAAATGCCGAGCTCGGCTGCAGTCCCGAGCAAAGCGCCGCGCCTTGCACGAACACGCAATGGACGTTTTAGGGCTTCCTGTTCGGCCTACAATCTCTCCGAAAACCGATTACACTTTTGGGGATCGTGCGCTAAGCCAATCGGCATGACTGACGGAAACGAAAACCGGGCTTTGGAGGCGAACGGCAAGGTCGCGGTGGTTATTGTTGCGGCCGGCCGCGGCGCGCGTGCCGGACAGGCCGATGGCCCGAAGCAATATCAGCAGATCGGCGGTCGCGCCGTCATCGCCCACGTCATCGATATTTTCCTGGCGCATCCGCGTATCGGCCCGCTCGTCGTGGCAATACACGCCGAGGATCACGAACTTTTTCGACATGCCGTCGGCGCACACTCCAATCGCGTCACGGCAATTGCGGGTGGCCCCACCAGGCAAGACTCGGTTCGACTCGGACTGCAGGCGTTGAGAAGCCACGCACCGGACAAGGTTCTCATCCACGACGCGGCGCGCCCCTTCGTCGACGCGGACCTGATCGACCGCACGATCGCAGCCATCGGCGAGCGCGAGGGCGCGCTCCCGGCGCTGCCCGTCGCCGATACGCTGAAACGCGAATCCGCCGCCGGGATGGTCGCCGAAACGGTTTCCCGGAGCGGGCTTCACGCGGCGCAAACGCCGCAGGGTTTCCCATTCCTGGCGATTATGGCCATGCATGAGGAAGCCTATAACAGCGGCAAAACCGACTTTACCGACGACGCCGCGATCGCCGAGTGGATGCAGATGCCGGTCAAACTCGTTCCCGGCTCACCGGACAACGTCAAACTCACCTGGGCACGGGACATCGCCATGGCGGACCAACGACTTTCCAGCGAGCGCATGCGCTTTCCCGATATTAGAACCGGCAATGGCTACGACGTCCACGCGTTCGAGCCCGGCGACCACGTCACGCTATGCGGCATCGCCATTCCGCATGACAAGAAACTGTCCGGCCATTCCGATGCCGATGTCGGGCTCCATGCCCTTACCGATGCGCTGCTGGCGACCTGCGGCGCCGGCGACATCGGCACGCATTTCCCACCCTCCGACCCGCAGTGGAAGGGTACTGCCTCCCGGATATTCGTAGAACATGCGGCAAAGCTGGTGCGCGCGCGCGGCGGCCGCATCGCCAATGCCGACATCACGCTGATCTGCGAGGCACCACGCGTCGGCCCACATCGCGAGGCGATGACGGCTGCCCTGTCGCAGATGCTGGCCATCTCTGCCGACCGCATCTCCATCAAGGCGACAACCAACGAGAAGCTCGGTTTCGTCGGCCGCGAGGAAGGCATTGCGGCGATCGCCACGGCGAGCGTGGTATTTCCCGGCGAGGTGCCGGAATGAGCAACAGCGAACTGGCAAATGCATTGCTGCAAGCCTGCCAGAAGCGCGGCATCATGCTTGCGACGGCGGAAAGCTGCACCGGCGGCATGATCATCGCCGCGCTGACCGATATCGCCGGCTCTTCCGCCGTGGTCGATCGCGGCTTCATCACCTATTCCAATGAAGCCAAGATGGACATGCTCGGGGTTTCCGCCGCCACGCTGGAGGCTCATGGCGCGGTTTCACGCGTGACAGCGATCGAAATGGCAACCGGCGCGCTGGCGCGCTCCCGTGCCGGGCTCAGCCTCGCCGTTACCGGCATTGCCGGACCGGGCGGCGGCTCGCCGGAAAAACCGGTCGGCCTGGTCTGGTTCGGGATTGGCCTAAGCGGCCGGCCGGTGACGGCCGAGCGCGTGCTGTTCGCCGATGAAGGCCGTGATTTCATTCGCCAGGAGACCGTCAGCCATGCACTCAAGCTGGGATTGCACGCGCTTGGGCATGCTCACGCCGGTTTTGCACCGTAGATGACATCAGCACGCTTTTCGAAGGCTTCGGAGAACATGCGGAAGGCACGGTCGAACATCGTGCCCATCAGGGCGCCCAGAATGCGGCTCTTGAACTCGTAGTCGATGAAGAAGCAGACCGCGCAGCCGCCGTCGGCAGGGTCGAATCGCCAGACATTGGTCAGATATTTGAACGGACCGTCGATGTATTTGACGTCGATCGCACGCTCGTCGGGCTTCAGCAGCACCTGCGTGGTGAAGGTCTCGCGAATCGCCTTGTAGCCGATGCTCATATCGGCGACGAGGATAGTGCGCCCGTCACGCTCCTTGCGCGAGCGCACCGTCAGTGCCTCGCAAAGCGGCAGGAATTGCGGATAAGCTTCGATGTCGGCGACCAGGGCGAACATCTGTTCCGGCGTGTGGGAAACGCGGCGGGTGGCTTCGAATTTCGGCATGAACCCGGCTCTAAAGCACGTCGCGTCGACACAGACTCATGCGACGCACCTTAGAGTCTTTGTTTTCGTGCATGCCGTTCTCCCAAAACCCGAAGTCACTTTGGGCGACATGCATCAGAGCGATTTCTCGAGCTGCGCTTGGCGCGCGGCGCGCAGCTTGGCGAAATCGTCGCCGGCGTGGTGCGAGGAGCGGGTCAGCGGGCTCGACGCCACCAGCAGGAAGCCCTTGGTCTTCCCGATCGTCTCGAAGGACTTGAACTCCTCCGGGGTGACGAAGCGGATCACCGGGTGGTGCTTTTTCGATGGCTGCAGATACTGGCCTATGGTCATGAAGTCGACATTGGCCGAACGCAGATCGTCCATAAGCTGCAGGATTTCGTTCCGCTCCTCGCCCAGTCCAACCATGATGCCGGACTTGGTAAAGATCGAAGGGTCGAGCTCCTTGACCCGCTGCAAAAGCCTGATCGAATGGAAATAGCGGGCGCCTGGCCGGACCGTCAGGTAGTTCGACGGCACGGTTTCCAAATTGTGATTGAACACGTCCGGCTTGGCGGCCACGACGATCTCCAGGGCGCCGTCCTTGCGTAGGAAATCAGGCGTCAGGATCTCGATCGTGGTCGAGGGCGTCGCTGCGCGGATCGCACGGATGACGTCGGCGAAATGCTGCGCGCCGCCATCGGCGAGATCGTCGCGATCGACAGAGGTGATGACGACGTGGCTGAGGCCCATCTGCTTGACCGCGTGGGCGACCCGTGCCGGCTCCTCCGGGTCGAGCGCGGTCGGGATGCCGGTGGCGACGTTGCAGAAGGCGCAGGCACGTGTGCAGATCTCGCCCATGATCATGAAGGTGGCGTGCTTCTTGTCCCAGCACTCGCCGATGTTCGGGCAGCCGGCCTCCTCGCAGACCGTCACCAGCTTGTGCGATTTCACGATCTCGCGGGTTTCGGCATAGCCTTTCGACACAGGCGCCTTGACGCGGATCCAGTCAGGCTTGCGCAGCACGTCCTGGTCGGGCTTGTGCGCCTTCTCCGGATGCCGCAGCCGCGGCGCATTGGCGATCGTGTCGAGGACGGTGACCATCGGAACCCTGGTTTTCTTTGCGATCGCCGCCGGCGATCGTCACTTACACGTCATCTAGGACTTTTCAGCACAAAGAAAAAGGCTGCGGCGGTACATGCCGCCACAACCGTTTTCGCATGGCGGAAACGATACCGACTACCGGCGCACCAGACGCCCGGCCCAGATCAGCAGGCAGGCGCCGATGAAACCGGTGATCAGGTAGGCGGTCCAGCCGACGCCAAATACGCCGATGTTCAAGGCTCGCAGGATCGCGTTCAGCACCACTGCGCCGGCAATACCTAAGATGATGTTCATCAAGACGCCGGTATTGCTCTTCATGACCATTTCGGCAAACCAGCCCGCCAAGCCGCCGATGATGATGGCTGCGATCCAGCCCACGCCATTCACGTCCATATGCCCTCTCCTTGCTTGAGAAAAAACGCATCCGGAAACGAACTAACTTGCCGTCGAGCTCCTGCGGCTTTCGCGTCTGAGTCTCGTGCGGCCAATCTATCATGCGTTCAACGCACGGCCATAGGCGTCGAGCACGCTTTCCTTCATCATCTCCGACAGCGTCGGGTGCGGGAAGATCGTGTGCATCAGTTCTTCCTCGGTCGTCTCGAGGTTCATCGCAACGACAAAACCCTGGATCAGTTCGGTCACTTCGGCGCCCACCATGTGGGCGCCAAGCAGTTGGCCGGTGTTCTTGTCGAAGATGGTCTTGATGAAGCCCTGGTCCTCGCCGAGCGCGATGGCCTTGCCATTGGCGGCGAACTGGAAGCGGCCGACCCTGACATCCTTGCCCTCGGCCTTGGCTTTCGCTTCTGTCAGGCCGACCGAGGCGACCTGCGGATTGCAATAGGTGCAGCCAGGGATCTTCAGCTTATCGGTGGCGTGCACGCCGGGGAAATTGGCGATCTTCTCGACGCAGACGACGCCTTCATGCTCGGCCTTGTGGGCGAGCATCGGCGGGCCGGCGACATCGCCGATGGCGTAGATGCCGGACACATTGGTCTTACCGTAGCCGTCGACGACGACGCAGCCGCGCTCCGTCTTTACGCCAAGGGTCTCCAGGCCGAGGCCCTCGATGTTGCCTTGCACGCCGACGGCCGAGATCATGCGATCGGCCGTGATCTTCTCCACCTTGCCGTCCTTCATCTCGACATGCGCGGTGATCGAGTTGGCGCCTTTTTCGACCTTGGTTACCTTGGCTTCGAGGATAATCTTCATACCCTGTTTCTCGAACTGCTTCTGGGCGAATTTCGACACCTCGGCGTCCTCTACAGGCATTACCGCCGGCAGCAGTTCGACGACCGTCACGTCGGCGCCCATGGTGCGGTAGAACGAGGCGAATTCGATGCCGATGGCGCCCGAACCCATCACCAGCAGCGACTTCGGCATTTCCTTGGGCACCATGGCCTCGAAATAGGTCCAGATCAGCTTGCCGTCCGGCTCGATGCCCGGCAGCGCCCGCGGCCGGGCGCCGGTCGCTAGTATGATGTGCTTGGCGGTGTAGGTGCCCTCGCCCTTGACGCCTTTCGGCACAGGCGGCTGTGGCTCCATCGGCTTCTTGGCCGTCTTGGCGACGACGATCTCGCCCGGTTTTGTCAGCTTGGCCTCGCCCCAGATGACGTCGACCTTGTTCTTCTTCATCAGGAAGGCGACGCCGCCATTGAGCCGCAGCGAAACCTTGCGCGAGCGGTCGACGACGGCCGACGTATCGACGCCGACCTTGCCGTCGAGCTTCAGTCCATAGTCCTTCAGATGATCCGAATAATGCATGATCTCGGCCGAACGCAGCAACGCCTTGGTCGGAATGCAGCCCCAGTTCAGGCAAATGCCGCCGAGATGCTCGCGCTCGACGATCGCCGTCTTGAAACCGAGCTGCGCGGAACGCACTGCCGTGACATAGCCGCCGGGACCGGAGCCGATGATGATGACGTCGTAGTTCTCAGCCACGGTTTTCTCCTTCAATCACAATTCCAGCATGACGCGCACGAGCGGCGTCAACGCCTCGCCGATGTTTCGCGTATTTTCGGCATCGAGATGGACGCCGTCGAGCGGCGTGGTCTTGGCCACAGTGCCGGCATCGAAGAAGCCGCAGCCAGCCTCATCGGCAAGCGCGGAATATTGCGGCGCAAGCTCTTTGGAGGCATCGTCACCGCCGGCAAACATCGCCTTGAACTCGGCATCTTCGGTGCGACTGACGAGAGGCGGCGAGACAATGAGGATCTGCGGCGGCGGCCAGTCGAACGGATAGTCGTGGCCGCGCACGATGTCGATCAGGCGCTGGATGCCTTGTTTGGCCGCAACGGGATTGCCGTGGATCCAGGGCTTCATGTCGTTGGCGCCGAGCATGATGACGATGACGTCGATCGGCGCATGCGTGGTCAGCACCGTCGGCAGCGTTCTTGCGCCATTGCGGTCGGCACCTGCCAGGTGATCGTCGAACGCCGTTGTGCGGCCATTCAGCCCCTCGGCAATGACATGCACGCCGTCACCTAGTCCGGTCTGCAGCACGCTTGGCCAGCGATCCTCGAGCGCATGACGGCCACCCTCGGCATTGTAGCCCCAGGTCAGCGAGTCGCCGTAGCAAAGAACCGTCTTCATCTTGCTCAACCCGCCCTTGCGAGGGAGTATTCTTCCTCGGCGTTGGTGGCGACGGCGAATTCCTGCGCCTCCAAGCCGCCGGCGAAGAGGCCGGTGAAGAATTTCCGCACCGCCTTGTTCTTCCTACACCAGCATGCCCATCGGGTTCTCGATCAGCTTCTTGAAGGCGACCAGCAGTTCGGCGCCAAGTGCTCCGTCCACGGCGCGATGGTCGGTCGACAGTGTCACCGACATTACGGTGGCGATTTTGATCTCGCCGTTCTTGACCACCGCCCGCTCCTCGCCGGCACCCACTGCCAGGATCGTCGCATGCGGCGGGTTGATGACGGCGGCGAAATCCTTGATGCCGAACATGCCAAGGTTCGACACCGCCGTGGTGCCGCCTTGATATTCCTCCGGCTTCAGCTTGCGGCTGCGCGCGCGGCTGGCCAGGTCCTTCATCTCGTTGGAGATCACCGACAGCGTCTTTTCGTCCGCCTTGCGAATGATCGGCGTGATCAGGCCGCCGGGGATCGACACCGCGACGCCGACATCGGCATGCCTGTGCTTGACCATGGCGCTTTCGGTCCACGAGGCATTGGCATCCGGCACCGCCTTCAGGGCCATAGCCATCGCCTTGATCACCATGTCGTTGACCGACAGCTTGTAGGCGGGCGCCTCGCCCTTGTCGGTCTTCTTTACCGGTGCGGCCGCATTGAGCTGCGTGCGCAGCGAAAGCAGCGCATCGAGCTCGCAGTCGAGCGTCAGGTAGAAATGCGGGATGGTGGTCTTGGCCTCGACCAGCCGGCGCGCGATGGTTTTGCGCATATTGTCGTGCGGCACCAGCTCGTAGGAACCTTCCTCGAACAGGCGCAGCACCTGATCGTCCGACATCGCCTTTACCGGCGCGGGAGCAGCGGCCGGCGCGCCAGCCGGAGCCTTGGCAGCGGGTGCTGCCTTGGCGCCGCCGCCGGCGATGGCGGCCTCGACATCGGCCTTCACCACCCGGCCATGCGGGCCGGTGCCGGTCACGGCAGACACATCGACGTCCGCCTCTTTGGCAATACGGCGCGCGAGCGGCGAAGCAAAGGTGCGCCCTTCACCCTCCCCCTTGTGGGGAGGGTCGGCCGGCCTTCCGGCCGGAGTGGGGGTCGCGGCGGCGGGTTCACCCGCGGCGCGACGTCCCCCATCAGACGGAGAGGTGGGAGTCTCGGTCTTCGATGTCTCAGCCTTGGGAGGCTCCGCTTTCGCCGGTGCGGCATCGCCACCGCTTTTAGCGGCGGCACTTGCGTCCTCGCCCTCGGCGGCAAGCACGGCGATCAGCGCATTGACCTTGACGCCTTCGGTGCCGGCGGGAACGACCAGTTTCGCCACCGTGCCCTCATCGACGGCTTCGACTTCCATCGTCGCCTTGTCGGTCTCGATCTCGGCAATGACATCGCCGGGCGAAACCTTGTCGCCCTCCTTCACGAGCCACTTCGACAGATTGCCCTCTTCCATGGTGGGCGAGAGGGCCGGCATGGTGATGTTGATTGGCATTGTGTCCTCCCGCCCGGTTCAGCGATATGAGACGGCTTTGACGGCCTCGATGACCTCGCCGACATTCGGCAAAGCCAGCTTTTCGAGATTGGCCGCATAGGGCATCGGCACGTCCTTGCCGGCAATGGTGATGACCGGCGCGTCGAGGAAATCGAAGGCTCGCTGCGACACCTGGTTGGCGATATGATCGCCGACCGAGTTCTGCGGGAAGCCTTCTTCCACCACGACCAGCCGGTTGGTCTTCTTCACCGAGGCGATGATGGTGTCGAAGTCGAGCGGACGGATGGTCCTGAGATCGATGACCTCTGCGTCGATGCCCATGCCGCGCAGTTCCGCTTCGGCCTTGACCGCATAGGTCATGCCAATGCCAAAGGAGACGATGGTGACGTCCTTGCCTGACTTATGGATGCGCGCCTTGCCGATCGGCAACACGAAGTCGTCCAGCTTCGGCACGTCGAAGGACTGGCCGTAGAGGATTTCGTTTTCGAGGAAGATGACCGGGTTCGGATCGCGGATCGCCGCCTTGAGCAGTCCCTTGGCGTCGGCGGCGGTATAAGGCATCACCACCTTCAGGCCTGGTATGTGGCTGTACCAGGCGGCGTAGCACTGAGAATGCTGGGCGGCGACGCGAGCCGCCGCGCCGTTCGGCCCGCGGAAGACGATCGGCGCGCCCATCTGTCCGCCGGACATGTAGAGCGTCTTGGCGGCCGAGTTGACGATCTGGTCGATCGCCTGCATGGCGAAGTTGAAGGTCATGAATTCGACGATCGGCTTCAGCCCAGCCATCGCCGCACCGACCCCGACGCCGGCAAAGCCGTGCTCGGTGATCGGCGTGTCGACGACGCGACGCGGTCCGAACTCCTGCAGCAGGCCTTGGGTGATCTTGTAGGCGCCCTGGTACTCGGCAACTTCCTCGCCCATGACGAAGACGTCGCCGTCGCGGCGCATTTCCTCCGCCATCGCATCGCGCAGCGCTTCGCGCACCGTGGTCGAGACCATCTCGGTCCCGGCGGGTATGTCAGCATCGGCGGCGACTTCCGTCTTCGGCGCGGCCGCCACAGGCGCCGCTGCCTCGCTCTTGGCCGCGGCGGGTGCCGGTGTCGGCGCCTTTGCCTCAGTCTTGGCGGGCTCTTCACCAATGCCTTCGCCGGCCTTGTCGACGTCTTCGCCATCGACAGCCAGCACGGCGATCACCGCGTTGACCTTGACGCCTTCGGTGCCTGCGGGAACCACGATCTTGGCAAGCGTGCCCTCATCGACAGCTTCGACTTCCATCGTCGCCTTGTCGGTTTCGATCTCGGCGATGACGTCGCCAGCGACGACCTTGTCGCCCTCGTTCTTCAACCACTTGGAAAGATTGCCCTCTTCCATGGTCGGCGAAAGGGCGGGCATGAGAATTTCGATCGGCATGTCCTTGCCCTCCCGTTACAATACGATGTCGGTCCAGAGCTCGGACGGATCCGGCTCGGCGTCGTGCTGGGCAAACTCGGCGGCATCGGCGACGACGTCGCGAACCTCCTTGTCGATGGTCTTCAATTCGTCCTCGCTTGCCCACTTCTTCTGGATCAGCCGCGCTTTGACCTGCTCGATCGGGTCATGCTCGGAGCGCATCTTCTGCACTTCTTCCTTGGAGCGGTATTTCGCCGGGTCAGACATCGAATGGCCCCGATAGCGGTAGGTCTGCATTTCGAGGATCAGCGGCCCATTGCCGGCACGGCACCATTCGGTGGCGAGATCGCCGGCGGCCTTGACAGCACGCACGTCCATGCCGTCGACCTGGATGCCGGGAATCTTGAACGAGGCGCCGCGATTCGAGAAGTCGGTCTCCGCGGAGGAGCGCGATACCGAGGTGCCCATGGCATAGCGGTTGTTCTCGATGATGTAGATCACCGGCAGCTTCCACAGCGAAGCCATGTTGAAGCTTTCGTAGACCTGGCCCTGGTTGGCGGCCCCGTCGCCGAAATAGGTCAGCGTGACATTGTCGTTGCCGCGATAGCGGTTGGCAAAGGCCAGGCCCGTGCCGAGCGACACCTGCGCGCCGACGATGCCGTGACCGCCGTAGAAATGCTTCTCCTTGGAGAACATGTGCATGGAGCCGCCCTTGCCCTTCGACAGGCCGCCTCGGCGGCCGGTCAGTTCGGCCATGACGCCACGCGGCGAGAGTTCCATCGCCAACATATGACCGTGGTCGCGGTAGGCCGTGATCATCTGGTCACCGTCGATCAGCGCCATCTTCATACCGGTGACGACCGCTTCCTGGCCGATGTAGAGATGGCAGAAGCCGCCGATGAAGCCCATCCCGTAAAGCTGGCCGGCCTTTTCCTCGAAGCGGCGAATAAGCAGCATGTGCCGGTAGGCGGCAAGCTCCTCGTCCCTGGTGAATTCCACTGGTTTGGGCGCGGAAAGGCCCGATTTGCCGTCGGATTTCGATTTGGCAGGCGCTTTCCTGGCTGCGGTTGCCATGCATCACTCCCTGTTGGCGTCTCTTCGCGGACATTTCGAGCAAGATGAAATCTGCTCGAGCAAGATGAAATCTGCTCAGGGGAGATCAGCTCTCCCCACTGATTTTGGGGAGGCTAACACGTGAGAACGTGTTCCGCCATGTCGAAATTGCATAGCTGGCATGCGACTAAGCAATTAGAATCATTGAAAATATTGGTGATTAACCTGATATTGGTTACTTTGCCGAGACCGGCAACATGATGGTGATTTCGTCGGCCTGGGACAAATTCAGCGCCTTACGCGCCTGCTCGTCGAGCATGTCCTTCTCCAGCGTGCCGTCGTGCATCAGCTTGACGCGCCGTTCCAGCTCCATCCTGCGCGCCTTGATCGCATCGAGCTGGGCCTGCAGGGCAACAGTCTCGGCCTCCAGCTGGTATTTCGAATTGATGCCGAACTCGCCGTGATAGGCATGAAAGCCGAAATAGGCCAGGAACACCGCGCAGAGCGAGGGGATAATCAGCCGGCCGGTGTTTCTCTGTTTGTGCTGACGCGTCCACATCGTCCGTTCCCTCGCAGTCGCGAACTCGGGCGACCACGGTCTTTTTCGCTCCATTGTGCTTAACGGACGGTTACGGATGACGCGTCCACAGGCGCTCCAACGAAAAAGGGCGGGAATTCCCGCCCCTCACCGCCATCCCTGTGTCCGATGCTCCGGCTCAGCCCTTCAACATCGACTTGCCGGCGTAGCGCGCCTGCTTGCCGAGTTCTTCCTCGATGCGGATGAGCTGGTTGTATTTGGCCATGCGGTCGGAACGCGACAGCGATCCGGTCTTGATCTGCCCGCAATTGGTGGCGACGGCGAGGTCGGCGATGGTCGAATCCTCGGTCTCGCCCGAGCGATGCGACATGACGGCGGTGTAGCCGGCCTTGTGCGCGGTCTCGACGGCATCGAGCGTCTCGGTCAGCGATCCGATCTGGTTGACCTTGACCAGGATCGAATTGGCGACCCCCATGCGGATGCCATCGCGCAGGCGCGCCGTATTGGTGACGAAGAGATCATCGCCGACGAGCTGCGTCTTCTTGCCGATCAGGTCGGTCAGATATTTCCAGCCTTCCCAGTCATCCTCGGCAAGGCCGTCCTCGATCGAAATGATCGGATAATCCGCGGCGAGTTTGGCCAGGTATTTCGCCTGCGCCTTCGGATCGCGTGTCTTCTTCTCGCCTTCATAGACGTAGTTGCCGTCCTTGAAGAATTCCGTCGCGGCGCAATCGAGGCCGAGCGCAATCTCCTCGCCCGGCTTGAAGCCGGCCTGCTCGATCGACTCCATGATGAAATCGAGCGCCACCGGCGCGCTCTTCAGGTTCGGGGCAAAGCCGCCTTCATCGCCGACATTGGTGTTGTGGCCGGCGTCCTTCAGCTTCTTCCTCAGCGTGTGGAACACCTCCGAACCCCAGCGCACGCCTTCGCGCAGCGTCGGCGCACCGACCGGCAGGATCATGAATTCCTGGAAATCGATTGGGTTGTCGGCATGGGCGCCGCCATTGATGATGTTCATCATGGGTACCGGCAGCAGATGCGCCTTGGTGCCGCCGACGTAACGATAGAGCGGCAGGCCGGCGGCATCGGCCGCGGCCTTGGCCACCGCCAGCGACACGCCAAGAATGGCGTTGGCGCCGAGCCGGCTCTTGTTGGGCGTGCCGTCGAGCTCGATCATGGTCTGGTCGATGTGGATCTGGTTTTCGGCTTCCATGCCGCCGATTGCCTCGAACAGTTCGCCGTTGACCGCCTCGACGGCCCGCAGCACGCCCTTGCCGAGATAGCGGGCGCCGCCGTCGCGCAGTTCGACGGCTTCATGCGCGCCGGTCGAAGCTCCAGACGGCACGGCCGCGCGGCCCATCGAACCGTCTTCGAGCACGACATCGACCTCGACGGTCGGATTTCCACGGCTGTCCAGGATTTCACGCCCGACAATGTCGATGATGGCGGTCATTGCGATGTCCCCGATTGATCTGACGAAACGTCGCGCCCGTCTTAGCCAAAGCGGCGCAAAAGGCAATCGGGCCACCGCCAATTATTGCCGCCGGCGCGATTCACGAAGCGCAAATTCCTGTCATCATAAGTCATGCGCCATAGGATGGCCGCCGGTCTATGATGGCGGCTGCGCGGGGCGAAACAGGAGGAGTTTCGCCATGTCCGAGTTAAGCGGTATCGTGAGTTTGTTCCTGATCGCGGCGGCGTTCCTGACGTCCTGCGACAACCAGCAGCCTCCACAGGGCGCGGTGCAACTGTCGACCCTCCGCAGCGCGGAGTAAGCACGGCAGGCGATCATGTAAAAGGCCCCCGCTGGTTTGCGGGGGCCTTTTCACGTCAGGCTGGCCGGTCAGTGCCAGTAAGGCTCGACCTTGTAGTAATTGTAGGAGGCGTCGCGTGCGGCCTCGCCATCGGCGCCCGTCAGCTCGTTGATCGAATAGGCGGGGGCGGCTTTCAGCTGGTCCTTCGAGAATGGCACGACATAGCCGCCCCTATCCTCATCGTAATCCAAACTCGCCCACGGGATGGCGTGATATTTTTCACCCATGCCGAGAAAGCCGCCAAAACCGATCACAGCGAACATGATGCCGTTGGACAGCTTGTCGAGCATGACGTCCTCGATGCTGCCGATCTTCGTGCCTTCGGTGTTATAGACGGATGTGCCGATGACCCGCGAAGCAGCGATAGCCTCTGTGTGTCCTGCCTGGGTTGTCATGATGTGCTCCTCATTGTCGTTGCTCTGGACTTTCACAATGAGGGGCGAGATCGAAGGTTCCCGACTTTTCCGCCGGTCTGTTCGACTTTTTCCACCTGTATAAAGGTGACTTCTTACTGACGTGGCAGGCCGATGCATTGGCCTCCTTGGCGACAACCTTCAGTTGCGCCGGGGTCAGCGGGCCTTCGCCACCCGGTCGAACGCCATCAACCTCTCCAGAAGTGCCGGCATGTCCTTCAGCGGCACCATGTTCGGTCCGTCGGACGAGGTCGAATTATCCGGATCCTGGTGGGTCTCGATGAAGACGCCGGCAACGCCGACGGCGACAGCCGCGCGGGCCAAGGTCTCGACAAAGCGGCGTTCGCCGCCGGACGAACCGCCCTGCCCGCCCGGCTGCTGGACCGAATGGGTGGCGTCGAAAATCACAGGCGCGCCGATGTCGGCCATAATGGGCAGGGCCCGCATGTCGGAGACGAGCGTGTTGTAGCCGAACGAGGCGCCGCGCTCGGTGGTCAAGACATTGGCGTTGCCGGAGCCGGTGATCTTGGCCACCACGTTCTTCATGTCCCAGGGCGCGAGGAACTGTCCCTTCTTGACGTTGATCACCTTGCCCGTCCTTGCGGCGGCAACCAGCATGTCGGTCTGGCGCGACAGGAAGGCCGGGATCTGCAGCACGTCGACATGCGGCGCAACGATGGCGCACTGTTCCTCGGTGTGGACGTCGGTCAGTACCGGCAAGGAGAATTCCTTGCGCAACTCGTCGAAGACCGGGAGCGCCGCCTCCATGCCGGCACCGCGCGTTGCCGACAGGGAGGTGCGGTTGGCTTTGTCGTAGCTGGTCTTGTAGACGAGGCCGATGCCCAACCTGCCTGTCAATTCCTTCAGCGCGCCGGCCATGTCGAAGGCATGCTGGCGTGATTCGAACTGGCAAGGGCCGGCGATCAGCGACAGCGGCGCTGCGTTGTCGAAGACGACATTGCCGACGGTTACCGATGAATTGGGCGCCAAGGCGTTGCTCATTGTATCTCCCGAAAGATGAAGGCCGCGCCCTGCCCGGATGTCGGCTGCACGACGATATCACTGCCCGACATATCGTATCTGATGGAATTGGCTGCAAGCAGACCTGCCGCGACGGCGGCACGCCGAACCGAAAAGACGACTGCCGCGAAGCGGAGTTGCGTCGGCTTACCGGCGGGCACGCCAAAGCGTGCCGTGAAAGAGGCCGGGTCGAGTACAGTCAAGATAGCGTTAGGTAGACGAAAAATGGAGGCGCGCGCGTCAGCCGTCGGATCGTTTACTGCCACGGAAATCAGCCGGCGCTGCTCGGCGGGCTCGTCGCTGATCGCCACGATCTCGACAATTCCCGTGGCACCGTTGGCATGAGCCTGCAGCGCTGTGCGGTCCACTTCCGGCGCGTTGACGCGCTGGCAGGCGAACAGGAACGCATCGGTTGAACCCCCGGTCGACGCGAAGGCCAGTTTGAATGACGCCATGTCGCTTTTGCCGGCAGCGTCGGTGAACGCCCGCGAAAAGCCCAGCATGTCCCCGCCCGACAGGCTCGCATCGACAAAGCGTGCATGGTCCGCATCGGCGTCGTCCGTGGTCAGGACCACGGCGGAAAAACCTTCATTGCCATTGCGGTCACGATAGAGCCGGTCGCGCGCGACGAAGACATTGCCCTGGCCGGCGGCCTTCATCGCGGCCTGATCATCGCCGACAGCCAGCGGTTCCAGATAGGTGCCGTCCGCGAGGAAGACGCAGCAATTTTCCGTGCCGAATGGATGGATGCCTGTCGGCGCGACGATGAAGCCGAGGGCCGTCAGCCGCGCCCGCGCCACATCCAGGCTCGAGGTCGGCAGCACGAGGTGATCGAGCGGATGAGTGCCTGTGGGTGGTGTTTGGATCATGCCAGCGCGGTGTGCATCATTGCGCAAAAGGGTTCAAGGGCGCCCGAATCAGCTTCCGGCCACCACATCGGCGGAATAACGCAGTTCGCGCAATGGCTTGACCCTGCTGGTGGTCTGCGCATAGAGCGGATGCGCCTTGTAGGCGGCCAATGCGGCGGCATCGGTAAACTCGGCGTAGACGACCACGTCGATCTCATCCGACAGCGGATCGACCTTGGTGTTCAGCGTCACCTCGAACAGGCTGGAATGGGGAATGCCGCCGAGCGCCAGCAGCCCAGAGCGCACTGCCTCCACATCCTCGCCACGCCGCGCGCTGAAGAAAACGATATGCCGGATCAACCCCGCCTCCTCGATCAAAAATCCGGGGTCTTTTGTGACGACGAAACCGTCAGGTCAACCGTTCAGGGTGCCGCGCGTCCTTGCGACGCGCCCGGGATGCATGAGACCTGAACGGGACTAGACCTTGCCGGTGACGTAACGCACCACGTGAGAGACATTCCTCACCGTCATATCGAGGTACCGGCCCTGGTTGTAGAGACCGTCCCAGATCAGGAAAAACGCAACGGCGGCGATGACGATGACATAACGCATGGCTAATCTATCGCATAAGCCCGGCTGTGCTCATAGACGTTTCCGCCAGGCAAAGACGGGATCCGTGTCGACCCTCGTCCGGTATGTGAACTCTCGGCACCTGGAACTGCCAAATCTATGCCGGCGCGCCTTCGATCTCGTCGCCGGCGACTGGCCGGACATGATCCAGAAATGGCCCGCGTCCCAATTGCGAATGGCGGTCAGAGAAGGATGCGGTATTTCGCAAATCCTGCCTCGCCGGCGCCCGCCGGCTCGATCTTCAATGACTTCACTTCGGCGATGAGGTCCTTCGCCTGGGGCCCTGTCTCGAACACGACGCTGGTTCCGGGCAGCGGCGCGAACGACCAGTTGCCGTCCGCCGACGGGTTGATGGTGCCCTGCTTGACGATGTAGCGGACGATGACGTCGCGGTTGGTGTCTGGCGCTTCGTAGATAATTTTGGAAGCGTCGATGTCAGGAAAATTGCCGCCGCCGCCGGCCCGGTAGTTGTTCGTTGCAACGACAAATTTCTGATTGGGATCAATCGGTTTGCCGTCGAACATCAGGCCGACGATGCGATTGGCACTAGCATTCGCCAGCCCGCCCTTGGCATCGTATTTCGGCGGCTGCGACAGATCTATTCTGTAGGTGACGCCGTCGATAACATCGAAATTGTAGGACGGAAAGTCGGTGTTGATGAGCGCCTGGTCGGCCTTGCCAGGTTCGATCCGGTTGAAGATGCCGGCCGACATTTCCAGCCATTCCTTGACCTGCGCTCCGGTGATCTCAACGGCCCGCACGGTGTTGGGATAAAGGTAGAGGTCGGCGACGTTCTTGATGGCGATGTCGCCTGCCGGCACATCGGTGTAGTAGTCGGCGCCGTTGCGCCCGCCGGCCTTGAAGGGGGCTGCCGCCGACAGCAGCGGCACGTCCTTCCATTGTGTGTTTTTCAGGATGTCCTGAAGGTACCAGGTCTGCGCCTGGCTGACGACCTGAACCGACGGATCGTCGGCGACCAGCGCGAAATAGGAATAGAGCGGCGCTGCGGTCTTGCCGACGGGACGACGCACATAGGCGAGCGTTGCCTGGTGGTCCTGCTCGAGCGCGGCGATGATGCGGTTGTCGTCCGCGACAGTCGGCTTGTTCTTGTTGTCGACACGTTCGAAGATCGGCCGCGCTTCCGAGGTGGCGGACACGATCTTCCATTTCGAGCCGTCGCGCTCCAGCATCAGGTCGATCAGGCCCATATGCGAGCCCCAGAAGCCGCCCATGACGGCCGGCTTGCCCTGCAGCGTACCCTTTTGCGCATCGACGCCTTCGAGCGCCTGAAAATCCTTCTTGCCAGGGAACACCAGATGCTGGTGACCCGTGAACACCGCGTCGATGCCTTCGACGCCGGCGACAAAGAACGATGCGTTCTCCATCATATCGCCCTGCTTGACGTCGATGCCAGAATGCGAGAGCGCAATGATAATGTCGGCGCCCTCTTCCTTCATCTGCGGCACCCAGGCCTTGGCGGCCTCGACAATGTCGCGCGTTCTGACATTACCTTCGAGGTTCTTGAGATCCCAGACCATGATCTGCGGCGGCACGAAGCCGATGATGCCAATCCTGATCGGTTGCTCGGTGCCTGAACCGTCGCTGATCTTCTTGTCGAGGATGACGTAGGGCTTGAGGTAGAGCTTGTCGTCGCGCGGGTTCGCGGCAAGCTCGGTGCCGCGGATCAGGTTGGCGCAGACGAAGGGGAAATTGGCGCCGGCCAGAACCTTGTCCATGAAGGACAGGCCGTAGTTGAATTCGTGGTTGCCCAACGTCGAGCACTCGTAGCCGAGCAGGTTCATGCCTTTCATGATCGGATGCAGGTCACCGTCCTTCATGCCCTTCTCATAGGCGATGTAGTCGCCCATCGGATTGCCCTGCAGCAGGTCGCCATTGTCGATCAGCATCGAATTAACGGCTTGCTTGCGCACCGCGTCGATCAGGGAGGCCGTGCGCGACAGTCCCATCGTGTCATTCGCTTTGTCGGCGTAATAGTCATAGGGCAGCACATTCACATGGATGTCGGTGGTCTCCATGATCCGGAGATGCGCCTGGTTGGCCTGGGCGCGGGCGGAGAAAGGGTGAAGCGCAATTAGCGCGCCCGTGGCGGCGGCGCCCGCGAGGAGACCGCGGCGGGAGACGGAATGGAGCGGCTGCGACATGTTTTCTCCTTTTCGACGACACGAAAGACCCTGCCCGAAGCGAACTTCGCGCTGAAACCTATTCGAGTCCATTCAAGAAGTTGCGCGCGTCGGAGCTGTCAGTCGATCAGCAACAGATGACGCGCGGATGAACGGGCGCAAGTGCGGAAGATCAGCCCTTGTCGTCGTCGCCCTGCGTGATCAGGCGGGCGCTGCGTTGGCCCGTGACGTAGATCCATAGCCAGCTCAGCGACACCGCGAGCCGGTTGCGGAAGCCGATCAGGAAATAGATGTGCGCCAGTCCCCACAGCCACCAGGCCGGCCAGCCGGTCAGCCTGATCCAGCCGAAATCGATCGCCGCGGCGCGCTTGCCGATCGTGGCCAGGTCACCGGCATGCTTGTAGTGGAACGGCCGTACGCTCGTGTCGCCGGCAAGCCTGGCCTTGATGGTCGCGGCAACATGGCGGCCCTCCTGCTTGGCGGAAGGCGCCACGCCGGGAACTGGCCGTCCATCGGGCCGCAGCACGAGAGCGGCGTCGCCGATGACGAAAATCTCGGGGCTGCCCGGGACGGTGAGATCGGGTTCAACCAGCACCCTTCCCGCCCGATCGGCCGCGGCGCCCAGCCATTCGGCTGCCGGCGAAGCGGCAACGCCCGCCGCCCACAATATGGTCCTCGCCGGCAGATGCGTGTCGCCGAAGACGACGCCCTCGGCGTCGCAGCGCGTGACCGCCCGGCCGAGTTCGATCGTCACGCCGAGCCGCTTCAGCGCCTTTCCGGCATAATCGGACAGTTTCGGCGCAAAATTGGCCAGTATGCGGTCGCCAGCCTCGATCAGCACCACACGCGTCTCGCGCGTGTCGATGTTGCGGAATTCGCCGCGCAGTGTGTCGTGCGCCAGTTCGGCAATGGTGCCGGCAAGTTCGACACCGGTCGGACCACCGCCGACGATCGCAATCGTCAGGAGCGCCTGGCGCCTGGCAGGATCGGTTTCCCGCTCGGCCTGCTCGAAGGCGAGCAGAATGCGCCGTCGAATGGTGGTGGCGTCCTCCAGCGTCTTCAGCCCTGGCGCGAACGGCTCCCATTCGTCGTGGCCGAAATAGGCGTGTCGGGCGCCGGTGGCGAGCACCAGCGTGTCGTAGGCGACGGTGCTGCCGTCATCGAGCAGCACGCGTTTTCCGGCTCGGTCGATGCCGGTGACATTGGCGAGCAGCGTCGTCACGTCCTTGCGCTTGCGCAGCAGGTGGCGGATCGGCCAGGCGACCTCCGAGGTCGCCAGCGCTGTCGTTGCGACCTGGTAGAGCAGCGGCTGGAAAAGATGGTGATTGCGTTTGTCGATCATGGTGATGCGCACGGGCGCACCGGCGAGAGCGCGGGTGAATTCGAGGCCGCCGAACCCCGCCCCTACGACGACGACATGGTGATTGGCTTGATCCATCGCATTCACCCTGACCAGCAATATCGCATGCCTTTGATGTAGGAGCTTTTGTGCAATGCAACAACACGAAGGCCGTGCCCGAGACTCGTCGTTCCATGTCGTGAATGCACATGTCGCATCCCCCCGCCGGGTATAGCGTTATGGAAAACAGCGATGAGGTGAAGCATGGCCAACGATCACGACGACCAGGGTCCGGCGCAATATTCCTCGCCGCCATGCTTCATGCACGAACTCGATCCCGCGTTTCACGCGCCGATATCCGATTGGACCGACGTCAGACGATGGCGCAAGGCCGAACGGGAACGCCTGATCGCGGCGCGTCTCGCGGTTTCCGCCGATGCGCGAACGGCGATGTCGCAGAGCATCGCCGGAGCCCTCGACGCGGCGATCGGCGATATCGACGGCCGCATGGTCAGCCTCTATTGGCCGTTTCGCGGCGAGCCGGACCTGCGGCCATGGATGGCCGCCATCAATGAACGAGGCGGGCGCACCGCGCTGCCCGTCGTCATCGAAAAGGCACAGCCGCTGATCTTCCGGGCCTATGTTCCGGGCGACCGGCTGGAGAAGGGCGTGTGGAACATTCCGATTCCGGCCGAGGGCGAACCGGTCTTGCCCGACATCGTCATCTCGCCGATCGTCGGCATCGATTCCGGCAATTATCGCCTGGGCTATGGCGGCGGGTTCTATGACCGAACGCTGGCGGCGATGCCGTTCAAGCCGCTGGTCATCGGCGTCGGCTACGAATTGCAGCGCATCGCCACCATCTACCCGCAGCCGCACGATATCCCGATGGACCGGATCGTGACGGAGGCTGCCAAGGCGTAGACGGCTGAAGGCATGGAAGGCTGAGAATGCTCAGGCCATTTCGGGCTTCAGGCCCATCGCCGTCCGGTCGACGATTTCGCGCAGGGCAAAAGACGAATTGATCTTCGTCACATGCGGCATCGCCGACAGCCATTCCTTGTGGATGCGTTCGTAGTCGGCAAGGTCCTTGGCAGCGATTCTGAGAATGTAGTCGTACTCGCCCGACATCAGGTGGCAGGACAGCACGTTCGGGCAGCGCTTGATCGCAGCTTCGAAATCCGACAGCGTCTTCTCGAACTGGCCCGACAGCGATATGTGCACGATCGCCGTCATCTGGTGACCAAGTGCTGCATTGGAAAGCCGGGCATGATAGCCGCGGATGGTTCCGGATTTCTCCAGATTGTCGAGCCGGCGCGAACAGGCCGACTGGGACAGGCCGACCCTTTCGGCAAGGGCGGCGTTCGGCATCCGGCCATCCTTCTGCAATGTCTCCAGAATGGCGATATCAATCCTGTCGAGCGGCATTCTTCGTGATTCCTGCGAATTTTTATGCATTTTACGCAACAATTATCGAACAGCGAGCCCTCCTGCAAGTGCATTCGCAAACACTTACGCAACGATTCGTGGTTGACTACGTCAATACAGGGAACGAGCCCCGAAGGGCCGTGTCAGGAGAAAAGAAAATGCGCGTCGGCTGCCCCCGGGAAATCAAGAACCATGAATATCGCGTCGGACTTACGCCCGGCTCGGTCCGCGAATATGTCGCCCACGGACATGAGGTGCTGGTCGAGACCGGCGCCGGGGCTGGCATTGGCGCCGACGACAACGCCTATCGCGCCGCCGGCGCCACCATCGCCAAGACGGCGGCCGATGTGTTCGCCAAGTCGGATATGATCGTCAAGGTCAAGGAGCCGCAGCCTAACGAATGGGCCCAACTGCGCGATGGCCAGATCCTCTACACCTATCTTCACCTCGCTCCGGATCCGGAACAGACCAAGGGCCTGCTCGCTTCGGGCGTTACCGCCATCGCCTATGAAACGGTGACCGATGACCGGGGCGGCCTGCCGTTGCTGGCGCCGATGTCGGAAGTCGCCGGCCGCCTGTCGATCCAGGCCGGCGCTACGGCGCTGCAGAAGGCCAATGGCGGCCGCGGCGTGCTGCTCGGCGGCGTGCCCGGCGTGCTGCCCGGCAAGGTCACCGTGCTCGGCGGCGGCGTCGTCGGCCTGCACGCAGCCAGGATGGCGGCTGGCCTGGGCGCCGACGTCACCATCATCGACCGCTCGATCCCGCGCCTGCGCCAGCTCGATGACCTCTTTGCCGGCCGCGTCCATACCCGCTACTCGACCGTGGAGGCTCTGGAAGAAGAGTGCTTTTCCGCCGACATCGTTGTCGGCGCCGTGCTGATCCCGGGTGCTGCGGCGCCGAAGCTGGTCTCGCGCGAAATGCTTTCGGGCATGAAGAAGGGGTCGGTGCTGGTCGACGTTGCCATCGACCAGGGCGGCTGCTTCGAGACCTCGCACGCGACCACACATGCCGAGCCGACCTACGAGGTCGACGGCGTCATCCACTACTGCGTCGCCAACATGCCGGGCGCCGTGCCGGTCACCTCAGCACATGCACTCAACAACGCGACTCTGCACTATGGCCTTCAGCTCGCTGACAAGGGCCTGAAGGCGCTGGTCGACGACCATCATCTGCGCAATGGACTCAACGTCCACAGAGGCAAGATCACCAACCGTGCGGTCGCCGAAGCGCTCGGCTACGAACTGGTCGAACCGAAGGCGGTTCTCGCGGCCTGATTCTCCTGAGAGGATACCTGCCTCCCGTCAGCCCGCCGGTCATTCCCGGCGGGTTTTTTCTTTCCGGATTGGCGGCTGTCAGGCCTGCACCCGGCTCGGACTTAAAACATGTGCCGCAACCTGCGTCTCGGCGCCAATTGCAAGTTTAACTGAGCCCTCCAGGCAAATAGTCGAAGCCCATATGCTTCTTTGCGCAGAAAATTTCTGTGGAAGGTTCAGGCAAACAAAAAAGCGGAGCCAAGGCCCCGCTTCCTCGATGTCGAGATTTGCCGCCGGTTCATCCGCGGTCGACAAATCGATCGACGGCTACCCGTGTACCGCAATGGTATGACAGGAGTACGACAGCGCTCCGCTATCGCACCGCCACATGCGCCCGTCAGACACGTTCGATCCGGCACTGGAAGCAATTGTTGCGCGCCGAGCGGACATGCACGTAGGCAATCTCGTCGCGTTCCAAGAGAGCCTCGGCGCGCGCGGCGATCGCATCGGTCGCAATGACGCCACCGCTGCCATAGACGATGCGGTCATCCGTGCCGTAGCCTCGCACGATATAGTCCGGGCTGTCGAGAATTTCGGGAAGTGCCTGAGATTCCGCGGCGCGCTCGCATTCCTGCGCGTGAAGGAAGATCGGTCCGGTCTCGGCATAGGGCTGAAGTTTGGGGAATGGCCGGTAGGCCAGGATGAGATAGTCGTCTCCGTCGGCGATGTTCTTCAGGCAATGCCGGCATGGCATGCCGTCGCCGTCGGAGACCTTACGCTCGGGCGTGTTTCCATAGGCATCGGGCCCGCCGCGCTGAAGCGCTCGTACATCTTGTGTCGGCAAGGCTTTGAACTGGATGGTCATGGCGAAAATCTCCGATGTCGTTGATCGGAAATTATGCGCATCAGCCCCCGCCCCCCACCCGATTCCTGACAATCATTGGCCCTTGGTCGGCTTGTTCCAGCCGACCAAGGCAAGGCGAACTTCACCGGATTGTCGGAACTCCCTCAGCGAATGAAGTCGTCAAAGCGACGGAGGGTGACCCGCCGGTTCCGCCAGTTTTCGTTCTGCGTCTGCACCAGCAGGAATTCCTCGCCATAACCGACCGTCTCCAAAGCATAGGCCGGCACGCCGAACTCGCGCACCAGCGTGCGCTTCAGCGAGGCGGCGCGCTGTTCCGACAGGATCCGGTTCGATTGGAAGGAGCCGACGGCGTCGGTATGGCCCTCGATGAGGACGCGCGCCCCGGGGTTGCGGCGCAGGATACGCTGCAACGCATCGGCGATAGTGTCGATCTTGTCGTATTGCGAGCTGGAGATCGCGGTCGAGCCGAAAGCGAAATTGATTGACTGGATATCGATCGACCGGGCCATGCGGCGCAGGTCCGGCCGGCGCTTGAACTCACGGATGGTGACGCGCTCGTTCGGGCGCAGCTTCACGCGGGGTGCCGCCTCGAGCTTTCGTTCGATGGTTGCGGCCGAAGGCGTTGTCGCCTGCGCGGCGGCGAGACCGGGCATTGCGATTGCCGCGATCAGCGCGGCGGCAAGGGTACGGCGGGTCAGCATGTCTTTTCTCCTTCGGCCCGTATTATGTGCGGGCAAGATGGCAGAGACAGGCTGAAGCGCGGATGAACGAGAGGTTCAGCTTTTGTGAGGGCGTCGCTATGGCCGCATGACGCTGGCCGAGCGCTCGGCGAAGGGCAGAGGGTGCACGGTCTCCTTCTTCTGCGCCACCGGCGCGAAGCCGAGCTTCTGGTAGAGCGGCAAGGCAGCAGGATGGTCGAGCGTGCACGTCTGCACCGTCACCCGCTTCGGCCCATACGACCAAGCCGCGGCGATCGCCGATCCCAGGAACCAGCGGCCGATGCCTTGCCCGGTGGCATGTTCCATCATGCCGAAATAGGCAAGCTCGACTTCTTCCGGCAGATGCGGCTTGAGGTCGAAAAAACCGGCGGGCGCACCGTCGAGATAGAGCACCCTGATGTCGCGATCCTCGCGGTGGATGCCGGCCGAAAGCTCGTCGTCATCCAGCCTCAGCACATTGACCCAGTGCCATTTACGCCCCACCCGATCCATCAGGTACCGGTAGAAATGCAGCGGAATGTCCTTAGTTTTCAGGAGTGCGACCTGGCGGTTGTAGGGCATGGGCGGCGACACGGCCGGTGGCGCATGCATCTCTAGGAACGTCACCGTGACTTCGATGTCCTTCAGCTCACCGTTTTCCATCGTCATTCCTTGCCTGTCACGACTGGTGTGTCGGAGAGACCGCCCCATTCGGTCCATGAGCCGTCGTAAAGCCTGTTGTCGGTGTGGCCAAGCGTTTCCAACGCAAGCGTGATCACCGCCGCCGTAACGCCGGAGCCGCAGGAAGTGACGATAGGCTTCGACAGATCGAGGCCGGCGTCCTCGACCACCTTGCGCAACCGCTCCTTCGGCAGAAGCACGCCGTTTTCCGACAGCGCCGAATAAGGCAAGTTGCGCGCGCCCGGCATATGGCCGGAACGGACGCCCGCACGCGGCTCCGGCTCCGCGCCGGTGAAGCGTCCTGCCCCGCGTGCATCGGCAATCTGGCTTTCCCGGGTTTCGACGATGCGGCGCATCTCGGCAAGGCTGGCGACCCGGCCGGCGTCGAAATCGGCGTGGAACACGCTTGGCGCGATTTTGGTCGGTTCGGCCGTCACCGGCCGACCTGCCGCTTTCCAGCCATCGAAACCGCCGTCAAGGATATAGGTCTGGAAGACGCCCATCACCCGGAACATCCACCAAGCCCGAGGTGCCGAGAAAAAGCCCGGGCCGTCATAGACGATGATCGTGTCATCTGCCGAAACGCCCATCGCGCCGACATACTGCGCGAAATGCTGCGGCGACGGCAGCGTATGCGGCAGCGCGGCGTCCGGATCGGAGACCGCGTCCTGATCCAGGAAGCGGGCGCCCGGAATGTGCCCAGCGTCATACTCGGCGCGCGCGTCGCGGTTTTGCGCCGGAAGATACCAGGATGCATCGACAATCGTCAGGCCAGGCTGGCCCAAACGCTCCTGCAACCAGTCCGCGTCGACGGTGAAAGGACTGTCTTCAGCCATTGTGGTTCTCCTGCCGCCATTGACCAGACGTTGTCTTGCCTTGCCGCATGATCTTGTCCGAAAACATCGTAGCTTTCGAGATCATGTTTGGGGCATCGGTCCAAACCGGATGCGGAAGCGCCGGTTTTCACGCCCCTTCTTCTCAATCTTGCCGATATGGATTTCGCCGATCTCGCCGGTGCTTTTGACATGGGTGCCACCACAGGGCTGACTGTCCACCGAAGCATTCTCGCCGATGCAGACCAGCCGGATTTTGCCGGTACCTAGCGGCGGACGGACATTCTTGGACTTCACCAGACCCGGATTGGCGGCCAGTTCCTCGTCGCTGATCAGCCTGGTAAAGATCGGATGATCGGCCCGCACCAGGCCCATCAGGCCAGCCGTCACGTCTTCCTTGCTGAAGCTGGCGTCGGGAATGTCGAAATCGACACGGCTGTCGTCTTCCGAAACCGCCGCGCCGGTGATCGGAAACGGGCAGACGACGGTGAGCAAATGGCAAGCGGCATGCATGCGCATCAAGAGATGACGTCGCTCCCAGTCGATTGCGAGCTTCAGGCGCTCGCCGACCGCAGGCGCGGCTTGTTCCGGCGCCGGCACGTGGATGATCTCGTCCTTTGTTTCCCCGGTGATGGTAGCGGCCAGGACGATGCGGCTGCCATCGGCGCGCTGGAGATAGCCGCTATCGCCCGGCTGCCCGCCCGAGGTGGCATAGAAGATGGTGCGGTCCAGAACGATGCCGCCGCGCTCGTTGACGGCGACCACAACGGCATCGGCCGTCCTGAGATAGGCGTCGTCGCGAAACAGCGCTTCGGTCTTGTGCGCCATCAAACGACCTTTTCAAACGGCACGGAAATATCTGATTTCTCTTCCATCCAGCCGGGCACCGGCAGCTTCTTTTCGCGCAGGAATTCGGGATTGAACAGTTTCGATTGGTAGCGTGTGCCGTAGTCGCAAAGAATGGTCACGATGGTATGGCCGGGGCCGAGTTCACGCGCCAGTCGGATCGCGCCCGCTATGTTGATGCCGGTCGAACCGCCGACGCAAAGGCCTTCCTCCTGGACCAGGTCGAAGACGATCGGCAACGCATCCTCATCACGAATTTGGAACGAGAAGTCGGGCGTGAACCCATCGAGGTTGGCGGTGATGCGTCCCTGCCCGATGCCTTCGGTGATCGAACTGCCCTCGGATTTCAGCTCACCGCTGGTATAGAAACTGTAGAGCGCAGCGCCCAGCGGATCGGCGAGAGCGATCTTTACGTCCTTGCTTTTCGCCTTCAGTCCGAAAGCGACGCCGGCCAGCGTTCCGCCCGAGCCGACCGCCGAGACGAAGCCGTCGACCTTGCCGCCGGTCTGGCTCCAGATCTCCTGCGCCGTGGTGCGGATGTGCCCGTCGCGGTTGGCGACATTGTCGAACTGGTTGGCCCAGATAGCGCCGTTCGGCTCCGAACGCGCCATTTGCTCAGCCAGCCGCCCCGACAATTTCACGTAATTGTTGGGGTTCTTGTACGGCACGGCCGGAACCTCGATCAGCTCGGCGCCGAGCAGCTTGATCGTGTCCTTCTTCTCCTGGCTCTGCGTTTCGGGAATGACGATGACGGTGCGGTAGCCGAGCGCCTTGGCGACCAGCGTCAGCCCGATGCCCGTATTGCCGGCCGTGCCCTCGACAATGACGCCGCCCGGCCTGAGCAGCCCACGCTCTTCGGCATCGCGGATGATGAACAGGCCGGCGCGGTCCTTGACCGACTGTCCGGGATTCATGAATTCGGCCTTGCCCAGGATCTCGCAGCCGGTTTCTTCCGAAGCCCTGTTGAGGCGGATCAATGGCGTGTTGCCGATAGCGTCGATCACGGAGCGGGGCATTCGGGAGTCCTTGTGTAGCTGCGGCGAAACCCTAGAAACCCGAAGCTTCGGTTTCAAGGCAAGAATTTGCCTGGTCCAGTCGCATTTTCTGCACTGCATTTGCGCCGGCCTCTCCCTGGTGCCGGGCGTATCCGCGCGGTTCATTTGGGACCGGCATCGAAAACCGCTCTTTTCATTCGATTTCTTCGCGGTTAGAGCAAAAGCCAAGAACAATTCGACGGGGGCGCAGCATGACACTTTATCGGGCCGACCCGAAGCATGGCGTCGCCTGGGTCACGGGAGGCAGCAGCGGCATCGGCCGTTCGCTGGCCAGGGATCTTGCGTCCCAGGGCTATGCGGTGGCCGTAACCGCACCCGATGGCGATCCGATCGACACGCTCATTGTCGAGACCGCGCAGATGCCAGGCAAGGTCAAGGCTTTTCCCTGCGATGTGACCGACGAGCCGCGCATGGCGAGAACCGTCGCTGCGATCGAAAACGAGCTTGGCCCCATCGTGCTCGCCGTCTTAAACGCGGGCAATTACATTTCCACGCCTGGCGAGGCTCTCGTCGTCAGCGATTTTCGCCGGTCTTTCGAGGTCAACTATTTCGGCATCATCAACGGGCTGGTGCCGGTCGTCGAACGCATGCGGGTGCGGGCGCGCGGCCATATCGTGCTGGTCGGCTCGGTCACCGCTTATTTCGGCTGGCCGACGACGGCCGCTTATGGCGGCACCAAAGCGGCGATCAACATCCTGGCCGAATCGCTGAAATACGATTTCGACAAGATGAACGTGCGCGTCCAGGTCATGAATCCGGGCTTCATAGACACACCGCTGACCGAGAAGAACATGCTGCCCATGCCGGGGCTGATGCCGGTCAGCCGAGCGACGCGGCGCATGGTGCGGGGTATCAAATCCGGCGGCTTCGAGGTCACATTCCCGCGCCGGACGAGCTGGCCCCTGAAGCTGCTCAGCCTGTTGCCGAGACCGGTGTACCGAGGCGTGATCAGCCTCATGACGAGCTGGAAGGCACGGCCGCTGAATTACGACCGCAAGCCGCCGAGCGAATAGAAGCCAGCGGATCGGCGGCTTCATCGCCGGGGCGGTCGTTGCCTGTTCCCCGCCACCGCCGTAGGTTTGTTGTTGTTGCGTTTGGAGTCTGCGATGGGGCGACGAATCGTGCTTGCTGTGCTGGGGTTAGTCGCCATCCTCGCACTGGCCTTCGTGCTCGGCCCGCGGGTTCCCGTCGACACCACGATCCGCTTCGATCCATCCGCAATCGGCGACGATCCGCAGGCCTATGTGGCCAGGACGGAAGCGGCGATATCCGGCATCCGTGACGGGCTGGAGAAAGAGATCATCTGGGCCAATCCGATGGTGCATGCCAGGACACGGCTGTCCATCGTCTATATCCACGGCTTTTCGGCGTCGAAGGGCGAGCTCCGCCCGCTGCCCGACGAGGTTGCCGACCAACTCGACGCCAATCTGTTCTTCACCCGCCTCACCGGCCACGGGCAGGATGGCGCGGCCATGACGCAAGGCAGCCTCAATGCCTGGATCAACGACTATGAGGAGGCGCTCGCGATCGGCCGGGCCATCGGCGACAAGGTGATCGTCATCTCCACCTCGACCGGCGGCTCGCTGGCGGCCTGGGCGGCAACACAACCGGGTGCTTCGGACGGCGTGGCGGCGATCGCGTTCATCTCGCCGAATTTCGGCGTCAAGGCGTCCGGCGCCGGGATCCTGACCATGCGATGGGGCAAACAAATCGCCGAACTCGTCGCCGGCAAGGAGCGCAGCTTCATGCCGCGCAACGCACTGCACGAGAAATTCTGGACCACCAGCTATCCCCTTGCCGCGACGCTGCCAATGCAGGCGCTGACGGAACTTGCCTATGGCGCGCCGGTGGAGAAAGCGAAGGTCCCTGCCCTCTTCATCTTTTCGGATTCGGACAGCGTGGTGCGGCCTGACCGCACGCGTGAAATCGCCGGGCGTTGGGGCGCGCCGCACGAGATGGTTCCGGTCGACGATACCGGCGATCCCGACAACCACGTCATCGCCGGCGACGCCCTGTCGCCATCGACCACGACCTTCCTTGCACAAAGAATTGCCGTTTGGATCGAGGCGGTGGTGAAATAGCCAGATTTTCCAGACAGAAAGGGCGACCGCAGGATCGTCGCGGTCGCCCTTTCTTGTCGCTGGTTGGTCCAGCCGGGCACTGCCCGGCCAATGCGAAGCGGCCTGCCTACGCGGCCCGCGCCGCGGGCCGCTTGCCGCCGAAGCGGCGTTTATTGTTGCCCTTGAAGGGCTTGGCGCCTTCCGGTTTGCGGTCGCCAGCGAAGGCCGGCTTGTCACCGAAGCGCTTCTTGCCGGAGCCGTTGTTCTGGCCGCCTGGCCGCCTGCCGTCGCGACGGCCATTGCGGTCGTTTCGGTCATTGGCAGGCTCGTAGCGCTCGTTCTTCTCAGCCGGGTTGCGCTGCGGATCGGGGCTGCCGAGATGGTCGGCGACAACAGGCAGCTTGGCGCGGATGATGCGTTCGACCTGGCGCAGCTTGCTGTTCTCGGACGGATCGCAGAGCGTAATCGCAATGCCGTCCCGGCCGTTGCGGCCGGTGCGGCCGATGCGGTGGACATAGCTCTCCGCCTCATCAGGCAGGTCGAAATTCACGACATGACTGATGCCGGGCACGTCGATGCCGCGCGCGGCGATGTCGGTGGCCACCAGAATGCGCACCGAACCCTCGCGGAAATCGTTCAGTGCCTTCTGCCGCGCATTCTGCGACTTGTTGCCGTGGATGACAGCGGCCTTGAAGCCGTCTCGCTCGAGGTCCTTGGTTACCCGGTCGGCGCCGTGCTTGGTGCGCGAAAAGATGATGACGGACTTCATCGCCTCGTCGGCGAGCATCGTCGACAGCACTTGGCGCTTCTGCTTAGTGCGGGCAAGGACGACGCTCTGCACGATCTCGGCCGCCGCCGTGCTTTGCGGCGCGACTTCGACACGGATCGGGTTCTTCAGCAGGCCTTTCGCCAGTTCGGCGATTTCATTGGGCATAGTCGCGGAGAACAGCACCGTCTGACGGTCCGGCGCGGTCGCCTTGGCGATGCGCTTGACGTCATTGATGAAGCCCATGTCGAGCATGCGGTCGCCCTCGTCGAGCACCAGCCATTTGGTGTCGGCAAGCATGAGGTCGCCTTCGCGCACCAGATCGGTCAACCGGCCAGGCGTGGCGATCAGGATGTCGACACCGGGCGCAACCTTCTTCACCTGGCTGAAGCGCGAGACGCCGCCCAGCACGAGCGCCGTCGAGACATGCGCGCCCTTGGCGAGGATCTTGATGGTGTCCTCGATCTGCACGGCGAGTTCGCGAGTCGGCGCCAGGATCAGCGCGCGTGCCGTCTTCGGCCGGCGCTTGGTGCCGAGCGCAATGATCTTCGACAGGATCGGCAGCGCGAAGGCCGCAGTTTTGCCGGAGCCGGTCTGGGCGATGCCGAAAATGTCACGGCCTTCCATCTGCGGCGGGATCGCCTGAGTCTGGATCGGCTTCGGATCGGTGAAGCCGGCGGCATGGGTGGCCTTGAGCAGCGCACCCGTGATTCCCAGTGCTACGAAACCGGAGAGTTCTCCAGTGTCGTTGCCGGGCAAAGTGTTTTCGTTGGTCAAAATATTCTTCTTTCACGCGGCCTCTGGCCGCAAACATCAATGGCGGCAGGGCGCAACCTGCCGTCGAATCAATTGTCATGGAACGACAAGGCGGCGGACGTGTTCGTCCGCGCGGCTGCGCTGTCGTGCCCGCAGGCATCATGCCACGGGGCTTTTTCGCCACCTTCCTAACCAATCGGGGCCGATCAGCAGGAAAGAGGGAAAACAGACGCAACCAGTCTCATTCGAGGAGAAGGCCGGATCAGTCCGGCCCAAGCGCCTATGCCGTGCATATGGCTGAGTTCGGTCTGAAATGCAAGGGCATCGTGTTGCAGCGCAACAAAACGCCTCGAAAAGCGACGCTTGCGCTCGCCTGCGGGCATCATTACCACAAAGCAGCCCGCGCAGGAGATCGAGAATGAAGGACGTGCTGAAGGAACTCGAGCGTCGTCGCGAGATCGCCCGCATGGGCGGTGGTCAGGCTCGCATCGACGCGCAGCACAAGAAGGGCAAGCTCACCGCGAGGGAGCGCATCGAGGTGTTTCTCGACGAGGGTTCGTTCGAGGAGTTCGACATGTATGTCGAGCACCGTTCGACCGACTTCGGCATGGAAAAGACCAAGATCGCCGGAGACGGCGTCGTCACCGGCTGGGGAACCGTCAACGGCCGCCCGGTCTATCTCTTTGCCAAGGATTTCACCGTGTTCGGCGGCTCGCTATCGGAAGCCCATGCGGAAAAGGTCATCAAGGTGCAGGAGATGGCGCTGCGCAACCGCGCGCCGATCATCGGCCTCTACGATGCCGGCGGTGCCCGCATCCAGGAAGGCGTGGCCGCACTCGGCGGCTATGCCGAGATCTTTCAGCGCAATGTGCTGGCGTCGGGCGTCATTCCGCAGATTTCCGTGATCATGGGGCCTTGCGCCGGCGGCGACGTCTATTCGCCGGCCATGACCGACTTCATCTTCATGGTGCGCGACACCTCCTACATGTTCGTTACTGGACCGGACGTGGTGAAGACCGTCACCAACGAGACGGTGACCGCCGAGAGCCTCGGCGGCGCTTCCGTTCACACGACGAAATCCTCGATCGCCGACGGCGCCTATGACAACGACGTCGAAGCACTGCTGCAGATGCGCCGGCTGGTCGATTTGCTGCCGGCCTCGAACACATCGGAGATTCCCGAGATCGAATGCTACCAGTCGGTCACCGATCACGATCTGTCGCTCGACCGGCTGATCCCCGACAACGCCAACAAGCCTTACGATATCAAGGAGCTGATCCTGAAAGTCGCCGACGAGGGTGATTTCTTCGAGATCCAGCAAAGTTTCGCCAAGAACATCGTCACCGGCTTCGGACGCATCGAAGGCCGCACGGTCGGCTTCGTCGCCAACCAGCCCATGGTGCTGGCCGGCGTGCTCGATTCCGACGCCAGCCGCAAGGCGGCGCGCTTCGTGCGCTTCTGCGATTGCTTTTCAATCCCGATCGTCACCTTCGTCGACGTTCCGGGCTTCCTGCCGGGAACGGCGCAGGAATATGGCGGGCTGATCAAGCACGGCGCCAAACTGCTCTTCGCCTATGCCGAGGCGACCGTGCCGAAGATCACCGTCATCACCAGGAAGGCCTATGGCGGCGCCTATGACGTGATGGCTTCGAAACACCTGCGTGGCGATATGAACTATGCCTGGCCGACGGCGCAGATCGCCGTGATGGGCGCCAGGGGCGCGGTCGAGATCATCTATCGCAAGGACATCGGCGACGCCGAAAAGATCGCAGCCCATACAAAGGCTTACGAAGACCGCTTCCTGTCGCCCTTCGTCGCCGCCGAGCGCGGCTATGTCGACGAGGTGATCATGCCGCATTCGACCCGCCGCCGCATCGCCCGCGCGCTGCGAATGCTGCGCAACAAGGACATGCAGAACGCCTGGAAAAAGCACGACAACATTCCGCTGTGAGCTGAATGTCGAGCCGGTCAGCGCGCGCCGCGAGCCGCCACCAGTTCGTGCAACGCCGGCATCAGCGCCAGCGGCAAGTCCTCGGCGATCAGCCCCGGCCCGAACCGGCTGCCGGCCTCGGCATGGATCCACACCGCCGCGCACGCCGCCTCGAAGGCCGGCATGCCTTGCGCCAGGAAGCCGGCCACGAGGCCCGATAACACATCGCCCGAGCCGGCCGTTGCCAACCACGGCGCACCATTGGAGTTTATCGCAGCCCTGCCATCGGGAGCAGCGATTACGGTGTCGGCGCCCTTATAGACGATCACGGCATTGGCACGGGTGGCGGCCATACGAGCCCTGCCCAACTTGGACGAAACGGCGCCACCCGCGATGTCAGCAAACAGCCTGGCGAACTCGCCTTCATGCGGCGTCATCACCAGCGACGGCGCGCTCGGCTGGCGCGAGGCTTCGAACAGGACATCCGGCTTCTCGCGAAACGAGGTGATCGCGTCGGCGTCGAACACCAGACCATCGACCGAGGCGGAAACGTTCCGCTGCTGGCCAGCGGCAAGCAGCGTGAGAGCGAAATTCCGCGTTCTTTCACCGACACCGAAGCCAGGGCCCAGCACAAAAGCGGAGGGCCGGCGTTCGCCGATGAAGGCGTCGATGTCGGCGCTGTCATTGGCCTTGCGCAGCATGATCGAGGTCAGATGCGCGGCATTGACCTGCATGGCGTTCGCCGGGGACAGGACGGTGACCGCCCCTGCCCCGCTACGCGCTGCCGCAAGCGCCGCAAGCCGCGCCGCGCCGGTGGCGCTCGGGCCGCCGGAAAAGACGCCGACATGGCCGCGCTTGTACTTGTGCGTATCGACGCCCGGAATCGGAAAGGCGCCGAGCCAAAGCGCCGGCGAGTTCTCGAACGCCTGGGGCCGAATCCGCGCAATGAGACCATCGGTGATGCCGATATCGGCGAGCACGATCTCCCCGCACATCTCGCGCCCGGGCAGCAGAAGATGACCAGGTTTTTTGCGTGCGAAGGTGACGGTGACCCCAGCCCGAAAAGCATGGCCGAGCACTTGGCCGTTGTCCCCGGAAACGCCTGATGGCAGATCGACCGCGACAACCGGCAAGGCCAGGCTTGCCACAATGCCAACCGTTCTCGCCGCTTCACCGGACAGCGGTTTGGACAGCCCTGCGCCGTAAAGGGCGTCGACGACGACAGCGCCGGCCTCGGCCGCGAAATTCGCAAGCGATCGAGGCTTCACCGGGCATTCACCGGCGGCGAGCGCGGCATCGCTGCCCGGCTTCGGCGTGCCCGACGCCCAGACCACCGTGTCGACACCAGCGGTTGCCAGGCAGCGGGCCACGACATAGCCATCGCCGCCATTGTTGCCGGGACCGCAAAGCACATGGACCCGCTTTGCCGCCGGATGGCGCCTGAAAATTTCGGCCGCGACGGCTTCGCCTGCACGGCGCATCAGGCCGATGCCGTCGATTGCGCCGGCGGCAATCGTCAACCGATCCGCCTCACTCATCTCCTCGGGAGAAAGAAGTTCGTTGCTCATGGATTGCCGATCCGCATTCGATAAAGCATTGTCCAGTTTTCGGCTCGACGCAAACGCAGAGGAGTTGGCGCGGTCCCAGCCAAGCTGAGCAATGCCCACCAAATAAGCAATACGCCTAAATATCGGGCAGACATAAACACCGACGCCGCGTAGGTTGCAGCCATCCGTCGCGCGCTGGATGCAGCGAACGATGCGAATTTGCATCTTCGTGCGGCATGGTTCTGGAATCGAATGACACCGCTTGAAATCCCGCCAATTGGCACAATTCGTGCTTGATGGAGGCGCAAGCGGGGGCTCACAACCCGTTTTTTTGGCAGTGGAGGCCATTTTTTACATGAAAAAGATCGAAGCGATCATCAAGCCATTCAAGCTGGACGAAGTGAAGGAAGCGCTTCAGGAGGCCGGACTGCAAGGCATCACCGTGACCGAGGCCAAGGGTTTTGGACGCCAGAAAGGGCATACCGAACTCTATCGCGGCGCCGAATATGTCGTCGACTTCCTGCCCAAGGTGAAGATCGAAGTCGTGCTCGGCGACGATGCGGTCGAAGGCGCCATCGAAGCGATCCGCAAGGCGGCCCAGACAGGACGCATCGGCGACGGCAAGATCTTCGTCTCCAACATCGAGGAAGTCGTGCGCATCCGCACCGGCGAAACCGGCATGGATGCCGTCTGACGCCTCGCCCATATTTCGAAACGTCATCATTAAAAAACGTCACACAGGGATACATGACATGACGACAGCCAAAGACATCATGAAGCAGATCAAGGACAACGACGTGAAATTCGTTGACCTGCGCTTCACCGACCCGAAGGGCAAGCTGCAGCACGTGACGATGGATGTCATCGAGGTCGAGGAAGACATGTTCGCCGATGGCGTGATGTTCGATGGTTCTTCGATCGCCGGCTGGAAGGCGATCAACGAGTCCGACATGGTGCTGATGCCCGATCCTGAAACGATCCATATGGATCCGTTTTTCGCGCAGTCGACCATGGTCATCCTGTGCGACATCCTCGATCCGGTTTCGGGCGAATCCTACAACCGCGACCCGCGCGGCACTGCCAAGAAGGCGGAGGCCTACATGAAGTCGGAAGGGATCGGCGACACCATCTATGTCGGCCCGGAAGCCGAGTTCTTCGTCTTCGATGACGTCAAGTACAAAGCCGATCCCTACAACACCGGCTTCAGGCTCGATTCCACCGAACTGCCGTCCAATGACGACACCGACTACGAAACCGGCAATCTCGGCCATCGGCCGCGCGTCAAGGGCGGTTATTTCCCGGTGCCGCCGATCGATTCGGCGCAGGACATGCGTTCCGAGATGCTGACCGTGCTCGCCGAGATGGGCGTGCGGGTCGAGAAGCATCACCACGAGGTGGCCGCGGCCCAGCACGAACTCGGCATCAAGTTCGACACGCTGGTCCGCAACGCCGACAAGATGCTGATCTACAAATATGTCGTGCATCAGGTCGCCAATGCCTATGGCAAGACCGCCACCTTCATGCCGAAGCCGATCTTCGGCGACAACGGCTCGGGCATGCATGTCCACCAGTCGATCTGGAAAGGAGGCAAGCCGACCTTCGCCGGCAACGAGTATGCCGGCCTCTCGGAAAGCTGCCTGTTCTATATCGGCGGCATCATCAAGCACGCCAAGGCTATCAACGCCTTCACCAACCCCCTGACCAACTCCTACAAGCGTCTGGTGCCGGGCTACGAGGCGCCGGTGCTGCTCGCCTATTCGGCGCGCAACCGCTCGGCGTCCTGCCGTATCCCGTTCGGCTCGTCGCCAAAGTCGAAGCGCGTCGAGGTCCGCTTCCCCGATCCGGGTGCGAACCCCTATCTCGCCTTTGCCGCCATGCTGATGGCCGGCCTCGACGGGATCAAGAACAAGATTCATCCCGGCCAGCCGATGGACAAGGATCTCTACGATTTGCCGCCGAAGGAGCTGAAGAAGATCCCGACCGTCTGCGGCTCGCTGCGTGAAGCGCTCCAGAGCCTCGACAAGGACCGCGGCTTCCTGAAGGCCGGCGGCGTCTTCGACGACGACCAGATCGACAGCTACATCGAGTTGAAGATGGCCGAGGTGATGCGCTTCGAAATGACACCGCATCCCGTCGAATACGACATGTACTATTCGGTCTGATTTTTGATCTCCCTGGACCCGGCATAACCCGGATCCAGCGGCTTCAATTCAGCCTGCAAATGCGAGGCCGGAAGATGAACCTCTTCCGGCCTCTTTGTTTGCTCATATCGAGGCTTCCATTCAGCCAAATCCGCGGACACTGACGCGTTCGATCGGATGCTGCCCGATCCAGCGACTGGAAAGGCGCACCGGCTGCTGAGGTTCCGTCGGCTGGTCACGTCACACGTGTCGATTGCGCTGAGGCACAGACCGGCTTGAGCCAGCCAAGCTGGGCGGCCAGGCGATCCGGCATGCGCTTTTTGCAAGTAAAGGGATAAGCCAGGAGCGAGCGGCACACTGCCTCAGGCTGCAATGCCCGCTCGTCCGGCGCCCCCGCCAATGCTGTCGTTCAAGAAACCCCGCCCCGTTCGAACAGCACCGCTTGGCGTATCCCCCAATGCCTGCGAATACGCATGTTGCGCCGCAGCCTGTCAATGTCGCCTGCCGGGCGTCGAGACGGTCGATTTTGGTGTATGAACAGGGGCTTATGAAAGGATCGGTCGACAGGCATTCTTGCCGGAATGGCCGGATTTCCGGGCTTTTTCGAGGATTTCGAAGCCTGCGGCCCGGCGCCAAGGTATGCTTTCGTCAGCCCAAAGCCGCCTTGTCGGGATGGGTTTGAGCCGCCCTTTTTAACCTGACTTTTTTTGGGGGAATTTGCTTTGCCAGGCCAGGAGCCAGGAAGACGAGGAGCGGAGAACGGAAACAGCGGCATGCGATAGTGCCCGCCATCGTCACACGAAAAAGCCCCGGCAACTCCCGCCGGGGCTCGCGTCATGGTTGTCGGGATCTTGAGGCCCGACGTGAAATATCAAGCAGCGGCCGAAACCGATGCGCCGGTCGAAACCTGCGAGATCGTCTTCAGGACCTGGGAAGCGATCTGGTAGGGGTCGCCCTGCGAGTTCGGGCGGCGGTCTTCCAGATAACCCTTGTAGTCATTCTTGACGAACGAATGCGGCACGCGGATCGAGGCGCCGCGGTCGGCGATACCATAGCTGAACTTGTTCCAGGGCGCCGTCTCGTGCTTGCCGGTCAGACGCTTGTCGTTGTCCGGGCCGTACACGGCGATATGGTCCATCAGGTTCTTTTCGAACTGCGCCATCAGGGCCTCGAAATAACCCTTGCCGCCGACTTCGCGCATATATTTGGTCGAGAAGTTGCAATGCATGCCCGAGCCGTTCCAATCGGTGTCGCCGAGCGGCTTGCAGTGGAACTCGATATCTATGCCGTACTTTTCGGTGAGGCGCTGGAGCAGGTAGCGGGCCATCCACATCTGATCGGCGGCCTTCTTGGAGCCCTTGCCGAAAATCTGGAATTCCCACTGGCCTTTGGCCACTTCGGCGTTGATGCCTTCATGGTTGATACCCGCGGCAAGGCAGAGGTCGAGATGCTCTTCGACGATCTGGCGCGCGATGCTGCCGACGTTCGAATAGCCGACGCCGGTGTAGTACGGGCCCTGCGGGGCGGGATAACCGCTCTCGGGGAAACCGAGCGGACGGCCATCCTTGTAGAAGAAGTACTCCTGCTCGAAACCGAACCAGGCATCCTCGTCGTCGAGAATGGTCGCGCGGCTGTTGGACACGTGCGGCGTGACGCCATCGGGCATCATGACTTCGCACATGACGAGAACGCCGTTGGTGCGGGCCGGATCGGGATAAAGCGCGACCGGCTTCAAGACGCAATCGGAGCTTCGGCCCTCGGCTTGCAACGTGGACGAGCCGTCGAAGCCCCACAGCGGCAGCTGATCGAGCGTCGGGAACTCGGCATAGTCCTTGATCTGGGTCTTGCCGCGAAGATTGGGGGCCGGGGTGTATCCGTCGAGCCAGATATACTCGAGCTTGTATTTGGTCATTCTAGAGCCTCTCGTTGTGCTTGACCACCGCACGCGGTGTCGACGCATGGCCGGAGCAAGCCGACCTGCCGACTGGTAAAAAGCAATTCATATGCCACTCCGGCATCGACCGGTGCGACAAAATGGTCGCGAGATTCCTCTGAATTCGCTGCACCGCCACAGCAATGCGCTGGGATCGATCAGATGCAGAGATTGCGCAAATAATAGTCAATAACTGATCTTTTCATAAGCATATTGCCTAAATGAATCGCAGAACCTATTTTGAGGAAAAGCTGAACCAACTGACCCTCGGAGAAGAAAGGAGACCGCCAATGGAAATCACCCTCGCCCGTCCGTCGGCAAAGATCCTGATGTTCCCGGTTGCAGGCCGCGTATCTGCCTCAAATTTAGGCGCGAAGGCCAAGTTCGCGGCAGAGCTTGCCTCGCTGCGTAATACGCATGCCGATTTCGATGGCTGGTATCACGAGGCCGCTGTCGAGGAAGAAAACCAGCAGCCGAAGAGCTGAACGCATCTTCAGCCTCGATATGAAAACCCGGCGCGATCGCTCGCGCCGGGTTTTCTCATGCATGTGGATCCGACCCGTTACTGCTTGGTCTCCAGGTTCGTGCCCAGCGTATCCTTGACGAAGATCATGCCGATGACGAGCGACATCGCCGCGATTATCACGGGATACCAGAGGCCATAATAGATGTCGCCCCTGTAGGCACTGAGCGCGAACACCGTCGCCGGCAGCAACCCGCCGAACCAGCCATTGCCGATATGGTAGGGCAGCGACATGCCGGTGTAGCGGATGCGGGTCGGGAACATCTCGACCAGGATGGCCGCGATCGGACCGTAGACCATGGTCACGAACAGGACGAGGACGAACAGGATGGCGATCGTCATAGGCCAGTTCACGGCCGCAGGGTCGGCGAACATGGCGAAGGCACCGCCGCCGGGTATGTTGTAGACGGTGACCTCAGGCGCACCGGCAGCCTCGTCGGCGGTCAAAAGCTTGTCCTTGATAGCCTGATCGGTAGGAACCGTCGCCTTCTCGCCGGCGCGGATGGCGGCGGCGTCGAGCTTCAGTTCGGGATTGGCAGCGACAAACGCGTCGAGCTTCTGGTCCGGTATCTTGATCGCAGCACGCTTCAGCGGATATCCGCCGTCCTGCAGCGACATGTTGACGGCCTTGACGAAGGCGGCCTCCTTGGCCTTGGCCTGGTCGCCCGCGGCGACAGCATCGTAGGATGCCACCGTTTCATTGCCGATCTTGACCGAAGCAGCCGTACCGGGTGCCGCCGTGGAAACGACGTCATAGGGCACCGAGTTCTTGGTCAGGAACGAGGTCGCGATGTCGCAAGACGTCGTGAACTTGGCGGTGCCCACCGGATTGAACTGGAACCTGCAGTCGCCGGGTGCCGCGGTCACCGTCGCGCGGGTGCTCTGCTGTGCCTCGGCAAGGGCCGGATTGGCGGCCCAGGTCAATGCCTTGAACAGCGGGAAGGTGCAGACGATCGCCAGTGCGAGCCCGGCCATGATGATCGGTTTGCGGCCGATCTTGTCGGAGAGCCAGCCGAACACGACGAAGAAGATGGAGCCCAGCGCAAGCGCGATGGCGATCATGATGTTGACCGACTGTGCGTCCAGCTTCAACACGTTCTGGAGGAAGAACAGGGCGTAGAACTGGCCGTTATACCAGACCACGGCCTGGCCAGCCGTAAGGCCGAGCAGTGCCAGCAGCGCGATCTTGGCGTTCTTCCACTGGCCGAAGGCTTCCGAGAGCGGTGCCTTGGAACCCTTGCCCTCTTCCTTCATGCGCTGGAAGGTGGGGGATTCGGAAAGCGACAGCCGGATCCAGATGGAAATGCCGAGCAACAGGAACGACACGATGAAAGGAACGCGCCAGCCCCAGGCGGCATAGGTTTCCTTGCTCATGGAGCCCTGGACGATCAGGATGACGATCAGCGACAGGAACAGGCCGAGTGTGGCGGTCGTCTGGATCCACGACGTATAGTAGCCGCGCCGGTCGTCCGGCGCATGCTCGGCGACATAGGTGGCCGCGCCGCCATATTCGCCGCCCAGTGCCAAGCCCTGGAGCATGCGCAGGATGATCAGGATCACCGGAGCCGCGATGCCGAGGCTCGCATAACCAGGCAGCAAGCCCACCAGGAAGGTCGACAGGCCCATGATCGTCATGGTGACGAGGAAGGTATATTTACGGCCGACAAGGTCGCCGATGCGGCCGAACAGCAAAGCGCCGAACGGACGGACGAGGAAGCCGGCGGCGAAAGCCAGCAGCGCGAAAATATTGCGCGTCGCTTCCGGAATGGTCGGGCTGAAAAAGGTCGAACCAATAAAGGCCGCGAGCGATCCGTAGAGATAAAAATCGTACCATTCGAAAACGGTGCCGAGCGAAGAAGCGAAGATGACTTTCTTCTCTTCTCGCGTCATGCCGCGGCTCTTTCCGCTGGCGGTCGATGCGATAGCCATTGAGATGCTCCTCCCGTGAGACCCTTGTGCTCGATGCAGCGCCCCTGCGTTCGCATTTCTCTCCGAACGCAGACTCGCGGCAGCAATCACGGGAAAGATGACAGAAAGCGCCTGCCAACGGCAGATGACTTTGGGATTATGACTTTGGTATTAGGTGCGGTGCGGTGGCCGGTCAGCCTTCGAGCGCCTCGATCAGACCGACGGCAGCCATCATGTCGCGCTTACGGGCGGAGCGGCGCGCGACAGCCTCCGCATCCTGTCCCCAATGCTCGATCTGCCAATCCTCGTCGACATGGCCGGCAGTCCAGGCCGCCTCACCGCCGAGTTCGCCGAAATCCACGGCCAACGCCAGCAGCGCCGAACCGGTCAGCGAGGTCATGACGTGGATCGCTGCCAGGCGCAGCGGCTCGGCGCGCTGGGCAAGATGCGCACCCAGCACAGCAATGGTTTCGCGCGGTTGATCGACGTGAATGATGCCCTCGGCAAGGTTGAAGCGAGCGCCGAGTGCTGCCTGCGCCCAGTCGAGGACAGGATCCCACAGCTCGTTCTGCCGCTCGACCAAGCCTTGTGGTGCGTCGGCGCGATAACAGAGCAGATCCGACGAGGCAAAGCGCAGTATGTCCTCCAGCACCGCCTGCGGATCGCTGGCGACGCCGTCGAGCGCGGTGTTGACGAGACGCATCACCGGCATCGACACCGGATCGATGGTCTCGCCCTGGGCGGCGAATTCATCGGCGACCAGCGATGCCGCCTTCTCGGTCGGCAGCGTCAGCAGCGCCTTGCCCGGCGTGCGCACCGGTTTGCCGTCGAGATGGACGGCAAAGCCAGCATCGACGCGCGCGACCGAAACGGTCTTGTAAAAACGCTTCGGCAGCGGCTTCTTCATCTGGATTTGGGCGCGGCGCACCGGATCGGGGTCGGAGAGCAGTTTCCCCGCCTCGAGATCGCTGAGGATATCGCGCATGTCAGCCTCCTTCGGCCGTCTGCTGGCGCGGCGGCCTGTTGACGATGACCAGACCGGCGGCAATGAGACCAAGTGCCAGAAAAATGCGTATGGTCAGCGGCTCGTTCAAGAACAGGGCGCCGCACAGCACGCCGAAGACCGGCGACAGGAACGTGAAACTCGACAGGCTGGAGGCGGGATAGCGCCGCAGCAGCCAGAACCACAACACATAGGTGAAGGCGACGATATAGAGCGCCTGGAAAAGCAGGGCCAACGTCGGCAACAGCGCGGGATCGCGCACGGAGGGGCCGGCCAGAGGCAACACCAGGACGCCGACGATCGCAGCGCCGGAGAGTTGATAGAGCAGCAGCTTTTCGGCGCTCGTGTTACCCAGCTTCGAGCGCTTGATCAGGATATTGGTCAAGGCCCAGACGAATCCGGAGCCAAGGCTCAGCAGATCGCCGAACAGCATGTCCCCGCCGCCGCCGAGCTTGTCGGAAAAGACCGCGGCGAGGCCGGCAAAGGCAAGCAGAAGGCCAAGGGATTTGCGCAGGCTGATCGGCTCGCCGAGCAGGAAATGCCCTCCCAGCAGCATCCAGAACGGCATGGTGTTGACCAGCAGCGTGTTGCGGGCGACCGTGGTGTGCTCCAGCCCGACATAAAGGCAGAGGAACTCGATGCCGAAGAGCACGCCCACTGCAATGCCCGCGAGCAATGTCCCGTCCCTCTTGAAAAGCGCAATGCCGCGCCAGCGGCACCAGAGGAAGACGCAGAGCCCGCCGATAACCGAGCGCGCGATCGACAGGAAAACCGGATCATAGCCGGCATAGGAGATCTTGGCGGCGACGTAGTTCAGGCCCCAGGAGAACGTCAGGCCGACCATTATGGCGGCGGCCGCCATGTCGACCGTATCGCGACGGTCGAGCGCATCGGCAGCGCCGCTCATGGTCAATCCTCCGCACTGGCGTCGTCGAAGCCGATCAGGTTCCAGCTCTGGCGCATATGCGGCGGCATAGGTGCGGTGACGTCGATGAAACCCTGGTCCGGATGCGGGATGACGATGCGGCGCGCGTGCAGATGCAGGCGGTTCTGCATCCCGCCCGGAAAATCCCAATTGGTGTCGGCCTCGAAATATTTGGGATCGCCGATGATGGGACAACCGATATGGGCGGCATGAACGCGCAACTGATGGGTGCGGCCGGTATAGGGCTCCATCTCCAGCCAGGTCAGCGCCTGCGCCGCCTGCTCGATGATGCGATAGTAGGATACGGCATGGTCGGCGCCCTTTTCGCCGTGCTTGGCAATGCGCACCCGATCGCCATCCGGCGTGGCTTCCTTGATCAGCCAGGTCGATATCTTATCCTCGCGCTTGGGCGGCACGCCCTTGACCAGGGCCCAATAGGTCTTCTTGGTTTCGCGGGCGCGAAACGCCTCGGAGAGCTTCATCGCCGCCAGCCGGGTGCGGGCGACGACCAGCACGCCAGACGTGTCGCGATCGAGCCGGTGCACCAGCCGCGGTTTCTCGCCCTTCTGGTTGCGCCAGGCTTCCAACATGTCGTCGACGTTACGGGTGACGCCCGAGCCGCCCTGCACGGCAAGACCAGCCGGCTTGTTGAAGACGAAGACCTTCGGATCCTCATGGATCAGCATTTTTGCCAGGACGTCGGCGTCGCCCTGGTTGCGGATCGAATGGCCGGTCAGCGGGCTTTCGCCCTTCTTGTCCACTTCCAGCGGTGGAATGCGCACCGTCTGGCCAGGCTCGACACGGGTGTCGGCCTTGACGCGGCCGCCGTCGACGCGGATCTGCCCGGACCGAAGCAGCTTCTGCAGATGACCAAAGCCAAGGCCCGGGAAATGGGTCTTGAACCAGCGGTCGAGCCGCATGCCCGCCTCGCCGGCCTCCACCGTGATCTGTTCAACGCCTGCCATATTGTTTTCGCTTACCCGTTTCCTGGCAGGCCCAGGCCTGCTCTCGGCGCGGCAATAGCATTAAGGCAGGCTTCTTGCGAGCCAAAGACCCAAAAACAGGGCAGTGATGGCGCCAATCACGCTGGCCAGCGCATATCCAAACGCCGGCAAGGTGGCTCCCCGCTCCCACAAGGTCGCGAAATCGAGCGAAAAGGCGGAAAAGGTCGTGAAGCCGCCTAAGATGCCGGTGGCAACAAACAGCCTGAGTTCGTTAGACCCGCCGCGGCGCGCCAAGGCGGCGATGAACAGGCCCATCGCGAACGAACCGACGATGTTGATCGCCATCGTGCCCCAGGGATAGTTGGGGCCGACAAGGCGCAGCGAGCCCATATTGGTCAGATGGCGAACGCCGGCGCCAATGCCGCCGCCGGCGGCCACGAGAAGCAGATTGAACATCGCCGTATACTGTCCCCGACTATTCATACCTATCCGGCGCGCCGGCTACGTTCGAAAACTTGCCAGCTCAGGTGGTTTCTGCTTTTTTCGGCTTGGTCGAGCCGATCATCTTCCAGTTCTTGTAGAACATCGAATTGATCCTCTCGACGCTCACCGAGACGATGGCGAGAAGGCCGGCGATAAGCCTGGGGACCGGGGACGGCCTGATAATGTCCATGAATACGCAGTAGCGACGACCGTCATACTCGTTGACCGAGCGATGCAGCAGCGTGTCGTCGAAAATGAACAGCGGATTGTCGTACCAGTAGTTCTTGACGTTGCCGCACTCGATGAAGATCTCTGACTTCACCGGAATGAGGTTGTAGAGGATGCGGAGGCTGAGCCGCAGCGGTCCGAAGTGCCAGGAGGTCGATTCGCGCTTGCTGAAGACCGAGACGGCAATCGTCTTGATGTATTTGAAATCCTTGTTGAACTCGGCGACGTTGTCTATCCTGTGCTTGCCATACCATTGGTAGACATACATGCCGCGCCGGCCGGCGCCGAAATTGGCGTCGATGTCGGCGATGATTTCGGCCTTGCGCGCCTTGAAGACATCCAAGACCTCGTTGACTTCGCGCTGATAATCCTGAGGGAACTGCTCCAGCTTCCACACGCCCGGATTTCTGTAGCACAGGAGGTCGACCAGCAGGTTGAATGGCGAAAGCAGCCAGGTGAAGAGGCCATTGCCCAGGAAATAGCCGCTGAACAGGGACAGATTCTTGCGGTCGTTGCGCAGCACGTCGATCAGGCCGCAAACGACGAAAATCGTCGTTAGGATCGGAATGAAATAGAAGCCAAGGGCAAGGAGCGGGATGGCAATGGCGAATTTGCGAAGGGTCTTGCGAAGGGTTTTTGTCATTTTTCCACGCGCCGAGCGCGATCCTGTTGCGAATGAATAGTGCCAAAATCACGACAACGGCCACCGCCCGGCCGTGCGCCTTGATAAGGTCTTTTGGGTTGCCGCACAACGGCCACGGCATCGTGGCCGGCTGACTGCCTTGCCGAGACCTCGAACTGTCGCGGGGTCAGGGTGTCGACCGTTACCTGCTCTTCCTCCGGCCGGCTCGGAAGCTGCGGCATTGGCATCGATATAATCGTGGCCGCGAGCAGCGCGTGCAGAAGAACCGACGTGGAAATACCCCAGGTGAAACCTCGTTTCGGACCGCAACCGCCACCGGCCGTCGCAAGCCTGCTATTCCCGCTCTTTGCGCAGCTTTGCCCAGTAGTCGAGCCGTTTCCTGATATCGCGCTCGAAACCGCGTTCGGGTGGGTCGTAGAAGGTCTGGCGGCCCATCTTTTCCGGAAAATAGTCCTGGCCGGAAAACGCGTCCGGTTCGTCATGATCGTAGCGATAGCCGGCCCCGTAATCTTCGTCCTTCATCAACTTTGTCGGCGCGTTGAGGATGTGCTTGGGCGGTAGCAGCGAACCGTGCTCCTTGGCGGCGCGCGTGGCGGCTTTGAATGCGGTGTAGACCGCGTTGGATTTGGGCGCCGTGGCGAGATAGACGGTGGCCTCGGCGAAGGCGAGTTCGCCTTCGGGCGAACCCAGATAATCGTAGGCGTCCTTGGCCGCGTTGGCGATGACCAATGCCTGCGGATCGGCCAGCCCGATGTCCTCCATCGCCATGCGCACCAGCCGGCGGCCGAGATAGAGCGGATCCTCGCCGGCGTCGAACATGCGCGCGAGGTAGTAGAGCGCGGCATCGGGATCGGAGCCGCGCACGGATTTGTGCAGCGCCGAGATCAAATTGTAATGACCGTCCTGGCCCTTGTCGTAGATCGGCGCCCGACGCTGGATGATGCGCTGCAAGCCTTCGGGACCGAACACTTCGCCTGGTTTGGCGGCGCGCCAAACTTCTTCCGCCAGCGTCAGCGAGGCCCGGCCATCGCCGTCGCTCATGCGGATGAGCATCGCTCGCGCCTCATCATCGAGCGGCAGCGCCCTGCCCTCCGTCTCTTCGGCCCTGGCCAGAAGCTTTGCGATGCTTTCCTCGCCAAGCGAATGGAAAACCAGCACGCGCGCACGCGACAGCAGAGCTGCATTGAGCTCGAAGGACGGATTTTCGGTGGTAGCGCCGACGAGCACGACGGTGCCGTCTTCCATGACTGGAAGGAAGCCGTCCTGCTGGGCGCGGTTGAAGCGGTGGATCTCGTCGACGAACAGCAGGGTCTGGCGGCCATTGGCGCGGCGCAGCTTGGCCGCCTCGAACACTTTCTTCAGCTCGGCTACGCCGGAGAAAACCGCCGAAATCTGCTCGAAGGCAAGGCTGGTTTCACCGGCAAGCAGGCGCGCCACCGTGGTCTTGCCGGTGCCGGGCGGCCCCCAGAAAATCATGGAGCCGAGCGAACCGGAATTAATCAGCCGGGTCAGCGCACCATCGGGGCCGGTCAGATGCTCCTGGCCGACGACCTCGCCAAGGTTTTTCGGGCGCAGCCTGTCTGCCAGCGGCCGGCCTGGCGGCGCCTTTTCCGGTTCATCGACACTGAACAGATCGGCCATGCACTTCTTTTTGGGTTTGGAGCGCGATCTCTTCAGCGATCGAGCTCAGTAACGCAACACCTGGCGCAGTATCTGCCCGCCGCGCTCGACGGTAAAGCGCCACCAGCGCGTATCCTGCTGGGAAGCCTGCGCCAGCGTCGCCGCCGTATCGATTGTCGTGCCGTTGACCTCGCGCACGATGTCGCCCGGCTGGAAGCCGAAATCGGCGGCCGGCGAATCGCGATTGATGTCGACCACGGTGACGCCCTTGATGTCGGTGCGCAGGCCGAGCTTCTGAGCCAGCCGCGGCGATAATTCCGCAACCTTGGCGCCCGAGAAGGGGCTGCGGCCATGCAGCGTCACCTCCGAGGGTTTTGCACCCTCGGGCGCGCGTTCCAGCGCGATGTCCATCGCCGCCTGCTGGCCTTTGGTCAGCACCGCGAAATTGGCCTTTGTACCGATCGACAGCGTCGCCATGCGATAGTCCAGTGCCTCGATGCTCTCGACCGGCCTGCCGTTGATCTGCAGGACGACATCGCCAGGCTTCAATCCGGCCTTGCCGGCCGGTCCGGACGCGTCAACGGACGAGACCAGCGCGCCGGCAGGCTTTTCCATGCCGAGCGATTCAGCGATCTGCGGCGTCACCGCTTCGAACTCGGCCCCGATGTAAGGCCGCTCGAAGAAATCGAGACCGGCCTTGGCGGCATCGGCGAAAGCGCGCACCATATTGGCAGGAATGGCAAAGCCGATGCCGATCGAGCCGCCGCTGCGGCTGAAGATGGCGGTGTTGATGCCGACCAGCTGGCCGCCCATGTTGATCAGCGCGCCGCCGGAATTGCCGGGATTGATGGCAGCGTCCGTCTGGATGAAATAACCCGAATCCGAAACGCCTATATGGCTGCGGGCAAGTGCGGAAACGATGCCGCTCGTGGTGGTCTGCCCGACACCGAAAGGATTGCCGATGGCCAGCACCAGGTCACCGACTTCGAGCGCATCGGAATCGCCGATGGCGATGACCGGGAATGGCTTGTCGGATTCGATCTTGAGCACGGCAAGATCGAGCGTCTCGTCCTTGAGCATCACCTTGCTGGTGAATTCGCGCCCGTCGGCGGTCGCGACCTTCACCTCGTCGGCATTCTTGATGACGTGGAAATTGGTGACGATGACGCCGCTCGGATCGACAAGCACGCCCGAGCCCAGGGAGGACTGCGCGCGCGGCTGCGCGCGACCGAAGAATTCTTCGAAGAACGGATCGCCTTCGAAGGGCGAAACGACCTTGGCCGTTTGCGAGGCATAGACATTGACCACGGCCGGCGCCGTCTGCTTGACCAATGGCGCGAACGACAACTGCACCTCCTCACGGCCGAACGGCACGCGCTTGTCGGGGCCCGAGGTGGCGTTTTCGCCCTCGACGCCGTGCAGCAGGTCGGTGAGCACGTCGGAGAGGCCCGGATCGGCTTTGGGGGCATCCTCGGCCAATGCCTGCCGGACTGTCGGCATGGTTGCGAACACCATGAAGGCGCAGAGCAGAACCAGGGACAGTCTTTTAGCGCGCATTGCGAATCCTCCGAGCGAGTTCGGGCGCATTGTCCCGACGAATGTGCAAAATAAAAGGCTAAGCCGCTGAAATCCGAATATTTTCACGCCGGCAGCCCAGTACGAGCGCGCCTGACACACTTAGACAAGCAAAAGGGGCCCGCGGGCCCCTTTAAATCACTTGGGAAAGACGAAGCCTTACGCGGCCGCGGCTTCCTCGTTGGCGCCTTCGGCTTCGAGGCGAGCGCGGTCGCCGGCACCCTTGGCGTCCGTGTCGCGGTCGACGAATTCGATGACCGCCATCGCGGCATTGTCGCCGTGGCGGAAGCCCGCCTTCATGATGCGCAGATAGCCGCCGTTGCGGGTGGCGTAGCGCGGCGCGATGGTGTCGAACAGGCGCTTGACGACGCCTTCATTGCCGATCTGCGCGATCACCTGGCGACGGGCGTGCAGGTCGCCGCGCTTGCCGAGCGTCACCAGCTTCTCGACGATCGGACGCAGGTCCTTCGCCTTCGGCAAGGTGGTGACGATCTGCTCGTGTTCGAGCAGCGACACGGCGAGGTTGGCGAACATTGACTTGCGGTGGCTTACGCTGCGGGCGAAGCGACGGCCTTTAAAACCGTGGCGCATGGCTCTTCTCCTTCTTCAGTTGTTCAAGAGGCCACGGCCTCTGATGGTTTTCCGCATGACCGTCGGATCGAGCGGCTCACGCCGCCGATCCTTGGAATTCATGCTCAATATTGGTCTTCGTAACGCTTGGCGAGGTCTTCGATGTTTTCCGGCGGCCAGTCCGGCACTTCCATGCCGAGGTGCAGGCCCATCGCCGCCAGGACTTCCTTGATCTCGTTCAGCGACTTGCGGCCGAAGTTCGGGGTGCGCAGCATCTCGGCTTCGGTCTTCTGGATGAGATCGCCGATGTAGACGATGTTGTCGTTCTTAAGGCAGTTGGCCGAACGCACCGAAAGCTCAAGTTCGTCGACCTTCTTGAGCAGCGCCGGGTTGAAGGCGAGCTCGGTGACGGCTTCGGTGGCGACTTCCTTCTGCGGCTCGTCGAAATTGACGAACAGGCCAAGCTGGTCCTGCAGGATACGGGCGGCGAAAGCCACCGCGTCCTCGCCCGAGATCGAACCGTCGGTCTCAATGGTCATGGTCAGCTTGTCGTAGTCGAGGACCTGGCCCTCACGGGTGTTCTCGACCTTGTAGGAGACCTTCTTGACCGGCGAATAGAGGCTGTCGACCGGGATCAGGCCGATCGGCGCATCCTCGGCGCGGTTGCGGTCGGCCGGCACGTAACCCTTGCCGGTATCGACAGTGAATTCCATACGGATTTCAGCGCCCTCGTCCAGCGTGCAGATGACGTGATCCGGATTGAGGATCTCGACGTCGCCCACCGTCTGGATGTCGCCGGCGAGAACCGCACCCGGGCCCTGCTTGCGCACAACCATGCGCTTGGGGCCGTCGCCTTCCATGCGGATGGCGATTTCCTTGATGTTGAGGACGATGTCGGTCACGTCCTCGCGCACGCCGGCGATGGACGAGAATTCATGCAGGACGCCGTCGATCTGTACGGCGGTGACTGCCGCGCCGCGCAGCGAGGACAGAAGCACGCGACGCAACGCGTTGCCGAGCGTGAGGCCGAAGCCGCGTTCGAGCGGCTCGGCCACCAGCGTGGTCAGCGTCTTCTTCTTCGACGAGAACTCGATCTTGTTCGGCTTGATCAGTTCCTGCCAATTTTTCTGGATCATGATGCTTTCCTTCCGTTGACCCGCCACCATCCAATCGTGGCGGGCGACCTGGAAAACCGCGGAGGAACGCTTCTGGCGTTCACGCGGCGTTCGGTAATTCCTTAGACGCGACGCTTCTTGCGCGGACGGCAGCCATTGTGCGGGATCGGGGTCACATCACGGATCGAGGTGATGGTGAAGCCAGCCGCCTGCAGGGCGCGCAGCGCCGATTCACGGCCGGAGCCGGGTCCGCAGACCTCGACCTCGAGCATGCGCATGCCGTGTTCCTGGGCCTTCTTGGCAACATCCTCGGCAGCCATCTGGGCGGCGAAGGGGGTCGACTTGCGCGAACCCTTGAAGCCCTGGGCGCCGGCCGACGACCAGGCGATCGAATTGCCCTGTGCGTCAGTGATGGTGATCATGGTGTTGTTGAAGGTCGAATTGACGTGGGCAACGCCCGACGAGATGTTCTTGCGTTCGCGACGGCGAACACGAGCGGCTTCCTTGGCCATGGTATTCCTTTCAGTTGATCTCTACACCGCCGTAATGCCAGCGGCTCCACCTTGGTAAGGGAGTGGGGAATAGGGCAGTAAGGGAGTAGGGAAAGTGCGACCCGATTGCCGGGCATTCCCTACTGCCTTACTCCCCTACTCCCTTACTGCCCTAAATTACTTCTTCTTGCCGGCGATCGACTTGGCCGGGCCCTTGCGGGTGCGTGCATTGGTGTGCGTCCGCTGGCCGCGAACCGGCAGCGAGCGACGGTGACGCAGGCCGCGGTAGCAGCCGAGGTCCATGAGCCGCTTGATGTTCATCGACACTTCGCGGCGCAGGTCGCCCTCGACCTGATAGTCGCGGTCGATCGTCTCGCGGATCTGCAGCACTTCCGCGTCGGTCAGCTGGTTGACGCGGCGCTCGGCCGGGATGCCGACCTTGTCGACGATTTCCTGGGCGAACTTCTTGCCGATGCCGTGAATGTACTGAAGCGCGATGACAACGCGCTTGTTGGTCGGAATGTTGACGCCGGCTATACGAGCCATGTTCTTCTCATCTCCATATGGGCCGGACGAGCCGGCGCTGTCTGCGTTGCCCCGCGTCCGGTGGAGGCCGGCCCTTGCGGGAGTTTCCTGGTCAAAAACGGCTGCCCCGCCCTTGCGGGCAAGCAAACTCCATGCCTGACAGGAAGACGGGCCGCCATACCCCAGCGGACCGCTTCAGTCAAGCACAATCGCTATTTGGCCGAGGCGGCCTCTTTCACCGTCGCCGCGAGCACGGCTTCGATCTCCGACGTCACGGCATCGATACCAGCCATGCCGTCCACGCTCTTCAGCCGGCGCTTGGCATAATAATAGCCGATCAGCGGAGCGGTCTTCTTGTAATATTCCCGCAGGCGCTCCTCGAACACCGCCGGATTGTCGTCCTTGCGCACCGGCTGACCGGCTGCCTTGGCCTCATCGGCGCGCTTGACGATGCGGCCGACCAGCGCCTTGTCATCGACGACAAGCTCGATGACGGTGTCGAGCGCGATGCCACGTTCGTCAAGCATCGATTCAACCGCATCAGCCTGCACCAGCGTACGCGGGTAGCCGTCGAGGATGAAACCATTGGCGCAATCGGGCTGGTCAATGCGCTCGGCCACGATGGCGTTGACGATGGCATCCGAGACCAACTCGCCGGCATCCATGACCGCCTTGGCGCGCTTGCCGACTTCGGTACCGGCCTGGACCGCGGCGCGCAGCATGTCGCCCGTGGAAAGCTGGGGGATGCCGTGTCTCTCTACCAGTCTTTGTGCTTGTGTCCCCTTGCCCGCTCCTGGCGGCCCAAGCAAAATCAACCTCATCTGGCTTTCTTCCCCCCGCGCAGCTTCGACTTCTTGATCAGGCCTTCATATTGGTGCGCGATCAGGTGGCCCTGAATCTGCGCAACCGTGTCGAGCGTGACACTGACCACGATCAGAAGCGATGTGCCACCAAGGTAGAATGGTACGCCAGTCGCCGAGATCAGGAACTCCGGCAGCAGACAGACCAGCACCAGATAGATGGCACCGACGACAGTGATGCGGGTAAGAACGTAGTCGATATAGTCGGCGGTGCGCTCGCCCGGACGGTAGCCGGGGATGAAGCCGGAGTGCTTCTTGAGCTGGTCGGCGGTGTCCTTCGGGTTAAAGACGATCGCGGTGTAGAAGAAGGCGAAGAACACGATCATCGCCGCGTAGAACAACATATAGAGCGGCTGGCCATGGCCGAGCGAGGCCAGGATGGTGCTGGCCCAGGCCGGCATGTTCGTCGTCTGCGAGAAGCCGGCGACGGTGGCCGGCAGCAACAGCAGCGACGAGGCGAAGATCGGCGGGATGACGCCCGACGTGTTGAGCTTGAGCGGCAGGTGGGAAGTGTCGCCCTGGAACATGCGATTGCCGACCTGACGCTTCGGATACTGGATCAGCAGACGCCGCTGGGCGCGCTCGAAGAAGACGATGAGCGCGATGACGACGATGGCCAGCACGATGATCGCCAGGATCAGGCCGGTCGACAGCGCTCCGGTGCGGCCGAGTTCCAGCGTGCCGGAAATGGCATGCGGCAGGCCGGCGACGATGCCGGAGAAGATGATCAGCGAAATGCCGTTGCCGATGCCGCGCGCGGTGATCTGCTCGCCGAGCCACATCAGGAACATGGTGCCGCCGACCAGCGTGACGACGGTCGAGATGCGGAAGAACATGCCGGGATCGCTGACGATGCCATTGCCGCCTTCAAGCCCGACCGAAATACCATAGGCCTGCACCAGCGCCAGGAGCACCGTGCCGTAGCGCGTGTACTGGTTGATGACCTTGCGGCCCTGCTCGCCTTCCTTCTTCAGCGCTTCCAGCGACGGGATGACCGAGGTCATCAGCTGCATGATGATGGAAGCGGAAATGTAAGGCATGATGCCGAGCGCGAAGATCGCCATGCGTTGCACGGCGCCGCCGGCGAACATGTTGAACATGCCCAGCACGCCCTTGCTCTGCGAAGAGAAGGCCTGCGCGAAGGCATCGGGATTGATGCCGGGAAGCGGGATGTAGGTGCCGAGGCGGTAGACGAGCAGCGCGCCGACGGTGAACCAGATTCGTTTCTTCAGGTCCTCCGCTTTGGCGAAGGCTGAGAAATTCAGATTCGAGGCTAGTTGTTCAGCAGCCGAAGCCATGCCCGATTCTCCGCTTGGTCACGCTTGATGGCCCTAAGGTCAGGCGGCGCGTGTCACCGAAGCTCACGAGATAAGCTCCGGACTGTAAACATGCAAGCGGCCGCGTTGACGCGGCCGCCATATTGAACAGGTCGAAGCGTGATCGAAAGCAAAACCGGATCGGCCTTGCCGACCGCGCTTCAAATTGCTGTTACTCGGCGGCCGCCTCTTGCGGCAGCTTGACCGAACCGCCGGCCTTTTCGATCTTCTCGATCGCGGCCTTGGAGGCCCCGGCGACGTCAAAGGCGAGCTTCGCCTTGAGATCGCCGTCCGACAGCACGCGCACGCCGTCCTTCACGCGACGGATGACGCCGGCGGCTACCAGCGCCTCGGCCGTCACGGTCGCCTTCGCATCGAGCTTCTTGGCGTCTACAGCGGCCTGGATACGGGCCAGCGAGACGACGGTGAAGCTCTTGGCGAAGATGTTGTTGAAGCCACGCTTCGGCAGGCGCCGATAGAGCGGCATCTGGCCACCCTCGAAGCCGTTGACGGCGACGCCGGAGCGCGCCTTCTGGCCCTTGACGCCGCGACCGGCAGTCTTGCCGGAACCGGAGCCGATGCCGCGGCCGAGACGCTTCTTCGAATGCGTCGCGCCGTCCTTGTCACGCAGATCGTTGAGTTTCATCTTGCTTCTCCTGCGCCTGTGCTCAGCCCTCGTCCACGACGCGGACGAGATGCTGGACGGCAGCGATCATGCCGCGCACGGAAGGCGTATCTTCCAGCGTGCGCTGCTTGTGCATCTTGTTGAGGCCGAGGCCGACCAGCGTCGCGCGCTGTTCCTTCGGGCGGCGGATCGGCGAACCGATCTGCTCAACGGTGATGGTCTTGGTTGCTTTCTTGGCCATGGTCAAAATCCCTGGTCAGATCGACTATTCTTCAGCCGCGACGGCGGTGCCGCGGCGGGCCTGAAGGGTCGAATACTTGATGCCGCGCGCGGCAGCCACATCCTTGGGATGCATCTGGCTCTTCAGCGCGTCGAAAGTGGCGCGAACCATGTTGTAAGGGTTCGACGAACCCATCGACTTGGCGACCACGTCATGCATGCCGAGCGTCTCGAAGACGGCACGCATCGGGCCGCCGGCGATGATGCCGGTACCTTGCTTGGCGGCGCGCAGGAGAACACGGCCGGCGCCCCAGCGTCCCTCGACATCGTGGTGCAGCGTGCGGCCCGAGCGCAGCGGCACGAAGATCATGTCGCGCTTGGCCGATTCGGTTGCCTTGCGGATGGCTTCCGGCACTTCGCGCGCCTTGCCGTGACCGAAGCCGACGCGGCCCTTCTGGTCGCCGACGACGACGAGTGCTGCAAAACCGAAGCGGCGGCCGCCCTTGACGACCTTGGCGACACGGTTGATGTGGACGAGCTTGTCGACCATGCCGTCATCGCGTTCTTCACGATCGCGGCCGCGGCCGCCATCCCTACGTTCCTGTGCCATATCCTGTTCCTTGTTCTTTTCCGGAAGCACGGGTTGCTGAATGCCGACGCCTCATTGCGGGTCGCCGACGGTGAAAATCATCACTCCCTTGCATGATCCGTTTCGAAAAGTCTGCAACTTTCTGCCGACTTTCGGTCCGGATCAGGCTTAGAAGCTCAAGCCGCCTTCACGAGCCGCCTCGGCCAGCGCCTTGACGCGGCCGTGATAGATGTACGGGCCGCGGTCGAAGACGACTTCCTTGACTCCCGCCTTGGCGGCACGCTCGGCGATCAGCTTGCCAATCGCGGCAGCGGCAGCGGTATCTGCACCGGTCTTGAGCGAACCCTTGAGGTCCTTCTCGAGGGTCGAGGCGGCAGCGATGGTGTGGCCCTTGGCGTCGTCGATGACCTGGACGTAGATGTTCTTCGACGTGCGGTGAACCGACAGGCGCGGACGCTCGCCGGCGACCTTCTTGATCTGGCGGCGGACGCGCTGCGCGCGGCGCTGAGTGGCTTCCTTGGTACCCATGATGGTCTTCCTTGCCTTCAGAAAACGGGGGCCGCCCTTTGCGGTAGGCGAAAGCGCCTCCCGCGACCGCTCCCCGCGGCGTTACACTTCCTGGCTTGGCCCCTTCCGAAAAGTCTGCACCTTCCCGGGGCCAAACCCACTACTTCTTCTTGCCTTCCTTGCGGACGATCTTCTCGCCTGCGTAGCGGACGCCCTTGCCCTTGTAGGGCTCGGGACCACGGTATTCGCGGATTTCCGCAGCCACCTGGCCGACCTGCTGCTTGTCGATGCCGGCCACGGTGATTTCGGTCGGCTTCGGCACGGTGATGGTGATGCCTTGCGGCGTCTCGTAGACGACGTCGTGGCTGAAGCCGAGCGCCAGCTGCAGGTTCTTGCCCTGCAAGGCGGCGCGATAGCCGACGCCGGTGATCTCGAGCTTCTTCTCGAAGCCGTCCTTGACGCCCTGCAGGATGTTGACGATCTGCGTGCGCGACATGCCCCACTTGGAGCGGGCGGTCTTGGACTGGTCGCGCGGCTCGACAGCTATCTCGCTGCCTTCCATCTTGACCAGCACTTCGTCGTTGACCACGAACTTCAGCTCGCCCTTGGGGCCCTTCGCCGTCACGGTCTGGCCGTTGACGGTCGCGGTCACGCCCTGCGGCAGCGAAACGGGTTTCTTTCCAATACGAGACATTTTGTTGTCCTCGTCACTTCTCTTGTTTCAGGTCTCTGTCTTCGGAACGATCCGAAGACCGGATTCCATTTTTTCGGGATCACGCTGCCGGATCAGAAGATCTGGCAGAGGATCTCGCCACCGACGTTCTGTTCGCGCGCTTCGTGGTCGGCCATCACGCCCTTCGGCGTCGAAAGGATGGCGATACCGAGGCCGTTGGCGACATGCGGGATCGACTTGGCCGAAACGTAAACGCGGCGGCCCGGCTTCGAGACGCGGGCGATTTCGCGCACGACCGGCGCTCCATCGAAATACTTCAGCTCGATCTCGATTTCGGACTTGCCGTTGTCGAAGTCGGTCTGGCTGTAGTCGCGGATATAGCCTTCAGCCTTCAGCACGTCGAGGACGCGGGTGCGCAGACGCGAGGCCGGCGTCGACACGCTCGACTTCTTGCGGCCATAGGCGTTGCGGATGCGGGTCAGCATATCGCCGAGAGGATCGCTCAATGACATATTATGTCCTCCTTACCAGCTCGACTTGACCAGGCCCGGGATCTGGCCGTTATTGCCGAGATCACGAAGCGCGATGCGCGATACTTTGAGCTTGCGATAGTAGGCACGCGGACGGCCGGTGACTTCGCAGCGGTTGCGGATGCGGATCTTGGCCGAGTTGCGCGGCATGGCGGCAAGCTTGAGCTGAGCGCGGAAGCGCTCTTCCATCGGCTTGGACTGGTCCATGATGATCGCCTTCAGGGCAGCGCGCTTGGGACCGTACTGGTCGGCAAGCTTGCGGCGCCTGTTGTTCTTCTCGACTGAGCTGGTCTTTGCCATTTCAGATTTTTCCTTTTCTCGCTGCCGTTACTGGCGGAAGGGGAAGTTGAAGGCCTTGAGCAGTGCCCTGGCTTCGTCGTCCGTCTTCGCAGTCGTACAAACGATGACGTCCATGCCCCAGATCTGATCAACCTTGTCGTAGTTGATCTCCGGGAACACGATGTGTTCCTTGATGCCCATGGCGTAGTTGCCACGACCATCGAAGCTCTTCGGATTCAGTCCGCGGAAGTCGCGGACACGCGGCAGCGCGATGTTCACGAGGCGGTCGAGGAACTCGTACATGCGCTCCTTGCGCAGCGTGACCTTGGCGCCGATCGGCATCTTCTCGCGGACCTTGAAGCCCGCGATCGAATTGCGGGCGCGGGTGACGACGGCCTTCTGGCCGGCGATCATCGCCAGATCCTCGGCCGCGATCGAAGGCTTCTTCGAATCGCCGGTCGCTTCGCCAACGCCCATGTTCAGCACGATCTTGTCGATGCGCGGAACCTGCATCTCGTTGTCGTAACCGAACTGCTCCTGCAAGGCCTTGCGGATGGTATCGTTGTAGACCTGCTTGAGGCGCGGCGTGTTCTGGGCAGTCGCCTGCTTGGTTTGAGCCTTAGCCATTGATGACTTCTCCCGAGCGCTTGGCGACGCGCACCTTCTTGCCGTCCTTCTGGAAGATGAAGCCGACGCGGGTCGGCTTGCCATCCTTGGGGTCGGCCAGCGCGATGTTCGACAGCTGGATCGGCGCTTCCTTGGTGATGATCCCGCCCTCTTGGGACTGGGACTGCTTCTGGTGACGACGGATCATGTTGACGCCGCGCACCAGCGCGGTGTCGTCCTTCGGCTGAACCGACAGGACTTCGCCCGAACGGCCCTTGTCCTTGCCAGCCAGCACGACGACCTTGTCGCCTTTTCTAATCTTCTGCATTGGTCCGGCTCCTTACAGCACTTCAGGCGCGAGCGAGATGATCTTCATGTGGTTCTTGGCGCGGAGTTCGCGCGGAACCGGTCCGAAGATACGCGTGCCGATCGGCTCTTTCTTGTTGTCGACGAGAACGGCCGCGTTCTTGTCGAAACGGATCACGCTGCCGTCCGGGCGGCGGATGTCCTTGGCCGTGCGAACCACGACCGCCTTCATCACATCGCCCTTCTTCACGCGGCCGCGCGGGATGGCTTCCTTGATCGACACCACGATGATGTCGCCCACGGAAGCGTATTTCCGCTTCGAGCCGCCCAGCACCTTGATGCACATGACACGACGGGCGCCGGAATTATCCGCGACGTCGAGGTTTGTTTGCATCTGAATCATGACTGGCCGCCTTCTTCTTTTCTAACGGGACGGGTTCTTCACCCCTCCCCGGTCTGTCCAAAATTCGTTTGTTTACGCCCAGAGATCAGGCTTGGTCCGAAGACACGACAATCCAGCGCTTGTCCTTGGAAATCGGCTTCGATTCCTGGATGAACACCTGATCGCCAACCTTGTGGGCGTTGTTCTCGTCGTGCGCCTTGTACTTCTTGGTCATGCGCACGGTCTTCTTCATCACGGGATGGGTGAAGCGCCGTTCGACCTTGACGACAACCGTCTTCTCGTTCTTGTCGCTGACGACGGTGCCCTGCAGAATGCGCTTTGGCATGGTTTTCGTCCTTAAGCCTTCTTAGCCGCGGACTTTTCCGCAGCGATGGTCTTGATACGCGCAATGTCCTTGCGGACCTGCCTCACGCGCGCGGTCTTTTCGAGCTGGCCGGTCGCCTTCTGGAAGCGCAGGTTGAACTGCTCCTTCTTCAGGCTGGCCAGGTCGTCGGTCAGCTGGTCCTGGGTCTTGGTCCGGATGTCTTCGGCTTTCATGATCAGCCCGTCCTTATTCTGCGATGCGCTGTACGAAGCGCGTCCTGACCGAGAGCTTGGCCGCGCCGAGACGCAGTGCCTCACGGGCGGTTTCTTCATTGACGCCGTCGATCTCGAACATGATCCGGCCCGGCTTGACGCGCGCCGCCCAGTAGTCGACCGCGCCCTTGCCCTTGCCCATGCGGACTTCGGTCGGCTTCGAGGTGACCGGCAGATCCGGGAAAATACGGATCCAGACACGGCCGGCGCGCTTCATCTCGCGGGTGATCGCGCGGCGGGCCGCTTCGATCTCGCGCGCGGTGACGCGGTTCGGCTCAAGCGCCTTCAGCCCGAAACCACCGAAATCCAGGTTGGTGCCGCCCTTGGCGGTACCGTGGATGCGGCCCTTGAACTGCTTGCGGAACTTTGTGCGCTTTGGCTGCAGCATCGTTCTAACTCCAAATTCCTAAATGTCTCAGGCGTTTTCGCGACGACGACCGCGTTCGCGATCACCACCACCACCGCCATGCGCATGATCGCCCTCGGTCGCGCGGCGCTCCGAAGCCATCGGGTCGTGCTCGAGGATCTCGCCCTTGAACACCCACACCTTGACGCCGCAGATGCCGTACGCCGTATTCGCCTCGGCCGTGCCGTAGTCGACATCGGCGCGCAGCGTGTGCAGCGGCACGCGGCCTTCACGGTACCATTCCATGCGCGCGATTTCGGCGCCGCCGAGACGGCCCGAGCAGTTGATGCGGATGCCTTCGGCACCGAGGCGCATCGCCGACTGCACGGCACGCTTCATGGCACGGCGGAACGCGATGCGGCGCTCGAGCTGCTGGGCGATCGACTGCGCGACCAGGGTCGCGTCGATCTCCGGCTTGCGCACTTCGACGATGTTGAGGTGCGTCTCGGACTTGGTCATCTCCATCAGCTTCTTGCGAAGCTTCTCGATGTCGGCGCCCTTCTTGCCGATGATCAGACCCGGGCGCGCGGCATGGATGGTGACGCGGCACTTCTTGTGCGGACGCTCGATCACGACCTTCGAGATGGCAGCCTGCTTGAGCTCCTTCTCGAGGTACTTGCGGATCTTGATGTCCTCATGCAGCAGCTTGCCGTACTCGCCGGTGTTCGCGAACCAGCGCGAATCCCAGGTGCGGTTGATGCCGAGGCGAAGACCGATCGGATTGACTTTCTGGCCCATTATGCGGCCTCCCCTTTTTCTTCGACTTCACGAACGACGATCGTGAGGTGCGAGAACGGCTTCTCGATACGGCTGGCGCGACCACGGCCCCGGGCATGGAACCGCTTCATGACGATCGACTTGCCGACATAGGCTTCCGCCACGATCAGCGCATCGACGTCGAGGTCGTGGTTGTTTTCCGCGTTGGCGATCGCCGATTCCAGCGTCTTCTTGACCGTGCCGGAAATCCGCTTGGCCGAGAATTCCAGGTCGGAAAGCGCTGTCGCGACCTTCTTGCCGCGGATCAGCGCGGCAACCAGGTTCAGCTTCTGCGGGCTGATACGGATCGTGCGCAGTACGGCGCGCGCTTCGTTGTCAGCAAGCCTGCGCGGAGCTTTGGCCTTGCCCATGATTATTTCCTCTTCGCCTTCTTATCCGCGCCGTGACCGTAATAGGTCCGCGTCGGAGCGAATTCACCGAACTTGTGACCGACCATGTCCTCGTTCACCGAGACGGGAACATGCTTCTGGCCGTTGTAGACACCGAAGGTGAAGCCGACGAACTGCGGCAGGATGGTGGAGCGACGGCTCCACATCTTGATCACCTCATTGCGACCACCTTCACGAACCTTGTCCACCTTCTTGAGAAGGTAGCCGTCGATGAAGGGGCCTTTCCAAATAGAACGAGTCACTTGGCGTTACCTCTTCTTAGCTCTTGCGCTGATGGCGCGAGCGCAGGATGAACTTGTCGGTCGCCTTGTTGGACCGCGTCTTCTTGCCCTTGGTCGGCTTGCCCCACGGCGAGACCGGATGGCGGCCACCGGAGGTGCGGCCTTCACCACCGCCATGCGGGTGGTCGACCGGGTTCATGGTCACGCCGCGATTGTGCGGGCGCTTGCCACGCCAAACCGTGCGGCCGGCCTTGCCGTCGTTGATGTTGCCGTGGTCCGGGTTGGACACCGCACCGACGGTGGCCATGCAGGAGCCGTGAACGACACGCTGCTCGCCCGAGTTGAGGCGCAGGATCGCCATGCCCTGGTCGCGACCGACGAGCTGGGCGTAACCGCCAGCCGAACGGGCGACCTGGGCGCCCTTGCCCGGCTTCAGCTCGATGTTGTGGACGATCGTGCCGACCGGCATCGAGGCCAGCGGCATCGCATTGCCCGGCTTCACGTCGACCGCTTCGCCAGCCACGATCTTGTCGCCGGCGGCAAGGCGCTGCGGAGCGATGATGTAGGACAGCTCGCCATCGTCATACTTGATCAGCGCGATGAAGGCGGTGCGGTTCGGATCGTATTCAATGCGCTCGACCGTGCCGACGACGTCGAACTTGCGGCGCTTGAAATCGATGATGCGGTACGAACGCTTGTGACCGCCGCCGATGAAGCGTGCAGTGATGCGGCCGTAATTGTTACGGCCGCCCGACTTGGTCAGGCCCTCGGTCAGACCCTTGACGGGCTTGCCCTTGTAGAGGCCCGAGCGGTCGACGATGACCAGCTGACGGGTGCTCGGCGTTATCGGGTTGAATTTTTTAAGTGCCATTGTCCTGTCCTCGCGGCCTTGCTCAGAGACCCGTCGCGACGTCGATCGACTGGCCGTCGGCCAGCGTCACTACCGCCTTCTTGACATCGCTCTGGCGGCCGATCGTGCCGCGGAAGCGCTTGATCTTGCCCTTGCGGACAAGCGTGTTCACGGCCATCACCTTGACGCCGAACAGCGCTTCAACGGCGGCCTTGATTTCCGGCTTCGACGCCTTCTTGGCGACGTTGAAGACGACCTGGTTCTGCTCGGAAGCCATGGTCGACTTTTCGGTGATCGCCGGGCTGACGATTACGTCGTAGTGACGAAGGTCGGTCATTTAAAGCGCTCCTCGAGAGCCTCGACGGCGGCCTTCGAAAGGACCAGCGTGCCGCGGCGCAGAATGTCGTAGACGTTGATGCCCTGGATGGGCAGCACGTCGATGTTCGGGATGTTGGTCGCGGCCAGCTTGAAGTTCCGGTCGAGCTCGGCGCCACCAATCACCAGGGCGTTCGTCAGGCCCAGCGTCGCGAAATTCGCGATCAGCGCCTTGGTCTTTGCCTCGGTCAGCTTCAGCTCGTCGATGACGATGATCGACGCGCTCTTGGCCTTGGCCGAGAGAGCATGCTTGAGGCCGAGCGCGCGGACCTTCTTCGGCAGCTCGTGCTCGTGGCTGCGAACGACCGGGCCGTGAGCCTTGCCGCCGCCGCGGAACTGCGGAGCGCGTGCCGAATGGTGACGGGCGCGGCCCGTACCCTTCTGTTTGTACATCTTGGCGCCGGTGCGCGCGATCTCGGCGCGGCCCTTGGCCTTGTGCGTGCCCTGCTGCTTCTTGGCGAGCTGCCAGCGCACGACGCGCTGCAAAATGTCCTCGCGCGGATCAAGGCCGAAAATCTCCTCGGAGAGTTTCACCTTGCCGGCGTCCTTGCCGCCCAGCGTTGTGATCTTGAGATCCATTATTCCGCTCCCTCTGTGGCCGGAGCCTCATTCTTCGTGCCCATACCGGCAGCAACTGGGCGGATCGCGGCGGGCTTCGGCGCATTGGCCGGAAGCGCCACCTTGGCGGCGTCGCGAACCAGGATCCACGCACCCTTCGACCCGGGAACCGCGCCGCGGATCAGGATCAGGCCGCGGTCGGCATCGGTCGAGACGATCTCGACGTTCTGCGTGGTGACGCGCGTGTCGCCCATGTGGCCGGCCATCTTCTTGCCCTTGAACACCTTGCCGGGGTCCTGGCGCTGGCCGGTCGAGCCGTGCGTCCGGTGCGAGACCGAGTTACCGTGGGTCGCGCGGCCACCACCCATGTGGTGGCGCTTGATGACGCCCTGGAAACCCTTGCCGATCGTCGTGCCGGTGACGTCGACCTTCTGGCCGGCGACGAAATGCTCGACGGTGATCTCGGCGCCGACATCGATCATGTTGTCGGCGGAGACGCGGAACTCGGCAAGCTTGGCCTTCGGCTCGACGGAAGCGGTCGCGAAATGGCCGCGCATCGCCTTCGACGTGTTCTTCACCTTGGCAAGGCCAACGCCGAGCTGAACGGCGGTGTAGCCATTCTTCTCCTGCGTGCGCTGCGCCACGACCTGGCAGTTCTCCATCTGGAGAACGGTGACGGGAACATGTTCCCCGGCATCGTTGTAGATGCGGGTCATTCCCACCTTCTTTGCAATCACACCTGAACGCATCGGTTCAATTCCTTTAGAGTTCCGGGCCAGGGGCACCGCCCCTTACCGCGCTCTCATTCCCTTAGAGCTTGATCTCGACGTCGACACCGGCGGCCAGATCGAGCTTCATCAAAGCATCGACGGTCTGCGGGGTCGGATCGACGATATCGAGCAGACGCTTGTGCGTGCGCATCTCGAACTGCTCGCGGCTCTTCTTGTCGACGTGAGGCGACCGGTTGACCGTGAACTTTTCGATCCGCGTCGGCAGCGGAATGGGGCCGCGGACGTTGGCACCGGTGCGCTTGGCCGTCGACACGATTTCGCGCGTCGAGGCGTCGAGCACCCGGTGATCAAACGCCTTCAGGCGGATGCGGATATTCTGTCCGTTCATGCGTCACTTCCTTGTTCTGGCGCGGCGCGGGCACCCGCGCCCGCGACAGATCGGTTTAAGTCCAAATTACTCTTTAATGGTGACGACGATGCCGGCACCGACGGTGCGGCCGCCTTCACGGATGGCGAAGCGCAGCTTCTCTTCCATGGCGATCGGCACGATCAGCTCGACGTCGACCGTGATGTTGTCGCCAGGCATCACCATCTCGGTGCCGGCCGGCAGCGACACGATGCCGGTCACGTCGGTGGTGCGGAAGTAGAACTGCGGACGGTAGTTGGTGAAGAACGGCGTGTGACGGCCACCCTCGTCCTTGGTCAGGATGTAGGCTTCGGCCACGAACTTCTTGTGCGGCTTCACCGAACCGGGCTTGGCCAGAACCTGGCCGCGCTCGACACCTTCACGGTCGACACCGCGCAGCAGCGCGCCGATGTTGTCGCCCGCCTGGCCCTGGTCGAGCAGCTTGCGGAACATCTCGACGCCCGTGCAGGTCGTCTTGGTGGTCGGACGAATGCCGATGATCTCCAGCTCCTCGCCGACCTTGACCACGCCGCGCTCGACGCGACCGGTCACGACCGTGCCGCGGCCCGAGATCGAGAACACGTCCTCGATCGGCATCAGGAACGGCTTGTCGAGCGGACGAACCGGCGTCGGGATGTAGGCGTCGACCTGAGCCATCAGCTCGCGGATCGCGTCCTCGCCGATCTTCTTGTCCGAATCTTCCAGAGCCGCCAGCGCCGAACCCTTGACGATCGGAATGTCGTCGCCGGGGAACTCGTTCTTGGTCAGCAATTCGCGAACCTCGAGCTCGACCAGCTCAAGCAGCTCGGCATCGTCGACCTGGTCGACCTTGTTCAAAAACACCACGATCGACGGCACGCCGACCTGGCGGGCCAAAAGGATGTGCTCGCGGGTCTGCGGCATCGGGCCGTCGGCGGCCGACACAACCAGGATCGCGCCGTCCATCTGCGCGGCACCGGTGATCATGTTCTTCACATAGTCGGCGTGGCCGGGGCAGTCGACGTGGGCGTAGTGGCGGTTCTCCGTCTCGTACTCGACGTGAGCCGTCGAGATCGTGATGCCGCGCGCCTTCTCTTCCGGCGCCGCGTCAATCTGGTCATAGCGCTTGTATTCGCCAAAATACTTGGTGATCGCTGCCGTCAAAGACGTCTTGCCATGATCAACGTGGCCAATCGTGCCGATGTTCACATGCGGCTTGGTGCGCTCGAATTTACCTTTTGCCATGTGATGTCTCCATTCCTGCTCGCCCGTACGGGCTCTTAATTAAGTTGCCGCAGCACCCTGCCGGGTTACGCGTATTTCTTCTGGACTTCCTGGGCGACCGCGGTCGGGACCGGCTCGTAATGGTCGAACTGCATCGTGTATGCCGCACGGCCCTGGCTCATCGAGCGCAGATTGTCGACGTACTTGAACATGTTGGCGAGCGGCACCATCGCGTTGATGACGACTGCCACGCCGCGGGCTTCCTGGCCCTGGATCTGGCCACGACGGCCGTTGAGGTCGCCGATGACACCGCCGACATAATCTTCCGGCGTCACGACCTCGACCTTCATGATCGGCTCGAGCAGCTGCACGCCGAGCTTCGGCGAAGCTTCCATAAAGCAAGCGCGGGAAGCGATTTCGAATGCGAGCACCGAAGAGTCGACGTCGTGGAAAGCGCCGTCGATCAAGGTAGCCTTGACGCCGATCATCGGGAACCCGGCAAACGGGCCGGAACCCATCTTGCTCAGCAGGCCCTTCTCGACACCCGGGATGTATTCCTTCGGCACAGCGCCGCCGACGATCTTGGATTCGAACACGAAATCCTCGCCATCGGGGTTCGGCTCGAACACGATCTTCACGCGGGCGAACTGCCCGGTACCACCGGTCTGCTTCTTGTGCGTGTAGTCCTGCTCGTGCCTGCGGGTGATCGTCTCGCGATAAGCCACCTGCGGCGCACCAACATTGGCCTCGACCTTGAACTCGCGGCGCATGCGGTCGACGATGATGTCGAGGTGCAGCTCGCCCATGCCGGAAATGATGGTCTGGCCGCTTTCCTCGTCGGTCTTGACGCGGAAGGACGGATCCTCGGCAGCCAGGCGATGCAGAGCGAGGCCCATCTTTTCCTGGTCGTTCTTGGTCTTCGGCTCGATGGCGATCTGGATGACCGGATCGGGGAATTCCATACGCTCGAGGATGACCGGATGAAGCGGATCGCACAGCGTGTCGCCGGTGGTCGTGTCCTTGAGACCTGCGAGAGCGACGATGTCGCCGGCATAGGCCTCTTCAACGTCGGCACGGGAATTCGCATGCATCTGCAGCATGCGGCCGATGCGCTCTTTCTTGCCCTTCACGGTGTTGTCGACCGAGATGCCCTTGGTGAGCTTGCCCGAATAGATGCGGGCAAAGGTCAGCGAACCGACGAACGGGTCGTTCATAATCTTGAACGCCAGCATCGACAGCGGCTCGTCGTCGACGGCGTGACGCTCGATCTCGGCGTCGGTCTTGGCATCGACACCCTTGATCGCGGGCACATCGGCCGGCGACGGCAGGTATTCCACGACCGCGTCGAGCAGAGGCTGCACGCCCTTGTTCTTGAATGCCGAGCCGCAGAACATCGGGAAGAACTTGACCGCGATGGTGCCTTTGCGGATCAGCGCGCGGATCTCGTCATTCGACGGCATCTTGCCTTCGAGGTAGTTTTCAAGAGCCGTCTCGTCCATCTCGACGGCGGCCTCGATCATCTTCTCGCGGTATTCCTCGGCGCGGGCCTTGAGGTCGGCCGGGATCTCGACGACATCCCAGGCAGCGCCCAGCGTCTCGTCGCGCCAGACCAGCGCGTTCATCTCGACCAGGTCGACAACGCCCTTGAATTCGGTCTCGGCGCCGATCGGCAGCTGCATGACGACAGCCTGCGCACCAAGGCGCGAGCCGATCATCTCGACCGAGCGGTAGAAGTCGGCGCCGGTCTTGTCCATCTTGTTGCAGAAGATCATGCGCGGCACGCGGTACTTGTCGGCCTGGCGCCAGACGGTTTCCGTCTGCGGCTCCACACCGGCATTGGCGTCGAGCAGCGCGATGGCGCCGTCAAGCACGCGCAGCGAACGCTCGACCTCGATGGTGAAGTCGACGTGTCCGGGCGTGTCGATGATGTTGAAGCGGTGCATCTTGCCGTCACGACCCTTCCAGAAGGTCGTGGTCGCGGCCGACGTAATCGTGATGCCGCGCTCCTGCTCCTGCTCCATCCAGTCCATGGTCGCGGCGCCGTCGTGCACTTCGCCGATCTTGTGCGACTTGCCCGTGTAATAGAGGACGCGCTCGGTGGTCGTCGTCTTGCCGGCGTCGATATGCGCCATGATACCGAAATTGCGGTAGTCTTCGATTTTATATTCGCGGGCCATCGTAACTGCCTCTCAGTCTCTTTCGCGCTTTACCAGCGGTAGTGCGCGAAGGCGCGGTTGGCTTCAGCCATCTTGTGGGTGTCTTCACGCTTCTTCACGGCGGTGCCGCGGTTGTTGGCCGCGTCCATCAGCTCGCCGGAAAGGCGGTCGACCATGGTGGTCTCGTTGCGGTTGCGGGCCGCGGCGATCAGCCAACGAATGGCCAGCGCCTGACGGCGCTCGGGGCGCACGTCGACCGGAACCTGGTAGGTGGCGCCGCCGACGCGACGCGAACGCACTTCCACATGCGGCGCGACATTGTCGAGCGCCTGATGGAAGACGGTGACCGGCTCCTGCTTGGTCTTCGACTGGACCTGGTCGAGCGCGCCGTAGACGATGGTCTCGGCAACCGACTTCTTGCCGTCATACATGACGGCGTTCATGAACTTGGTGACGATCAGATCGCCGAACTTGGGGTCCGGATTGATCTCACGCTTTTCTGCACTGTGACGACGGGACATGGCTTTTGTCTCTCAATCTCTCATAGCCCGGCGCAGTCAAAAAAGCGCCGAAGCCGGAAAACCTTACTTCGGACGCTTGGCACCGTATTTCGAACGGCGCTGCTTGCGGTTCTTCACACCCTGCGTGTCGAGCACTCCGCGGATGATGTGGTAACGGACACCCGGAAGGTCCTTGACGCGGCCGCCGCGGATCATGACCACGGAGTGCTCCTGAAGGTTGTGACCTTCGCCGGGGATGTAACCGATCACCTCGAAACCATTGGTCAGGCGGATCTTGGCCACCTTGCGCAGCGCCGAGTTCGGCTTCTTCGGCGTCGTTGTGTAGACGCGCGTGCAGACGCCCCGCTTCTGCGGGTTCTGCTGCATGGCCGGGACCTTGTTGCGCTTCACCGGCGCAATGCGCGGCTTGCGGATCAGCTGGTTGACGGTAGGCATTAAACCCTCTTGTCTCTCAATTCCATGTCTCGTGCCGGTCAAGGCTCGCTCAAAGCGTCATTTCCATACGCAAATTCGGGCCACAAACCGCGCCTTGCGGTCTTGCCCGAACAAATCGCAGAGGAAGCGGATACCGCTTCGTGCACGCCGGAAATGTCTTTTCGCTCGTAAAACGAACCCTGTTTGAGGCAAACTCCAAAGCGTGTCGCTTCGGAAGGGAGAGCCTCACATCGGTTCTGACTGGGCGGCTTCTACTCGCAAGCCCGCGTACCGTCAACCCCGGAGCGGCAAATATTGCATTGAAGCCGGGGCTTGGCAGCCATGCGTAAACCGCATGTAATTTTCTTTCGTCATTTTGCAAGGGCGAGGAAGAAAGTGACCGGGTTTTGGCTGTTGCGCGGCGCGGCTTCATGCGAAAAAGCCGCATGAACAGTCAAAGCCCCTCGCCGCGAAGGAATCGGCCCGTGAACGACAACGAGGAACGCCCGGTCACCATCATCACCGGCCGGGTGTGGAAGAGAAAAGGCGGCAAGCCGGAAGGCGTGCACGTCATGCTGGTTGCGCCTGATGACGATTCGGCGGTGCGCCGTGCGCTCGAATCGCTGGCGGCGGAGGGTTACGCCGAAGCCGAGCTCGACCAGATCGGCGACATGGAGGGCGAGCCCGACGAGGAGCCGCATCTTTCGGCCTTCCAGGGCGCGCTCGAAGGCGAAGTGTCGATCGTGACCTTCGATGTGCCGATCTGAAAGCGTGCCGGCCCTTGCCGTTCGAATCGCCGCTGAAGCCTTCCAACGAGTGAAAGGCCCACGCTGCAGCTCCGGCAAAGACGGAGTTGACCTTTCGGCTTCGGCTTGTCCGGGGCAAGTGTTCTGATAAGAAGCGCTCACCATCATCCACAGACGGAGCGGCCGTGTCCCAGCCCATCAAGATAGGTATTGTCGGTGTCGGCAAGATCGTCCGCGACCAACACCTTCCGGCGCTCGCCAAGGACCGGGACTACCGGCTGATCGCCGCTGCCAGCCGGCATGGCAAGGTTGAGGACATCCATAATTTTCCCGATATCGAGACGATGCTTGGCGCCGTTCCCGAACTCGACGCCGTCTCACTCTGCATGCCGCCGCAATTCCGCTACGCTGCGGCGCGCACCGCGCTCGAGGCGAAGAAGCACGTGTTCCTGGAAAAGCCGCCCGGCGCCACGGTCAGCGAGGTCGAGGACCTGAAGGCGCTGGCGACGAAACAGGGCGTGTCGCTGTTCGCCAGTTGGCATTCGCGCTATGCGCCGGCGGTTGAAGCGGCACGGACTTTTTTGGCCGCGACGCAAATCAAATCAGCGGCAATCGTCTGGAAGGAAGACGTGCGCCGCTGGCACCCGAACCAGGACTGGATCTGGCAGCCAGGCGGCTTCGGCGTCTTCGATCCAGGCATCAACGCGCTGTCGATCGCGACCTACATCCTGCCCGCCATGTACATCACCTCGGCCGCGCTCGACTTCCCGGAGAACCGCGACGCGCCGATCGCCGCCCAGGTCGCCTTCCGCGCGGCGAACGGGTCGGCGGTGACGATGGATCTGGATTGGCTCCAGACCGGGCCGCAGAGCTGGGACATTCTCGCCGATACCGATGCCGGCAAGATGGTGCTCTCGGGCGGTGGCTCGAAACTCTCCATCGACGGCCGCGTCGTCCATGAAGAACCGGAATCGGAATATCCTGAACTCTACAGGCGTTTCGCCGAAATCGTGCGCGCCGGCACTTCCGATGTCGATCTCGCGCCCCTCCAGCATGTCGCCGACGCCTTCATGCTCGGCAAGCGCAATGTGGTCGAGGCGTTCTTCGACTGAATAGCGACTGTCGCCCGGATCGCGGATCCGGTCCGCCTATCGCAACAACTCAATCGACAATCGCTATGGCGAACCCGTCATAGCCCTTGGCGCCGACAGTCTGGATCGCGGTGCCGTCCAGGCGCTTGTCGCCGCCGATGAAGGAGAACGCCGCGCGTGCACCTTCGACGTTGGCGTCGCGACCATCCTCGTCGAGCACCGTGCCGTCGCGAATGACGTTGTCGCAGACGATGACCGTTCCCGAGCGCGACAGCCGCATGGCCCAGGAGAGATAGTTGGGGTTGTTAGGCTTGTCGGCGTCGATGAAAACGAGGTCGAACGGCCCGGCGTCTTCGGCCCCCAGCGCAGCGAGCGACTGCAGCGCAGGCCCGACCCGCAGATCGACCTGTTCGGAAACCCCTGCCCGCTCGAAATTCCAACGCGCGACCTTGGCGTGGTGCGGATCGAGTTCGAGCGTCACGATTTTTCCGCCGGCCGGCAATCCCCGCGCCATCCAGATGGTGGAATAACCGCCCAGCGTACCAATCTCGAGCACCTTTTTCGCGCCGCGAATGCGCACCAGCAGCGAGAGCAGCTTTCCTTGCGTCGCCGAGACGTCGATCGCCGGCAAGCCACCGTCGCGGTTGGCCGCCAGGACCGCGTCGAGAACGGGATCCGCCTCGAAGAGCGAGGAAACGATGTAGTTATCGACAGCCGTCCAGGTTTTCGTGCTCATCTGCCTTCCTCGATTGTTCGTTGAAACGAAAAGGCCGCCGGGTTGCCCCGGCGGCCTTGTTGCCTGAGATTTCTTGCCGCCGCGCCTACTGCGCGGCGGTTGTCATGTCGGCCAGCATCGGCTCGGCGACTTCGACACCGGAGGCCTTGCGGCGCTCGTCGATGATCAGTTCGTCGCGCGAGGTGGCGATGCGGCGGATCTGGCTCATCGTGCCGCCGGTACCGGCCGGGATCAGCCGGCCGACGATGACGTTTTCCTTCAAGCCCTGCAGCATGTCGGTCTTGCCGGCAACCGCGGCTTCCGTCAGCACCCTGGTCGTCTCCTGGAAGGAGGCGGCCGAGATGAAGGACGGCGTCTGCAGCGAGGCCTTGGTGATGCCGAGCAGCACCGGCTGGCCTTCGGCCGGCTTCTTGCCGTCCTCGATCAGGCGCTCGTTGACCTCTTCCAGTTCGATCACGTCGACGTGGTCGCCCGGAATATAGGTCGAGTCGCCCTGCGTGGTGATCTCGACCTTCTGCAGCATCTGGCGAACGATCACCTCGATGTGCTTGTCGTTGATCGACACGCCCTGCAGACGGTAGACCTCCTGGATCTCGTTGACGAGGTAGGACGCAAGCGCCTCCACGCCCTTGATCGCCAGGATGTCGTGCGGCGCCGGATTGCCGTCGAGGATGTAGTCGCCCTTCTCGATGACGTCGCCGTCCTGGAGATGGAACGGCTTGCCCTTCGGGATCAGGTATTCGACAGGCTCAAGCGTCGAGTCATGCGGCTCGATGATGATGCGGCGCTTGTTCTTGTAGTCGCGGCCGAAGCGGATCGTACCATCGATCTCTGCGATGATGGCGTGATCCTTCGGACGACGGGCCTCGAACAGCTCGGCAACACGCGGCAGACCGCCGGTGATGTCCTTGGTCTTGGCGCTTTCCATCGGGATACGCGCCAGGACGTCGCCAGGGCGAACCTGAGCACCCGGCTCGACCGAGAGAATGGCCTCGACCGAGAGCAGGAAGCGGGCATCGCCGCCCTTCGACAGCTTGCCGACCTTGCCCTTGGCGTCCTGAACGACGATCGCCGGCTTCAGGTCGTTGCCGCGCGGCGTCGAACGCCAGTCGATGACCTCGCGCTTGGTGATGCCGGTCGACTCGTCGGCCGTTTCCTGGACGGAAATGCCGTCGACCAGATCCTCGAACGCCACCTTGCCCTCGATTTCGGTGAGGATCGGGCGGGTGTAAGGATCCCACTCGGCGATGCGCTGGCCGCGCTTCACCTTGTCGCCATCATCCACGAAGATGCGCGAACCATAGGTGACGCGGTGCGTGGCGCGCTCCTTGCCGGCTTCGTCGAGGATCAGCACCGCCATGTTGCGGCCCATGACCATCTGCTGGCCGTCCGAGTTGCGCACCACGTTGCGGTTGCGGATCTCGACCTTGCCCTCATAGGAGGCTTCAAGGAACGAGCTATCCACCACCTGCGCCGTACCGCCCATGTGGAAGGTACGCATGGTGAGCTGGGTGCCCGGCTCACCGATCGACTGCGCCGCGATGACGCCGACGGCCTCGCCCTGGTTGACCGGGGTGCCCCGGGCCAGATCGCGTCCGTAGCAGACCGCGCAGACGCCGACCCTGACTTCGCAAGTCAGCGCCGAGCGGATGCGGACCGACTGCACGCCGGCCTTCTCGATCTGCTCCACGTCGCGCTCGTCCATCAGCGTTCCGGCCTTGACTAGCAATTCGCCGGTCACCGGATGGTTGATGTCGTCGAGCGCGGTGCGACCCAGCACGCGCTGGCCGACCGAAGCGACGACCTGACCGGCATCGACGATCGGCTGCATGGTGAGGCCCTTGTCGGTGCCGCAATCCACGGAGTTGACGATGCAGTCCTGCGCCACGTCGACCAGACGACGGGTGAGGTAGCCCGAGTTCGCCGTCTTCAATGCGGTGTCTGCCAGGCCCTTGCGGGCGCCGTGGGTCGAGTTGAAGTACTCGAGCACGGTCAGGCCTTCCTTGAAGTTCGAGATGATCGGCGTCTCGATGATTTCACCCGACGGCTTGGCCATCAGGCCGCGCATGCCGGCGAGCTGGCGCATCTGGGTGGGCGAGCCGCGCGCACCGGAGTGCGACATCATGTAGATCGAGTTCATCGGCTTCTGACGACCATTGTCCTCGAACTCGACCGCCTTGATGCGGGCCATCATTTCGTCGGCGACCTTTTCCGAGCACTTGGCCCAGGCGTCGACGACCTTGTTGTACTTCTCGCCCTGCGTGATCAGGCCGTCATTGTACTGCTGCTCGTATTCCTTGGCCAAGGCCTCGGTGTCCGACACCAGCTTGATCTTGGTATCCGGGATCAGCATGTCGTCCTTGCCGAACGAAATGCCGGCGCGGCAGGCATGGGCGAAACCGAGCGCCATGATGCGATCGCAGAAAATGACCGTCTCCTTCTGACCGCAATGGCGGTAGACGGTGTCGATCATCTTGGAGATGTTCTTCTTGGTCATCTCCTGGTTGGCGGTCTCGTAAGGCACGTTGACGTTCTTCGGCAGAAGCTCGCCGATGATCATGCGGCCAGGCGTGGTGTCGTAGATCTTCGACACGACCTTGCCCTCGGCGTCGACCGAACGGAAGCGGCCCTTGATCTTGGCGTGCAGGGTCACCGCCTTGGTCTCGAGCGCGTGCTGGAGTTCGCCCATGTCGGCAAACACCATGCCCTCGCCCGGCTCGTTCTGGTTGACGATCGAGAGGTAGTAGAGACCCAGAACCATGTCCTGCGACGGCACGATGATCGGCGCGCCGGAAGCCGGGTGCAGGATGTTGTTGGTCGACATCATCAGCACGCGGGCTTCCAACTGCGCTTCCAGCGACAGCGGCACGTGGACCGCCATCTGGTCGCCGTCGAAGTCGGCGTTGAAGGCCGTGCAGACCAGCGGATGCAGCTGGATCGCCTTGCCTTCGATCAGGATCGGCTCGAACGCCTGGATGCCGAGGCGGTGCAGCGTCGGCGCGCGGTTCAAGAGCACCGGATGCTCGCGGATGACCTCGTCGAGGATATCCCAGACTTCCGGACGCTCCTTCTCGACCAGCTTCTTCGCCTGCTTGACGGTCGAGGAGTAACCCTTCGCGTCGAGGCGGGCGTAGATGAAGGGCTTGAACAGTTCGAGCGCCATCTTCTTGGGCAGGCCGCACTGGTGCAGCTTGAGCTCCGGACCGGTGACGATGACCGAACGGCCGGAATAGTCGACGCGCTTGCCGAGCAGGTTCTGGCGGAACCGGCCCTGCTTGCCCTTGAGCATATCCGACAGCGACTTCAGCGGACGCTTGTTGGCGCCGGTGATGACGCGGCCACGGCGGCCGTTGTCGAACAGCGCGTCGACGGCTTCCTGCAGCATGCGCTTTTCATTGCGCACGATGATGCCGGGGGCACGCAGCTCGATCAGCCGCTTCAGACGGTTGTTGCGGTTGATGACGCGTCGATAGAGATCGTTGAGGTCCGACGTCGCGAAACGTCCGCCGTCCAGCGGGACGAGCGGGCGCAGGTCCGGCGGAATCACCGGAACCACCTTCATGATCATCCATTCCGGACGGTTGCCGGACTCCATGAAGTTCTCGACGACCTTGAGCCGCTTGAGATACTTCTTCTGCTTCAGCTCGGACGTGGTCGAAGCCAGCTCCGAACGCAGGTCGCCGGCGATCTTCTCCAGGTCCATGCCGGCCAGAAGGTCATGAATGGCCTCGGCGCCGATCATGGCGGTGAAGCTATCCTCGCCATATTCGTCGACGGCGATCATGTACTCTTCCTCGCTGAGCAGCTGGTGCTCCTTCAGCGCGGTGAGGCCGGGTTCGGTGACGATGTAGTTCTCGAAGTAGAGGACGCGCTCGATGTCCTTCAGGGTCATGTCGAGCAGCGTGCCGATGCGCGAGGGCAGCGACTTCAGGAACCAGATATGGGCGACGGGTGCCGCCAGCTCGATATGGCCCATGCGCTCGCGGCGAACGCGCGACAGCGTGACTTCGACACCGCACTTTTCGCAGATGACACCCTTGTACTTCATGCGCTTGTACTTGCCGCACAGGCACTCGTAGTCCTTGATCGGGCCAAAAATGCGCGCGCAGAACAGACCGTCACGCTCCGGCTTGAAGGTGCGGTAGTTGATGGTCTCCGGCTTCTTGATCTCGCCGAACGACCAGGACAGAATCTTCTCAGGGCTGGCGAGCGATATCCGGATGGAATCGAACACCTGCGCCGGCGCCTGGGGATTGAAGAGATTCATGACCTCTTGGTTCATGCCGTTCTCCTTTCGGGGTCCTGGAAAACCCCTTGCATCTGATGCGGGGCAAATGCCCGCTGAGTGGTCGGCCCACCGGCCGAAGAATTTGGTGCACCCGGTCGCGGGAGCCTCTCCCGCGACCGGGTGTCTTGTTTATTCCGCTGCGTCGGGCAGCCGAACCGGGGCTTCGTCGAGCTTGGTGTTCTCCAATTCGACGTTGAGGCCGAGCGACCGCATCTCCTTGACGAGAACGTTGAAGCTCTCGGGAATGCCGGCCTCGAAGGTGTCGTCACCGCGGACGATCGCCTCGTAGACCTTGGTGCGGCCAGCGACGTCGTCCGACTTCACCGTCAGCATTTCCTGCAGCGTATAGGCGGCGCCGTAGGCTTCCAGCGCCCAGACCTCCATTTCGCCGAAGCGCTGGCCGCCGAACTGCGCCTTGCCGCCCAGCGGCTGCTGGGTGACGAGCGAGTACGGACCTATCGAACGCGCGTGGATCTTGTCATCCACGAGGTGGTGAAGCTTGAGCATGTAGATGTAGCCCATCGTCACCTTGCGATCGAACGGCTCGCCGGTGCGTCCGTCATAGAGCTGCGACTGACCGCTGGTGTGCAGGCCCGCCTGCTCCAGCATGACGTTGATGTCGGCCTCGTGCGCGCCGTCGAACACCGGGGTTGCGATCGAGACGCCGCGGCGCATCTGCTCACTCAGGCGAACGATGCTCTCGTCGTCATACTCGCGGACCGGCTCGTTGCGGTCGTTGGCGGGCATGAAGCTCTCCAGCGTCTTGCGCAGCGGCTTGATGTCGCCGGCAGACTTGTAGGCGTCGATCATCTCGCCGATCTTCCTGCCCATTCCGGCGCAAGCCCAGCCCAGATGCGTTTCCAGGATCTGGCCGACATTCATGCGGCTCGGCACACCCAGCGGGTTGAGCACGATATCGGCATGCGTGCCGTCCTCGAGGAAAGGCATGTCCTCGACCGGAACGATGCGCGACACGACACCCTTGTTGCCGTGACGGCCGGCCATCTTGTCACCCGGCTGCATCTTGCGCTTCACCGCCACGAAGACCTTGACCATCTTCATGACGCCCGGAGGCATTTCGTCGCCGCGCTGCACCTTCTCGACCTTGTCCATGAAGCGCTGTTCGAGTGCCTTCTTGGAATCGTCGTACTGGCCGCGCAGGGCTTCCAGTTCGCTCTGGAGCTTTTCGTTCTCCACGGCGAACTGCCACCACTGCGAACGCGGATACTCGTCGAGCGTGTCCTTCGACAGCGTCGAGCCCTTCTTGAAGCCCTTCGGTCCGGCGATCGCTTCCTTGCCGACGAGCACGTCGGAAAGGCGCGCGTAGACGTTGCGATCCAGGATCGCCTGCTCGTCGTCACGGTCCTTGGCGAGGCGTTCGATCTCCTCGCGCTCGATCGCCATGGCGCGCTCGTCCTTCTCCACACCGTGGCGATTGAACACGCGCACCTCGACGACGGTGCCGAAGGTGCCCGGAGGCATGCGCATCGAGGTGTCGCGCACATCGGATGCCTTTTCGCCGAAGATGGCGCGCAGAAGCTTTTCTTCCGGCGTCATCGGGCTTTCGCCCTTCGGCGTGATCTTGCCGACCAGGATATCGCCCGGCTGAACTTCGGCACCGATATAGACGATGCCGGCTTCATCGAGGTTCTTCAGCGCTTCTTCCGAGACGTTCGGAATGTCGCGCGTGATTTCCTCCGGTCCGAGCTTGGTGTCGCGCGCCATGACCTCGAACTCCTCGATGTGGATCGAGGTGAAGACGTCGTCGGCGACGATGCGCTCGGACAGGAGGATCGAGTCCTCGTAGTTGTAGCCGTTCCACGGCATGAACGCGACCAGCACGTTGCGGCCGAGAGCCAGATCGCCGAGCTCGGTCGAAGGACCGTCCGCGATGATGTCGCCCTTGTTGACCCGGTCGCCCATGCGCACCAGCGGACGCTGGTTGATACAGGTGTTCTGGTTCGAACGCTGGAACTTCATCAGCCGGTAGATGTCGACGCCGGACTTGCCCGGATCGAGGTCTTCCGTGGCGCGGATGACGATACGCGTCGCGTCCACCTGGTCGACGATGCCGCCGCGGCGGGCGCCGATGGCGGCGCCCGAATCACGGGCGACGATCGGCTCCATGCCGGTGCCGACGAACGGCGCTTCGGCGCGCACCAGCGGCACGGCCTGGCGCTGCATGTTCGAGCCCATCAGCGCGCGGTTGGCGTCGTCGTTCTCAAGGAACGGGATCAGGGCCGCGGCCACCGACACCATCTGCTTGGGCGAAACGTCCATCAGGTCGACGTTTTCGCGCGGCGCCATCATCACTTCGCCGGCACTGCGGCAAATGACGAATTCGTCGACAAAGCGACCATCCTTGTCGAGCTCGGCATTGGCCTGCGCGACATGGTGCTTGGCCTCTTCCATCGCCGACAGATAGACGACGTCATTGGTCAGCTTGCCGTCGACGATCTTGCGGTACGGGCTCTCGATGAAGCCGTACTTGTTGACGCGCGCGAAGGTGGCGAGCGAGTTGATCAGGCCGATATTCGGGCCTTCCGGCGTCTCGATCGGGCAGATGCGGCCGTAATGCGTCGGGTGCACGTCGCGCACCTCGAAGCCGGCGCGCTCGCGGGTCAGACCACCCGGTCCAAGCGCGGAGAGACGGCGCTTGTGGGTGATCTCCGACAGCGGATTGGTCTGGTCCATGAACTGCGACAGCTGCGAGGAACCGAAGAACTCGCGCACGGCGGCAGCCGCCGGCTTGGCGTTGATCAGGTCCTGCGGCATGACCGTGTCGATCTCGATCGAGGACATACGCTCCTTGATCGCGCGCTCCATGCGCAGCAGGCCGACGCGGTACTGGTTTTCCATCAGCTCGCCGACCGAACGCACGCGGCGGTTGCCGAGATTGTCGATGTCGTCGATCTCGCCCTTGCCGTCACGCAGTTCGACCAGCGTCTTGACCACGGCCAGGATGTCGTCCTTGCGCAATACACGCACGGTGTCCTCGGCCTTGAGTTCGAGGCGCATGTTCATCTTGACGCGGCCAACGGCGGACAGGTCGTAGCGCTCGCTGTCGAAGAACAGCGAGTTGAACATGGCTTCAGCGGTTTCGAGCGTCGGCGGCTCGCCGGGGCGCATGACACGATAGATGTCGAACAGCGCGTCCTGGCGGCTCTCGTTCTTGTCGACGGCGAGCGTGTTGCGGATGTAGGCGCCGACATTGACGTGATCGATGTCGAGTATCTGGATCTCGTCCTCGCCGGTGCCAAGCAGCACCTTCAGCGTCTTGTCATCGATCTCGTCGCCGGCCTCGAGGAAGATCTCGCCGGTGGCGTAATTGACGATGTCCTCGGCGAGATAGTTGCCGAGCAGGTCCTCGTCGGTCGCCTTGATCGCCTTCAGGCCCTTTTCGCCGAGCTGGCGGGCCTGGCGGGCGGTGATCTTCTTGCCGGCCTCGACAACGACCTCACCCGTGTCGGCGTCGACCAGGTCGCCGACGGCCTTCAGGCCGCGGAAACGATCGACGTTGAACGGAATGCGCCAGTGATCGCCGGCGCGCTTGTAGGTGATCTTGTTGTAGAAGGTCGACAGGATCTCTTCGCCGTCCATTCCGAGCGCCATCAGCAGCGACGTCACCGGAATCTTGCGGCGACGGTCGATGCGGGCGTGCACGACGTCCTTGGAATCGAACTCGATGTCGAGCCACGAACCGCGATAGGGGATGACGCGCGCGGCAAACAGGAGCTTGCCCGACGAGTGCGACTTGCCCTTGTCATGGTCGAAGAAGACGCCCGGCGAGCGGTGCATCTGCGAGACGATGACGCGCTCGGTGCCGTTGACGATGAAGGTGCCGTTCGAGGTCATGAGCGGCATGTCGCCCATGTAGACGTCCTGCTCCTTGATGTCCTTGATCGACTTCGCGCCGGTATCCTCGTCGATATCGAACACGATCAGGCGCAGCGTCACCTTCAGCGGTGCGGCATAGGTGAGGTCGCGCTGACGGCATTCGTCAACGTCGAATTTCGGTCCTTCGAACTCGTACTTCACGAACTCCAGCATCGAGGAGCCGGAAAAATCGGAGATCGGGAAGACCGACTTGAAAACAGCCTGCAGTCCCTCGTCCGGACGTCCGCCCTTGGGCTCGTCCACCATCAGGAACTGGTCATAGGACGCCTTCTGAACCTCGATGAGGTTCGGCATCTCCGCAACTTCCGGGATCTTTCCGAAGAACTTGCGTACGCGTCTGCGGCCATTGAAAGTCTGGGTCTGGGCCATCGTCGCTCCTTAGCTCTAAACTCGGGGCGAGCCTCGCCGCGGCTCGCCTTGCATCCGAACCGCCTGGGCAGCGGCTCTCTGTCTGTTCTCCGGCCCCATTACCAAACTACTTGGCGGCGGCCGGCTAAAACGGGAGAAAACCCGTTTCCTGAGAGCCGGTTTTCGGCCCTCAGGAAAGAGGTTTTCGTGCATCTCGCGCTACGCAGCCTCCCCAGGTCGCCCGAGGGAGTGGCGGACGGCGCGAGGCCGTCCGCCGATTGTTACGCTTACTTCAGCTCGACCTTGGCGCCGGCTGCTTCCAGCTGGGCCTTGAACTTGTCGGCGTCGGCCTTGGAAACGGCTTCCTTGACCGGCTTCGGAGCCGCTTCGACCAGGTCCTTGGCTTCCTTGAGGCCAAGGCCGGTGATGGCGCGGACTTCCTTGATGACGTTGATCTTCTGAGCGCCGGCATCGGTGAGGACGACGTCGAATTCCGTCTTTTCCTCGACCGGAGCAGCGGCAGCGGCAGCGCCGCCGGCAGCGGCAACAGCCACCGGAGCAGCAGCCGAAACGCCCCACTTTTCTTCCAGAAGCTTCGACAGCTCAGCCGCCTCAAGGACGGTCAGCTTCGAAAGGTCGTCTACGATCTTTGCGAGATCAGCCATTGTTGTATTCCTTCATAAGGTTCGAACGTGTGTTTGTGATAGCGAGGAACGGCCTCATGCCGCCTCGTCCTTCCGGGCGTAAGCGCCGATGACACGCGCGACCGAAGCCGCGGGCGCATTGACGATCTGGGCGATCCGGGTTGCCGGCGTGGCGATCATGCCAACCAGCCTGGCGCGCAGCTCGTCGAGCGACGGAAGTGTGGCGAGTGCCTTCACACCGTCGGCGTTGAGCGAGGTGGTGCCCATTGCGCCGCCGAGAATGACGAGCTTGTCATTCCCCTTGGCGAAATCGGACGCGACCTTCGGCGCCGCAATCGGATCCTCCGAATAGGCGACCAGCGTCTGTCCCTTGAACAGATCGATGATCGATGCGGAGTCCGTGCCCTGAAGAGCGATTTTGGCGAGACGGTTCTTCGCGACTTTAACGGTGCCACCGGCAGCGCGCATTTTCGACCGGAGGTCGTTCATTTGCGCGACGGTGATACCGGCATAGTGGGCCACGACCACTGAACCCGCGTTCGAGAACGCATCGTTCAGGCCCGTGACGAGTTCGCGTTTTTCCGCTCTGTCCACTGCCTATCTCCAGTTGACCCCCATCCTGCTAACGGGAACATTCCCATTCACGAGGACAGGCGTCGGGTTGCCTTTTGCCGGCCGGGCCATCCAGTAACGGATCTCCCGAACAGCGCTCGAGGATCCTGCCCCCTTTCGCCACATCGCCGGCAAGCCGGACGATGCGCAGACAAAAGGCAAACACGGTTCGAACCTTTCATTGGAGCGCTTGCTCCGTTGTCAGGTCTTCACCCGTCTCATGCAGGCCCACATGAATTAAGGCCCCCCTTTTCAATCAAGGCCGGGCCGCCTGCAATCTCGGACAGGATGTCCGGAAACCTTTCGGCTCCCGGTACCGGGCCCAGAACGATCCAGGCCCGGAATTCACTTACGGATCGGCCCGTTCAGCGGCCGATCCAAACGGTTAATCAGGACGCCGCGAGCGTCGAGACGTCGAGCTTGAGGCCCGGGCCCATCGTCGAGGTGACGGACACCTTCTTGACGTAGTTGCCCTTGGCACCAGCCGGCTTTGCCTTGGTCACCGCATCGGCGAAGGCGCGGACGTTTTCTTCCAGCGCCTTGACGTCGAACGAGACCTTGCCGACGCCGGCGTGAACGATGCCGGCCTTCTCGACGCGGAACTCCACAGCGCCGCCCTTCGATGCCTTGACGGCGGCCGCGACGTCGGTGGTGACGGTACCGACCTTCGGGTTCGGCATCATGCCGCGCGGGCCGAGCACTTTGCCCAGACGGCCGACGAGCGGCATCATGTCCGGCGTGGCGATGCAGCGATCGAAATCGATCGTGCCCTTCTGGACGATGTCGACCAGGTCCTCCGCGCCGACGATGTCGGCGCCGGCGGCCTTGGCTTCCTCGGCCTTGTCGCCACGGGCGAACACGGCGACGCGGACCGAGCGGCCGGTGCCGTTCGGCAGGTTGACCACGCCGCGGACCATCTGGTCGGCATGGCGAGGATCAACGCCGAGATTCATCGCGACTTCGATCGTCTCGTCGAACTTGACCGTCGAGCGATCCTTGAGCAGCTTCAGCGCGTCACCCAAGGTATAAGCCTTGTTGGGATCGATGCCTTCGCGGGTCTTCGATACACGCTTTGCAATCTTTGCCATGATCTCAGCCCACCACTTCCAGACCCATCGAGCGGGCGGAGCCCTCGACCATGCGCATGGCCGCCTCGACGTCGTTTGCGTTCAGATCCTTCATCTTCTGCTCGGCGATGGCGCGGACCTTGTCGCGGCCGATCGTGCCGGCCTTGACCTTGCCCGGCTCCTTGGAGCCCGACTTCAGGTTCGCGGCCTTCTTCAGGAAGTAGCTCACCGGCGGCGTCTTCATGACGAAGGTGAACGACTTGTCCTGGTAGTAGGTGATGACGACCGGAATCGGCGATCCCTTTTCCATTTCCTGGGTCTGCGCGTTGAACGCCTTGCAGAACTCCATGATGTTGATGCCGCGCTGACCAAGCGCCGGGCCGATCGGGGGCGACGGCGTAGCCGAGCCCGCGGCAACCTGGAGCTTGAGCTGGCCTGCAATTTTCTTAGCCATCTCTATTCCTGCCTTTGTCTATGCCGGCCCCTCGATCTGGGAAAACACCGGCTGTTGCAGTCTGGTGGTGCGGTTCCTGCGGCCGGCTAAAGCCGCATTCGCCTCCCACCGTTCTCAGGCCGCGCGTTGCCGCGCCGCCTCCCCTGACCACCGGAACGGCGCCAGGGATTTCGGATCAGCCTTTTTCGACTTGTCCGAATTCCAGATCGACAGGCACGGCGCGCCCGAAGATCGAAACTTCCACCTTGAGCCGCGCCCGCTCCTCGTCCACTTCCTGGACGAAGCCGTTGAAGGACGCGAAGGGGCCATCCGAGACGCGGATCGCCTCGCCGATCTCGAAAGTAACCGAGGGCTTCGGGCGCTCGACGCCTTCCTGCACCTGGTTCAGGATGCGCTGCGCCTCGGCCTCGGTGATCGGCACCGGCTTGGAGTCGCCCAAAAACCCGGTGACCTTCGGCGTGTTCTTGACCAGCGAGAACACGGCGTCGGTCAAGTTGGCCTTCAGGAGCACATAGCCCGGAAAGAACTTGCGCTCGGCGTCGACCTTGCGGCCGCGACGAACCTCGACGACCTTCTCGGTCGGCACGACGATCTGCTCGATATCGGCGGACAGGCCCTTCTGCTTGGCCTTGTTCTCGATGTCCTCGGCGACCTTCTTCTCAAAGTTCGAATAGGCGTGGACGATGTACCAGCGCGTAGTCATTTCACGACTTCTCCGTAATCGCCGGACTTAGCGTCCAATGCCCAGAATCTGTTCGACCGCGAGGCCCATGAGCTGATCGGCGGTGAAGAAAAAGATCATCGCGATCACAGCGAAAGCCAGAACCATCACCGTCGAGATCATCGTTTCGCGTCGCGACGGCCAAGTCACCTTGGCGGTCTCCGCGCGAACCTGCTGGAGAAAGACGAAAGGATTTGTGGTTTTCGAAGCCATATGCCGCTCTGTCTTCAAGACCCGTTGGCCGGGTCTCCTGGATGATCCCGCTGGCCGGGACGTGCCGCCTGGGTCCACTTTCGCGCCGAATCAGCGCAATCATTTCGCCCATGCAAATCAGACGCGTAAAGCCGGCTTCCCAGCTCCACGCGTCGCGTGTCTGTTTCGTCTACATAAAACCGATTCTTGATCCACGCAAGTGGCAAGTGTCCGCTTTATGACCAAACACCGCCTCGGAACCATCCAGTCGTTCCGTCCCGGCTATGGCGCCCTTATGCCTCAATCAGCTTAATATGGCAAGCCGGTCGTCGATTTTCAAAGGGCGGCCCGCAGAAATATCGTTTCTGACGGCCATTTAGGAAATGGCTGAGTTTTTGTTTGACGTGCCATTTCTTGAAATGGCACGGGCAGCAGGGCTCGAACCTACGACCTGCGGTTTTGGAGACCGCCGCTCTACCAACTGAGCTATGCCCGTACACGTGCGCCTCGGCGCAGCAGGGGCTTCCTAAAAGCTTCCGCGCGCTCTGTAAAGAGCGGTTTGCAAGCAAACGCGCCTTCATCCCCTTTCCCGGAAATCGGGATGGTCGACGACCAGCCCGCCGCCATCGATCTCCGGTTTCATGCTCGAGTGCGCCGGCATGCTGTTCGCGGAGATCTTGCCTGCCGGCCCGTGTATCCGTTGGACGCTATTTGGTGTCCGGGACCCGGTAAGGCCCGCCGGGCACGCCCCAGCCCCAGGCCGGCATCGGCTCGGTCTCCGGGTCGCACGTTTCGCCGAGATTGGAATTCATCCTGGCGAGCCGCGATCCCCACTCGACATAGCCCATGAAGGCGGAACGGAACTCCGGATCGTCAGGCAGCCCGACGGCATCCGCGGCATCGGCCAGCAGGTTGATCCAGCGGCGGCGCTGCTCCTCCGTCAAATGCTTGCCCAGGTGATGCATCACCATCTCGCGGTGGCCGCCGAATTTTTCGCTGTAGGTTTTCGGCCCGCCGAAAACCTCGCCGATAAAGGCCGCGACATGGGCGGGATGGTCGGGCGACATATGCTTGAACACCGGCCCGACGACCGGATCCTGCGCCACCTTGTCATAGAAGGTCTGCGTCAGCCGGTTGAGCGCTTCGCTGCCGCCGGCCCATTCGTACAGTGTCGGAACATCCTGGCTCATACTTGACCTCCGCCCAGCGCCGCCTGCAGCGACGATAGCGGAAAAATCGAGCAAGCCTCAACCTGCCTCGATGGCCAGTTCGATGACGCGGCTACCGTTCGACCGCGTGTCGGCCCCGGCATGCCAACGGCTGACCTTCGGTCGCCGACAAAAAGGGCGGCCCGAGGACCGCCCTTCCTTCTCGATCCGGCTGATGCCGGTGTCGATTACTCTTTGATGGTGACGACGATGCCGGCACCGACGGTGCGGCCGCCTTCACGGATGGCGAAGCGCAGCTTCTCTTCCATGGCGATCGGCACGATCAGCTCGACGTCGACCGTGATGTTGTCGCCAGGCATCACCATCTCGGTGCCGGCCGGCAGCGACACGATGCCGGTCACGTCGGTGGTGCGGAAGTAGAACTGCGGACGGTAGTTGGTGAAGAACGGCGTGTGACGGCCACCCTCGTCCTTGGTCAGGATGTAGGCTTCGGCCACGAACTTCTTGTGCGGCTTCACCGAACCGGGCTTGGCCAGAACCTGGCCGCGCTCGACACCTTCACGGTCGACACCGCGCAGCAGCGCGCCGATGTTGTCGCCCGCCTGGCCCTGGTCGAGCAGCTTGCGGAACATCTCGACGCCCGTGCAGGTCGTCTTGGTGGTCGGACGAATGCCGATGATCTCCAGCTCCTCGCCGACCTTGACCACGCCGCGCTCGACGCGACCGGTCACGACCGTGCCGCGGCCCGAGATCGAGAACACGTCCTCGATCGGCATCAGGAACGGCTTGTCGAGCGGACGAACCGGCGTCGGGATGTAGGCGTCGACCTGAGCCATCAGCTCGCGGATCGCGTCCTCGCCGATCTTCTTGTCCGAATCTTCCAGAGCCGCCAGCGCCGAACCCTTGACGATCGGAATGTCGTCGCCGGGGAACTCGTTCTTGGTCAGCAATTCGCGAACCTCGAGCTCGACCAGCTCAAGCAGCTCGGCATCGTCGACCTGGTCGACCTTGTTCAAAAACACCACGATCGACGGCACGCCGACCTGGCGGGCCAAAAGGATGTGCTCGCGGGTCTGCGGCATCGGGCCGTCGGCGGCCGACACAACCAGGATCGCGCCGTCCATCTGCGCGGCACCGGTGATCATGTTCTTCACATAGTCGGCGTGGCCGGGGCAGTCGACGTGGGCGTAGTGGCGGTTCTCCGTCTCGTACTCGACGTGAGCCGTCGAAATGGTGATGCCGCGCGCCTTCTCTTCCGGCGCCGCGTCAATCTGGTCATAGCGCTTGTATTCGCCAAAATACTTGGTGATCGCTGCCGTCAAAGACGTCTTGCCATGATCAACGTGGCCAATCGTGCCGATGTTCACATGCGGCTTGGTGCGCTCGAATTTACCTTTTGCCATAGTCTCTTTCCTTGGACGGCCTGGACCTTCAGTTCAGTCGAATGCGGGGCGATTAGCGACAAAGGCCAAAAAACACAAGCGTCTTTTGCCCGGGCGCCTTCTCACTCGGTCCGAACCCGTGATCCGATTGCGGGGATATGGCGCTGATATAGGAACGTGCCGCATGAAATGGAATGGCCTACCCTGCGCAATCGCGCCGGCCTCCCGCGCCCCGCTCGTCGGTCGCTGTCGGATTTGTCGGCGCTTCATGGCCCATTGCGGCGGTGTTCCCGCTCTGATTTCCTGCACCGATGCATTTCATCCCGACAGCCGTTCGCGGCCCTCTGTTCATGATCGTCTCGACCGGGTCGTATCTCGTCAACGATACGATGATGAAGCTCGCTACGGCGGGCCTGCCGTCCTATGAAGTGCTGTTCCTGCGCGGCGCGGCGGCAGCGCTCTGGGGCTTTCCGCTGCTGTTTGCGCTTGGTTATGGCAAACAGATCCCGCTGATCTTCGACAAGCGCGTGCTGCACCGCAACCTGCTCGAACTGGCCGCCATCCTTTGTTACGTCGTGGCGCTCGCCAACATGCAGATTGCCGATTCCACCGCGCTCGGACAGGTCACGCCGCTGTTGATGCTGGTCGGCTCCTCTATCCTGTTCGGCGAGCGCATCGGCGGCCAGCGCATGGCGCTGATCGGCCTCGGCTTCATCGGCGCGCTGATGGTGGCGCAACCGACAATGCAGGGCATCTCGGTCTATGCCCTGCTGGCGCTCGGCAACGCGGCATTGTCGGCCGCGCGCGATCTCACCGGCAGGCGGGTTCCGGCCGAGGTGCCGGGAATGATCGTGGCGATTTCCGCCGTCGTCGTGGTGCTGATCGGCGCCGGTGCGGCACACCTGGTTTCAGAGCGCTGGATCATGCCCGGAGCACATCATTTGCTGCTCATGGCCGGAGCCGGGTTCTTCCTGATCTTCGGCCATTTCTTCATCTTCATGGCCTATCGCGTCGGGCCGACCAGCGCAGTGGCGCCGTTCTACTACTGCTTCACCGTCTGGGCGATGATTTCGGGCCTGCTGGTGTTCGGACAATTCCCAAACGCGCTGGCGATCTGCGGCATCCTTCTGGTTGTCGGTAGCGGACTGGCCATCGTCTCGCTCGACCAGCGCAGGCGCCGGCTGACTGTCGTCGCCTAAGTCGGCTCCAGTTGCGGCCGATTATCGCCGGGGGTCTCGCCGCAAGCTCAACACGCTGTCCGCGATATCCTCAAGAGGGTCAGATAAGACGCGCCAGACGGCGCTCCGCGGTGGCAAACACCGCCGATGAAGGACGGGACGGGCGCATGACCCGAGTGCGGGATCCGGTTTCGGGGAAGCTCATGCACGAGCGGACAGGTAGAAATCCCATCCCGAACTATCGGAATGGGACTGGTGCTAAATCGGCCGCTTGCCGGCGAACTGGTGGTAAGCCCATAACACGACCACGGCGCCCACCACCGCGACGATCAGGCTGTATATGTTGAGACCGGTCACGCCCGACGCGCCGAAAGCGCTGAAGATCAGGCCGCCGACAATGGCGCCGACAATGCCGAGCACGATATCCATGATCATGCCCTGGCCGCTCTTGTTGACGATCTTGCTGCCAAGAAAGCCGGCGATGACTCCCAGAATAATCCAGCTGATGATTGACATTTTTCCTCTCCAATCCCCTGCCGCGTCCATCATTTTCATATGATTGTCAAAAGCTCAAGCCAGCTTGAAATTCCGCCCGTTTGCGTCATTGTGAGGATGGGACGGGCTTGGTTGACAAGGAGATCCACGATGGGACTGTTTGACAATGCCGTTCCGGGCGGCAACATCACCAAACCCCTGATGATCGCGCTTGGCGCGCTGCTGGTCGGAAAGATGCTCAGCGGCAGGAGTGCCGAACAGCCGGAGCAACCCCAAGCTCCCGTACCGGCCGAGCCCGGTGAAACCACGGCCGGCGATGGCGGCCTGCTTGGCGGACTGGGCGGCCTGCTCGACAAATTGAAGAACTCCGGCCACGGCAACGTCGCCGATTCCTGGGTCGGCACCGGCCAGAACCAACCGATCAACGCCAACGACCTGGGCAACGCGATCGGACCGCAGGTCATCCGCGAGATCGCGCAACGGACGGGACTCGACGAGCAGGAACTGCTCAAGCAATTGTCCGCAGCCCTGCCTGGCATCGTCGACAAGCTGACGCCGAACGGCCAGGTGCCGCAGCAACATCAGGTCGCATCGGCCTTCAACAGCTGAAGCGAGTGAACAATCATCCTCTGGAGCGCTGCGCGACCTGGCCGCGCAGCGTTTCAGCTTGCCGATGGCATGGGTTGGAAATCTGGAGCGGGTAGCGGGAATCGAACCCGCATATTCAGCTTGGAAGGCTGCTGCTCTGCCACTGAGCTATACCCGCGCCGTGCCCTGAAGTATCGGATTCCGCGGAAAAGCGCCATGCGCTTTTCGCCTCCGATGCTTTCACGTTTCAGGGCTTCCGGGCCGGCAGTGGTGGAGAGGGTTGGATTCGAACCAACGTAGGCTAAGCCAACGGATTTACAGTCCGTCCCCTTTAACCACTCGGGCACCTCTCCAGTCTGCCGCCGGAGCCATGCAACGAGGCATTCTTGCCGATCCGGACCCGAGTATCACTTCTCCGAAATCAGCGAAGCGCCTTATGGCGGCAAGGCCAGTGGGTGTCAACCGCGTGGCAAGGGTTTTTCGATGTTGTTCGCCGGCTGCGGCGACGGGCCATATCCCTGGCCGCCGGAGACCGCTATAGAAGCCGGCCATGAGCAACAAGACCGGCACCCCGAAAGACACCCACTACGCCAAGCTGCGTCGTGCACACCGCGACGAAAAGAGCGGCGGCGCGCCGGCATTCCGGCCGCGCCAGCCCATGCCGCCGGGCGAGAACGCAGCCGACGGGCTGGTGCGGCTCTATGGCCTGCATACGGTGCGCGCGGCACTCGACAATCCGCGCCGCAAGATCCGGAAAATGCTGGTGACGCGCAATGCCGCCGAGCGGCTGGGACTGGCCGACTTCGCGGCCCTGCCCTTCAAGGCGGAGCTGGTCGAACCCAGGGACATCGACAAGATCACGGGTTCGGATGCCGTGCATCAAGGCGTGCTGATCGAGGCCGAGCCGCTGAAGCCCAAGCGACTCGACGCTCTTGGCGACACAAAGCTGGTGCTGGTGCTCGACCAGATCACCGATCCGCACAATGTCGGCGCCATCCTGCGCTCGGCGGTCGCTTTCGATGCCGGCGCGCTGATCACCACGGCGCGCCACAGCCCGCAGGAATCGGGCGTGCTGGCGAAATCAGCCTCCGGCGCGCTCGAACATATCGACCAGATCGAGGTGAAGAACCTGGCCGACGCGCTCGCGCAACTGCACGAGGCCGGCTTCCAGACAATCGGTCTCGATTCGGACGGCCCGGCCGAACTCGAAACGAGCTTTGCCGGCGACAAGCTTGCCCTGGTGCTGGGCGCGGAAGGCAAGGGCCTGCGCCAGAAGACGCGCGAGACGGTGACGACACTGGCTCGCCTCGACATGCCCGGCGCCATCCGCTCGCTCAACGTGTCGAACGCGGCGGCGGTAAGCCTTTATGCGGCACGGAAATTCTTGAGGCAGTAGGGCAGTACGGCAGTAGGGTTTCCAAATCGGCCGGAACGGGCGGCTCCTACTGCCCTACCTCATGCCCGGCCATCCGCTCCAGCGCCCTGACCAGGGCCGAGTGATCCTCCCTGGCGCCGCCATTGGCCGTGCAGGAATTGAACAGTTGCTGGGTGGTCGACGTGTTGGGCAGGGAGACGCCGAGCGCCCTTGCGCCTTCCAGGGCGAGGTTGAGATCCTTCTGGTGCAGTTCGATGCGGAAACCCGGCGCGAAGGTGCGCCTGACCATGCGTTCGCCATGCACTTCGAGGATGCGCGAGGCGGCCAACCCGCCCATCAGCGCCTGCCTGACCTTGGCGGGGTCGGCGCCGGCTTTTGAAGCAAAAACAAGCGCTTCGGCGACGGCTTCAATGGTCAGCGCGACGACGATCTGGTTGGCGACCTTGGTGGTCTGGCCGACGCCGTTCGGTCCGACCAGGGTGATGTTCTTGCCCATCTTCTCGAAAACGGGCCTGGCGCGCTCGAACGCCCTCTCCTCGCCGCCGACCATGATGGTGAGCGATGCGGCCTTGGCTCCCACCTCGCCGCCCGAGACCGGCGCATCAAGATAGTCGCAGCCCAGTTCGTTGATTTTTTTGGCGAAGACCTTGGTCTCGATCGGTGAGATCGAGCTCATGTCGATGGCCAATTTGCCTTTGGAAAGACCTGATGCGACGCCGTTGTCGCCGAACAGCACCTCGGCTACCTGCGGTGTGTCGGGCACCATGGTGATGATGATATCGGCGGCCTTCGCCACGGCGGCATGGCCGGTGACAGTTTTCAGTCCCTTGGCCACCAGTTCGGCCTGTGGCCTGGAGCGGTGGTCGCTGGCGATCACCGTGTAGCCGGCGTCCAGCAAATGTCCCGCCATCGGCGCGCCCATGATGCCAAGGCCGATGAAGCCGATGGTTTCCATTGTGGTTCTCCGTCTTGTTGAGGTTGCGTTCCTTCACGCCCCCCTCTGGCCTGCCGGCCATCTCCCCCACAGGTGGGGAGATTGGCAGTTTCGGCGCTGGCCCCAACTTTCCCGGTTCAAAATTTAGCGAAGCCGCCGGTGACATCCAACCTCCGCCCTTGGTGGGGGAGATGGCCGACAGGCCAGAGGAGGGCGTGAAGGAACGCGAGTTCGATTTCGACAGCTAAGCCGCCGCGCTTCCCTGCCCGGCCAGTTCCCGGAACCACCCCAACCCTTGCTCAGTTCCGGCCTTCGGCTTGTATTCCGCGCCGACCCAGCCGGAATAACCAATGCGGTCGATATGCTCGTAGAGGAAGGGATAGTTGATCTCGCCCGTCCCCGGCTCGTGACGGCCGGGATTGTCCGCAAGCTGGATATGCGCGATGCGGCCGAGGTTTGCCTCGATGGTACGGGTGAGATCCCCCTCCATGATCTGCATGTGGTAGATGTCGTATTGCAGGAACAGGTTCTTCGAGCCGACGCGGTCGATCAGCGCCAGCGCCTGGTCGGAATAGTTGAGGAAGAAGCCTGGAATGTCGCGCGTGTTGATCGGCTCGATCAGCAGCCTGATGCCGGCCTGCTCCAGTTTCTCCGCCGCGAAGGCGAGGTTCTCGGCAAACACATCCTCGAGCACCTTGCGGTCGACGCCGGCGGGCGCGATGCCTGCCAGGCAATTGACCTGTGAGCAGCCGAGCGCCTGCGCGTAGGCGATCGCCTTGGCGATGCCCTGGCGGAATTCCGGCACTCGGTCCGGCAAAACGGCGATACCGCGCTCGCCCTTGCCCCAGTCGCCGGCCGGCAGGTTGAACAGCACCTGCGTCAGACCGTTCTTGTTCAGCCGCGCGGCCACCACCTCGGGCGCATGGTCGTAGGGGCCTATATATTCAACGCCTTTGAAGCCCGCGCGGGCAGCTGCGTCAAAACGTTCGAGGAAGTCATGCTCGCCAAAGAGCATCGAAAGATTGGCTGAAAAACGCGGCATTCTTTTTGTCCTTCTTCCGTCCTAGTCGAGCATCACGATCGCTGTCGGGGCATCCTCTTGATGTTCGGCAAGGTCTTCGAATTCGGTGATCTTGTCGATCTCGGTGCCCATCGAGATATTGGTGACGCGTTCGAGGATGAATTCGAGCACTACGGGAACCTGATGCTCCTTCATCAGCCGCTGCGCCTCCTTGAAGGCACCGGCGAATTCTTCCGGTTTGCGCACCCTGACCGCCTTGCAGCCCATCGCCTCGGCAACAGCGACGTGGTCGACGCCGTAGCCGGCCTCGGGATCGTCCGATCGGTTGATGTTCTCAAAAGCAAGGCTAACCTCGTAATCCATCGAGAAGCCGCGCTGCGCCTGGCGGATCAGGCCGAGATAGGCATTGTTCACGACGACGTGGATGTAGGGCAGCCTGTGCTGCGCGCCGACCGCCAGTTCCTCGATCATGAACTGGAAGTCATAGTCGCCCGACAGCGCCACGATGGTGCGGTCGGGATCGGCGGCGCGCACGCCAAGGGCTGCCGGCAGTGTCCAGCCGAGCGGGCCTGCCTGGCCGCAATTGATCCAGTTGCGCGGCTTGTAGACATGCAGGAACTGCGCGCCGGCGATCTGCGACAGGCCGATCGTGGTGACGTAGGTGACGTCGCGCCCGAACGCCTTGTTCATCTCCTCATAGACGCGCTGCGGCTTCAGCGGCACCTGGTCGAAATGCGTCTTGCGCTTCATGGTCTTCTTGCGGCCCTGGCATTCCTTCGCCCAGCCCGACCAGTCGCGCAGTCTTCCGGCCGTTTTCCATTCGGTGGCGACGTCGAGCAGCATCTTCAGCGCAGCGCCCGCATCCGAGACGACGCCGAGATCCGGGGCAAACACACGGCCGATCTGCGTCGGCTCGATGTCGACATGGATGAACTTTTTTCCCTTGGTGTAGACATCGACCGAACCGGTGTGGCGGTTGGCCCAGCGGTTGCCGATGCCGAAGACGAAGTCGGCTTCCAGCATCGTCGCGTTGCCATAGCGGTGCGAGGTCTGCAGGCCGCACATGCCGGCCATCAGCCGATGGTCGTCGGGGATCGCGCCCCAGCCCATCAGCGTCGGGATGACGGGCACGCCGGTAATCTCGGCGAATTCTATCAGCAGGTCCGACGCATCGGCATTGATGATGCCGCCGCCGGCGACGATCAGCGGCTTTTCGGCGGCGTTGAGCATCGCCAGAGCCTTTTCGGCCTGGGCGCGTGTCATCGCCGGCTTGAACGGCGCCAGCGGCTCGTAGGCGTCGATGTCGAACTCGATCTCGGCCAATTGGACGTCGACCGGCAGGTCGATCAGCACCGGTCCCGGGCGCGAAGACCTCATCAGGTGGAATGCCTTCTGCAGCGCCATCGGCACGAGATAAGGCTCCATGACGGTGACCGCCCATTTGGCGACGGGCGACGCGATAGCGGCGATGTCGACGGCCTGGAAATCCTCCTTGTTCAGCCGCGCCCGCGGCGCCTGGCCGGTGATGCAGAGGATCGGGATGGAATCGGCTGCGGCCGAGTAGAGCCCGGTGATCATGTCGGTGCCGGCCGGGCCGGACGTGCCGATGCAGAGCCCGATATTGCCTGCCTTGGCCCTGGTGAAGCCTTCGGCCATGTGCGAGGCGCCCTCGACATGACGGGCCAGCACATGGCGGATCGTGCCCCTCGCCTTCAGGGCCGAGTAGAGCGGATTGATCGCCGCTCCCGGCACGCCGAAGGCGCAGGCGATGCCTTCCTTTTCGAGAACGAGAACCGCAGCGTCGACAGCGCGCATCCTGGCCATTGTTCCGACCCTCCACAGGGTTGTGATTGTTGGATGACCGAGAATGTCAGCAAGCCCGCTATTTTTCAATTTTTTCAGAATATTTTTTCATTTCTAGGAAGCTGCCGTTGCCAATTGATTTCCTTTCTCTTTTTGTTTTCCAAAAAGTGGCAATGCAGAAGGCGTGAAAAACTTTTTCATTGTCCATTCGGGAAAATCGGGCATGATGGCGTCATGGAAACCGCCGAAAAACGCCAGCGCGGCCGGCCGCGCGCCTTCAACGGCCCCTCGGAAGCGGCTTCGGTGCAGTCGTTGGACCGGGCCTTGCGCATCCTGGCCATCGTTGCCGAAGGCAGCGGCCTGTCGCTGAGCGAGATATCCGCGCAAAGCGGTCTGGCCGCCTCCACCGCCTACCGCATGCTGACGACGCTCGAAAACCACGGCATGGTCGAGTTCGACAGTTCGGACCAGCTTTGGTCGATCGGCGTCGAGACCTACCGGATGGGCGCGGCGTTCCTGCGCCGCCGCAAGCTGGTCGACCGCGCGCGCATCGTCATGCAGGAGCTGATGGAGAAAACCGGCGAGACCGCCAATCTCGGCGTCGCCGAGGACGACTGCGTGGTGTTCGTCAGCCAGGTCGAGACGCACCAGGCAATCCGCGCCTTCTTCCGACCGGGGACGCGCAGCCCTTTTCACGCATCCGGCATCGGCAAGGCGGTGCTGGCCCATCTCGAGCCGGAGCGCGTCGGAGCCATCCTGCGCAAGGCCGGCCTGCAGCGCTTTACCGACAGGACGTTGTCCGACATCCCTGCCCTCGCGCATGATCTCGCGACGATCAAGCTGCGCGGCTGGTCGGTCGACGACGAGGAGCGGCACCCAGGCATGCGCTGCGTGGCATCAGCCATCTTCAACGAATTCGGCGAGCCGATCGGCGGTGTCTCCGTGTCGGGCCCGACGGTCCGGGTGACGCCTGAGCGGCTGGCCGAGATCGGCCCGCTGGTGCACAGCGCCGCGGCCGAGGTAACCAAGATGATCGGCGGCGTGCAAACCGGATGATCAACCTGCCCCGGGCAGCGCGCTTTTGCTCGCAAGATCGAAGAAATCGAGCAGGATCGCCATGCCGACACCGCAGGCGGTGAAGACAAGGCCGGTGATGAAGATGCGGTTGGCGCGTTCATAGAGGCGCCGCTGCAGGCACTTTGTGTCGAGCAGAAGCGACAGTGCCCGCATCTGCAAGGCGATGCCGGCCAGGATCGGCAGCACGGCGACGAGATGATAGGTCTGCCACGGGATCGGGTTGGCGGCCCAATGCGTAATAAATCCCAGCGAAAACGCCAGCAGGATGCCGACGGCCGTGACCGTGCCGTTGCGGAAAATAATTTCGACCTGTTCCTCTTTCGGGTCCTGCTCGTCCAAGGATCACCCTCCCCCATATCGCCCGCAGATTATCGCCAAGCAGATTAGGCCTTCGGGAAATGCCTGTACATTGCCGATCGCATCGACAAAAGCCGATGACCGAGGGTTCAGGCGTCTCCGTGAAAGTCGGCTAATCCAACAGGTGTGCCGCCATCCAAGCGTAGAAAAGGGGCTCGCCTGAGCCCCTATTCTGGTGCTGAACGGTGCTCCTCCTCTCAGAGACGGCAGTAATGGCGATAGCCGTCGTAACCGATGTAGGTGTCGGAGTCCGGATCGTAGCTCGAATAGCGATCGAAGCAGCGGCGGACGTGCCACGAGCCGCCGCCCTCGTCGACGTAGACGGTGCGGGGCTGGGCAAGCAGGCTGCCCAGGACAAAACCGCCGACGCCAGCGGCGATGCCGATGCCGATGCCATGGTGGTGGTGATGCGAATGAGCCGCCGAGGGCTGCACGGTGCCGACCAGTGCGGTGGCGGCGACAGCGGTGGCGATGAGGCCGGAAACGAGTGCGCGCTTGAACATGACGATCTCCTTGCTTCGTTTGGAGAGGCGACCCATCCGCCTCTTGATCATCTGTCGTTCGGCACAAGAAAAAGGTTCAAATCTTTTTTGAACGTGAACCAAGGAGGTCATGCTGACGGCGGCCTGCAAGGGCCTGGCTAGACATTGATGACCGTCCCATTTCGCCCAACGAAAAAGGGCGGCCGAAGCCGCCCTTTCGGGAGAATTGGGTCCCTCCATCAAAGAAAGATGATCACCTTGCCGTGCTTGTGGTGATGATGGTTGTGGTGCTTCCACCAGAACTTCTTGAAGTGCTTCTTGTGATGGTTGTGGTGGTGATGATGATGGCCGTGCATGCCGTGGGCTGACGACGTGCCGACGGTGCCGACGAGCGCGCCGGTGGCGACGAAGATGGCAACGAGGCCTGAGACGAGAGTGCGCTTGAACATGATGATCTCCTGGATCTTTTGATCGAGGCGACCCATTCGCCTCTGACCATCAGTCGGGGCGGCGCGGGAAAAGGTTCGAAAGGTGGAGGAGATTTTTTTCGGCAAGGCCGGAGACGGGATGAATCGTGAGTAGTGAGTAGTGAGTAGTAGGCTATGAGCAGCAGGCTGACTACTGACTACTGACTACTGACTACTGACTACTGACTACTGACTACTGACTACTATTCACCACCCCATGCCCGTGACATGGCGCAGCCAGAAGGCGAGCGCGATGAAGCCGATGATGGTGGTAACGCCGGTCCAGTCGATATTGGCGTTCTTGAGGTTCCTGATGAGCTTCACCAGCAGCATCCAGGCTATGACGACGATCGGCAGGATGATGACAAATCTGATCATGCGACGGCCTCGCCCGAGCGATTGCACCTGCCGTAGGATATAGGAAGCGAATTGGCCGTTTTCAGGATGCCGTGTCTGTTGCTTCGCAGCGGCAGGAGCACCTCAAAACGGACATTTGTCTTTACTGGCGCCGCAAATATGGCTAACCGGTGCCGCATGCCCTTGTAGCTCAGCTGGTAGAGCAGCGGTTTTGTAAACCGAAGGTCGCGGGTTCGATTCCTGCCGGGGGCACCACCCTTCGCTCTTCGAGCTTCGGGTGGCAGGCCACCCAGAGCCCGTTATAAGAACACCAGATCTCGCGAAACGAAGAAGTGTCCTCCGAAACCCAGCGGACTTTCGCTAGGAGGCTGTCGCAACCTGGCCGGCTGCCACTTCGCCGCCGAACGTGTTCTTCACCCTGACGGACTTGCAGACGTAGGCGACCCAAGCCCCGGTGAGGATGAACGACAGGACGGGTGTCGCCAGCGCATCTCCAGCAAGGATCTGGCTCACCGGGACGCCTAGAGTTGATGAGATCAAGATCGTGTCCAGGACGAACACAACCGGTATCGCAATCCACTGAACCAGAAACAATTGTGGAAAGCGTCGGCTTCGCCGCAGCATCGAAATGAGCACAACCAGTTGAAGCGCCAGAAATGCCAGATTGAGGGCAACCTCGCTATACACCGCAACCAGTCCATTTGGCAGGGGCATGAGTTGGCGGTAACCCTCGGCCGAATCGGCCAAGTCGGCGAGCGTGCGCAGCGGCGACAACACCTGGCCGATCGCCAGTAGCATAAGCCAGCCACCGAATCCTACAAGAGCCGCCGGGCCCTGTGACGGCTTCACGGCTGAGCGAACCGCAAAGAAAACAGGCACGCCGATGATCAGCAGTACGATCGCCCAATGCCAGATTGAAAACGTCCCCATTTACCATCTCTCCCCTTCGCCTGCCTCTATAAGTTGTAACAGATTTCAAATTCAACTCAAGAGGCGACTTCGCGTGCAATGAGGTCGGTGCCGAAGCGGCGACTTTCTCCTGCTGTCCTGAGTCTCGAGCCCCAACCCGGAACCAAACCCGGCCGGAGACGGTTAACGATCGAAGGGACCGCAAACTCTGTAGCGGAACAATGATCGAACTCTTGGACATGGAACTGGCCAGAGCCAGGCAGCGAATTGGCCGAGCGGAACTCGCCCTCAAACGAGCGGAAGAAATGCTGGACGGAGACTGTGGCGTCGGCATCAATCTCGCGCTTTGCAGCAGGATAAGGTCCGCGCAGCGGCGTGTGACCGAAGCGCGAGAGCGCCTGACGAAGATCGATCCGACCGATCACTGATTTTTACCTGCGCCACTGCGGACGCGCGTCTGCTTTCCCTTCGGTCGATGCTTCGAAGGGATCGCTGGTTAGGCCGGCGGCTACGCTGTCATCCCCGCAACATCAAGCCGCTAGGCCATACCGTGCACGGGAGCCTTGCGGTGTAGACGGGCGCCGCCGTTGGCACTCATCGTCAGTCACACTGGCAGCGGAAGCTGGTTTCATGCCGCGGTCGCTTCCATCCTCACACCCCGATCGCCGCCACCAGGATCCGGTTCTGCCGTCGGATCGCCGCGCGCAGTTCCGCTATCCTTGCCTCGTCGCGCTTCACGAACTCGATGAACATCATGTTCATGTTGTTGAAGACCAGCTCACCCACCGCCTGCCCGTCGATGTCGCGCCGCACCAGGCCGATCTCCTGCAGCCTTGCGATCAGGGCGCGGATCTGTTGCGTCAGAGCGCGGTCGAGCGCCGTGTAGGCTTGGCCGAACGGGCTGTCGGGCAGTTGCGTCGAGATCGCCATCGCCTGGCGCCACATTTCCTTGCTGAGATAGTGCAAGGAGTGCTCGATATAGATGCCGATCAGCGTGTCCAGCGCATCGCCGACATTGGCCGGTGGGCTGTCGACCACGCCTCGCCCGGCATTCAGCACCTCGTTGACCTCCATGGAGACGATGGCGCCGAGGATGTCGCCCTTATTCTGGTAGTAATTGTAAATCGTCCCGATCGACACTTCGGCCTGGGCCGCGATCACCTCGATCTTGGCGCCTTCATAGCCTGCCTCGCGGAAAAGCTCGGCGGCCGCCTCGATGATGCGGCGGTGCCGGTCGGCCTTTTGCCTTGCCCTCAATCCACTCATGCCGGCTGTCTGCCACAGAAACAGAATTGACTCAATTTTAGAATTGGTTCAATTTTTTGCAAGAAGCCACAAAGGCAAGGGAGAACACTCGATGTCCGCACGATCCACAGCCAACAATCCGCTTTCAATCCTGAAGAGACATCTGGGCGCCGCTTGCGGCGCCACGGCGCTGGTGCTCTCAGCAGCCGGCGCCAGCCAGGCCGCCGATCTCAACGCCCTGATCTGGTGCGATCACGCCGATCCGGCGCTGCTGCAGCCCTTCGAAGAGGCCAACAACATCAAGGTCAACGTCAAGGAATTCGAGGGCACCGGCGCAGGGCTCGCCATCGTCGAGCAGTCGCAACCCGGCGACTGGGACGTGATGGTGATCGACAGCATCGACGTGCCGCGCGGCGTGGAAAAAGGCCTGTTCGAGCCGCTGCCGGAGGACAAGCTGCCGTTGGGCGACCTCTTTCCGCAGGTGAAGATGGACAACTCCACCGTGGTCGGCGGCAAGCGCTACGGCATCACCGAAAAGTTCGGCTACAACACGATCGGCTTCAACAAGACCAAGGTCGACCCGGCCGACATGCAATCCTTGGCGTCGCTGACAAGCGACAAGTACAAGCGCAAGGTCGCCATCTACGATTATTACCTGCCGGTCATCGGCATGGCGGCACTCGCCATCGGCAAGAAAACGGCTGAACTCACCGAGGCCGATCTTCCCGCCCTCAAGGCCGAACTGCTCAAGATGAAGGCCAACGCCAAGCTGGTCGGCGAGGTGACCGCCAGCCAGACAGCGCTCGCCACCGGTGAAGTCGATATTCTGGTCGGCGGCGGCGAATGGGTGACGGCGGGCCTGGCCAAGGAGAACCCGGCGCTGGACTTCTCGATCCCCAAGGAGGGAGCGGTGCTGTGGTCGCAGTCGCTGGCCATGTTCAAGGACTCCAAGAACAAGGACGTGGCGCTGAAATTCATCCAGTACATCATGAGCCCGGAAGGCCAGGCGCGGCTTGCCACCTCGTCCTGCTATTGGGGCATGCCGGCGAACAGCAAGGCGGCACTCACCGACGACCAGAAGAAGATCCTGCGCTTCGACGAGCAGCCCGAATTCCTTGCCCGCGCCCAGGCCTATCCGGCGCCGAACGCCGACCTCGACAAGAAGATGCAGGACATGTGGACCGAGATGCTGCAGGCGCAGTAGACGGGCGTCGTGAGCAGCACCGCAAACAAGGCCCTGCCCTGGGCGCTGGTTACGCCGGCGCTCGGCTGGACCTTGCTGTTCTTCGTGTTGCCTTTCATTGCCATGGGGCTTTCCAGCCTGACGTCGCATGAGGGCGGCGGCTTCACATCAGCCAATTACAGCCAGTTCTTCACCAATCCTGCCTATTGGCAAGCGATGGTGAATTCGCTGGAGGTGACGGCGATCGTCACCGTGGTCTCGGTGCTGCTCGCCTATCCTTTCGCCTGGATCCTGGCCGAACAGGTGCCGGAACGCTGGCAGCGGCTGGCGCTGATGCTGGCCGTGCTGCCGTTCTGGACGTCCTATGTCGTGCGCTCCTATTCCTGGCTTCTGGTGCTGGCGCAGAACGGCGTCATCAACCGGACGCTGACCGGCATCGGCTTGACCAGCGAACCGCTGCAGCTCGCCAATACGCGCTTCGCCACCGTGACCGGCTTCGTGCATTTCTTCGTCATGCTTTTGACGCTGACGATCTTCGCCAATTTGAAGCAGCTCAGTCCGAGCTACCGCAAGGCCGCCGCTGATCTCGGCGCCGGGCCGGTGCGCACCTTCCTGCATGTCATCCTGCCGCTGACCTTGCCCGGCATCATGGTCGGCGCCTTCCTGACCTTCGTGCTGTGCATCGGCGACTACATCACGCCGCAGATCCTCGGCGGCAACAACGAGCTGGTCATGCCGCAGCTTGTGATGATGCAGATCGGCCGGCGCGGCGATTTTCCGCTGGCCTCCGCCCTGTCGATTATCCTGATGGCGGTCGTGACCATCGCCTATCTCGCCTGCACCCGCTGGCTGAAGATCGAGCGGGCCTGAGATGCGCCTGATCGTCCGAACCGCTTCCGGTCTCTACGCGATCGCCATCTATTCCTTCATTTTCCTGCCGGTGGTCGTGCTCGTGCTGTTCTCGCTGCAGGCAACCTCCTTCCCCATCCCGCCCTTCACCGGCCCGTCGCTGCGCTGGTACCAGGCCGTCCTGTCCGATGCGCGGCTGACCTCGGCGCTGGTGAACTCGCTGCTGGTGGCCGTCCTTTCGTCGCTCGCGGCCGTCACGCTCGGCTTCCTCAGCGCCTGGGCGTTCGCGCGCTTCGTGCTGCCGGGTTCGGCCCTGCTGCGAGGGTTGATCACGCTACCGCTTACCGTCAGCTATCTCATCATCGGCATGGGGCTGCTGGTGCTGTTCAACTGGGCCGGCGTGCCGAAATCGCTGATGGCCGCCGGCATCGGCCATGTCGTGATCAACCTGCCGCTCTGCTTCGCCATCGTCTACAGCCAGATGGGCGACCACCAGATCAACATCGAGCGCGCCGCGCGCGATCTCGGCGCGCCGGAATGGAAAGTGCTGCTCTTGATTACTGTGCCTGTCATGGCGCCGGCCATCTTCGCCGGCTTCTTCCTGTCGATGACCTTTTCCTGGGACGAATTCGTGATCTCCTTCCTGCTGACACGCTTCGAAACCACGCTGCCGGTCGAAATCTGGAATCTGCTGCGCTCTGGCCTCAACCCCAAGACCAACGCAGTCGGCTCGCTGGTGTTCGCCGTTTCCATCGTGCTGGTGGTGCTGTTCGAACTGACATTGCTGCGGAGGAAGCCGGCATGAGCGCGCCCCTGGTCGACATCCGCGGGGTCTCGCACCGTTTCGGCCAGCTGGCGGTGCTGAAAGACGTATCGCTGCGGATCGAGCCCGGTAGCTACACCATCCTGCTCGGACCGTCGGGCTCCGGCAAGACGACGCTTTTGTCGATTTTGGGCGGCTTCGTCACACCGAGCGAAGGCAAGGTGTTCATCCGAGGCGAGGACTGCACCGCCGTTCCGCCGGCAAAGCGCCCGACAACGACGGTGTTCCAGGATTATGCGCTGTTTCCGCATATGAGCGTCGGCGGCAATGTCGGTTTTGGCCTGCGCATGCAAGGCGTCGATGGCGCGACACGCGCCGCGCGGGCGCGTGAGACGCTGGCGCTGGTCGGGCTGGATGCCGCCTTCGACAAGAAGCCGCACCAGCTCTCCGGCGGCCAGCGGCAGCGCGTAGCGCTGGCGCGCGCACTGGTGATCGAGCCGGCGGTGCTGCTGCTCGACGAGCCGCTCGGCGCGCTCGACCTCAAACTGCGCCGGCAGATGCAGGATGAGCTGAAAGCAATTCAGAAGCGCGTCGGCACCGCCTTCATCCACGTCACCCACGACCAGGAAGAAGCGATGGCGCTGGCCGACCACTGCGTGGTGATGAATGATGGCCGCATCGAGGACGAAGGGCCGCCCGAACGCGTCTATGCGCGGCCAAAGACACGCTTTTCGGCGACTTTCATGGGCGAGAGCACCATTCTTCGCGGAACGGTGGCGGAGATGATGGACAGGACAAGCACTGTCGCAACACAGGTCGGGCCGGTCTCGGCGTCCGGAGCGTTGCCGGTGGGATCGGCGGTTGCCTTGGCCATCCGGCCGGAGCACCTTGCCCTGGGCGCGACCTCAGGCGCCACAAAGCTGGGCAAGGCGCAGGTCAGCGATGTCGTTTTCCAGGGCAGCTTCAAGCGCGTGCTCGCGGTCTCCACTGAAGACGCCACGCTGCAATTCATCGCCAAACTGCCCGCGACGTCCGTCGTGCAGCCGGGCGACACGGTCTCGGTTTCCTGCGATACAGACAAGATCATCCTGCTGACGGATTGAACATGGGCATGCTTGCGGTCGTCGACGCACCTGACTGGTACGAAACCATCGGCATGGGCGACGGTGTCACGCTGATCCACGAGCCATGGATCAAACCGTTCTTCCGCTGTAATATGTGGCATGTGCGCGGCCGCGACCGCGACCTGCTGTTCGATACCGGGCTTGGCCATTTCAGCCTCAGGCGCCATGTGCCGCTGGTCAGCGAGCGCAAGCTCACCTGCGTCGCCAGCCACACGCATTTCGATCATATAGGCTGCCACCATGAATTTCCCGACCGCTGCGTGCACCGCGCCGAGGCGGAGATTCTGACCGATCCGCGCAACGAATGGACGGTGGCTGACCGCTACGCCAATGAAGAGATGTTCGATCGCCAGCCACAAGGTTGGGATACGGCGCGCTATCGCATCATGCCCGCCCCGGCGGACCGCCTGCTCGAACATGGCGATATCGTCGACCTCGGCGACCGCGCCTTCGAGGTGATCCACACGCCCGGCCATTCGCCAGGCGGCATCGCGCTGTACGAGAAGAAGACCGGCATCCTGCTTTCCGGCGACATCATCTATGACGGCCCGCTGATCGACGACGTCTACCATTCCGATATCGGTGATTATTTGGGGACGATGTTTGCCATGCGCGGCCTCGACGTCTCGGTCGTGCATGGCGGCCATTTCCCGAGTTTCGGCAAGGTGCGCTATCGCCAGCTGATCGACGAGTATCTGGCACAGAAACGCCAGGCCGGCTGCCATCTGCAACCACGCTCCTAGCAGTCAGCTTGTTTTGACCTACAGCGCCCTTTGCGGACAAGGCATTCCGGCAGCATCGCCGCAGCGCGAGGCCGTGGGCAAGGGCCTGAGGCTTGTTTCTTCCGAGCGGCGCACCAGTTCGGCGAAGACAAGCGCGAAGCTTCCCAGCACGACGGAGATGATGATCAGGCGTGTTACCAGCAATATGTTGGTCCCGGCTGGCGCGTGTCCCCGGAATCGGGCTCGACTCTCGAAGGATTCACGCACGATCAAAAGTGCCACAGCGTCTTTCGTATCCTGAAAGGCATAAAATCGCTGTGGGCGCCCCCACGCCACCATGCCGGCTAACATGATCGATGCGGCTTTACGAGAGTTTAAGCCCGGCCTTAACCATCACATTGGCTCGTTCCCTGATATGATTCGCGACTGCCGGTTCGAACCGCACGTCTGCGGGCTCTCTTTGCACACAGGCCCGCCCATGCTACCCCGGCCCAGCCGCCAACCGGTCACCGTCGGGGAGCCATGAGCAAAGCCGCCAACAGCATCGCCTTCGTCTCGTCCGGCACGCCTGACGCCAAAGCGGCGCTGGAAAGCCTGTCGGCGCGCTATGGCCAGCATTCGGTCGCGGAAGCCGATGTCGTCGTGGCCCTGGGCGGCGACGGTTTCCTGCTGCAAACTTTGCGCGATACAATGGGAACCGGCAAAAAGGTCTACGGCATGAACCGTGGCACCATCGGCTTCCTGATGAACGAATATCGTTCCGGAGGTCTCGCCGAGCGCATCGCGGCCGCGGTCGCCGAAACGATCCGTCCGCTGGAGATGCAGGCCGTTACCTCGGATGGCGAAACCGTCTCGGCGCTGGCCATCAACGAAGTGGCGTTATGGCGCCAGTCCTATCAGACGGCCAAGATCCGCATCACCATAGATGACCAGGTACGGCTCGAGGAACTGAATTGCGACGGCGTGATGATTGCCACGCCGGCTGGCTCCACCGCCTACAATCTTTCGGCGCATGGGCCCATCCTGCCGCTCGACGCGCCGCTGCTGGCGCTTACCCCCGTCAGCCCGTTTCGCCCCCGCCGCTGGCGCGGCGCTTTGCTTTCCAACAAAGCAACCGTGCGCTTCGACATACTAGAGGCGGAAAAGCGGCCGGTGAACGCCGCCGCCGACCATACGGAGGTCAAGGCCGTAGCTTCCGTGACGGTGCGGGAATCAGCGACGGCGACCGCAACTTTGCTGTTCGATCCCAATCACTCCTGGAACGAACGCATACTGGCGGAACAGTTCCGTTATTGAGCCGATATTGAGCCGGCGCGCGGATAAGCGGCCGGATCAGACATAGTAATTAAGGTTACGACTTCACAATCGAGCCATTGCCGGCCGTTTGTGTTGACAAATCGCGGGCTTGCGCCTAGTTGCAGTGATGATCTTGCGGGCGCGCGGCGCCTGCCGCGACGGATGCCGTTGCGCTTCCCCGAACAGCCAAAGACAGCCAGAACTTGTCCTCAGACACCCAGACCGCTCAAGAAGCGTTGACTTTCGCGGACCTCGGCCTATCGCCGAAGGTCCTTTCCGCAGTCACCGACGCCGGCTACCTCAAGCCGACGCCGATCCAGGCCGGCGCCATTCCGCACGCGCTTCTGGGCAAGGATGTGCTTGGCATAGCACAGACCGGTACCGGCAAGACGGCCTCCTTCGTGCTGCCGATGCTGACACGACTGGAAAAGGGCCGCGCCCGCGCCCGCATGCCCCGCACGCTGATCCTGGAGCCGACCCGCGAGCTTGCGGCGCAGGTCGAGGAAAACTTCATAAAATACGGCAAGAACCACAAGCTCAACATCGCACTGCTGATCGGCGGCGTGTCGTTCGACGAACAGGACAAGAAACTGGAGCGTGGCGCCGACGTGCTCATCGCGACGCCCGGCCGCATGCTCGACCACCGCGAGCGCGGCAAGCTCTTGCTCAACGGCGTCGAGATCCTCGTCATCGACGAAGCCGATCGCATGCTCGACATGGGCTTCATTCCCGATATCGAGCGTATCTGCGAGATGATCCCCTTCACCCGGCAGACGCTGTTCTTCTCGGCGACGATGCCGCCCGAGATCACCAAGCTGACCGAAAAGTTCCTGCACGCGCCGGTGCGCGTCGAGGTTTCAAAGGCCGCCTCCGCCGCGACCAACATCATCCAGCGGCTGGTGAAGTCCGGTTCCAAACCCTGGGACAAGCGCGAGACGCTGCGCAACCTGATCAAGGCCGAGGATGCGGAGCTGAAGAACGCCATCATCTTCTGCAACCGCAAGATCGAGGTGTCGGAGCTGTTCCGCTCGCTGCTGAAACATGACTTCGACGCCGGCGCGCTGCATGGCGACATGGACCAGCGCGCGCGCATGCAGATGCTGGCCAATTTCCGCGACGGCAAGCTGCGGTATCTGGTCGCCTCCGACGTGGCCGCGCGCGGCCTCGACATTCCCGATGTCAGCCACGTCTTCAACTATGACGTCCCGATCCATGCCGAGGATTACGTCCACCGAATCGGCCGTACCGGCCGCGCCGGGCGCTCCGGAAAATCCTTCACCATCGCGACCAAGTCCGACACCAAGTACATCGACGCCATCGAACGGCTGATCGGCACCAAGATCGAGTGGCATGACGGTGACCTGTCGACGGTGGTGGCCAGCGAAGGCGAGGACGAAGCACCGCGCCGTGGCCGCGGTGCGCCGCGGCGCGCCGGCCGCAAGGACGACGACCGCAAGGACAGGGGCGAGCGCAAGAGAGGCGGACGCCAGGCCAAGCACGGCGAAGACGCGGCACCGGAAACCGTGCGCGAGGAACAGCCGGTCGCGGCCGAGGAAACGGTCGCCGGCACTGGTGAGCGGCGCACGCGCAAGGACGCTATCCGCTCGGAAAATTCCGAGCGCAAGAGCTCCGCGGCGCGCAGCGAGCGACGTGCACCGGAGCGCGGCGACACCAGGCCCCAGCGCGATGACCGTCGCCCTGCCCGCAACCGAGAAGACGAAAACGACGCCACCGTTGGCTTCGGCGACGACATGCCGGCCTTCATGCGCATCGTCGCCAAGGGCTGACCGACGAGTGGTTCCAAGACAAGACGGCCATCCGGCTTGCCCTCCCGGCAAGCTCCTGGCTGGGCTGGCCGTTACATCGGCCCAGGCATCATCTTGGTCGGTTTCTCCAACATCGGAAACTCGGCCTTGTTGCATTTCACGTTCGGGTTCGTCGGACTGAACATGCCGTTCGGATTATCACCCAGCCAGGCGTGAAGATCGTAGTGGACGAACTCCCTCGGGATGAGCGGATAGTGTCCCTCCATCGGACCCATGAAGGTTTGGCCAAACAGCTTCGGCGGCTCTTTGAGGTCCGGCGTCAGCGGCACCAGCCATTCCGCCCCGACCAGGCGCAGACCGTTTTTCGTCGGCTCGTAGATCAGCACATTGGGGCGCATCGGGTCGAGTTTTTGGCCGACACTTGGGACGTTGACGAAATGGATGCCCATGGCGCCTTTCGGGTAGTACATCGCTCCGGATATCTTTTCTCCGCTATAGTAGACGCAGCCGACCGTCGACAGATAAAGGTCGCGGACGGCCGCGGTGTAGTCCTCATATTTGGCGAGCGACTTTTTCAAGGCCTCGATGTCAGCTTTGTTGGCATCCTCGGCCCGAGCCGCCGCGACGCCCAACCATGCGCTTACAAGACCTGTTAAAACGAGGACGCCGCAGCGCCCGAGGCTGGCTGTTCTTGTCATGCATTCCTCCCAGATTTTTTTGATCTGGCCGTGCAAGACCGAGGCTGAAATGCTTATTGCGCGGCCAAGTGTACCGCCTCATCCCCTCCGGAACAGCGACGATGCTATTCCTTTCCATGGCTGCGGGAAAGCGGTTATTTAGGGCTGGCTAATTCTCTGGCGCGCCAATCTCAATCTGAGAGCGGCGGGTCGCGGCCGGTGAAGCTGTTGCCGTCATCGCCGAGCGACGCCACCGTTGGCTTCGGCGACGACACACCGGCCTTCATGCGCATCGTTGCCAACGTCTGATATCGTCGTGTGTTGCAAGGACGCACGGCCTCGCCGAAGGTGGCGTGATGAAGCGTCTGGTGGAAGATTGGGTCTATGGTGGCGTGCTCGCCGGCCTCACTCTGTGCGTGGTGGCGATCGGGCTGGCCGCTCAATTGGAGACAGCCGAGCTCACCGTCTTCCTGCTGATTCCGATTTACATGCTCCACCAATACGAGGAGCATGCCGAGGACCGGTTCCGGCTTTTCGGCAACAAGATGCTCGGCGGTGGGGCGCCGCTGCTTACCCGCTTCGATGTCTTTGTGATCAACGTACCGGGTGTATGGGGCATCTATTCCCTGGTTTTCACCCTCGCTGTCACGGTCAATGCCGGGATAGGGCTGATCGCCGCCTACACCACCCTGATCAACGCTTTGGTTCACATCGCGCAGGCCATCAGGATGCGCAGCTATAACCCCGGGCTCATCACCGCAATTGTCTTGTTCGTACCCGCATCCAGCTGGTCGATCCTGACGCTTTCCGGTTCGGGAACGGGCTTCCATATCCTTGGACTTACGGTCGGGCTGCTCATTCATGGGCTGATCGTTGCCCATGTCGTCCGGCGGCAGCGCCTGACCCAACGAGCGACGGTCGATAAGCCGACCTCACCGTAACATCATGGAAGAACCCTGGGGGCCGCAGGCCTGGCCGTCGGTCGCATTTTGCAAACAAAAACGGCCCCTTGCGAGGCCGTTTTTGCATTCTGATCGATGCTGCTCAGGTGAGCGGCGAAAGCTGGATCTCGACGCGACGGTTTTGAGCGCGACCCTCGGCGGTGGCATTGGACGCTACCGGACGGGTCTTGCCGAATCCCGTGACGGCGAAGCGGCGCGAATCGACGCCCTGGCCAGCCAGGTAGTTGGCGACCGCCAGCGCGCGGCGCTGCGACAGATCGAAATTATGCTGGTCGCCGCCGGTCGAATCGGTATGGCCGAACACGTCGACCGTGGTCTGCTTGAACTTCTTCAGCACCAGCGCGACCGAATTCAGCACCTGGTAGAAGCCGGGCTTCACCGCATCCTGATCGACGTTGAAGGTGATATCGGACGGCATATTGAGGATGATCTGGTCGCCGGAGCGGGTGACGCTGACGCCTGTGCCCTCCAACTGCCGGCGCAGTTCGGCTTCGTTCTGGTCCATGGTGGCGCCGATGGCGCCGCCGGCCAGCGCCCCGATGCCGGCGCCGATCAGCGCGTTGCGACGATCATTGCCGCCCGCAAGCAGGCCAAGGCTGGCGCCGGCCAAGGCGCCGAGGCCGGCACCGGCCGCCGTGTTGGAAATTTTCTGGTCGCCGGTATACGGATCGGTGGTGGTGCAGGCGCTCACCAGCACAGCCGTCGCCACGACGACGAGCACGGTCTTCTTCATAGGATTGTCCCTCTCCAAGTCACGCCTTGCGGTGGCGCCAAATCAGCCCTTCGCGCGACTTGTACCATGAAATGCGGCGAAAAGCGGAACGGGAAAAACACCGGCAACGGCTTTTCCCCGGGGCACGATTTCCCGATTGGGCGTCCAGGAATCTACCAGAGATTCCGGCCGTCGATGGCCACCACTTCGACCTTGTCCAGGTCGAAATCGTCGAACAACCGCGAGTTGACGCTGATCTTGGGATTGTCGAAATCCGGCTCTCCGCTCGACCAGTCCGGTGTTTCGGTGAAGGTCCCGCAGCCGCAGGTGTCGCAAAAACCGTGCTTAACGGTCTTCGATCCCCACTGATAGAAGGAAACATTCTTCTGCGGCGTGAGGAGCTTGAACTGCGCAGGAGTGTAGTAGGCCCAAAGCGAGCCGCGTTTCGAGCAGAACGAACAAGTGCACTGCGTCAGCGTCTGCGGCGCTTGCGAAACCTCGAATATCGTCGCCTTGCAGTGGCAGCTTCCCTTGATGGTCATGGACGTCACCTCTCCCTTGTCCGCCGCCCGCAGGCAACGCAACACAAAGGAGCGGTCCTGGCAACCGTCCGTCAGCAGGCCCCCGCCCATCGCGGTCCGGGCCGGTCGCCGCTGCGCTTCCCGGGCCTAGTAGGAGCGCGGCGGCACGAACAGGCAGATCGTCTTACCGGCGTCTAGACCCGCTTGATGCGCGCACCAGTGGAATTCGCCGTCCGGGCTGTCCTTCACACGCTTGTCGGTCATCGGGACAACTTCCCCCGTGCCGGCGATCACATAACCCTCGGGTTTTTCCAAAACCTCGCCAGTATGGGCCGTGCGGCAATCGTAGTTAGCGCAGCATGCGAATGGATAGCTCCAACCCAGCGGCTTCGCCGCTGTAGGCTTGGCGTCGTGGGCGAAGGCAGGCGCCATCGGCAACGCAATCGCTGCGATTGCAAGCAGGCAGAGCATGAGTCGGCCCACCGCGGCCCGAGCCGATTTTGATGGGGCAGCAGACATGGAAGCGCTCCTTTCGACGAGCATCAAGCGTTTCGCTTGCCCGTTCCTGAAACGTGTCTTCCCAGCGGCCGGATCGTCAGCAGGCATTTCTGCCGCGCCCGGCCATAGATGCTTTTGTCTCCCCTCGACCATGGATGGTGGGCCGATTTGTGAGTCGGCGCAAGAAACCACTGCATGCCGATGTCGCAGGCTGAATGCCGCGCATCGGCAACAGAAAACAGGCGCCGTCTCTCGATTGGATAGGCAGGCACAACCATGCCCAGCAGACGGGATCGCAGATAACGAGATTCAGCGAGAGAAGTTCCGGCCTATTCGCCAGCAGGTCCTGTGATCACGTGTTCGTCATACTGCGGCAGGCCGTCGCTGATCGTGTACCACGGCGCCTTGGAACCGACGAAGATATGCTCGGTCGGGCGGATGCTCGGGTTGTCGACGAGCGTTCCCATCGCGACATGGACGAAGGCGCCCTGGCGCACGACCGAATAGAGCAGCGAACCGCACCGCTTGCAGTGCGCGTCATGGCCGTTGTCGTCGCCGAAGACCAGCAACATGTCGTGGCCCTTGGTCAAGACAAACTTGGCGCGTTCGATGCCCGCGAAGGGCTTGAAAGCCGAACCTGTCGTGCGCCGGCAGTTCGAGCAATGGCAATTCGCCGCGTACAGGAACTCGTCAGCGACCGCATAGCGCACCGCGCCGCAGAAGCACTTTCCAACAAGCTTGCGAGCCATCATCCAATCCAAATGTGTGGCACTGTAGGCGCCGGCCCTAATCCAGGTCCGCCACCGCTTCCCCAGCACCACCCTCGATGCGTTGCGACAGCGAGGCTTCCATGAAGTCATCGAGGTCGCCATCGAGCACGCTCGACGGGCTGGTGCTTTCGACACCTGTGCGCAGATCCTTCACCAACTGATAGGGCTGCAGCACGTAGGAGCGGATTTGGTGACCCCAGCCAATGTCGCTCTTCGATGCTTCGGTGGCGTTGGCGACGGCTTCGCGCTTCTTCAGCTCTTCCTCGTAAAGCCGCGAGCGCAGCATCTCCCAGGCCTTTGCCCGATTTTTGTGCTGCGAACGTTCGGCCTGGCAGGCGACCGCTATGCCGGTGGCGAGATGGGTAATGCGCACCGCCGAATCGGTGGTGTTGACGTGCTGGCCGCCTGAACCGGACGAACGATAGGTGTCGATGCGCACGTCGGATTCGGAAACGTCGATCTCGATCGTATCGTCGATGACGGGATAGACCCAGACGCTGGCGAAGGACGTGTGCCGGCGCGCGTTGCTGTCATAGGGTGAAATGCGCACCAGGCGATGGACGCCGGACTCCGTCTTCAGCCAGCCATAGGCATTGTGGCCCTTGATCAGCAGCGTCGCGGACTTGATGCCGGCTTCTTCGCCGTCATGCACTTCCAGCACCTCTACCTTGAAGCGGCGGCGCTCGGCCCAGCGCGTGTACATGCGCAGCAACATCGAGGCCCAGTCCTGGCTTTCGGTGCCGCCGGCGCCTGCGTGGATTTCGAGATAGGTGTCGTTGGCGTCGGCTTCGCCCGACAGCAGCGTCTCGACCTGGCGGGCCTTCGCCTCGCCTTGCATCGAGCGGATCGCTGCCTCAGCCTCGGCAACGACGCTCTCGTCGCCCTCTTCCTCGCCGAGTTCGATCAGGCCGATATTGTCTTCCAGCGCCTGGGTCAGGCCCCTGACCGCCGCGATGCCTTCCTCGAGGCCCTGGCGCTCGCGCATCAGCTTCTGCGCTTCCAGCGGTTCGTTCCAGAGGCTGGCGTCCTCGGCGCGGACGTTGAGATATTCAAGCCGCTTTATGGCCTGATCCCAGTCAAAGATGCCTCCTCAGCAGGGTAATTGCCTGCCTGATCTCGTCGACAATATTCTGCGTTTCCGCGCGCATGGCCTGATGTTTTATCCTGTTGCTGAAAGTGACGCCTGGTCGGCGCGATACATAGGGACGGCGCCGCCGCCTGTAAAGCAAATTGGACCGGCCCAGGGCCGGCCCAATCCTGCATGCATACCCGTCAGTAGAGGCCGCCGCCGCCCGACTGGATGGCCTGGTTGGCCTGAGGCGACAGCGCGCCGCCGGAGGCATTGGACCCGTCAGCGCCCATGCCGATCACCCAATAGCTGTCGGCTGGCCCGGTGCCCGGCTTGAAGGCCTCGATGATGGTGCCGGGATCGCCCGAATTGGCCCGCATGCCGGTCTTGCGGTTGATGGCGACCAGATTCATGCCTTCGGGAACCTTGAAGTCGACATTGGGCGTGCCATCCAGCGCCACGCGCATGAAATCCTTGAAGATAGGAGCGGCGAGGCCGCCGCCGGTGGCGCCATGGCCAAGGCCGCGCGGCGTGTCGTAGCCCATATAGAGGCCGACGACGAGGTTCGGCGTGTAACCGATGAACCAGGCGTCCTTTTCGTCGTTGGTGGTGCCGGTCTTGCCGGCGATGTGGCGTCCGAGCTCGGCGATGGTGGCGCCGGTGCCGCGCTGGACGACGCCTTCCATCATCGAGGTGATCTGGTAGGCGGTCATCGGATCGAGAACCTGTTCGGAATTATCGACAAGCTCAGGTTCGGGCTGGTTCTGCCATTCGGCCGCGTTGCAGCCTTCGCAGCCGCGTTCGTCCTGCTTGAAGACGGTCTTGCCGTAGCGGTCCTGGATACGGTCGATCAATGTCGGCTTGATCGACTTGCCGCCATTGGCCATGATCGAATAGGCCGAAACCATGCGCATCACCGTCGTCTCGCCGGAGCCCAGCGCCATCGGCAAATACGGCGCCAGATGGTCATAGACGCCGAAACGCTCGGCATATTCGACGACCAGCTTCATGCCCATGTCGTTGGCGAGGCGCACAGTCATCAGGTTGCGCGACTTTTCGATGCCGGAGCGCAGGGTTGCCGGACCAGCGACCGTGCCGTCGTAGTTCTTCGGCGTCCAGGTCGTGTTGCCGCTCTGGATGGTAATCGGCCCGTCCATGATCACCGACGCCGGCGTATAGCCATTGTCGAGCGCCGCGGAATAGACGATCGGCTTGAACGAAGAGCCGGGCTGGCGCATGGCCTGGGTGGCGCGGTTGAACTCCGACTGCGCGTAGGAGAAGCCGCCGACCATGGCCAGCACGCGGCCGGTGTGTGGATCCATGGCGATTAGGCCGCCTTCCACTTCGGGGACCTGGCGCAGGCTGTAGGCGTCGTCGGAGCCTTCGTTCTTCTGGACGAAGACGACGTCGCCCGGCTTCAGCACATCGGCCGGCGACTTGGCCCTGACCGTCTTGCCGCCGACCACATGGCGCATGGCAAAGCCCATGTCTTCCTTGCTGACGGTGCCTTCGACGCGCTCCTTGACGATGTCGCCCGACGCCTGGCGTGCCGGCTGCAAGCCAATCGACAGGCCGGATGCCGAACTGTCGAGCACGACTGCGAGCTTCCATTCGGGAACGTCTTCCAGTCCCTTCACATTGCCCAGCGGCACACCCCAGTCGCCGGACACGTCGATCGTCTTCAGCGGCCCGCGGTAGCCGCGCAGCGTGTCGTATTTGATCAAGCCGTTCTGCATCGCCTTGCGGGCGATGAGCTGGATCTTCGGGTCGAGCGTGGTGCGGACGGACAGGCCGCCTTCATAGAGCGCGTTCTCGCCGTAGCGGGCGATGATCTGGCGGCGCACCTCCTCGGTGAAGTATTCGCCGGCGAACAGATAGGTGCCGTTGCGGCGCGGTGTGACGCCGAGGGGCTCCGCCTTGGCCTTGTCGCCTTCCTCGCGCGTAACGTAGCCGTTCTCGACCATCTGGTCGATGACCCAGTTGCGGCGCTCAAGCGCGCGGTCGGCATGCTTGAAGGGGTGATAATTGTTCGGCCCCTTGGGCAGCGAGGCCAGATAGGCGGCCTCGGCCACGGTCAGTTCGTTCACCGACTTGTCGAAATAAGTGAGCGCGGCACCCGCCACGCCATAGGCGCCGAAACCGAAGAAGATTTCGTTGAGGTAGAGTTCGAGAATGCGGTCCTTGGAATAGGCCTGCTCGATGCGGAAGGCGAGGATCATTTCCTTGATCTTGCGCTCGTAGGTCTGGTCCGAGGTCAGCAGAAAATTCTTCGCCACCTGCTGGGTGATCGTCGAGGCGCCAACCTGACGCCTGCCCGAGCCGAAATTCTGCAGGTTGACGATGATAGCGCGGCCCAGGCCGGTCACGTCAATGCCGGGGTGGTTGTAGAAATTCTTGTCCTCGGCCGACAGGAAGGCCGCCTTGACGCGGTCGGGGATGGCCTGGATCGGCAAATACAGGCGCCGTTCGCGCGCGTACTCGGCCATCAGCGCGCCGTCCGAGGCATGGATTCGGGTGGTCACCGGCGGCTCGTACTTGGCCAGCACCTCATAGTCGGGCAGATCCTTGGACAAATGCCCGATATAGATGGCAACCCCCGCCGCGACCAGCAGGGCCAGCGTCGTGCCGATACCGAAGAAATAGCCAATGAGACGAATCATGCCCGCTCCAGTCCTTGGTTCGGGAATTTCCTAAACGAAGCCGCCTTCCGCGCAAGCATTCGAGCCGGTCCCAACCCGTAATGGAAAACCCATGTCGCTACCATGTGGGCAAAATACGGCAAGGCCGGATTTCGCGGCCGTGAGTCGGAAATAAAAGCGTCGGGTGTTGTCGCCGCGCAACGCTGCCTGTGGTTGCAGGCGTCGTCAGGCATTTCAGCCCCCGGTTCCCGTTCCGGCACGCGCGGAAGCGAACAGCGCGACGGCGTTGGTGATGCTTTGCGCCGCCTTGCCGCGCCAGTCGGCGTCGAGCAGTTGCGCCTCGTCCTTGGCATTCGAGAGATAGCCTAGTTCGACCAGCACGGAGGGGACGTCAGGCGCTTTCAGCACCTTGAACCCAGCGGAACGCTGCGGATTGTTGATGAGGCCGACGCTGGTCGACAACTGGCCGACCAGCGTGTGGGCGAAACTCATCGAAAAGGTGTGGGTCTCGCGGCGGATCAGGTCGATCAGGATATCGGTGACTTCCTTGTTGTCGTCCTTGATCACCATGCCGGCGAACTGGTCCGAGAGATTTTCACGGTCGGCAAGCGCCTGCGCTTCCGGATCCGAAGCCTTGTCGGAAACGGTATAGACGGTCGCGCCACGGATGCCCTTGAGGCTGATAGTGTCGGCATGAATGGAGATGAGCAGGTCGGCCTCATGCTGGCGAGCGATGCGCACGCGGTCGTCCAGCCGCAAATATTCGTCGGTGTCGCGCGTCATGAAGACATCGTATCTGCCGACGGCGGCGAGCTTGTCGCGCAGTTCCGTGGCGAAAGCCAGCGTGACGTTCTTTTCGACGGTGCCGTTCAGGCCCTCGGCACCGCCATCGACGCCGCCATGGCCCGGATCGATGACGACGGTGAAGCGATGGCCCGGATTGGAGACCGGCCCGGTGCCGACCCGCCCGCCCTTGTCGGTCGAAACCGTGGAACCGGTGGTCAGCGCCTGATTGGCAAGGGCAGTGTCGAACTCGCGTTCGGAGGCCGCCGACATGTCGATGGCGATGCGGTAGCCCGCGCCGTCCTCGTTCTTGAGAACATCGAGCTTGTCGACCGCGAACGGCCCCTTGCCGGTGAGAACCAGCCGCGACACGCCTGCCTCCAACTCACCCAGGCGCACGCCCTTGACCAGCCCGCGAGGCTTCAAATCCTTGGCATCGATGGCTAACTTCGTATTCGCCAGATCGATGACCAGACGATTGGGCCCGCGCAAAAGGAACCATTTGACGTCGGGCTCACGGTCGAAATCCATGACGATGCGCATCTTGGTGGCATCGCCCGCCATCTTGTAACCGGTTGCCGTGAGCGGGGCATCGGCGGCGTTGGCGACCAACGAGATGGTCATCGACAGCAGGAGGCAGAAGATCGCGAGCAAACGGCCGCCGGCACGACTGCCCTTGTCTGTGAAGCCTGCCAGTCCCATCTCTTTGCAGTCGCTCCCGGTTTGGCGCCAAGGCGCCCGGTCATGTAGTCGAAGTGCCGGTTAGGCCGCGAACTCGATTAACGATTGGTATCCAGAGAAGGTTAACCAAGCCTTTTCACGCGAGGCCCGGACCCGTGCTTACGTGGCGGAACCGCTTTTGCCGGCGTCGGAAAACGGGGTTGCCTTCCAACCCGCCAAATCATAAAAGCGATAGTGGATCACTGCAATCCTGGAACCGCCCTCCTCCGCAGCTTCCCGCTACAGGTGAGACGAAAGGCGGCTCCTTTCGCTCCATGCGAGAAGGGTTCAGGTGATCGCGACGAATTTCGCAGGTGTGCGCCCGTGGCGGGGGAATCGCCTGCGTGAGGAAAACGGCCGGGTTTGTCCCGCGCCGGCTCTGTATGAGCAAACAAGCTGGTCCGGTTTCCGGGCTTTGGTTCAAAAGGTTCTGCTGGTGACGATGGCTTCAAGCGCAATCATGGAAAGGTCCGCATCAAACCGCGCCAATATGGCTGCGGGCGGCACCGCCATGGCGCGCAGGCACCGTCCGGCGGACATTCAGACATCCGGCACCCACATTCATCCAGACACACAGCAGCGGCCCTTGCGCCGCAAGCTGCGGCTGACGGCTGCCGGGGGGAAACGAAATAATGCCCAACAAAATGCTGATAGACGCCTCCCACCCGGAGGAAACACGCGTTGTCGTCGTACGCGGTAATCGTATCGAAGAATTCGACTTTGAATCACAGGACAAGAAGCAGCTCAAAGGAAACATCTATCTCGCCCGCGTAACGCGCGTCGAACCCTCCCTTCAGGCAGCCTTTGTCGAATATGGCGGCAACCGTCACGGTTTCCTCGCCTTCAGTGAAATACACCCCGACTACTACCAGATCCCCGTCGCCGACCGTCAGGCGCTGCTGCGCGCCGAAGCGCAGGAAGCCGAGGACGAGGACGATGAGGACGGCGAAGGCGACGACCGCCAGAGCCGCGATCGCGGCCGGCGCGGGCGCCGGCGCGGCGGCAAGGGCCGCGACCGCGCAGAACACAAGCGCGATGCGAGCGGGGCCGATGCCGACGAGGCAACCGAAACGGCCGGCGAGGCAGGCGACGCCGACAATGGCAATGACGCCGTCTCGGAGAACACTTCCCACGGTTCGGAAACCATCGAACATGCGGCCGATATCCCGGAACAGGCCGCGGATGCATCCAATCATGGCGAAGCCTCCCCCGAGCAGAGCGACGAATCGTCCGGACAGGACGAAGGCGAGACCCGCGAGGGCGGCCCGACGTCGATCGCCGCCTCCGTCGACGCCGACGTGATTTCCGAACCCGTCCCGCTGACGGAACAGGGCAGTGAATCCAGCGACGATGATCGCGGCATGCTGGAAGAGGTTCAGTCTTCGCATCCGGACGATCACGAGGTCGAATCGGTCGGCGCCGAGGATGCCCTGGAGGAAGCGCGCAACCGCCGCAAGCCGATGCGCCGCCAGTACAAGATCCAGGAAGTGATCAAGCGCCGCCAGATCCTGCTGGTGCAGGTTGTCAAGGAAGAGCGCGGCAACAAGGGCGCAGCGCTCACCACCTATCTGTCGCTTGCCGGCCGCTATTCCGTGCTGATGCCGAACACGGCGCGCGGCGGCGGAATTTCGCGCAAGATCACCAGTGCTGTGGACCGCAAGCGCCTCAAGGAAGTGGTCGCCGATCTCGAAGTGCCGCAAGGCATGGGCGTCATCCTGCGCACCGCAGGCGAGAGCCGCACCAAGGCCGAGATCAAGCGCGATTACGAATATCTGATGCGGCTTTGGGAGAACGTGCGCAATCTCACGCTCCAGTCCACGGCCCCTGCCCTCGTCTACGAGGAAGGCAGCCTGATCAAGCGTTCGGTGCGCGACCTCTATAACAAGGACATCGACGAGATCCTCGTCTCCGGCGAAGAGGGCTACCGCGAGGCCAAGGACTTCATGCGCATGCTGATGCCGAGCCACGCGAAGGTGGTTCAGCCGTTCCGCGATACGACGCCGATCTTCGTGCGCAATGGCATCGAGGCGCAGCTTGACCGCATGCTGCAGCCGCAAGTGACGCTGAAGAGCGGCGGCTACATCATCATCAACCAGACCGAGGCGCTGGTCGCCATCGACGTCAATTCGGGCCGCTCGACCAAGGAGCACTCGATCGAGGACACCGCGCTCCACACCAATCTGGAAGCGGCGGAGGAAGTCGCCCGCCAGCTCAGGCTGCGCGACCTTGCCGGCCTGATCGTCATCGACTTCATCGACATGGAGGAGAACCGCAACAACCGTGCCGTCGAGAAGCGGTTGAAGGATCATCTCAAGAACGACCGCGCGCGCATCCAGGTCGGCCGCATCTCGCATTTCGGCCTGATGGAGATGTCGCGCCAGCGCATCCGCGCCAGCGTGCTGGAATCGACCATGAAGCCTTGCCCGCATTGCGGCGGCACCGGCCATGTGCGCTCCGATTCGTCTGTCGCGCTGATGGTGGTCAGGGCGATCGAGGAGTTCCTGCTCAAGGATTCGCGCAGCCACATCACGGTTCGCACGCCCGCGGCGACCGCGCTCTATGTGCTCAACCACAAGCGCGGCACGCTGGTGGAACTGGAAAGCCGCTTCGGCCTGACCATCACGCTCGAGGCCGACGACACGGTCGGTTCGCAGCATTATGCGATCTTCCGCGGCGCGCTGGCCGAAAAGCCTGAAGGCTTCGTCGAGGCACGCACCCTGCCGGCCTATGTCGAACCGGAAGAGCCCGAGGATGAGACCATCGTCGAGGAGGAAGACGAAGCACCGGCCCAGGCCGAACAGCCGCGTCAGCCGCAGCAAGGTCAGCACCAGCAGAGGCCCGGCGAAGAGGGCGAAGGCCGCGACCGCAAGCGCCGCAAGCGTCGCAGACGCCGCGGCGGCAAGGATCGCGATCGAGAACATGGCCACACCGACGGTGCTTCCGTGTCGGCGCAGGCCGACGAGTTGTCCACATCGGAAAGCCCGGTGAGCCGTGACGAGGCGGAAGCCGGCGACGAGGCTCCGGTCCCCGCGGCCGGAACTGCCGAAACGGCGGAAGCATCCGACGAGGGCCAGGGCAAGAAGCGTCGCCGCGGCAAGCGCGGCGGCAAACGCAACCGGCGCGAGGACGGCGAAGGCGAGGCCGAGGCAAGCGCCGATGAAGCGACCGAACCTTCCGGGGTCGATGCTTCCGAAAGCGAGCCTGCGATCGAGCCGGTAACCGTCGTGGCTGCGGAAGAGCCGGTGGCTCCAGTGAGCGACGAGGCGACGACCGCCGAGAAGCCCAAGAAGCCGCGGCGCGCAGCCAAGCCGAAGAAGGCAGCCGCCGAGGCTGTCGCCGAGGAGCCGATCGCTGAACTGGCCGTTCCGGCACCCGCCGAGACGCCAGCCACGGCATCGGACGAGGCGGCGGCAGCGACCGCCGAGGAAACACCGAAGGCCCGTCCGTCACGACGCAAGCCGGCGGCCATCGATGCGCCGATCGTGCCGGTGGTTTCCTCGACCGTCGCCGAAGAGCCGGAAACCAAGACCGAAGAGAAGCCGAAGCGCGCCGGCTGGTGGCAGCGGAAAGGTTTCTTCTGAGATTTCAGCCCTTTGAACTGACTTCCTGAATAAAAAAAATCCCGCGCCGGTCGAAAGACGGCGCGGGATTTTCATATCCGGTTTGCCGGAACGTTACGGCGCGAAGATCGACCAGTTCATCATCCTGGCGAGCTTCTCCAGGGCGATCGAGCCCAGCTTGGAATTGCCGTTGGCGTTGAGGCCGGGCGACCAGACGGCGAGCGAGGCGACGCCGGGCACGATGCCCAATATGCCGCCGCCGACGCCGCTCTTGCCCGGAATGCCGACGCGGAAGGCAAAATCACCGGAGCCGTCATAGTGGCCGCAGGTCAGCATCATGGCGCCGATGCGGCGTGCCCGCTCGACCGACACCACGGAATGTCCGGTCGCCGGATTTTTGCCGCCATTGGCGAGGAACCGGCCGGCCATCGCCAGCTGCCGGCAGCTCATGGCGATGGCGCAATGGTGGAAATAGACGCCGAGCGCCAGCTCCGGCGCATGATGAAGATTCCCGAAGGATTTCATGTAGTTGGCGAGCGCGAAGTTGCGATAGCCGGTGGCGCGCTCCGACGCTGCCACCTCGCGGTCGATGATGATGGTCTCGTCGTCGGCGAGGAACTGGATGAAGCGCAGGATCTCGCCGATCGCCTCGCGCGGCTGGTGGCCGGCAAGCAGGATGTCGGAGATGACAATGGCGCCGGCATTGATGAAGGGATTGCGCGGAATGCCGTTCTCATGCTCGAGCTGCACGATCGAGTTGAACGGATTGCCCGAAGGCTCGCGCCCTACCCGCTTCCACAGCGCGTCGCCGACATTGCCCAGCGCCAGCGTCAAGGTGAACACTTTCGAGATGCTCTGGATCGAAAAGGGCTGGTCGGCGTCGCCCGCCATCAGCACACGGCCGTCATTGGTGACGGCTGCGATGCCGAATTTCTTGGGATCAACCTTGCCGAGTTGCGGGATATAGGTGGCGACCTCGCCGCGATCGGTGCGTTCGGCCATTTCGACCGCGACTTCGGCCAGGGCCTGCTCGAGTTCCGGCATGGATCTACCTCAGCCAGCGTTCGATGCGCGCCAATGCCTCGACCATGTCGTCATGGCTGCCGGCATAGGAGAAACGCATAGTGCGGTGCCCGGCCTGGGTGTCGAAATCACGGCCGGGCGTGGCCGCGACATGCGCCTCGGCCAGCATCTTGCGGGCGAAAGCCATGCTGTCATTGCTGTGCCGGGTGACGTCGCAAAAGGCATAGAAGGCGCCATCCATCGGTGCGGCCAGCGGAAAGCCGAGCTCCGGCAGACGCGTCATCAGGAGCTCGCGGTTCCAGGCATAGCGACCCTTGACCGCTTCCAGCTCCTCGGTAGCGGCAAAGGCCTCGATTGCGGCGACCTGCGACAGTTCCGGCGGCGAGATGTAGAGGCTCTGCGCAATGCGCTCGATGGGCCGCACCAGCGCTTCCGGCAGCACCATCCAGCCGATGCGCCAGCCGGTCATGCAATAGTATTTCGAGAAGGAGTTGATCGCCGTGACACCGGTGCCAAAGGCGAGTGCCGTGGTGTCGGGCGCCGCATAGGCCAGCCGGTGGTAGATCTCGTCGGAGATGACGGCAATGCCGAGCGCCTCCGCCGTCCGGACCAGGTCCGCGAGATCATCGGCCGGAATGACCGCGCCGGTCGGGTTGGCGGGACTTGCGAACAGCACGCCCTTCAGCGGTTTTTCGCGATGCGCGGTCTCCAGGTGAGCGGCATGAAGATAGGCCGCGTCGCCGAGCTCTATCTCGATCACTTCGATGCCGAGCGCCGCCATGATGTTGCGATAGGCGGGGTAGCCCGGCGCTGCGATGGCGACCCGGTCACCAGGATCGAACATTGCCAGGAAGGCGAGATTGAAGGCGGCCGAGGATCCCGTGGTGACCGCGATCCGGTCGGGCGCGACATCAAGCCCGTAGTGATCCCCATAGTGTTCCGCGATCGCCTTGCGCAATCCAGCCAGGCCCAGCGCATCGGTATAGCCAATACGCCCGTCCTGCAAAGCCCTGGCCGCCGCGGCACGAACGCGGGCCGGAGCCGGATCGGACGGCTGGCCGACGGCCATGGAAATGACCGGCGCGCCCGTCGCTCTCAGCCGGTTCGCCTCGGCCAGCACATCCATGGCGTGGAAGGGTTCGACATTGCCACGGCGTGAGAGCGAAACGACCATTTTGACCTCGATCCGACGATTGAGCGCACCACGTCCTGGCGCATGCGCCGCACAAATGCCCAATTGGTGTGAGGATCACAAGTTGAGGAAGTTTTTCCGGTGCCGACTTTTCATCTTTCGCCCGCTCGTCTACCAGTGGACACGTCATGTTGAGCCGACCCAAATCGATGGTTGCCTGGGTAGCGCGCGTCGTTGCGACGCTTTCGCTTGGCGTCGCCGTCGCGGTGTCTGGTTCCATCAGCGCCTTGGCCCAGAACGTGCCGGTGGTGCGCGATGCCGAGATCGAGGCGCTGGTGCGCGACTACGCCCGCCCGATCTTCAAGGCCGCCGGTCTGGCGAATGACGGCATCGACATCGTCCTGGTCAACGACCAGAGCTTCAATGCCTTCGTCACCGGACGCAGGCTGTTCATCAACACGGGCGCCTTGATGGAAGCCGAAACGCCCAACGAGATCATCGGCGTCATCGCCCACGAGGCCGGCCATATCGCTGGCGGCCACCAGCAGAAACTGCGTGACCAGCTCGAGCGCGCCAAGACGATGGCCATCATCGCAACCTTGCTGGGCGCCGGCGCCATGGTCGCCGGGGCGACCACCAACAGCCGCGGACTTGCCGGCGCCGGCGTGGGCGTGGCGGCTGGCGGCGGCGAGATGGCGCAGCGCAGCATTCTCGCCTATCAGCGCACCGAGGAAATGACGGCCGACCGCTCGGCGATCACCTATCTCAACGCCACCGGCCAGTCCGGCATGGGCATGCTGAAGACGTTTCAGCGTTTCCAGACGGCCTTGTCGCTGTCGGGCGCGCAGGTCGATCCCTACCGGATCAGCCATCCAATGCCGCGCGATCGAATCTCCAACCTCGAAGTGCTGGTCAAGCAGAGCCCCTATCTCGACAAGGTCGATGCGCCGGCACTGCAATTGCGCCACGACATGATGCGGGTGAAGATCGCTGTCTACATGGAAGGCCAGGCCGCCGCGTCGCGGCTGATGCGAAAGATGCAGGGCAGCCTTGCCGCGCAGTATGGCGAGGCCCAATCGGCCTATCTTTTCGGCAACATCGCCACCGCACTCGCCAAGACCAACGCCTTGATCAAAGCCCAGCCCGGCAACGCCTATTTCCAGGAATTGCGCGGCGATATATTGATGAAGGCGAACAAGCCCAAGGAAGCTGCCGATGCCTACGCCAAGGCAGTCAGCCTCGACAAGGCGCGATCTGGATTGCTGCCGGTTTCGCTCGGCCAGGCGTTGATGGCGACGGGCACCCCAGACGCTCTGAAAAAGGCCGTGGTGCAGATCAACAACGGCTTGCGACGCGACAAGGAAAATTCCGTGGGATACCGCTATCTGGCGCAGGCCTATGGCGAATTGGGAGACATACCGGGCGCCGAGCTCGCCACGGCCGAGGGTCATTTCTATTCCGGTAACTACAAGGATGCGAAGATCTTCGCCATGCGAGCGCAGCAGCAACTCAAACGCGGCGAGCCGCGATGGATACGCGCCCAGGACATCATAAACTACAAGCCGTCGGGCAAGGTATAGTGAACCTTCCGGCCGTGCGCTGCGACGCAGCCAGACCGGAAAACAGGCAAAGGAACGGAACGATGAAAAAGGCACTGCTGCTGGGCACCACGGGAGTTGCGATAGCCCTTGCCATGCTGGCGTTCGGTTTCGTGGCCGGCAGCCCGCAAATCGCGGAAGCCGGTGCGGCGCAACCGCTTCAGACGGCAGCGGACGATACCAAGATCGACCGCACCGAGGTCGAAGGCATCATCCGCGATTATCTCCTGAAGAATCCGGAAGTGCTGCTGGAAGTCCAGGATGCGCTCGAGGCCAAGCAGAAGGAAGAGCAGCGCATTGCCCATCTCGGCGTCATCAAGGGCGCCAAGGAGCAGATCTTCAACTCCTCCTTCGACGGCGTGGTCGGGAACCCGAACGGCAAGGTCACGATCGTCGAGTTCTACGACTACAATTGCGGCTTCTGCAAACGCGCCATCGAAGACATGCAGGCGCTGACCAAGGCCGATCCGGACCTGCGTTTCGTGCTCAAGGAGTTCCCGATCCTCGGCCCGGATTCGCAGAAGGCCAGCGTCGTCTCGATGGCCTTCCACCTGATGATGCCGCAGAAGTACGGTGAGTTCCACAATGCGCTGCTCGGCGGCCAGGGACGCGCCACCGAGGCGGCGGCGATCAAGGTCGCGCTTTCGCTCGGCGCCGATGAAGCGACGCTGCGTGAAAAGATGAAGGACCCGTCCATCACCGAAGCCTTCTCCAAGACCTACGATCTCGCCAACAAGCTGGCGATCACCGGAACGCCGTCCTATGTCGTCGGCAACGAGGTCGTGTTCGGGGCGCTCGGACAGGAAGTCCTGGCGGAGAAGATCGAGGCGGCGAAAGCCGCGCTTTGATCGGCCGCGGGTTTTCTTCACGGGCGCATTTCTGCCTGTTGTGGACAGTGAAAGAACGCACTTGCGCTCTTTCCGCGGGCGTCTATGCCCATTATAGAGGGCCCAGCGCCGGTTTGACGCCGGTGCCGGAAAAGGTCGGCATTTTTTGAAAACGGTTTTCGTCCTGAACGGTCCCAATCTCAACGCGCTCGGCAAGCGCGAGCCTGGCATCTATGGCGGCAAGACGCTTGCCACCATCGCGGACGACTGCAGAGAGGCCGGCGCGGCGCTCGGGCTCGAAATCGATTTCCGCCAGTCGAACCACGAGGGCGACCTCGTCGACTGGATCCAGGAAGCCGGCGACAAGGCCGCCGGCATCGTCATCAATCCCGGCGCCTATAGCCACACCTCGATCGCGATTCACGACGCCATTCGTTCCGTGGCGCCGCTGCCGGTCGCCGAGGTCCATCTTTCCAATATCCATGCGCGGGAATCATTCCGCCACGTCTCCATGGTCGCGCCGGTCGCTGTCGGCATGATCTGTGGCTTTGGGCCGCTCGGCTACACGCTGGCGCTGCAGGCGCTGGCCGCACGCCTATGACCGGCCAACAAACAGAAGGCTCGAAAATGTCGATAAAGAAGACCGGTGTTGACCAGCAGCTGATCCGCGACCTGGCGGGCATACTGAACGACACCAATCTCACCGAGATCGAAGTCGAGCTGGGTGACCTGAAGGTGCGCGTATCGCGGCAGGCGCCGGCGGTTCACGCGATAGCCGCGCCGCAGCCGGCCTTTGCGCCGGCGCCGGCGGCCCAATCTGCCACCGCAGCCGTTCCGGCCGCGGCCGACGTGTCGAAAAACGCCGTGGCCTCCCCCATGGTCGGCACTGCCTATCTAGCGCCCTCGCCGGATGCCAAGCCGTTCATCGAGATCGGCCAGAACGTCAAGGAAGGGCAGACGCTGCTGATCATCGAAGCGATGAAGACGATGAACCAGATCCCCTCGCCACGCGCCGGCACGGTGACGGCGATCCTGTTCGAGGACGCACAGCCGGTCGAATACGGCATGCCGCTCGTCGTGATCGAGTAGAGCGGCCCTAATGTTCCAGAAGATTCTCATCGCCAATCGCGGCGAAATCGCGCTTCGGGTGCTGCGTGCCTGCAAGGAGCTTGGCATCCAGACGGTGGTGGTGCACTCGACCGCCGACGCCGACGCCATGCATGTTCGGCTCGCCGACGAGAGCGTATGCATCGGGCCACCGCCATCGCGCGACAGCTACCTCAATATCCACCAGATCGTCGCCGCCTGCGAGATCACCGGCGCCGACGCCGTGCATCCCGGCTACGGTTTCCTGTCGGAGAACGCCAAGTTTTCCGACATATTGGCCGCGCATAACATTACCTTTATCGGTCCGACCGGCGACCATATCCGCATCATGGGCGACAAGATCGAAGCCAAGCGCACCGCCAAGCGCCTCGGCATCCCGGTGGTTCCCGGCTCCGATGGTGCGGTGACCGAGGAAAAGGAGGCCAAGCGCATCGCCGCAGAGATCGGCTATCCCGTGATCATCAAGGCGTCGGCCGGCGGCGGCGGACGCGGCATGAAAGTGGCGCATACCGAGGCCGACCTCGAAGTCGCCTTGCAGACGGCCCGCTCGGAAGCAGGCGCGGCCTTCGGCGATGACGCCGTCTATATTGAAAAGTACCTGCAAAAGCCGCGCCATATCGAGGTTCAGGTGTTCGGCGACGGCTTTGGCCGGGGCGTGCATTTCGGCGAGCGCGACTGCTCCTTGCAGCGTCGCCACCAGAAAGTCTGGGAAGAGGCCAACTCACCCGCGCTAAACGCCGAGGAACGCTCGCGCATCGGCGATATCTGCGCCAACGCCATCGCCGACCTCGGCTATTCCGGCGCCGGCACGATCGAGTTCCTCTACGAGAATGGCGAGTTCTATTTCATCGAGATGAACACGCGCCTGCAGGTAGAGCATCCGGTGACGGAGGCTATCACTGGCATCGATCTGGTGCATGAGCAGATCCGTGTCGCCTCGGGCGGCGGTCTTTCGGTCAAGCAGGAAGACATCCGCTTCCAGGGCCATGCCATCGAGTGCCGCATCAATGCAGAGGATCCGCGCACCTTCACGCCCTCGCCCGGCACGATCACCCATTTCCACACGCCAGGCGGCCTTGGCATCCGTGTCGATTCCGGCGTGTATTCAGGGTACAAGATCCCGCCTTACTACGACAGCCTGATCGGCAAGCTGATCGTGCACGGGCGCAACCGCGTCGAATGCATGATGCGGCTGCGCCGGGCACTGGACGAATTCGTCGTCGACGGAATCAAGACGACGTTGCCGCTGTTTCGCGACCTCGTCGGCAACGCCGACATCGCCAATGGCGACTATGACATCCACTGGCTGGAAAAATATCTGGCCAAAGGCGAATAGCCCCGGACTTGCCGCTATAATGAAGCGATGACTCGCCCCTACGCGCCAGGCTATCGTATCCCGACCGACCTTCTGCTCAAGGCCTACGCCTCGGGCGTCTTCCCGATGGCCGAAAGCGCCGCCGACCCGGAAGTGTTCTGGGTGCGGCCGGAGACGCGCGGCATCATTCCGCTCGACCGCTTCCACACGCCGAAAAGTCTGAAGAAGGCGCTTCGGCGAAACCTCTTCGACATCCGTTTCGACTTCGATTTCGAGGCGACGATCGATGGCTGCGCCGAAAGGCGCGAGGAGCGCCGTTCCACCTGGATCAACGCGCCGATCCGGGAGGCCTATGTGCAGTTGCATCGCATCGGCCATTGCCATTCTGTCGAGGCCTGGCGCGAGGAGCGGCTGGTCGGCGGCCTCTACGGTGTCTCCCTGGGGAGGGTGTTCTTCGGCGAAAGCATGTTTTCCCGGGAAACGGATGCTTCGAAGATCTGCCTTGTGCATCTCGTCGAACGCCTGCAGGCGCGCGGTTTCGCGCTGCTCGACACGCAGTTCACCACCGAACACCTCAAGCGCTTCGGCGCAATCGACGTGCCGCGCGGCAAATACGAGAAGATGCTGGCCGACGCGCTGAAGGGTGAAGCGGTGTTTTTCCCCTGATGATCCAGCCCGTCAGCGGACCTTCGTTTCCAGCGGAGCCTGCGAATGGAACATCATCTTCCAGCCGTTGACGCGATGGACATAGCCGGTGCTGACCAGCGCCGCGTAGGCTTCGCCATTGCCCTTCACGGCATGCGCCTCATAGGCCAGGATGACGATGTCGCTGCCTGGTTCGACCACGCCCTTGAGATCGATCTCGAGATCACGCCATCGCTTGGGATCGGCGGCGGTTTCGGCGAGATCGGCATTGCTCATGGTCTGGGCCATCCGCGGAAATGCCACGAGGCACTCGGTGTCGGCATTGGCCGCGAAAAATGCCGAATCGCCTGTCCAGAAGCCCTTTTCGAGCTCAAGCAGTTCCTTGATGCTGGCGGTGATCCGCTTTCTGGCAGACATCGGAAAATCCTCCCGGCGCGCATCGTGTGGCCGTCAGGGCCCAACGCGTTGCCCTCAGGGCGGTTCCGAAGGATCAGTTGGTGCTGGTCGTAGGCGGTTCCGTGGCTTCCGGTTCGGCCGCAGCCGGAGCGGCCGTGGCATTCGGCTGGGCCGTATCGGGCTTGGCCGCATCGGTCTTGGCCGAATCGGGCGCTGGCACATCCGACTTCTGCTTGCAGGCCTTCAGCCAGACGTCATAGACGGCATGCTCGACGGCATTGAGACCAGGGCTTTCGGCAAACATCCAGCCAGTGAAGATGCGGCGGATCTTGCGGTCGAGCGTGATCTCGTCGACTTCGACAAAAGAATCGGTCTTCGGCTCCTCGTTCTGCGGCCGGGAGTAGCAGACGCGCGGCGTCACCTGCAAAGCACCGAACTGCACCGTCTCGTCGATATAGACGTCGAAGGTGATGATGCGGCCGGTGATCTTGTCGATGCCGGCGAATTCGGCGACCGGGTTGGTGATTCGGTCCGATCCCGGCGCCGGCGCGGGTGCGGCCGGCGTTGGCGAAGCGGCAAGTGCCGCGGTGCCAAAGGTGAGCCCGGCGGCTACTATCAGTGCGCCCATCGATGTCAGGCTGAAAATGCTCATGCAGGGATACCGGTGGTTAGCGCCCGGGTGATTCTCTCTATCACAAAGGCTAGTCGCCGTTTTCTGATGAGCAAGCTGCTAGACACCAATTGTGGCGATAAAGGACCGACGCCCGCTTATGATCCGGGCGTCCAGGCGTCGTAGTCGCCGGTGACCTGCGGGCGGTGCTGGTTGGTCAGCACCGAGCCCTTCGGACGATAGGCTGAGGGCGAGCCGGTCAGGTTCGGTTGATGTGGCTTCTGCCAGTCGCGCGGCTTGTAATCGTCGCTCGGCGGCGCGACGTCGACGCGGTGATGAATCCAGCCGTGCCAGCCGGGCGGGATAGAAGAAGCCTCGGAATAATCGCGATAGATGACCCAGCGGCGCGTGCGTCCTTCGGAATCGACACCGCCTTCGTAGTAGACGTTGCCCACCTCGTCCTGCCCGACCTTCCTGCCGTGCCGCCAAGTGTGCAGGCGCGTGCCAAGCGTCTGGCCGTTCCACCAGGTGAAAAACTGCGTAAGGAAAGTCTTCATCTTCAAACCCTCGCGCCGATGGCGTCCGTTTCCTGCTTATGGCGTCAGCCCTTCGTGAAGGCAAGGGGCTTGCCGCCAAGAGGGCGCAAATGGCGCGCCGGTAAGGCGACACAAGCCGGTGATGCATTGCCGGCGCCGTATGGTGCTTGCCAACCACCCTCAGCCTTTCTAAAGCTCTGCGCGCGCGCCCGTGCGGGTATCCGGCCGACCGTTGGCCGAGGGAGGTGACGATTGGCCAGGAAATCGCCGACCGCCGACATTCGCATCGGTGCCGACGCCATTCGCCGCCGAAAGCGTGACGTGCCGATCGTCTGTCTCACCGCTTATACCTACCCCATCGCCCGCCTGCTCGACGAGCATGTCGATCTGCTCCTCGTCGGCGACAGCGTCGCAATGGTCCTGCATGGCCACAAAACGACGCTGGGCGCCTCGCTGGAGATGATGATCGCGCATGGGCAAGCGGTGATGCGCGGCTCGGCCAGGGCTTGCGTCGTCGTCGACATGCCAGCCGGCAGCTATGAGGATTCGGCTGCCCAAGCGGTTGCCTCGGCGCGGCGTATCGTTGGCGAAACCGGCTGCCAGGCTGTGAAACTCGAGGGCGGCGTCGGTATGGCCCGGCAGATCGCCGCGGTCGTCGATGCCGGCATCGCGGTCATGGGCCATATCGGCCTGCTGCCGCAATCCGTCGAGAAGGATGGCGGCTACAGGATCAAGGGCCGGACCGACGAGAATGCGGCAGCGCTGTTTGCCGATGCGCGCGCCGTCGAAGAAGCCGGCGCCTTTTCGATGGTCATCGAGGGCACGGTCGAAGCGGTCGCGGCCGAAATCACCCGCCGCATCGCCATTCCGACTATCGGCATCGGCGCGAGTGGCGTTTGCGACGGCCAGATCCTGGTCATAGACGACATGGTCGGGCTCACCGTCGACCGCGTGCCGAAATTCGTCAAGGAGTACGCCGATTTGCGCAGCGTGGTCTCGCAGGCGGCCGCACGTTACGCCAGCGAGGTACGAGACCGGACATTCCCCGGTTCCGAAAATGTGTTTTCGGCCACCTTGGGCAAGGACAACCGATGAGCCGGCCCCTCGTCGTCGACACGGTCGCCGGCCTTCGCGCGCGGATCCGCGACTGGCGGCGCGACGGCCTTCGCGTCGCCATGGTGCCGACAATGGGCGCCTTGCACGAAGGGCACCTATCGCTGGTCAGGATCGCGCTTGAAAGAGCCGAGCGCTGCATCGTCTCGATCTTTGTCAACCCGACGCAGTTCGCGCCGAGCGAGGATCTCGACAAATATCCACGTCAGCTCGCCCGCGATCTCGACCAGCTGGCTTTGGCCGGAGCCGATCTTGCCTACACGCCTGGGGTTGGTGAGATGTATCCTGCCGGCTTTGCCACCAAAATCTCGGTCGGCGGTCCCTCCGCCGGGCTCGAATCGGATTTTCGACCGACTTTTTTCGAAGGCGTCGCCACCGTCGTGGCGAAGCTGCTCCTGCAGGCGTCGCCCGACGTCGCGGTCTTTGGCGAAAAGGATTATCAGCAATTGTGCGTCGTCAGGCAGCTCTGCCGCGACCTCGACCTGCCCGTCGAAATCATCGGCGCGCCGACGATCCGCGACGCGCATGGCCTCGCCATGTCATCGCGTAACGCCTATCTCGGTGAGGCCGAACTCCAGATCGCCCGCCGGCTCAACGTGATCCTGCGCAAGGCAGCCGCGGCGCTGGCGGCCGGCGCCGACCAGAACGGCGCGACAGGCGAAGCCAGCCGCGCCCTACTCGCGGCCGGCTTCCACAAGATCGATTATGTCGAAGCTCGCGAGAGCCGGACGCTGACGCCGTGGCGCCGCGGGCACGAGGGCCGCCTGCTCGCCGCCGCCTGGCTGGGCAAGACCAGGCTGATCGACAATGTGGACGTCTCCACCAGTTAGGCTGCGGCTCGATCGCTGAATTCGACCGCCGGATTGCGCACCCGAAAGGTCCGCCGCTATGCGGCAAGCGGCCTTTCATAGACGAGCGCCGGGATAGCGGATTGGGCCGAACCGCAATTGTCGGTGCGGCCGGTCTGGACGAAGCCGTTCGCCTGGTAGAAGGCAATTGCGCGCGTGTTCTTCTCTTCCACTTCCAGCCGGATGGCGCGGGCCTCAGGGAAGCTTTCGATGATCTCGTCGAGAAGCATGCCGCCGATGCCCCGGCCCTGCAGGCCGGGCTGCACGTAAAGCTGCTTCAGCATGACCACGCCGCCGCCATCGAGCGCTTCGGCAAATGCCATGCCGCCAATGCGCTGGCCATCGTCGGCGACGAGGAACTCGCTGTTTGGCTTCGCCAGCCGCGCCTTGAGCGAGGCGATCGAATGCCACGCATCGGTGATCTCTGTCACGCGTTCGGCGCCATAGATGGCGTCGTAAGTCGCATGCCAGGTCTCGACCAGCAGCGCCCGGATGGCGGCGAGGTCGCGATCCCCGGCGGTGCGCACGAACATAGCCTACTCGATGCCCAGCTTGGCCTTGACCAGGTCATTGACGGCCTGTGGGTTGGCCTTGCCGCCGGTCGCCTTCATCACCTGGCCGACGAACCAGCCGGCCATGGTCGGCTTGGCGCGCGCCTGCTCGACCTTGTCCGGGTTGGCCGCGATCACCTCGTCCACCGCTTTTTCGATAGCGCCGGTGTCGGTAACCTGTTTCATGCCGCGGCTCTCGACCAGTTGGCGCGGGTCGCCGCCCTCGTTCCAGACGATCTCGAACAGGTCCTTGGCGATCTTGCCGGAGATGGTGCCGTCCTTGATCAGATCGATGATGGCACCGATCTGATCCGGCGAAACCGGAGCATTTTCAATATCCTTTCCAGCTTTGTTCAATTGCCCAAGCAGGTCGTTGATAACCCAGTTGGCGGCGAGCTTGCCGTCGCGGCCGGCGGCCACCTTCTCGAAATAGTCGGCGATCGGCTTTTCCGACACCAGGATCGCGGCATCGTAAGTCGAGAGGCCGAGCGAGGAGATCAATCGCGCCTTCTTGTCGTCGGGCAGTTCCGGCAGTTCCTTGGCCAGCGCTTCGACATAGGCCTGGTCGAACTCCAGCGGCAACAGATCGGGATCGGGAAAATAGCGGTAGTCGTGCGCCTCTTCCTTGGTGCGCATCGAACGGGTTTCGCCCTTGACGGCGTCGAACAGCCGCGTTTCCTGGTCGATCGTGCCGCCATCCTCGATGATGGCGATCTGCCGGCGCGCCTCGAAATCGATCGCCTGGCCTATGAAGCGGATCGAATTGACGTTCTTGATCTCGCAGCGCGTGCCGAATTCGCCGCCCGGCCGGCGCACCGAAACGTTGACGTCCGCGCGCATGGAGCCTTCGTCCATGTTGCCGTCGCAGGTGCCGAGATAGCGCACGATGGTGCGCAGCTTGGTGACATAGGCCTTGGCTTCGTCGGCCGAACGCATGTCCGGTTTCGACACGATTTCCATCAGCGCCACGCCGGAGCGGTTGAGATCGACATAGGACATGGTCGGATGCTGGTCGTGCATCGACTTGCCGGCGTCCTGCTCCAGATGCAGGCGCTCGATGCCGACCTCGATGTCCTCGAACTCGCCCTGGCGGTCCGGCCCGACGGAGACGATCACCGTGCCCTCGCCGACGATCGGCTGCTTGAACTGCGAGATCTGGTAGCCCTGCGGCAGGTCCGGGTAGAAATAGTTCTTCCGGTCGAAGACGGACTTGTGGTTGATCTGCGCCTTCAAGCCGAGGCCGGTACGGATCGCCTGCTTGACGCATTCCTCATTGATGACGGGGAGCATGCCGGGCATTGCCGCATCGACCAGGCTGACATTGGCGTTGGGGGCAGCGCCGAACGACGTCGAAGCGCCGGAAAAGAGTTTTGCTTCCGATGTCACCTGCGCATGGACCTCGAGCCCGATGATGATTTCCCAGTCGCCGGTGGCGCCGGGGATAAGGCGTTTCGCGTCGGGCGTGCGGGTGTCGATGATGCTCATGGTAGCCTGCGAATTACGGGGATCGAACTCACGTTCGGACGTGAGTTTCACGTTAAAAATTAAAGTCATTCGCTAGTGCAAACCGCATCGCGAGACAAGCGTAAAGCCGCCCGCTGGCCTTTTCCGCCGCTTTCGCCTATAGGCCATCCATCCCAATGGAGAGTGGATGTCCACTTACGCTCAGTCCCGGTAAGGCCCTGACCTTGTAGCGAGGCAGGGCAGAAAACCTGAAACCCCGCGCCGCGAAGCTTCGCGGCGGCGGCTTTTGTTGTTTTCCCGGAAACTCTCCCATGGATATTTCGCGTATTGAACAACGCGTTCTGCACCTGCTCGCGCAGGGCGGACGCATTGAGATCGAAAAAAGTGAGAAGAAACGGATCGCCTCCGTCAAATGCCTGACCCGCGACGGCTGGCACTACCCCGACGTCGATCTCGACCTGTTTCGGGAGCTGAAGCGCAAGAAGGCGGTTTCGTCGTCGGGCGGCGGCCCCTACCGCATCACGCGGCGCGGGCTCCAACTCGTCCGCTCCGAACTCGACAACAGGTAACTATCGCCCCGCCGACCGTTTGCGCGGCCGGCGGTTGCTTGCCGCTCAGGCGGTAGCGATATAGGCGCGGATTTCCTCAGCCTCGCGCTCGACATCCTCGATACGACGCTTGACCACGTCACCGATCGACACGATGCCGTCGAGCATGCCGTCCTTTTCCACCGGAAGATGGCGGAAGCGGCCCCGGGTCATGATCTCCATCACCTCGTTGACGGTGTGGTTCTCGTTGCAGATCTTCACTTTCGGCGTCATCGCGGAACGAACGGCTATGTCGAGCGCGGCAGCGCCTTCCCTGGCGACGACGCGCACGATGTCGCGCTCGGACAGGATGCCGACGATCTTGCGGTCTCCATTGGTGATGACCAACGCCCCGATCCTGTGTTCGGCAAGGATACGGATGGCTTCGCTCAGTTTTTCGTTCGGCCCGAGCGTCAACACGTCGTGGCCTTTTTGCTCGAGAATGGCCTTAACCGTCATGGCGTCCTCCTCTACTCTGCCAACCGGTTCCTGCCGTGACCGGCTTTCACGTAAGAGTGAACATCGTGCGCCGCGATCGGTTGCATTTCAAGTGCGGTGGTCGGTCGTCTCCCAGTCGAGCGGCTGCCAGCGCCTGTCGAACCAGCGCAAGCTGAAGAAGCCGGCGACAAAGCCGCCAATGTGAGCCTCCCAGGCGATCTGGCTGTCGACCCCGGGGGCGAAGCCGACAAGGCCGGTCACAAGGTTGATCACCATCCAAACGGCAAGGAAGATCATCACGCCACGCGAGCGCAGCACCATTGCGATCGGCAGCACGGGGCCGGCGAAAGCGGCTTTGCCCGCCGAACGATCCGTACGGAAGCCAAAGCGTGCCGCCGCTCCCATCATGCCCGATATCGCACCGGAAGCGCCGACCAGCGGCGCTTCGCCATATGGATGCATGGCCCAGAAAAGCGCCACTGAAGCCAGTCCCGTCGCGGCGAAGAACAACGCGAACCAGAAGGCTCCGAGCCGATTGGCCAGCGGCGAGCCAAAGGCAGCGAGCCAGACCATGTTGATGGCGATATGGGCAAATCCACCATGCATGAAGGCATAGGTGAAGGGCCGCGTGAACAGGAACCAGTCGAAGCCGTATTGGCCAGTGTAGAGGACAGGGATGAAGGCTCCGTCGTAAAGCAGTGTCATTTGCTGAGCATCACTCAGCACGTATTGCTGCAACAGGTAGATGGCCACGCAAATGGCGATCACCGCCAGCACGATCGGCGGCAGGTTGAAGATCGGCTCGCGACGCGGCTCGGGCTCGCGATCCGCCTGTTCTATTTCCGGTGGGCTTACAGGTTCACTCATGTGCACTAGCACTCGGTCCAGGATTCGTTGTTGCGAGCATCTAGACCACTGCCCGCCGGACCACAAAGGGCGAATCGCCGAGCGCGAATCAAAAGTGCCGAATCAAAAGAAAGCCGTCCAAGGTTTCCCTTGAACGGCTGTCGAGTCCCCTGTTCCCCCGAACTCTTGACTGAAGTGCTGCCGATCGTCGCGAAACGACCGCTTCTGGAGTGGTTTTTGTGTGCCACGCGGCTCGACCGGGCGCAACGTAAACCACTTGTTAACCTTAACGGCCCCGACCCGTGAACAAGTGTTAACGACGCTGGCACGCTTCCTGCTCCGCAACGCATGTAGGTCATCGGAGGGCGCCCTTCTGTTCACCGATGGGACATCAGACGACAGAATGCGCGGAGCTGCTTAGCATGAACCAGAACGGATCGATCACGCTGTTCCAGTATTGGAACCGCTTGCGTGATGGACGCCCTGCCCCGAAGCGCTCGGAAGTGGAGCCGGCCGATATCAAGTCGCTGCTGGCCGACACCTTCATCCTGGAAAGGGACACGCGCGGGCAAGCGGTGTTCCGGCTGGCCGGCACAAGGCTCTGCGCCTCCTATGGCCGCGAACTCAAGGGGTTCTCCTTTCCCTCGCTGTGGCGCGAGAAGGACCAGCGGCTGGTCTCGAAGCTGATCCATGGCGTGTTCGACCAGAAATCCGTCGTGCTGATCATGTTCGAGGGCTTCAGCCGCAACGGCCGTTCCAACAAGTTCGAACTGCTTGCCTTGCCGCTGGATGGCGGCGTCGAAAACCCGCGTTGCCTTGGCGTGATCAGCGCTGTGGAGAAGCCGTTCTGGCTGGGCGCCGACCCGCTCACGGACGCGTTGATCGATTCGATCCGTGTCATCGATCCCGAAAAAGAGTTGCTGGCGAGCCGGCCGGCGATCGACGTTCCCTCGCTTGTTCCCGCCGAACTGGAGGCGCCCGAAACCATCTCCGCGCTCGGCCGAGCGCGCCGCATCCGCCACCTCGTCGTCTTCGATGGCGGGCGCGAGGAATAGTTGACGATCCTACAGCCCCGCCTGCCCGTTTTTCCCCTTTGTTAACCCGCTTTGCTGTAGTTCTGGGATGAAGTCCCTGACATCGGCGCGCGGGGATGCCAAATGGGGTGTAGGCAGTCATGAGGTTAGCGGCGGTCGACTACGCGCCGTCCCAAGCTGAGAGACGTAACTTTCAGCGCGTCCGGGTCAAGATATACGGGCGCTTCATGCTGGAAGACCGCACCGAACATCCTTGCCAGGTCGTCGATATGTCGCCGGGTAACGTCGCGTTTCGCACTGACCGCATCGGCATGCCCGGTGAAAAGGTCATCGCCTATATCGACCATATCGGCCGCATAGAAGGCGTCGTCACCCGCACCTTGCAGGACGGTTTCGCAATGACGGTGATTGCGTCGGACCGCAAGAAGGACAAGCTCGCCGCGCAATTGACGTGGCTCGCCAACAAGCACGAGCTCGATCTGCCGGAAGACCGCCGCCACGAGCGCGTCGCCCCCCGCAACCCGACCAGCATCCTGCAGCTCACCGACGGGCGTCAGTACCAGTGCCGCATCATCGACCTGTCGCTCTCCGGCGCCGCGATCGAGATCGATGTCAAGCCGGCGATCGGCGTCCAGGTCATGCTCGGCACCATGCGCGGACAGATCGTGCGTCATTTCGAGGATGGCGTCGCCATCGAATTCGCCGTCATCCAGCGGCCTGAGACGCTCGATTCGGAATTCAACACGCCGCGCGCCTGACAAGGCCCAACAGCGTCCAGATCAAAACCGGCCTCGCGGCCGGTTTTTTGTATTTCACGACAACGATTGACCACTCAAAAGTTTCAAATTTGATACCTATTCGAGGGACGTTTTACTCAATATCTACTGCGCGCTTTTGCGTCGAATAAATCCACCTGTGGCAATGTCTCCCTCGAACGGGGAGACAAAAACAATGAAGAAAACGAGAGGCAAGCTGTTGCTGATGGCAATGGCGATGCAGCTTTCCGCTTGGGGATCAGCATATGCCGCGGGACCGGCCTATATGCACACCGGCGGCCGCACCACACAGCCTGTCGGACACTATGAATTCTGCCAGCGCATACCGGGCGAATGCAGCGAGCGGACACCCAAGGGGGCGCCGGTCGAACTGACCCGCAAGCTGTGGGCGACGATCCTCAGCATCAACAATTCGGTCAATACCCGCGTCAAGCCGCGCACCGACATGGAAAACAACGGCGTCGAGGAATATTGGGCCTATCCCGACAATGGCTATGGCGATTGCGAGGACTACGCGCTGGAAAAGCGCCGCGAGCTGATGGACGCCGGCGTTCCGGCCGGCAACCTGTTGATGACGGTCGCGCGCCAGCCGAACGGTGACGGCCACGCGGTGCTGACCGTGCGCACCAGCCTCGGCGAATTCATCCTCGACAATCTGGAAACCAAGGTCCTGTCCTGGACGGACACCGACTACACCTACCTCAAGCGACAGTCGGATACCAATTCCGGCGTCTGGGTGACGATCAACGACGGCCGCGCCGACGCGGTCGCCAGCGTCCGCTGAAGGCGTCGATCCGGCACGCGTGAACCAGAGACCAGGCGCTACGCATCAACGCGATGCGCCTAAGGAGAAACCCGGTCGAGTCCCCACCCGCCCCGGGCC